>JBBDRL010000110.1:0-14377 GCA_040905505.1 Gemmatimonadota bacterium | reverse complement strand
TGCGGCCGTCTTGCCTACGAGTATCGTCCGCAGCCGGCGCGTTTCCTGTTAACTGTTAACAGTTAACTGTTAACTCTCCAATCACCCGTTCAATCGTCCCGATGCCCCTCCACATCCGTAATCTCTCGAAAACGTACCCCAACGGCGTCGTCGCTCTCGATGACGTCTCGCTCACCATTCCCGGCGGGATGTTCGGTCTGCTGGGACCCAATGGGGCCGGGAAGAGCACGTTGATGAGAACTCTGGCCACCCTCCAGGAGGCGGACGAGGGCTCGGTCGACCTCGACGGGATGGACGTGCTGCGGGAGAAGGATCGCGTCCGCCGCTCGCTCGGGTACCTGCCACAGGAGTTCGGCGTCTACCCGAAGGTGAGCGCCGAGTCGCTTCTGGACCACTTCGCCGTCCTCAAGGGCATCACCAACCGCAAGGAGCGGCGGGAGATCGTTGCGGCGTTGCTGCACCAGACCAACCTGCACGAGGCGCGGAAGAAGGATCTCGGCGGGTTCTCCGGAGGCATGAAGCAGCGGTTCGGCATCGCGGTCGCGCTCCTCGGCGATCCGAAGCTCATCATCGTCGACGAGCCCACCGCCGGGCTGGATCCCGCCGAACGCGTCCGCTTCCTCAATCTCCTCAGCGAGCTCGGCGAGAACAGCATCGTCATCCTCTCGACGCACATCGTCGCGGACGTCTCCGAGCTGTGCAGCCGCATGGCGATCATAGATGAGGGGCGCATCCTCCTCGAGTCCGAACCTCTCTCGGCGATCGACGCCTTGCGGGGAAGGATCTGGAAGAAGATCATCGAGCGCGCCGAGCTGCCCGACCACAAGGTGCGTTATCGAGTGATCTCTTCGCGACTGCTGGTCGGGAAGACGGTGATTCACGTTTACAGTGATGCGCCGCCGGGTCCCGAGTTCGCGGCGGTCGAGCCGGATCTGGAGGACGTCTACTTCAGCGCCATGGAGGGGCTGCTGGTGGAGCAGGGCGGGGATGTCGTGGAGGTGGGCGCGTGACGGCGACGCTGTTCTCGATCGCCCGTTTCGAGCTGCGGTACTACCTCACCCGCATATCGAGCTGGGTCTACTTCGCGCTGTTCTTCGCCGTCGCGTTCCTGATCATGTGCGCGATCGGCGGCGCGTTCCCGAGCGTCAACATGGCGGTGGGCGGGAGCGGCGGGAACGTGTACGTGAACTCGCCGCGATCGCTGCTGGCGCAGGTGATGACGGTCAGCGTGTTCGGTTTCATCGTGACGGCGGCGCTGCTGGGGAATTCCGTCTTCCGCGACTTCGAGCACCGGATGCACCCGCTCTTCTTCACGACGCCGATCTCGCGCTTCGACTACCTCGGCGGCCGGTTTCTGGGGGCGCTGGCGGCCAACGCGGTGGTCTTTCTGGGCATTCCGCTGGGCATGCTCGTGGCGTCCATCATGCCGTTCCTGGATGCCGAGCGGTTGGGGCCGATCCGGCTGGCGGCGTATTTCCACCCGTACGCGATCGGCGTTCTGCCGAACCTTCTGCTGACCGGCGCGCTCTTCTTCGCGCTCGCGGCGCTCACGCGGCAGATGCTGGCGAATTACGTCGGCGGCGTGGTGCTCCTCGTCGGCTATCTCATCGCGGGCAACGCCCAGGACCTGGAGGATCAGCTATTCGCCGCCTACGTCGATCCATTCGGCCTGGCGGCGTTCGGCTTCGCGACCCGCTACTGGACGGCTGTCGAGCAGAACACGATGCTGCTCCCGCTCGAGGGTGTCGTGTTCTGGAACCGGCTGATCTGGTCCGCGGTAGGGCTGGCGATCCTCGGCATCGCCTTCTGGCGCTTCCGATTCGCGCACGCGGCCGCCGGATGGCGGCGGAAGCGAACGGCGAGCAAGTCCGAGCCGGACCTCGAGACCCCGGCACCACAGGCGCTGGTGCTGCCGAAGGTCACGCTAGACTACGGCCGGCGCGCCCATCTCCAGCAGTACCTGGCGACGGTTCGAAACGCCTTCCGCGGCATCGTGCTGAATCGCTACTTCGTCGCCATCGTCGGCGCCGGGCTCGTCTTCCTGGTCCTCGCCGCCGACCAGGTCGGTAAGCTGTTCGGAACCACCACCTATCCGGTCACCTACAGCGTGCTCGAGCTGCTGGGAGGGATGTTCGCCCTCTTCGTCCTCATCATCATCACTTTTTACGGCGGCGAGCTGGTGTGGCGCGAGCGCGACGCTCGCGTCGATCAGATCGTCGATTCCACCCCGACCCGCACATGGGTGCCGTACGCCGCCAAGCTGACCGCACTGATCGGCATCGTCATGATGCTCCAGGCCGTTCTGCTCGTCGCCGGCATCGTCACTCAGGCGGTCAAGGGATACTTCGACTTCGAGATCGGACTCTACCTCCAGACGCTCTTCGGCTACGCGCTGCTCGACTACGCGCTGCTCTGCGTCCTCATCATGCTCTTCCATGTGCTGGTCAACCACAAGTACATGGGCCATGCCATCGCCATCCTCTACTTCGTCGCCGCACTCTTCGCCGGACAGCTCGGCTTCGAGCACAACCTCTACATCTTCGGCTCCGACTCCGGGCTCGTCTACTCCGACATGAACCGGTACGGCCCGTATGCGACCCCGTTCTTCTGGTTCAAGGGCTACTGGGCGGCCTGGGCCCTCCTGCTCGCGGTCGCCTCCAATCTGTTCTGGGTCCGCGGCCGGGAAACGGGGCCGCGCTGGCGGCTCCACCTCGCGAAACTCCGCTTCAGCCGGCCACTTCTGGCCGCCACCGCCCTCGGCGCAGCCCTCGTCGTCGCGCTGGGTGGATTTATGTTCTATAACACCAATATCCTCAACGAGTACGCGACGTCGGCGGAACGGGAGCGGAGTCGGGCGGAGTATGAGCGGCTGTACGAGCGTTTCGCTGACGTGGCGCAGCCGCGGGTCCGGGCGGTGTCGTTGCAGGTCGATCTGGTGCCCGAGGAGCGGGACGTTTTCGTGCGCGGGGCCTATTCGCTAGAGAATGCGAGCGGGGTCGCCATCGACTCGCTGCACCTGCGGATCCCGTCGGACGTGGCGGTCCGGGAGCTGAATTTCGGCCGTGCGGCGGAGGCGGTATTGGAGGATGACGAGCGTGGGTATCACATCTATCGGCTCAGCGAGCCGCTGGCGGCGGGTGATTCGCTCCGGTTCGAGTTCGACCTGGCGTATGTGACGGAGGGATTCGAGAACGAGATCAGCAATCTGCGGGTGGTTGAGAACGGGACGTTCCTGGAGAGTGGGATGATGCCGCACTTCGGCTACAGCGTGGAGGCCGAGCTCCAGGACGACGAGATCCGTCGAAAGCACGACCTGGCGCCGCGGGAGCCGCAGCCGCCGCCGGACGATGTGGACGCACGGATGGAGAATCCGCTCGCGACGGACGCGGACTGGATCGATTTCGAGGCGACGATCTCGACCGCGCCGGACCAGATCGCGCTCGCCCCGGGGTATCTCGAACGCGAATGGGAGGACGGCGGGCGCCGCTACTTCCATTATCGGATGGACTCGCCGATGCTGGCGTTCTATTCGATCCTCTCGGCGCGCTACGGGGTCCATCGCGACACGTGGAGGCCCCCGTCGGGCGGCGCGGGCGAGGAAGTGGCGATCGAGATCTTCCATCATCCCGAGCACGACTACAACGTCGCGCGAATGGCCGAGGCCGTGAAGAAGTCGCTCGACTACTACACGTCGGAGTTCGGGCCTTATCAGCACCGTCAGGTCCGGATCCTGGAGTTCCCCCGTTATCAGACGTTCGCGCAGTCGTTCCCGAATACGATCCCGTACTCCGAGGCGATCGGGTTCATCGCGCACGTCGAGGATCCCGCGGTCGACATCGACTACCCGTTCTACGTGACCGCGCACGAGGTCGCCCACCAGTGGTGGGGTCACCAGACGGTGGGTGGGGCGGTGCAGGGGGCGACGTTCATCATCGAGACGTTGTCGCAGTACTCCGCGCTGATGGTGATGGAAGAGGCGTACGGTGCGGACCAGTTGAAGCGATTCCTCAAGTACGAGCTGGACGCGTACCTCATGGGGCGGGCTTTCGAACGCCGGCGCGAACTTCCGCTGCTGCGGGTCGAGAACCAGAGCTACATCCACTACAACAAGGGCTCGCTGGTGATGTACGCCCTGCGTGACTACATCGGTGAGGACCGCGTGAACGCGGCGCTGCGGAACTTCCTGGAAGCCACGCGCTTCCAGGAGCCGCCGTACACCAGCTCGTTCGAGCTCTACGAGCACCTGCGCGAGGCCACGCCTGACTCGCTTCACTACGTCCTGCGCGACATGTTCGAGGAGATCACACTGTTCGAGAATCGCGCCGTGGCCGCGACCGCCACAGCGCTCGGCGATGGCCGCTATCGGGTACGGCTGGAGGTCGAGGCCGCCAAGATGCGAGCCGACAGCATCGGGAACGAAGCCCCGATCCCGATGGACGATCTCGTCGACATCGGGGTCTTCGGCCCGGCCGAAGCGGGCTCAGGCGAGGGCCCCCTCCTCTACCTGGACAAGCACCGCGTCCAGGACGGGGCGCAGACGTTCGACGTGACCGTCGAAGGCGAGCCGGCGCGGGCTGGAATCGACCCCCTCAACAAGCTGATCGACAGGAACTCGGGCGACAACCTGACGACGGTGCGCGCCGCGGGCGGCGAGTGACGCGCGGTCTCGTGATCGGGCGATCACGTAGGCTGTCGCGCGGGGAGCGACGGCGGCCTGCGGGGGGGCGGGGCGGAACGGGGAATGGCTGAATCGCTGGCCGGGAAGAGGATCGCCGTCGTCCGGCTGAGTGCGATCGGCGACGTGGTGCACGTTCTCCCGGTCGTGGCCTCGATCCGGGCGGCTGCACCGGACGCGCACGTCAGCTGGCTGATCCAGCCGACCCCGTACGAGCTCGTCCGGCACCATCGAGCGGTGGACGAGTTCATTCTGTTCGAGCGCAGGCCGCTCGCGCGCAGCTATGCCCGCTTGCGTAAGGTGATGCGCGGCCGCGAGTTCGACCTGGTGCTGGCGCTCCACACGTCGGCCAAGGCCGGGCTGGTCACGAGCATCCTGCGGTCGCCGTGGAAGGTCGGCTTCGATCGGGCCCGCGCGCCCGAGCTGAACTGGCTGTTCACCAACGACCGCATCGCCGCGCGGCCGCGTGGCCACGCCCAGGACGAGATGCTGGAATTCCTGGATCATCTCGGGGTCCCGCGCCGTCTGGAATGGGGGATCGGCCCCACGGAAACCGAGCGAGCGCAATACGCCGATCTGCTACCCGAATTCGAGGGGCCGACGGTCGCGCTGGTTGTCGCCTCGAGTCTGCGGGAGAAGAACTGGCCCCCCGAGCGTTTCGCGGCGCTCGCCGACCGGCTGGCGGACGAATTCGGCGCCCGCTGCGTGATCGTCGGCGGCCGGGCTCCCGCGGAAGTTCGTGCAGCGGAGGCGATCCGGCGGCTCGCGCGGACGCCGCCGTCCGACCTCGGGGCCTGGGACCTCCGACGGCTCGCCTACCTCCTCGACAGGGCCGACGTCGTCGTCAGCCCCGACTCCGGTCCCCTCCACATCGCGATCGCGACGGGCACCCCGAGCGTGGCGCTCATGGGTCATACCAACCCCAAGCGGGTCGGCCCGTACCGCTTTTCGGAGCTGATGGTCGATGCCTTCGGCGACGCTGGAGAAGACTATCCCGCAACGGCACGAAATCGATCGGGTCGTATGCAGAGAATTCAGGTTGAAGAAGTGGTTGAGAAGATCGGGAAAGCTTTGCTTGATTTTGAATTGTGAATTTTGAATTGAACGGCGACGGCGCTTAGTGCCGGGCATCGTAGTCGATTCAAAACTCAAAATTCAAAATTCAGTATTGACCGAGACTTTACTGGCCTAGAGAAGAACTTAGATTTCGTCATGTCCATACCAAAAAAGAAATTGCTCTGGGTCGACGACGAGATCGACCTGCTGCGGCCGCACCTGCTGTTCGTGCAGGGGCGCGGCTACCATATCGACGCGGTCGCCAACGGGGACGATGCGCTCGAGATGCTGCGACTGCACCCGTACGATCTGATCCTGCTGGACGAGCAGATGCCGGGGCGGACGGGGATGGAGGTCTTCGACGAGATCCGCCGCATCGATCCGCTCGTACCGGTCGTGATGGTGACGAAGAGCGAGGAGGATCGGACGATGACGGAGGCGATCGGTCGCCGGGTTTCCGAGTACCTGGTGAAGCCGACGTCGCCGCGGCAGATCCTGTCGGTGGTGACGCGCCTGCTGGAGGGTCAGACGATTCAGCAGCAGCACGTCGCCCGGGAGTTTTCGTTTCGCTTCCGGGAGCTCAATGCCGAGATCAGTGGTGCGCGCGACTGGCACGACTGGGCGGACACCTACTCCGAGCTCGTGGATTGGGAGCTCCGACTGCGGCGCGCCGGGGAGATCGGACTCGTCAGCTCCCTGGAAACCCTTCTCGACCAGTTCCGCCGCGAGTTCGGCCAGTTCGTGATGGAGGACTACGGCGGCTGGGTGAGCGGAGAGGTCGACCGGCCGCCGCTATCGGTTGATCTGGTGCCGCAGTTCCTGGCGCCGCTGATCGCCAAGGACAAGCACGTCCTGTTCATCATCATCGACTGTCTCCGGCTCGACCAGTGGCGGACGATACTCCCGCTCGTCAGCGCCGTCGCGGAGGTGGAGGAGGCGCTGTACTACTCGATTCTCCCGACCGCGACGCCGTATTCGCGCAATGCGATCTTCTCGGGGATGTACCCGGACGACATCGCCGCGGACTATCCGGACTGGTGGAGCCGGGAAACGGAGGGGAGCCTGAACGCGTTCGAGGACCAGCTCTTCGTCGCGCAGATCCGGCGCCTTTTCGGCGGCCACCTGCCGGTCCACTACGAGAAGGTTTTCAGCGCCGCGGACGGCGAGCAGATGCTGAACCGGCTCCCCGGCTACATCTCCCAACCGGGCGTGACCGCCGTCGTCTTCAATTTCGTCGACATGCTGACGCACGGCCGCTCCGAGTCGGCGCTCCTGCTGGAGGTCGCCCGCGACAAGGAGGCTCTGCGGGGACTCTCGCGTCAGTGGTTCGAGCGTTCGGAAGCGCTCAAGGCGATCCGTGAGGCGATCCGGATGGGTGTCTCGGTCCTGCTGACGACCGACCACGGCTCCATCCACTGCCATCGCCCGGTCACCGTGTACGCCAAGCGCGATGCCACGCAGAACCTTCGCTACAAATTCGGCGACGATCTGCGGGCCCAGGACCCGTCGCTGGTGTTCGCCGTGAACGACGAGCGCATCCTTCGGTTCCCCAAGGGGCGCAGCGCGACGAACTACGTGCTGGGTCTCGAGGACACCTTCTTCGTCTATCCCACCAAGCTGCGCCAGTACCAGGCGCGGTACCGCGGCAGCTTCCTGCATGGAGGCGTGAGCCCGGAGGAGATGATCCTGCCCGTGGCGCTGCTCACGCCGCGATGAGCGTCTATCGCCGCATCCTCGGGTACCTTCGTCCGCACAGCGGTCTGTTCGGCGTGTCGATGGTGGCGATGATTCTCTACGCCGCGTTCGACGCCTTCAGCTTCACCCTCCTGATCCCCTTTCTGAGCGTCCTCTTCGAGGGCGGGGCGGGGATGGCGGGGGCGGCGGACGGCAACCTCGTCGAGCGGATTCTCGCCTGGTCGATCGGCGGCTTCGTGGAGGATGCCGGGCCCATGGCCGCGCTGCGCAACGTGGTGCTCGTCCTCTTCCTGGTGTTTCTGCTGAAGAACGTCGCCCTGTACGTGCAGAACTACACGATCTCGATGCTCGAGGGTCGCGTGACCCGCGACATGCGCAACGACGTGTATTCCCACCTCCTCCGGCTCGGATTCCCCTTCTTTCAGCGGACGCGCGCAGGGCAGATCATCAGCCGGCTTACGGTGGATGTGGACCAGATCCGATCGCTGGTGACCGCGAATCTGGCAAAGGCGTTCGCGTCGGCGATCCAGGTCGTATTCTATCTGACCGTGCTGCTCCTGCTGTCGTGGAAGCTGACACTCATCGCCGCCCTCTTCCTGCCGCCGATGCTGGGGCTCTGGGCCCGATTCCGGCAGCGCCTGCGGGTCGGAGTGCTGCGCGTTCTGGACGCCGTGGGCGACGTCGCGTCGCAGCTCCAGGAGACGGTCTCGGGGATCCGGCTGGTGAAGGCCTCGGGTGCCGAGGAGTGGGAGAATCGCCGGTTCCAGGCGCTCACCCAGGGACATTACACCGCGCTCGTCCGAAACGAGCGGTGGCGGCAATTCTTCCCGCCGGCTACGGAGATGGTGATCGCGACGGCAATCCTGGGGCTGCTCTGGTACGGGAGCTACCTCGTGCTCGAGGAGGGGACGTTGGCCGCCGCCGCGTTCCTGACCTGCCTGGGCCTGGCGATGAAGCTGATGGGACCCGCGAAGTTCCTCGGGCAGTTCCCTGCGCTGGTGCAGCCCGGCCTGGCGGCGGGCGAGCGCGTCTTCGAGATCATCGACACTCCCGCGGAGATCGCCGATCGGTCCGATGCCCGGCCGGTGGCGGATTTCCGGCGTGGCGTGCGGTTCGAGGACGTCGGGTTCGAGTACCAGAAGGGCGAGCCGGTTCTGAGCGGGGTGAACCTGGAGATCCAAGCCGGAGAGGTCGTGGCGCTCGTGGGGCCGAGCGGTGCCGGCAAGAGCACGCTCGCCGACCTCCTCCCGCGCTTCCACGACCCGGTCCATGGCCGCATCACGTTGGACGGGCAGGACCTGCGCGCGCTGAAGATCGCCGACCTCCGCAATCTGATGGGCATCGTCACCCAGGACACCATCCTTTTCCACGACACGGTGCGGGCGAACATCGCGTACGGCCGCGACGACGCTCGTCAGGAGGAGGTCGAGGAAGCCGCACGCGCCGCGCATGCCCACATCTTCATCACCGAGTTCCCGGATGGTTACGACACCGTGATCGGAGAGCGCGGCGTTCGCCTGTCGGGCGGTCAGCGCCAGCGGCTCGCGATCGCCCGCGCACTCTTCCGAAACCCACCGATCCTCATTCTGGACGAGGCGACCAGTGCCCTGGACACCGAGAGCGAGCGCCTCGTGCAGCGCGCGATCGAGGAGCTGATGCACGACCGGACCGTCCTCGTCATCGCCCACCGCCTCTCGACCGTGCATCGTGCGGACAAGATCGCGGTGCTCGAAGCTGGCAGGATCGTCGAGCGCGGAAGCCACAATGAACTCCTCGCCGTTGGTGGAGTGTATCAAAAATTGTATCAGATGCAGTTTGCGGAGAGCCAGCCGCAATTTTGAGTTCGCTCCGGTCCGTCATGCCCGCGAATGCGGGCATCCAGTTGGATCGTGAGATCGTCTCACGGGCGCCGGTCTACCGGATCCCCGCTCGTGCGGGGATGACTGGTGCCAGAAAGAAAGAGCTGAATCATTGATGAAAGTCCCTCTGCTGGATCTGACGGCGCAGTACAAGGCGCTCGCCAACCCTCTGAGGTCCGCCATACTCGACCTCGTCGAAGAGCAGCGCTTCATCCTCGGCCCGCCCGTCGAGCGTCTCGAGGCCGAGGTCCGGGAGTTTCTCGGTGTCGGCTCGGCGATCGGGTGCGCGAGCGGGACGGATGCGCTGCTCCTCTCGCTCCGCGCGCTCGACATCGGAGCGGGGGACGAGGTGGTGACCAGCCCGTTCACGTTCTTCGCGACGGCGGGCGCGATTCACAATGTCGGCGCCCGGCCGGTCTTCGCGGACATCGACCCTGAGACCTTCAACCTGGATCCGGACCTGGCCGCGGCAGCGGTGACGGACCGCACCCGCGCCGTGATTCCCGTGCACCTCTTCGGGCAGATGGCGTCGATGGCCGCTTTTCGGCGTCTGGGCGACGCGCGGGGCATCGGGGTCATCGAGGACGCGGCGCAGGCGATCGGGGCACGGCAGCGGTCGCCCGATGGACTGCGGATCACGACTGGCACGCTGGGCGACACCGCCGCGTTCTCGTTCTTTCCATCGAAGAACCTGGGCGGTTTCGGCGATGGGGGGATGGTGACGACGAATTCGGAGCCGCTGGCCGAGCGCCTGTACCGGCTGCGGGTCCACGGCGGGAAGCAGATGTATCACCATGAGGAGGTCGGCTACAACTCGCGGCTCGACGCGCTCCAGGCCGCCGTGCTGTCGGTCAAGCTGCCGCACCTGGAGGGCTGGAGCGAGTCGCGGCGGCGGAACGCTCGTTACTACGACGATGCGCTCGCGGGGCTGGACGGGGTGGTCACCCCGCGGATCGCTCCGGGCAACGAGTCGATCTACAACCAGTACACGATCCGGGTCCTCGAGGGGCGCCGGGACGCGCTGCGTGAGGCGCTCGGCGACCAGGGCGTCGGCAGCGCCGTATACTATCCCGTTCCGCTCCACCTCCAGGAGTGCTTCGGCTACCTGGGCCATGCGCGGGGCGATTTCCCGGTGGCCGAGCGGGCCTGCGAGGAGGTGCTGTCGCTGCCGGTCTTCCCCGAGCTCACCGAGGAGCAACGCGAGCACGTCGCGCGAGCGATCCGGACGTTCTTCGGCGCATGACCGCATGAGGGTCATCCTCCCCACCTTCTCCCCGGCCGAATCGTGACGGGAGCCGGCGGGATCGGCCGTATCCTGCTCGTGCAGCCCCGCTGGATGGGCGACGTCCTGCTCTGCACACCGGCGATCCGCGAGGCGCGGCGTGCCTTTGCTCACGCCACGATCGATTTCGCGACGGAGCCGGCCGGCGGCGAGATCCTCGCCCGTAACCCGTACCTCGACGACGTGCTGGTCGACGAGGGTTCCTGGCGCTCACGCGCCCGACTCCTCCACCGCGTCGCGCGCGCCGGCTACGATGCCGTCGTCGACTTCCGCTCCACCGGGTCCACTGCGCAGCTCGCGCTCGTCAGTCGCGCGCGGATCCGCGTGGGCGTGCGCGGGCGCGGCCCCCGGAATCTCGCCTACACGACGCTCGTCGCGCGCCAGACGCTCGACACCTACGCCGCCCGTCACAAGTTGAACATGCTGTCGGCTCTGGGCGTGGACGTGCGCGGGGTGACGGACCTGTCGCTGACGCTTCCGATCGGCGAACCCGCGCGGCGACGCGCCGCGGCGATCTGGCGTGAGCACGGGCTGGAGGGCGAGCGCGTCGTGGCGATCTCGCCCGTCAGCCGCGAGCGCTTCAAGCAGTGGGGCGCGGAGCGATGGGCCGCCGCGGCCGACCGGATCGCCACCGAGGGAGTGCGCGTGCTGCTCACGCACGGCCCCGGCGAGGCGGATCAGGTCAGAGCGGTCGCGCAAGCGATGCGCATCGCGGCCGTATGGGATTACGGCTCGACCAGCATCGAGGAGCTGGCGGCGCTCCTCGAGCGCTGCGTACTGTGGACCGGAAATGACGGGGGTGCCAAGCACGTCGCGGCGGCGGCCGGAATTCCCACGCTGACGGTGGTTCGCTGGCAGATCGGCCCGGTATGGACCGACGCGGCCGCGCCCGCCCGTCAGACGTTCATCGACCGAGCACCGCCGGGCGGCTGCGACCTGCGCTGTCCGCAGTGCTCCCATCTCAACTGCCTCGGTGCGATCCGAACCGACGACGTCGTGGACCGGATTCGTCAGGCGCTCACGGCAGCCGGATGACAGGTATCCAGTCAGGGCGCGGAAGATGACCAGACCCACCCTCCAGCATCGCCTCGAATACGGTCTGGCCAGGGCGATGGAGAGTGCCGTGGGCCGTTTGACGCCAGCCGCGGCCGCTCGCATCGGCGGGATCGCGGGTCGGCTCGCGGGCTCACCCCTGGGGATCCGCAGGGAGATTGTGAGGGAGAACCTCCGCCGCGCCTTTCCAGAGGCCGACGAGCACTGGATCGCCCGGATCACCCGCGAGGCGTACGCGCACCTCGGCCGCGAGGCCGCCGCCATGATCCGCCTTGCCTCCACCGACCCGGCGGGCGTGAGCGGCATGGTCGAGATCCCCGACGAGGACTGGGCGGGCTTCAAGGGGTCGCTCGCCGAGGGCCGCGGCGCGATCGTCGCCACCGGCCACTACGGCAACTGGGAGGTCGCCGCGGCTGCCGTCGCCGCGCGCGGAGTGCCGATCGTCGCGATCGTGAAGCGGCAGAACAATCCGCTGGTCGACGCCCGCCTGGAGGAGGCCCGCCGTGCGCTCGGCGTCGAGACGGTCGAGATGGGGGATGCACCCCGGCGTATCCCCCGCGCGCTGATGCGCGGCAAGGCGGTCGGAATCGTCGCCGACCAGGACGCGCGGGCATCCGGCGAATGGATTCCCTTCTTCGGCGTCCCCGCGAGCACCCACGTGGGCCCAGCCGTATTCGCGCTTCGCCTGGGGTCGCCCCTGTTCGCCGTGACCGCCCGCCGCATGGCCGATGGCCGCTACCGCGTCACGGCCCGGCGGGTCGAGGCGCGGCCCACGGGTGACCTGGAGGCGGACGTGATTCGCGTGACGACCGCGCTGGCCCGCGATCTGGAGGACGAGATCCGCATCGACCCCACGCAGTATTTCTGGTTTCACAAACGATGGAAGACACCGCCGCCGGAGGAACCCCTTCGTGGCGAGACCGGTACTACATCCCACAGCGCTCAGGGGAAGGACTTACCCTGACGACGCGCGTTTCGATCAGTCCTGAAGGGCGGAGTTTGTGATCTATTTCTGTATACCGGCCTACGACGAGGCCGCTACGATCGGTGTGCTGTTGTGGAAGATTCGCCGGGTGATGGAGGAGTTCCCTCGTGACTACGAGCTCCTCGTTCTCGACGACGGCTCGACGGACGGCACGCTCGACGTGCTGGCGCCCTACGCGCGCGTCCTCCCGCTCACCGTCATCCGCCAGGAAGAGCGGCTCGGGTACGCGGCGGCGATCGAGCGGCTGATCGGCGAAGCCGTGGGCCGCGCGACACACCCGCGCCGCGACCTGGTCCTCACCCTCCAGGCGGACTTCACCGAGGCGCCCGAGGACATCCCCTCGCTTATCAAGCGAATCGAGGGCGGCGCCGACATCGTGGAGGCCGCGATCGTCAGCGAGGGTAGGGAAGTGCCCCGGGCGCTTCGGCTCGCGCGGCGTGGGATGCCGATCGCCCTGCGTGGCGTGCCGCTGCCGGAAGAAGTGCGCGACCCGGTGTCCGGTTTCCGGGCCTACCGCGTTTCAGTACTGAAGCGGACGCTCTCGGAGAGGAACGGGTCGCCGCTGCTCTCGAGCGATGGGTGGGCCGCCAACGTGGAGCTGCTCGTCGCGGTCTGCCCGCACTCCCGGCGGAACGATGGATTCGAGGTCGAGCGCCGCTACGACATGCGCCAGCGCGCCTCGCGCTTCAGGCCCTGGACCACGCTGGTCGACGTCTGGCGGGTGACGCAGCGAACTCGCAGGGAAGCCCAGGCAGTACCACGCCCGGACCCTGCGTGATGAAACTCTGGATGACGAAGGACGGCCATGAGCAATAGATCCGTGCTGGCCGCGATGCTGACGGCAGCTTGCCTCGGTGCGACGTTCCTCGCCGGCTCGGCCTCCTCCGCCCAGTCACGCAACGGCGACCCCGGGCCGGCGATCGCGGTACCGTTCGCACCTGGCGAGAAGGCCGAGTACCAGGTCAAGCTCGGCCCCGTCTCCGTCGGGAGCGGAACCATGGAAGTCCTCGGGATCGAGGACGTCGAGGGCTTTCCGACCTTCCACACCCGTCTGCATGTCAAGGGCGGACTCCCGCTCGCGCGCGTCGACACCCGGATGGATAGCTGGATCGATACCGCCGGTCTGTTCTCTCGACGCTTCGAGCAGGACCAGCACGAGCTGCGCTTCGAGCGCCACCGAATCTTCGATTTCTACCCCGCGAGCCGCAGTTATCGGCTCCGCGGCTCAGGCGAGATCGGCCGCCTTCCCACGAATCGCCCGCTCGACGACCTCGCGTTTCTCTATTACGCGCGTACGCTGCCTCTGAATGTCGGCGACAGCTACACCATCGAGCGGTATTTCAAGGAAGACGGCAATCCCGTCGTGCTGAACGTGCTGCGTCGCGAAACGATCCAGGTGCCGGCCGGCACCTTCGAGACGATCGTGGTGCAGCCGATCATCCAGACCGACGGGCTGTTCAGCGAGGGCGGCGAGGCCGAAGTGTACTTCACGGACGACGATCGGCGCCTGCTGGTCTACCTCCGCAGCAAGGTCCCAATCGTCGGTGCTCTGCACCTGAGCCTGCGGAGCTACGAGCCAGGGACGCCGGTGCCGGCGCGGCGGTAGGGGGTCGAGGGCGTTTTTCGATTCCGGCGCAGCGGCTTGGCCATCTTCGACGCGAACCCGTCATCGCCGCCGCGAACCCGTCATCCCGCCGCGAACCCGTCATCCCCGCCGCGAACCCGTCATCGCCGCCGCGAACCCGTCATCCCCGCCGCGAACCCGTCATCCC
>JBBDRL010000109.1:0-68745 GCA_040905505.1 Gemmatimonadota bacterium | reverse complement strand
GGTAATCCTCTCCACGGCCGTCGGCGTCGCGATCGGGCTCTGGCTGGGTAGCTAGAAAAAAGCCCCGGCACAAGGGCCAGGGCTTTCCTGCCGGCTCCTCGCTTTACGCGGGGACCACGGCCACCTGCTTTCGCTTCTTGTCCTTCCGCTGGAACTCGACGAACCCGTCAACCAGTGCGAAGAGCGTGTCGTCGCTGCCCCGACCGACGTTGAGGCCGGGATGGATCGACGTGCCTCGCTGACGCATGATGATGTTTCCGGCCCGAACGCGCTCGCCGCCAAACTTCTTCACACCCAGGCGCTGCGCGTTCGAATCGCGCCCGTTCCGGGTCGAGCCGCCGCCTTTCTTATGTGCCATGGGATTCCCTCCTCAGCCCAGATTGATATCGCTGACGCGGACCTCAGTGTACTTCTGCCGATGGCCCATCTTCCTGCGATAATTCTTACGGCGCTTATGCTTGAAGATGATGATCTTCTCGCCCTTGCCGTGCTTCACGACTTCCGCCTTGATCGCCGCGCCGCTCACCAGCGGCGCCCCGACCTTCAGATCGCCGTCGTCGCCTCCGAAGAGCACCTCGTCGAAGGTGATCGAGTCGCCCGGCTCAGCCGTCAGGCTGGGGATCCGAAGCGTGGCGCCGGGCTCGGCGCGGAATTGCTTTCCACCGGTGCGGAATATCGCGTACATAGATCGACTTCGTCAGTAGATGCGGTCACTTTCCTGAAATAATGCAAGCAGTAAGAATGGTCCGTTCGCTGCCTTATGTCAATAGCATGGCAGGAGCCGTAGGGGGATGAGGCCCAAGGACGGAACCGCAGTGCTCGTGGGCGAGGCGCAGGCCCTCACATGCATCAACCCGGGCGTCCTCACGGGAGCGGGAGCGACCGAGCGACTCGGCTCATCCCAGGGCGAAGCGTTGCGTCACGTCCTGCCGTCCGGGCCCGGCGAGGAGTCTGAACTCGTCCTGGAGCATGAGCGGGTCGTCCCGAAGGTTGAGCTTCAACCGGCTCTCCTTCTCCAGGTTCCGAAGAAAGCCGGGCTCTTCCTCGATGATGTACAGCGCGATCTCGGGATGAACGCGGATTTCGATGGACTTCTCGCGCCTCTCGGTGGTGATGCGGCGCAGGGCGCGCTGAATTCGGCGGACGACGGTCTCGGGCGTGAAGATGCGGCCGGACCCGGAGCAGCAGGGACAGGCGCGGGTTTGCGATTGATGGAGTGAGGGCCGAACCCGCTGGCGGGTCATTTCTATCAGGCCGAGATCGGAGACCTGAAAGGCCTTCGTCCGGGCCCGGTCGCGGGAGAGGTAGGTCCTCAGCTCCTGGAGGACTCGCTCACGGTTCTGCTTCGACTCCATATCGATGAAGTCGCAGACGATGATGCCGCCGATATCGCGGAGTCTGAGTTGGCGGGCGATTTCCCGGGCGGCATCGACATTCGTCTTGAGGATCGTCTTTTCGGGGTCCTTCTTTCCGGTGTACCTGCCGGTGTTGACGTCGATGGAGACGAGAGCCTCGGTGGGCTCGATGATGATGTAGCCACCGGAGGCGAGGGCGACCCTTCGCTGGAAGGCCTCGTGGATCTCCCCCTCGATCTCATACTTGTCGAAGAGCGCCAAAGGCTCGTCGAAGAGGTGGACGCGCTCGTTCAGCGACGGATCTACCTGCTGGAGGTACTGCTGCACCTCCTCGAAGACGGGGCGGCTATCGATGATGAGCGAGTCGACCTTGCCCGAGAAGAGATCGCGGATGATCCCTTTCGTGAGCTTGGCCTCCCGATGAATCGGCGCAGGCGCGCGGGCGCGGCTGGAGCGACGTTGAATCTGTTTCCAGGTGCCCAGGAGTGACTTGAGCTCTCTCTCGAAGGTCTCCCGGGTGAGTTCCTCTCCCACCGTTCGGACGATGACCCCCCCGGCCTTGGCGGGCAGGATCTCACGGGCGAGCGCACGAAGTCGAGCGCGTTCCTCGCGGTCCTCGATCTTCCGCGACACGCCGACGTGATCCGACTGCGGCATGTAAACGAGGAAACGGCCGGGTAATGAGATCTGGGCGGTGACGCGAGGTCCCTTCGTGCCGATCGGCTCCTTCGAGACCTGAACCAGCAGCGTCTCGCCTTTCTGAACGAGGTCCTGGATGGGCGGGTACCGGCGGCTGCGGCGGCGGGAACCACCATTATCACCGTCGGCGGCGGTGTCGTCGTCGGCGTCGTCGTCGGCATCGTCATCCGATTCGCTCGCGACGTCCGAGACGTGGAGGAAGGCGGCCTTCTCGGTACCGATATCGACGAAGGCCGCTTGGATGCCTGGAAGCACCGCCTCGACGCGACCGAGGTAGATATCGCCGACGAGGCGGTTCGAATCGGGGCGCTCGACCATGAGCTCGACGAGGTCGCCGTCCTCGAGGATGGCGACGCGCGTCTCGTTGGCGGTGGTGTTCATGAGTATCTCGCGCTTCACCGCCGCACCCCCCTGCCTCTGACCCTTGCGAACGACTTCTCGACGGGAGCCGGATCCAGGTTCTTCACCGATGGGCCCCCTCGAGCTGCGTCAGCAGGCCGCGGGCGATCACCAGGCGCTGGATCTCGCTGGTACCCTCGCCGATCTCGCAGATTTTCGCGTCTCTCATCATCCGTTCAACTGGGTATTCCTTCGTGTATCCATAGCCGCCATGGATCTGGACGGCCTTCGTCGTCGTGCGCATGGCCAGCTCGGACGCGAAGAGTTTCGCCATGGAAGCCTCTCGCGTAAAGGGTCGACCGTTCTCCTTCAGGATCGCGGCATTGTACACGAGGTGCCGGGCAGCTTCGATTTCGGTCGCCATATCGGCGAGCATGAACTGGATCGCCTGGAACTCACCGATCGGGCGGCCGAACTGCCGGCGTTCCTGCGCGTACGCCAGCGCCTGCTGGAACGCACCTTCGGCGATTCCCAGCGAGAGGGCGGCCATACCGATACGCCCTGAATCGAGGGTCTCGAGGAAGTTGATGAAGCCGTCGCCGAGCGACCCGAGAACGTTGGCGTCGGGTACGAAGGCATCCTCGAGCACCAGCTCGCGCGTATCCGACGCGCGCCAGCCCATCTTGTCTTCTTTCTTCCCCGCTCGGACACCGGCGATGAACTCGAGCTCGTCCGAGTGCCCGACGCCGAGCTCGCGAGCCCGGTCGAGATCGGTCGTCGGCTTGGTGACGATGAAGCCGGTGATTCCCCGCGAGCCCTTATCGGGATCGGTAACCGCCGTCACGACGAAGATCTCACCAACGCCGCCGTGCGTGATGAAGATCTTGCTGCCGTTGAGCACCCAGCCGCCATCGGTCCGTACCGCGGTCGTCTGGGTCCCGGCGGCATCCGATCCAGCGCCCGGCTCGGTGAGCCCGAATCCGCCGAGGACCTGGCCGGCGGCGAGGAGCGGAACGAACCGCTCTCGCTGCTCCTCGGTCCCGAACGCGACGATCGGCGAGGTGCCGAGCGTCGTGTGGGCCGAGATGGTAATGGCGTGCGACGCGTCGACCTTGGCGACCTCATGAATGGTAAGGACATAGCTGACCGTGTCCATCCCCGCGCCGCCGAGGGCTTCGTCCCACGGCATGCCGAGCAGCCCGAGCTCGGCCATCTTCTTGACGTTCTCCCAGGGGAATTCCCCGGTTCTGTCCAGCTCCGCCGCGACAGGGGCGATCTCGTTCCGGGCGAAATCGCGGACCATGTCGCGGATCATCAGATGGTTCTCGTCGAAAAGCCGGTCCATGATCGGGATATGCAGGAGAACGGGTGACGCGCTAGCGGCCCGCTCCTGCACAAAACCTACCGTCGGTGTAGCGGGCCGGAAAGGGAACTCGGGCGAGCGGGTTCGGCGCAGGGGTCGCGGTGGAGTCGCCTCAGGAGGGAACGGTCGCGCCGATATGCTGCCGAAGAAGGGTCAGGAAATCGGAGCCGTACTTGTCCAGCTTCGCGGGTCCGACGCCCTTGATGGCGAGTAATTCCGCCTCGGAGGTCGGCTTGCGGGCGGCGATCTCGTTGAGCGTGCGGTCGTTGAAGACGCAATAGGCTGGGAGGGCCGAATCGCGGGCGAGCCGGGAGCGAAGGTCCTTGAGGGTGGCGAGGAGCTGCGGGTTGGGCGGTGACTTGAGTTCGCCCGTGGAGGACGTCGAGGCCTTCGCACTTCCGCGACGAGCCTTCGAGCGCGAAGCGCCGTGGGGCTCGGCGCCCTCGAGGACTTCACCGCGGCAGGTGTCGCAGGCGCCACACTGACCACTCACGCCCTGTTCGCCGAAGTAACGCAGGACGAAGGCGCGTCGGCAGCCTTCGGTGTAGACGTAGCCCTGCATCTGCTGCAGCTTCTGGAGGTCATTGCGTTTGCGACGCTCCAGGGCGCGCCAATCGATGGGAAGGCGGCTCAGAGGCGTCTGTCGATCGAGGACGACCATACCCTCCGCGACCCGCTCCGACCATTCGATGAAGCCATTTGCCTGAAGCGTCGAGAGGAGCTCGCGCGCGCGGCCATAGCCGCCGCCGGCTCTGTGGACCTCACGGGGTGGCAGGCTGACGCCGCGGTGGATGACCTCACCTCCAGCCAGCTTCCAGAGCCGCCGGAGGAAACGCAGCGCTTCGGAATCGCCCGGCGACGACAGCTCCTCGCGAATTCGCCGCGGGGACGCCACCAGCCGCATGATCCCGATTGTATCACCGACCGAAGATCGGCTCCCTGCGATGAATCCACGCTCCTCGAGTATGCGCAGCGCGGAGTAGACCTGCCGATCTCCCTTGCCGGCGGTGATGGCGCGCCCGACTTCTGCGGGCGAGCTGGTCACAACACCCGATCCATCGGCGCGCGAGCGCAGCTCTTTCAATGCCTCCTCGATGACCTTTCGCGGCGGATGCGTCTGCTCGATGAAGAACTCGTGGGTGAACCGGTCCTTGTAGGCGTGGAGGAGAACGCATTCCGCCGTGTGTCCGTCGCGCCCCGCCCTGCCGCCCTCCTGGTAGTAGGCCTCGAGGCTGCCGGGCATGTCGTAGTGGACGACCAAGCGGACGTCGGGCTTGTCGATCCCCATCCCAAAGGCGTTCGTCGCGACTACGACGCGAGCCGCGCTCCCCATGAAGGCGTCCTGGAGCGACTTCCGCTCCGCATCGGGAAGCCCGGCGTGATAGCCGACGGCCGGGAGACCGACGCCCTGAAGGAGGCCCGTCAGGGCGTCGACGTTCTTGCGGGTCGCGGCGTAGACGATGCTGGCGCCCTCCTCAGCGCGCAGCAACCTGAGCAGCAGCCGATCCTTTTCGGAGTCGTTCTTCACGCGTCCCACGCGCCAGGTCAGGTTACGGCGATCGAATCCGGTGACGAATGAGATGGGGGAGCGAAGCGCGAGCTGCTTCTCGATGTCACGACGGACTTCGGGCGTCGCGGTTGCCGTCAGAGCGGCGATCGGAGGGTTGCCGAGTAGCGGCCTCACGCCCCCAATCCGGAGGTATGCTGGCCGGAAGTCGTGACCCCATTGAGAAACGCAGTGTGCCTCGTCGACGGCGAGGAGGGAAACGTTCCAGCGGGCCGCGCGCTCGAGAAAGGCGGCGTTATCGAAGCGCTCTGGGGCGACGTAGAGGAGCTTCACCTCTCCGGCATCCACCGACGCCAATGAGTCCGCAAGCTCCGAGCTCCCGAGGCTCGAGTTCACCAGCAACGCCGGAACCCCCTGCTGCTGGAGCCGATCGACCTGATCCTTCATCAGGGAGATGAGAGGCGAGACGACGATCGTCGTTCCCTCGAGCAGCACGGCCGGCACCTGATAACAGATGGACTTTCCACCGCCCGTAGGCATGACGATGACCGTGTCGGTCCCGCTCAGGACCGATCGCACAACGTCTTCCTGCCCCGAGCGAAATTTCTCGAAGCCCCAATGGCGTTTCAGAGCTTCGCGTGCGTCTTCGAGCGATGGGGCCATCGGAATCAGGAGATGGACTGCGGGTTGTATGGCGGGAATCGCTCGAGCGCGTCGAGCGGTCTGAAGCTTCTGGAAGCGGCGTCGTGCGGAGCCTTCAGGCCGAACCCCCGTACAATATCGCCTTCTTCACCTCACCGATCGCCTTCGTGATCTTGATCTCACGGGGACATGCCTCGGTGCAATTGAAGATCGTCCGGCAGCGCCAGACGCCCTCCCGGTCGTTCAATATACTGAGCCTTTCGGGCCCGGCCTTGTCGCGAGAGTCGAAAATGAAGCGATGCGCATTGACGATCGCCGCGGGGCCGACGAAGTCCTCGTCGGCCCAGAAGGAGGGGCAGGCGGTGGTGCAGGCCGCGCACAGGATGCACTTCGTCGTGTCGTCGAAGGCCTCCCGGTCGTCGACCGACTGCAGGCGCTCGCGCTGCGGGGGCGATTCATCGTTGATCAGGTACGGCAGGACCGCGCGGAACTGCGCGAAGAAGCGGTCCATGTCGACGACGAGATCCTTGATGACGCTGAATCCCATCAGCGGCTCGATCGTCACCTTCTGACCGACGTCACGCATGAGGACCTTACAGGCGAGGCGGTT
Source organism: Gemmatimonadota bacterium (assembly GCA_040905505.1). GTDB lineage: Bacteria > Gemmatimonadota > Gemmatimonadetes > Longimicrobiales > Longimicrobiaceae > WHSP01. The sequence goes on along the minus strand of JBBDRL010000109.1, from coordinate 62,230 downwards.
GGCCCCGTTGATCCGCATAGCGTCCGAACCGCAGACCCCATGAGCGCACGACCTGCGGTAGGTGAGGCTCCCGTCCTGATACCACTTGATGGAATTGAGCGCGTCCAGAACGCGGTCGGTCGGTTCGACGTCGACCTTGTATTCCCGGTAGGCGGGCTTGGAGTCCGTATCGGGATTGAAGCGCTGCACGCGCAGCGTCACCATCGGCATCAGTAAACCCTCTCCTTCGGTTCGAACTTCGTTATGGTGACGGGCTTATAGCTGATCTGCACCTGCCCGGTCGCGTCGTAGGAGGCGAGGGTGTGCTTCAGCCATTCCTCGTCATTGCGCTCCGGGTAATCCTCGCGCGAATGGGCCCCACGGCTCTCCTTGCGGTTGATTGCACTGGCCGCGGTCACCTCCGCCAGGTCCAGGAGGTTCTTGAGCTCCCATGCTTCGAGAAGATCCGTATTGAAGCGGCGGCCCTTGTCCATCACCAGGACCCGCGCATACCGCTCCTTCAGCTCCTTCACCTTGTCGACGGCCTCCTGCATCGCGGTCTCCTCGCGGAAGACGCCGACATTGTCCATCATGGTGTCCTGAAGCTCCTCACGCAGGCGCGCGGGTGGCTCGCCGTCGGTCGCGGTGAGAACTCGCTCGATCTCCGTGCTGATCTCAGCGGTCGGGTCACCGGGAATCGGCGCCAGCTCATTCTCCTGGCAGAAGCGCGCCATGTCCAGACCGGAACGGCGGCCGAAGACGACGAGGTCGAGCAGCGAGTTCGTTCCCAGCCGGTTCGCGCCGTGAACGGAGACGCAGGCGGTCTCACCAGCCGCATAGAGGCCTGGCAGGACGGTGTTCTGATCGTCGATGATGACCCGCCCGTCCGCATCGGTGGGGATTCCACCCATTGCGTAGTGGGCCGTGGGCTGAATCGGCATCGGCTCACGCACCGGATCGACGCCGAGATAGGTGCGACAGAAATCGGCGATGTCGGGCAACTTCTTCTCGATCACATCCGCGCCCAGGTGGGTGGCATCGAGATAGACGTAGCGCTTCCCGTTGATCCCCCTGCCCTCCCGCATTTCCTTGTAGATGGCGCGCGACACTACGTCTCGCGAGGCGAGGTCCTTCATGGTCGGCGCGTAGCGTTCCATGAAACGCTCCCCGTGGTCGTTCCGGAGCACCCCGCCCTCGCCGCGTACGCCTTCGGTGATGAGGATCCCCATCTTGTAGATGCCAGTCGGATGGAACTGGAAGAATTCCATGTCCTCCAAGGGGATCCCTCGCCGAAGGGCGACGGCCGGGCCGTCGCCGGTGTTGGCGTGCGCGTTGGACGTGATCGAGAAGATCCGTCCGAATCCACCGGTCGCGAAGTTGACGGCTTTGGCGCGGAAGATGTGCAGGTCACCTGTGGCAACCTCGTACGCGACCACCCCTGCACAACGCCCCTCTTCGACCATGAGATCGACCACCTGAAACTCATCGAAGAACTCCACGCCGCTCTTGATGCAGTTCTGATAGAGAGTTTGCAGGATCATGTGGCCGGTCCGGTCGGCGGAGTAGCAGGACCGCCTGACGGGGCCCTGCCCATGGTGGTGAGTGTGCCCGCCGAAAGGGCGCTGTGCGATCTTCCCCTCGGGCGTACGAGAGAATGGCAGCCCCATGTGCTCCAGTTCGACGACCACGTCGACGGCCTCGCGGCACATGAGCTCGATGGCATCCTGATCGCCCAGGTAGTCAGAACCCTTTACGGTGTCGAACGCGTGCCATTCGGGACTATCCTCCTCGAGATTACCGAGCGCGGCCCCGATGCCCCCCTGCGCGGCGCCCGTATGCGAGCGCGTCGGATACAGCTTCGAAATGACCGCGGTGCGGACCCCACTGTTCTGAGCGAGGTAGATGGCCGACATCATGCCGGCTCCGCCCCCACCCACCACCAGGGCGTCGAAGGTATGGGTGTGAATCATTGGCTCGCGAAGAAAGTTGCCGGATCGAAGGTGACGAGTGCGAACACCCCGATCACGAGCGCCGCGAGTACGATGGTGTAAACGACCGCTTTCGTGGCGACCCGCAGACCCGGCCGCCGCACATAATCTTCGATGCTGTAGCGGGCGCCGTTCAGGCCGTGGAGGAGGGCGAAGCTCACCAGCGCTACGTTGAACAGCCGCCACATCGGATTGCTCCAGCGCTCGATCACCACCTGGGAATCGAGGTGTTCGACCCCGATCACCAAGTTCCACCAAATGAGGTGGTAGAGAGCGAGGAAGATGAGCAGCAATCCCGAGATACGCATGAAGAACCAGGAGAGGACCTCGAACCTACCGCGCCCGCCAACCGGCCGACGGTATCCTCCACCGGGTTTCGGCGCGCCCCGCTCGGTCGCCTCGGTCGCCTCGGTCATTCGACCGCCTCGGCGTCGGCGAGGCAGGCGGGCGCGGTCGGAATCTCCTGGCAGCGCTCGATATGCCGATCGGTGCCCGGCTCATCCGCCCAGCCGAACAGAGGGGCGACCATGATCCAGGTCACGGGCACCATCGTCACGAGCACGGCCACGGCGCCGGCCCAGGCGAGCTGCCGCTGCCTTTCCATCACGTACGGCCAGAAATCCTGAACGATGATTCGCAGGCCGTTGACAGCATGGAAGAGTACGGAGAAGAAGATCAGCAGCTCCGCGAATCGGAAGAGGGGATTCTTGTAGAGCCCGAGCGCTTCGTCGTAGAATTCCGGGCTGTAGATGATCGCAGCCGTTTCAACGACGTGGACGATGAGGAACAGGAGCACCCCGAGACCGGTGGCCCGGTGGAGGAGCCACGTCCACATGCCCTCGCGGCCGCGGTAGCGGAGTGCGGTGCCGATCCCTCGGTTGCGTACGGTCATAGGTGAAAGCTATCGGCTATCAGCTATCGGCGATCAGTGACGGCCCGTCAGCGTCAGCACTGATAGCTGAAAGCTGATAGCCGATAGCTTCGTTTATTTAACCACACGCATGGGTTCACGGACCGCTTCAGCGGAGCGCTCGAGCGCCTCGCGCTCCTCCCCCGTGAGCTCCACCTCGATGATGCTGTCGAGCCCATTGCGGCCGAGCTTGCAGGGAACGCCGAGGAAAAGGCCGCTCATCCCGTATTCACCTTCGAGCCAAGCGGAGCACGGCAGGATGCGCTTCTTGTCCTTGACGATCGCTTCGGCCATCTGGACGGCGGCCGCCGACGGCGCGTAGTACGCGGAGCCGGTCTTCAGGTGCTGCACGATTTCAGCGCCACCCTTTCGGGCACGGTCGACGATCGCCTCGAGGCGGTCGGGGGGGACGAGCTGGGTGATGGGGATCCCCGATACTGTCGTATAGGAGATCAGGGGCACCATCGTGTCGCCGTGGCCGCCGAGCACCATGGCTTGAATGTCCTCGACGGAGACGTCGAGCTCGAGCGCGAGGAAGGAGCGGTAGCGGGCGGTGTCCAGCACGCCGGCCATACCGATCACGCGTTCGCGCGGGAAGCCGGACGCCTCCTTCGCGACGTAGCACATCACGTCCAGCGGATTGCTCACCACGATGATGATCGACTCGGGGGCGACGCGCTTGATGTTCTCGCTGACGTCCCGAACGATATTCGCGTTCGTATTGAGCAGGTCGTCCCGGCTCATTCCAGGCTTGCGCGCGATGCCAGCCGTTACGATGAAGATGCCGGAGCCGACCGCTTCCTCATACCCATTGGTGCCGATGACCCGGCTGTCGAATCCCTCGATCGGTGCGGTCTCCCACTGGTCCAGCCCCTTCCCTTGCGGAATGCCCTCGACGACGTCGATGAGCACGACCTCGCGCGCCAGTTCCTTCTCGGCGACACGCTGCGCCGCTGTCGCACCTACGTTACCCGCTCCGACGATCGTGATCTTGTCCATGAATCCGCTTCGAGTTGGTTGCGCACGTCAGGGCCGATCGGCCCAGGTCTACAGGCGGGCAAACTAGACCGGCACGAGGAGGCTGTCAACTCGTGGGAAGCCTTGAAGATCGGCCATTTGCGCGGCCTGAACGGGTCAGGGGGAACAGGGAAAGCGGCCGATCTGACGGAGGGATTCGTAGAGTCCGATCGCGACCGCGGTCGCCAGGTTCAGCGACCGGGCAGCGGCGACCATTGGAATCCGAAGTGTACGGGGTTCGAGGCGCGCCAATAGCTCCGGCGGGAGGCCCCGGGATTCCGGGCCGAAGAGCAGGACATCGCCCTCCTGGAAGTCCGCGCTCCAGAGGTCGCGAGCCGAATGCGTGGAGAAACCCCAGATCCGAGCGGGGCCGACCACGCGCTGAAATTCGTCGAAATTGAGGTGACGATGGGGATCGACCTGATCCCAGTAATCCATGCCGGCGCGGCGGGCGCCCGGATGGCGAAAGGAAAAGCCGAGCCTGCCGATCAGATGGAGCGGAGATGCCGTCGCCGCACAAAGCCGTGCGACGTTACCGGCGTTGGGTGGGATTTCGGGCTCGTAGAGGGCGATGGAAGGCATTTTTGAATTGTGAACGTGAATTTTGATCGAACTGCTCCGGCTGGCCCGCGATCTGCCGGGATCAGCATCTATAATTCAAAATTCACGATTCGAAAAATTGCCTTTTATCCTCCTACCTGCGAAAGCGCCAGGAGTCCCCCGCTGCCCTGGTCGGTGCCATGGGCGAGCCAGTGCCGTTCGGGCTTGATGCGCAGCGTCTCGCGAATCAGGGGTTCGATCGGGTCGCCGCGCCGAAGCGGATCACGAAGGTTGGTCTGGATGGCGCCGAAGAGGCAGGGCCTAAGCTGACCGTCGGCGGTGAGCCGCATGCGATTGCAGGTATCGCAGTAGTTGTGACTCATCGGCGTTATGACGCCGATCGTCCCGGGGGCATCTGGGAAGGCATAGTACCGAGCGGGCCCGTTGCCACTCGGCCCCGCGACCGGCTGAAGGTCGCCAATGGTCCTCATGCGTTCGAGGAGTTCCTCTGCCGAGACGAACTCCTCGCTCTGCACCTGGAGGTTCTCACCCGTCGGCATCACCTCGATGAAACGGATGTGCCACGGGCGTTCACGGCTGATGCGCGCGAACGCCTCGACCTCGTCCTCGTTGCGGCCGCGCATCACGACGCAGTTGATCTTGATCGGCGAGAAGCCGACGCGCTCGGCTGCTTCGAGTCCGGCGAAGATCTTCGCCGCGGACCCGGGCCTCCGGGAGATCGCATCGATGCGGTCGGGGATCAGCGAGTCCAGAGAGACGTTCAGGCGATTGACGCCAGCTTCGCGCAGCGCGTCGGCGGACTCGGGGAGCAGGACGGCGTTCGTCGAGAGCGCGATGTCCTCGATGCCGTCGACTGCCCGCAGCATCCGCACGAGCTCCGGGAGGTCCTTACGGACCAGCGGCTCCCCGCCGGTGATTCGCAGCTTGCGCAGGCCGAGGGGCGCCATCTCGCGAACGATTCGCGTGATCTCTTCATAGCTCAGCAGTTGCTGCCGCTTGAGCCACGGCAGCCCTTCCTCCGGCATGCAGTACACGCACCGGAGATTGCACTTGTCTGTTACCGAGATGCGCAGGTACTCGACGCGGCGGCCGAAGCCGTCGCGCATCGGGCCGGTCTCCGGCACCTCGTGGCGCGGAACGTCCGGCATGCCGAGCTGAACGAGTTGGTCACTCATGTTCCCTCGCGGGCGGGTTCGGGGGTGTTCCCCCGAAGCCATTCGCTGTCTCCGTCAATGTAGCCTTCGCGCTTCCAGATAGGCACTCGCTTCTTGAGCTCTTCGATGACGTAACGAGACGCGTCGTAGGCATCGCCGCGATGAGGCGACGTGACCGCGATGGCGACACTCACCTCACCGATATCGAGGCGGCCGACGCGGTGAACCACAGAGACCTGGCCCGCATCCCATCGGCCGAGAGCTTCATCGACGATCTCGCGTAACACCGCTTCGGCCATCTCTGGGTAGGCCTGGTAATCGAGATGCCCGACGCTGCGGCCCTCGTTGTGGTCTCGGACGACGCCGACGAAGAGCAGGGCCGCCCCGTCACCGGGGGAGGTGTCGAGAAGCGTGCACGGGTCGATGGGGTCGGCGGTGATTCGACACACCGGCGGGTTCACGCTCATCCTCCGCTGACCGGCGGAATGAAGGCGACCTCGTCGCCGGGCGCAAGAGAGGTCGCGAGCGGGGCGTAGGTGAGGTTTACCGCTACCGCCGGCCGGGCGGGCAGCGCCTCCCAGGTCCGGCCGCGGCCACGCAGATGCGTGACGAGATCCGAGACGGAAGCTCCGGAAGGGAGCTCCACCTGCATCTCGTCGGTCCCTGCAATATCGCGATAGGTGGCGAAGAAAAGGGCTTTGATCTGCATCTCAGAGGCACGGCGCTGAAAGGTAATGCCAGGAGTGCTAGTGTTACCCTTCGCAGCGGCGCGGGTTCGCGCCAGCGTCTGGAGCCGATGCGGAACGCCGCACCTCCGCCGGGAAGACGCTGCGTTCAGCCGGCGCCGGATGCGCCCGGTCCGAGGGCGTTCTGCCGAATCGCTTCGGCCGGCGCCAGCGTGGCGAGAAACTGGGAAAGCTCGTGATGCATTCGCGATGTCGAGCCGCGAACGACCGTGCGGCCTTCGATCGTACCTGTACCAATGACCAGCTCACCGGCTTCGACCCGGAAGACGATATGGGTCTCGCTCTCTTCCTGGGCAAAGGCACCGTACGGAGTGAAGCGGGTCGAGAAGAAGTCACGCGCTCGGCGGATGACTTCCGCTGGAGCGAGATCAGTGCGAACAACCTGAATGAGCATCCGGGCCTCCATGGAAGTCGGTATAGAACCGAGGAAATGGAGGACTGTGGTGCAAAAACGGCGCCGACTAATCAGACGCCGAGCGGACGCTCCTCGACGAGGGCCCGCAGGTCCTTCGACGGCTTGAAGACCGGCACGGCCCGCGGCGGGACTTCGACCGGATCGCCCGTACGCGGGTTTCTCGCGAGGCGGCTCTTGCGTTCCCGGACCTTGAAGGTACCGAAGCCACGAATTTCGATATTCTTGTGCTCCGCCATGGCGTCCTTGATCGAGTTGAGGAACGCATCGACGACGATCGCACAATCCTTTTTGGTAATACCGGGTCCGATGGTCTCGGAAGCCAGCTGCACCAGATCCGCCTTTGTCATTGACATCCTCCGTGGGAGTTGAAGAGTGGGAGCACAGAAGGCGCGAAAGGGCCGGAGCACCGCGTGAAGCCGCGGACGAGCAGGGTGATAGACGGCGGTCGCCTCCGGGGGCGGGCCAGCGCGCAGCCCTCCTCGAAACCGCCTAAAGACTTGATGTGCTGTAGCTTACCCGTGCAACGTAATCCCGGGTCGAGAAAAGTCAAGCGTCCTGCGCCGCCGCTGAAGTGCTCTCCATTTTCTCGATCAGGCGATCGAACAGATAGCGGGAGTCGTGCGGCCCGGGCGCGGATTCGGGGTGGTACTGAACGGAGAATATCGGCTTCGTTCTATGCTCGAGACCCTCGATGGTGCCGTCGTTGAGATTGATGTGCGTGGCCCTCAGGTCAGGCGCGCCGGGGATCTCGTCGGCGTCCCCTCGGACGGCGAATCCATGGTTCTGCGCGGTGATCTCGACGGTCCCGTCGTCCAGCCGACGCACCGGGTGATTCCCGCCGCGATGCCCGTAGAGAAGCTTGTAGGTGGCGCCGCCGAATGCCCGACCGATGAGCTGATGTCCCAGGCAGATGCCGAAGATGGGCGTCTCGCGCTCCGCAAGCGATTGGATGGTCTCGAGTACATGTCCCACGGCCTGGGGGTCGCCGGGTCCGTTGGAGATGAACAGGCCGTCGAAGTCGCGGTCGACGACGTCCGCCGTGGGGGTCGTTGCAGGAAGCACGGTCACCTCGCATCCACGCTCCGCCAGCAGCTTGAGAGAGTGCGATTTGACGCCGAAATCGAAGGCCAGGACGTCGAAGCGCTTCGGACCGACCGCCGGGACCACGTAGCTGTGGCCGGTGGAAACGCCGCAGGCAAGATCGAGCCCCTCCATTCGAGGCTGAGCCCGGATCTCCTCGAGAAGCCGCTCGTGGTCCGCCGGCGTTCCCGCGGGCGCGATGGCGCCGCGCATGGCCCCGGCGGAGCGGATATGGCGCGTGAGCGCCCTCTGGTCGACGCCGGCGATGGCGACGATGCCATGCCGTTCCAGATACTCCTGCAGCGATTCCGTGGCGCGCCAGTTACTATGGACGGACGGCGCCTCGTGGATCACGAAACCGGCGACGCAGGGTCCCTCAGACTCCTGGTCCTCCGCGTTCGCGCCGTAGTTCCCGATCAGCGGGTACGTCATGGTGACGATCTGACCCGTGTACGACGGATCGGTCAGAATCTCCTGGTATCCCGTCATGGAGGTATTGAAGACGACTTCACCATAGGTGCTACCGGCGCTTCCGTACGATTCGCCTCGGAAGCTCCGGCCGTCTTCCAGCATCAGGATCGCCTCTCGTGCCACGTTCGGTCCTTCCTCACTCAAGTTCATGCGAGACGGGGGGTTGGGCGGACGGTGAAATTAGCCGGCGCCCTCTGCGTGTCAAGTGGCGGCCGTACGTCCTCACCGATATCATCGATCCATTTCGACTCGGGGTGATCCGTGACGCTTCCTCTCGTCTTCATCTATGCAGACGAATCGTGCCTTGGAAATCAGTTTCAGGACCGGTCCCGGCCCGGCGGCGCGGCAGGGGTCCTGGAATTCCATTCGGAGCGACTCGGCTGGATTCGCCGCGACTTCTGGACGAGTGAGCCTGATACGACGAACAACCGCATGGCGCTGCGTAGCGCCGCGATCCCTCTGGCAGCGTTGAAGGGCCCTTCCAAGGTGATCTTCACCAGCGATAGCCGCTATCTGGTGGACGGCATGAGCCGTTGGGTGCACAACTGGAAGCGCCGCGGGTGGAAGCGGAAAGGGGGCGAGATCGAGAACCTGGAGCTGTGGCAGGAGCTCGTCGCGAGCGCGGCTCGACACGAGGTAAACTGGCGCTGGGTACGCGGCCATGCGGGTCATGCCCAGAACGAATACGCTAACCACCTGGCCATCCGCGCGGCCCGCGAGCAGATCTCGAGCGGCGGCCTCGTCGAGTCGGGCTTCGATGAATGGATCGCGGAGGAGCAGGAGGCGAAGGGGAGATATCTGGATTTCCTACCCGGGCCGCCGGGCTAGGTCGGGATTTAGCCGGTCCGCGCTCTACATCCTCTCTCTGAAGCGCGCCGCCACGACCGTTTCGACGTCCTCCATCGCCACGTCACGGCCGAGCTCCTGGGAGAGGGAGCTGATGGAATGATCGTGGAGCCCGCAGGGCACGATGGTCCCGAAGAACGACAGATCGGTGGATACGTTGAGGGCGAATCCGTGGGAAGTGATCCATCCCGACGAGACTCGAATCCCGATTGCGGCGATCTTGCGGTCGCCGCACCAGACGCCGGTGAGGCCCTCGAGGCGGCCTGCTTCGAGCCCGAAGTCGGCTAGCACCTCGATCAGCAGATGTTCGAGGCTGCGGAGGTACAGATGGAGGTCGCAGCGGTCTGGCTTGAGGTCCAGGATCGGGTACCCGACGAGCTGCCCCGGGCCGTGGTAGGTCACGTCCCCGCCGCGCCCCGTCTCGATCACCTGAATGCCGCGCTCTTCGAGCTCCTCTGGGCTCAGCAGGATGTTCTCCGCACTCCAACCGGACCCGAGCGTGATGACGTGTGGGTGCTCGAGCAGGAGGAGCGTGTCGGGAATGGCGCCGTCGCGGCGCTCCCGAACCAGCTCGGCCTGGAGCTCGAGGGCCTCAGGGTAGTCGATGCGGCCGAGACGGCGAATATCCAGGGCGCGGTTGGCTCCGACCTGCATCATCGGGCTTCGGGAAAAGTTTCCAGGATCTCCTTGACGCGCGCGAGGAAGCGATCTGCGTCGGCCCCGTTGACGAGCCGATGGTCGTAGCCGAGCGAGATGAAGCCGCGTTTACGGGGGACGATGGCATCATTGCCGAATTCGTCGGAGACGACGACCGGACGCTTCTCGACGGCGCCGACCCCCATGATCGCCACCTGGGGCTGATTGATGATCGGGAAGCCGATCACCGTGCCGAATATCCCCGGATTCGTGATGGTGAAGGTCCCTCCCTGAACCTCCTCCGGTGCGAGCTTCTTGGATCGAGCCCTGAGGGCGAGATCGGAGACGGCGCGGGCCAGGCCGACGAGCGAGAGATTGTCCGCATCGCGAACGACGGGGACGATCAGCCCCTGATCGAGCGCGACCGCGACACCGATGTTGACCGCACCCCGGTAAACGACCTTTTCACCGGAGATGGAGGCGTTGATCTTCGGGTGTTCGCGAAGCGCAGTCGCGACCGCCTTCGCGATGAACGCGGTGTAGGTGACCTTGACGCCCTGCTCGTCCCACTGCGCCCGGTTCTGAGCGCGGAACTGGTCGATGCGCGAGTAGTCCACCTCGAAATACGAATGGACGTGGGCGGAAGTCCGCTTGGACAGGATCATGTGCTCGGCGATGAGCCTCGTCATCCGGCCCATCGGCTCCGAACGGTCGCCGGAGTAAGCCTCGACTTCGGGATGGCGGACGTTGGTGTAGTAGGCATCCCACGAGAACGCGCCCTCGGCACCGCCCGCTCCAGGCTTTCCGGCCGCCGCACCCTGCTCGACGTACTGGAGGACGTCCGCTTTGGTGACCCGGCCCGCCCGCCCGGTCCCGGGGATCTCCTCGAGTGAGAGCCCATGTTCGGTGGCGATGCGCCGGACCAACGGCGTCGAGCGCCGGCGCAGGCGTTCTTCGGCTGTCTCCGGGGCTGCGGAGGCGCCCCCGCGATCGTTCGATTCAGGACTGCTTCCGGCAACCGGACGCGCGCCCCCGGCCGGGTCGCCCGAGGCACCAGCTCGGACATCCGCTTCTGCCGGTGGCACGTCCGCCACCGTCTTCTGAGGTTGCGCACCCTCCGCTGCCTCCTCGGGGGGTCCACCCGCGGCGCCCCCGTCAGCCGCCACCTCGGTTTCGACGAACGCGACCGCCGTCCCGACCTCGACGGTTTCCCCCTCCTGGACCAATACCTCGACCAGGACTCCCGCGACGGGCGACGGGATCTCCGCGTCCACCTTGTCGGTGGAGATCTCCAAGATGGGTTCGTCGCGCTCCACCCGATCCCCGATCTGCTTCAACCAGGCTGAGACGGTGCCTTCGGCGATCGATTCGCCCATCTGGGGCATCGGGACTTCTATGCGGGCCATGGGGACATGATTGTAGGGCAAAAGGATGGGGGAGGTGATCAGCTATCAGCTATCAGCAATCGCTCTGGCGCCTTCGATGGCCGCGTCTGCCGCACGCCGCTAGATGCCATCGGCGCAGTCCTTCAATATCCCGCCAGATAGCGCGCTGCCGTCACGATGTCTTCGGTTTGCGGCAAGAAATAGTCTTCCAGTGGCGGCGAATATGGCACAGGCGTGTCGAGAGCGGTCACGCGAAGGATCGGCGCGTCGAGCCACTCGAAGGCTTTCTCGTTGATCCTCATCGCGATCTCGCCCGCGATTCCGCCGGTCCGCGTGTCCTCGTGCACGACGAGCGCTCGGTTCGTCTTCTTCACGCTGTCGACGACCGCCTGCTCATCGAGCGGCAGCAGTGTGCGCAGGTCCAGGACTTCGACGGAGAGTCCGTCCTCCTCCTCGAGCTGCTGCGCGGCTTCGAGACTCTTGTGCACCATCGCCGCGTAGGTGACGATCGTCAGGTCGCGCCCCTCGCGGTGGATGCGCGCCTCGCCGAGTGGGACGACGTAATCCTCGGCCGGCAGCACTTCGCGGAGCTGCGGCCGCCGATAGAGCCATTTGTGTTCGAAGAAGAGGACGGGGTCATCGTCGCGAATGGCAGCCTTCATGAGGCCTTTGGCGTCGTAAGCGGTCGCGGGATAGACGATCTTCAGGCCGGGCGTATGGAAGAACGCCGCTTCAGGATTCTGTGAGTGGAAGGGTCCGCCGCGCACACCGCCCCCCGAGGGTCCGCGGATCACCATCGGCTGCGGCCCGGTTCCGCGATAACGGGAGGTCGCCACGTAGTTGGTGATCATGTCGTACGCGCAGGCGATGAAGTCGATGAACTGCATCTCGACGATCGGGCGCATCTCCATGTGAGCCGCGCCGGCCGCCGCGCCCGTGAAGCCTGTCTCCGAGATCGGCGTATCGATCACACGGGCTTCGCCGAAGCGCGCGAGCATTCCGTCCGTGACCTTGAAGGCGCCGCCGAAGGCGCCGATATCCTCCCCGAGAAGGAAGACGCGCTCGTCACGCTCCATCTCTTCCCAGATCGCCTCGCGGATGGCTTCGAGAAACGTGACGGGCTGCCCGGTCTCCGTCAGGCGGACGTGTTCGGGCTTCTGGAGCATCGAGGGGTTCATGGACTCAGCCCAGGCCCGGGGCGGCCGGATCCTGACGCGTCCACAGCGGTGTGGCTCGCGTGCCAGCGTAGACGTCCTCGAGAGCGCCGCGCGGCTCTGGAAGCGGTGACGCTTCCGCCAGGGAAACGGCGTCGTCCAATAATGCTTCGATCTCCTGATCGACGACTGACAGCTCGTCCGTAGCGATCCACCCTTCCTCCGAAAGCCTTGCGACATACCGATCCAGCGGGTCGTTGGTCGCAGCCCAGTGATCGATCTCCTCGCGAGGCTGGTACGGCTGAGCATCGTGCTCCGCGTGTCCCTTCCGCCGATAGGTAAGGACCTCGATGAGCGACGTGCCCTGCCCTTCCCGAGCCCGGTCGACCGCGCGGCGGGAAGCTGCGTAGACTGCGAACACGTCGTTACCATCGACCTGTTCACCGTGGACGCCGTAGCCGCTGGCCTTATCGGCGAGTGTGGCGGCGGCCGTCTGGCGTGAGACGGGTGTGGAGTACGCGTAGCCGTTGTTCTCGGCGATCACGACCAGGGGGCAGCGCTGAACGGCGGCGAAATTGATTCCTTCGTGGAAGGCTCCCGTCGAGGTCGCGCCATCGCCGACGTAGACCATCCCGACCCGTCGCTGGCCTCGCTGCTTGAAGGTCAGCGTGACGCCCGCCATCACGGGGACCAGGTCACCGAGCGGAGAGATCTGGCCGATGAACCCGCGCTGGTAGTCGGCGAAATGGATGTTCAGTTCCTTACCCCGCGTCGGTGAATCACCCTTCGCCATGTACTGTCGCAGCACTTCGACGGGCTCGGCGCCCATCACCAGCATCGACCCGAGATTGCGGATGAGAGGTGACAGTACGTCGCCGGTGCCATCGGTGCGGCGGTTCAGCGCATAGGCCGACGCGACCGATTCCCCCTCCTGCCCGAGCGAGCGGAACAGGCCACCGACAACTTTGGTCTGTCGAAAAAGGTTGACGAGCCGCTCCTCCAGTGACCGTGTCAGACGGAGATAGCGGTAGATGTGCAGCAGGTCGTCGCGCGACAGGTCGTGCGGGATCTCTGACAAGTTCGAGCCCTCTTCTGGAGGCTTCAAGCAGGAAAACACGGCGCCGGCCGCGCCGGGCCGCGGGCCGGCGTGCGCCCGAGATCAGACGGTCGGCCGCCCGATCAATCCGTTCGCGGCTGCGCTTCGGCCTCGATCGGTGCTTCTCGGGGCTTCGGCACCAGCGGCGAGGGATACTCGTCGGTCGTTCCCCACATCGTTCGGCCCGATTCGTACCGCTCGATCAATGTCGGCTGGGGGTCGAACGGCACGCCGTGCTTCCGGCTGAGATAGTTGTTGATCACTTTTGCGACGAGCGGCGACACGTCGCTGCCGTGGAGCCCGTGCTCGATGATGGCCGCGACAACGATCTCGGGGTGCCCCCCGGGCGCGCCGGAGAAGCCGACGAAGAGCCCGTGGTCAGGGCCATGAGGGTTCTGCGCCGTACCGGTCTTGCCGTAGATCTGCCAGTCCGCCAGGGCCGAGAGCCAGGCGGTACCGCCCGGCTGAATGACCAGCGCCAATCCGCTCCAGAGGGCGTCGAGGCCTTCCTGGCTCAATCCCAGATCGACCGCACCGGGGCCTTCACCGGCATCGTCCGTCACCACCAGGTATGGCTCTGGCGCGGTACCGTTGCCCGCGACCGCCGAGTAGAAGTGGGCGAGCCGGAGCATGGTGAGATCGTTCGGCCCCTGCCCGATCGCGAGGCTCATGACTTCCGAGGGCTGTGGCGCGTAGCCGAGGTTTTCACGCCACCATTCGGCGCCCTCCGGGAACGTTCCGACGCGCTCGGCAGGGAGATCGATGCCCGTGGGGCTGCCGAAGCCGACGCGCGTTCCGTAGCTGATCATGTTGCTCAGCCCCAACTGAATTCCCAGTTGATAAAAGTAGACGTTACACGATTTCTCGAGTGCCGAAGCCAGGTTCAGCCGCCCGTGCCCGGCCGCGTACCAGCAGCGTGCATAGCGACCGGCGTAAGCCATCCCCCCCGTGCACGCGATCGGCATCGTGCTACCCGCGTCGACCAGGCCACCCTCGACCCCCGCCGCCGCCGTGAGGAGCTTGAATGTCGATGCCGGCGGATAGGTCGCGACAATCGATCGATCGAGGAGCGGGAGCTCAGAGTCCTGATTCAGAGCAGTCCACAGCGGCCCTGAAATGCCGCCAACGAAATCGTTGGGATCAAAGGGAGGGTTGGAATACATGGCGAGGATCTCGCCGGTCGAGGGGACCATCGCGACCACGGAACCCTTCATCGTGTCCGGGAAGATCTCCTGCACGTAGCGCTGTAGCTCGATGTCCAGCGTCGTCTGCAGATCCCTGCCGGGCGTCGGCGCGAGTATGCCGGCCGTCGAGCGGGGATTCACGATGCGCCCCATCGCGTCGACCTCGACGAATCTCGCGCCGTCGCTTCCACTGAGCGTCAGCTCGTACTGCCGCTCGGTCCCCGCCTTGCCGATCCACCGGCCCTGGCGATACCCCGCTTCACTGAAGACGGGCTGCTGGAGCTCTTCGGGGCTGATCTCGGCGACGTATCCGATGATGTGGCCGACGGCGGTACCTTCGGGATAAAATCGCTTCGGGCGATCGACGACCAGCAGGTTCGGAAAGGACGAGCGGCGCTCCTCGATCGCCGCCACCTGGGCGTAGGTCGCGTCCTCGGTGACGGTCAGCAGGTCGTGCGGTCGACGATTTCGCGCCACCATGAGGCGATCGATATCGGCACGGGCGAGGCCGAGGAAGGGAGCGAGGTCGACCAGCGTCTGCTCGACGGTTTCCGGCTCGCCGGGAAGGAGCGTCAGCGAGAAACCGGGGATGCTCGTGGCGATGATCTCACCGTACCGGTCGGTGATGGTGCCACGGGGCGCCGGGATCGTGACCGGCCGAAGCCGGTTCTCCTCCGAACGGACGGCGAACTGTTCGCCACGAACCACCTGCGTTTGGAAGAACGCGGTGAGTAGGATCGCGACCGCAAAGGTAATGATGAACAGGGCGCCCATGAGGCGCCGCTCGCGCGGATCGGGTTGGAAGAGCCTCATCGCTGCACTACGGACTAGAGTTCGTTCGAGTCGGTGGGGTGGCAGAGGGCGGGTGCAAGTCCGGTGCCCTCATGCGAGTCCCGCCTCCTGGCAAAGTCGCTCGAGCGCCACGCGCACGCGGCGGCGAAGCAGATCCACTACCTCGGCGAGGCCGCGCTCACCGCCTGGCGACGGGGGCGGCGGAAGATCGTCGCACCGGCCGTCGGCGCCGAACGACGCTCTGGCCCAGGCGAGCATGTCGGCGAGGAGTGGCGGGTTCTCAGCGCCCTCGGGATCCACGACCCGGTAGGCCTCGACGACATCGCTCCGGCGCGGCCGGGTCGTACCATCGAGCAGCAGAAGCGCCGTGAGAAGTCGAATCACGTCGTCACGCCCCCGCAGGCGCGCGGCCAAGAGGTCGCCCCGGAACAGAGCCTCGGCGAAGTCCCGGCTACCTTCGGCGACACGCGCCAGCAGAGCGTCGGCACAGCGGGCGGTGTCGGGCGGAGTGAAGGCGACGGAAGGTAGCGGCTCCGGCCAGCACCAGATCGGGAGAGCGTCCTCGAGCGCGTCCACCAGCATGGGTGTTCGCTGGCCGACGTCCAGGTCGACGAGCGAGACGCTCCAGACGGTCACGGGCACGCGGGTCTCCGCCGCAACTTCCATGGCGATCCGCTCCGCCGCGCTGGCATGGGGCTCCCGATCCGGTGGGAGATGCCGAAAGACGAGGAGCACGTCGACATCCGAATCGGCGCGCGCCTCGCCCCGGGCCTTTGACCCGAAGAGCGCGGCCTGGACGAGCGGAGAGCGGATCTCTTCGAGGACTCTCGCCACGAAGTAGCGGACGGCAGCCAACTCCGGCGCGGTGAGTGCCTGACCGACCGACGGCCTGGTCGCAGAGGCGCGGCGAGCACCTAAGATGGGTTGGGCGGCGTGCTCGAGGGGTATAGGCGACATGGGCGCGATCGGGGGCAAGTCGTATTCCTCACGACATCGGTTCAGGACCCCGCCAGGACGAGAGCGCTTCCAAACGCCTCGTCGAGCCGCTCGACCACGGGTGCCCGCTGGTCCCGGGCCCGCTCGACAAACTGGCGGACGGCTTCGTGGTCGACCGCCGACACGTCGTACCCGGCCGCGAGCAACGCCTGATAAACGCTCTCGGTGTGGATGGCGTTTCTGTCGTAGATGTCCGGATAGGCGAACACTTCCCGCCCCTCGACCACGATCGGGTCGTAACGGATCACCACCTCGATATCGTCCTGAAAGTTCACCCGGCGCGTCGTTCCGGCCCGAGCGAGGATCCGGTCGACCTCGTCGGAGGTGACCTGCGGAGCAGCGCGGTCGTGCAGCAGCCTCGCGAGCTCGACCACGTCTTCATTGAGCATCCGGACACAACCATGCGAGGCGGGCGTTCCGATGCTCTGCCCCTCCGGCGTGCCGTGAATGAAGTAGAGTGGGAGGAAGAAGAGCTTCACCCTGCCCATCGGGTTGAGGGGGCCTGGCGGAGTCGGCCGCTCGTTGCGCGCCCATTCACGATGCGTCGGCGGATGCCACCAGGGGTTCCACTCTGCGTGGCTGATCGCGAAGGTCCCCGTAGGCGTGTCGAAACCCGGCATGCCCACGGCGATGGGGTAGGTAGCCAGTCGCTCATCCCCTTCATAGACGACCAGCTTCATCGCGGGGATGTTCAATACGAGCTTCAGCGACCCCTGTGCCGCGGCAGGCGCGGCGAGGGATAGCGCCGCGATGACCAGCACGAGCATTCGAAGCATGGAAGGCATAAGACGTCGGTGAATGAGCAAATGTTTTTCGGTCCGCGGAGACGTGCAATGGATGTGCCCGATCGCCACCTCGCACGACGCCTAAGTCAATGTAGGAACTGGACTAACTCCGCGCCATACGGCTCCATCGCTACGATTCTGGAGACCCCGCTCGGCGCTGTCCGTGCCTCGCGTGCCACCATTCAGGAGGAAGTCGCGAGCGGCCGAAGAAGCGGCTACTCTCCGCTTTTTTCAAATCTTTCCACCATCTCTTTGGGCCGGCTTCAGGTCGCCGGGATCGCGGCACCGATCGTGCGTAATTCATAAGTCGTGATCGGGCCACTATTTACGGAGCCGATACGCCTTGGTTCGTACACATGAACACGGCGACTGATCCGCGATTGCGCACGGTACAACTAGTCGAGAGATCGGTCGCTCGGGCTCCTTCACGATCGCACAGGAAAATCGAAAACGTGGCGATGGGCGCGAGTCCCGCTGCACGACATAGGAGCTTACGACATGCTGAAGAAACTGGGACTAGCCGTACTACTCGCGTCCGTTCCGGCAGCCTGCGCCGGGAACGGGGTTGCGACGAGTCCGGAAGTCGGAGACCTGGAGTCGCTGGGCACGGACATCGAAATCGACAATCGTACGACGTCGAGCCTGCGGATCTATGCGCTTTACGCGGGTCAGGAGACCCGGTTGGGCCGAGTGGGAGCCCTGTCGGCAGAGACCGTGCGCATCCCGCAAGGAGCGGCCAGCACGATTCGTCTAGTGGCGCGACCATCGGCGGGGGTGAAGACGCAGCGCCGACATATGTCGGAGCCGGTCGAGGTGTTCCCAGGCCACCGCATCACGTGGGAGTTGAAGGCGAGTCCGGGAGTCTCCGATGTGCCGCGGTTCTCGACGGTGCGTGTCTTCGCCTGTACCGACCCCGCCTGCTAAGCAAGTAAAGGCGGCCGTCGACGCCCTGGGGCGGGGAGCGGCAGGCACAAGGAATGGTTCAAGGGTCCGGAAGCTCGGACCCTTATTCCTTATTAATGGAGCAGCGGCGCCTGCCCATGGAGGGCCCCGCCAGGAGTGACTCGGCTCGTGCGCCTGTGGTCCCCAAACGGGTTCGGGCAAGCTGACCCCACCGGAGCGGAACGAAGGAGACCCCTGCGCGGTAACAAGCAGCAGAGCTCCAGAAGATGCTCTCATGCTTCCCACACGAAGTGCTTTCCAACGGCCTTGAAACAACCCGGCCTACGAACCGCTGTCTGGTGCTGGGCGCCGATCGCCACAGTCCACGCGACCGCTCCACCACGCTCGAACCAGCGCCTTCCCCGACCGACCGCTCCAGGAAGAGCCGGTGGGGATCGACAGGCACGGACTAGCGGCAGTCTCACTACCCCCTACCGGTAACGCGACACACCTGAACTTCCGGAGCCGCTCGTCGGCTGCGGATAGGAGATCTGGCGGATGAGCGCGATCGTTCTGGCGGTCATCGGGTTGTTCGGCTTCATCACCGGGTATCGATTCTACTCCAGGTTCATCTCGGAAAAGATCCTCCGGCTCGATCCGGACTTCCGGACTCCCGCACACGAGTTCGAGGACGGGGTGGACTTCGTCCCGACCAACAAGATGGTGCTCTGGGGCCATCACTTCACCTCTGTCGCCGGCGCGGCGCCGATCGTCGGTCCCGCCATCGCGGTCATCTGGGGCTGGCTCCCCGCCTTCCTCTGGGTCGTTTTCGGAACCGTGTTCTTCGCGGGTGTCCACGACGCGGGCGCGCTCTGGGCGAGCTCCAGGAACAAGGCGAAGTCGATCGGGGCGCTCACGGAGTCGGTGATCGGGCCCCGCGCCCGCAGCGTCTTCATGATCGTCATCTTCCTGCTGCTCCTGATGGTCAACGCGGTGTTCGCGATCGTGATCGCGAACCTCTTCATCAGCGTCCCCTCGAGCGTCCTTTCCGCGTGGATCGTCATCCCGATCGCAATGACGATCGGCTTTCTCGTATATCGGCGGGGGGTCGGGCTATTGGGGCCATCGGTCGTGGGTCTGATCCTTCTGTATATCGCGATGTGGGCGGGCGATTACGTCCCCGTCGTTCTGCCGGATGAGGTCGCGGGGGTGGCGGCGCCGGCGGTCTGGGTCCTGGCGCTGTTCGCGTATGCGGGCATCGCATCGGTCCTCCCCGTCTGGGCCCTCCTCCAGCCGCGTGACTACATCAACGGCCTGCAGTTGTTCGTAGCCCTCGGCGTCATCTACCTGGCGGTCGTCATCGGCAATCCGACGATCGTAGCGCCTGCTTGGAACGGGGAGGCGGCCTCAGCGCTCGGCGCGCCATCGTTCGTGCCGCTTCTTTTCGTCACCATCGCCTGCGGCGCGATCTCCGGCTTCCATGGACTCGTCTCCTCGGGCACCACGTCGAAGCAGCTCAACAAGGAGACCGACGTTCGTTTCGTCGGATACCTCGGTGCGGTCGGTGAGGGCACGCTGGCTCTGGCTGCGATCATCGCCTGTACTGCCGGGTTCGCGTCGGTGGCCGATTGGAACGCGTTCTACACCTCGTTCGCTGCAGGCGGCACCGACGCGTTCGTTCGCGGTGGCGCCCGCATCGTGAATCTGGGGCTGGGTTTACCAGTCGCGTTTTCCGAGACACTCCTGGCGGTGATGGCGGTCCTGTTTGCGGCGACCACCATGGACACCGGCGTACGGCTCCAGCGCTACATCGTCCAGGAATGGGGGGAGATCTACGGCATCGGACTGCTGAAGGGCCGCACGGCGGCAACTCTGATCGCGGTGGGCTCGTGCATCGCGCTGGCTTTCGGAGCGGGCGGGGCCGCGGGCGCTGGGGGGATGATCATCTGGCCGCTCTTCGGCACGACCAATCAGCTCCTCGCCGGCCTCACGCTCCTGGTGATCAGCGTTCTGCTGCTCAAGATGGGCCGGCCGATCCGCTACACGTTGGTGCCCCTCACCTTCCTGCTGGTGATGGCGACCTGGGCGCTCATCATTCAGCTCCGACAGTTCTGGGATTCCAGCAGCTACTTCCTGGTTTTCATGGACGTGCTCATTCTGGGCGCGACGATTCTGGTGGCACTCGAGGCGGTCGCGGCGCTCAGGCGGGAGCGTCCCGGCGGCCGCGGCGGCCCGGGCGCGGCGCCAGCAGGTATGGGTGCGGTGAACTCCGATGCTCCAGCGACCTTACCGGTGCCCCGCTGAACGCCGGAACGGGTCGCTGAAAACATGGGGAGGGGGTGGCGGTCACGCCCTCCCCAGGTGCATCAAGCGACCCGGCAGACATCGGTGAGGCGCTGTCGCCGTGCCGCGAGTCGGTGGATCTACGGCGCCGGCTGAAGGGTGGGATACTCGATACCGAGCTGCTCGAGATAGGTATCATATCGCGTCTCATCGAAGTAGAACGGCTCGAGGCGCGGCCGGAACTGGTCCATGATCTCCGTATTGAGCCAGATGGCGGGGGGGTCGTCCGGTCCGATGAATGACTCGTACTCCATGTCCTGTGTCTGGACGTCGTCGAAATAGGCCCACGCCTCGTCAGCGTGGGTTGGGTTCAGAAACATCTCCAGAGCGGTACGGGCCATTACCTTGGCCCCGGCGGTGGCGCCCTTGTGTGCGATGGGCGTCGCCATCGCGATGCCGCTCGACCAGTTGTGGCCGGGGAGACCCGGGACGTTGGAGGGGAAGCGCAACGTGACGGTGGGGACGGTCCACGAGACGTCGCCGATGTCATCCGAGCCGCCGCTTCTACGCGGCCCGGAGGGCGCCTCGAGCTCGTTGAGTGAGGTGGCGAGCCCATCCGGATCGCTGCCGACCGCGTCCTGGACGGCTCGGGCGAGCCGATGATCGTCCTCGGTGAATTCGGGCAGACCCACGGCCTGGATGTGACGATCCATGAGCTCCGCGATGGGCTTGTTGAAGTGCCGAGGCCACGCCGCGCCCAGGATCCGGTACTCCATCTCCGTATCCGTCATCAGCGCGGCACCTTCGGCCATGCGGATGGCGGTATCGAAGTTCCGGCGGATGTCCGGGTAGTCGAGCTCCCGGATGAAGTACCAGATCGCGGCTCGGGAGGGCACGACATTGGGCTGGTCGCCGCCGTCGGAGTAGATGGAGTGCGAGCGTTGCTCGGGCCGGAGGTGCTCGCGACGGAAGTTCCAGCCGACATCCAAGAGGACCGCGGCGTCCAGCGCGCTGCGGCCACGCCAGGGGCTACCCGCACTGTGGGCGGACTCGCCGTTGAAGATGAACTCCACCGAGACCAGGCCCGTACCGCTCGCCTGCCCGTAGGTGACGCTCAGGTTGCTGCTGACGTGGGTGAAGAAGACGGCATCCACGTCGTCGAACAGTCCATCTCGGACGAGCCATGCCTTGGCGCCGAGCAGCTCCTCGGCGACGCCTGGCCATAGAACGAGCGTCCCCTGAATGCCTTCTCGCTCCATGATCTCCTTCACCGCGAGCGCCGCCGTGACGTTGACCGCCTGACCCGAGTTGTGGCCTTCGCCGTGGCCCGGGGCGCCTTCCACGATCGGGTCGTGGTATGCGACGCCCGGTTTCTGGCTAGCCTTCGGAATGCCGTCGATGTCACTTCCGAAAGCGATCACGGGCTCGCCGGAGCCCCACCGCGCGACCCAAGCGGTCGGCATTCCGGAGATCCCTTCCTCGACTTCGAAGCCGTTCTCCCGAAGCATCTCGACCAGGTATCGCGAGGTCTCGACCTCGTGGAAGGCGAGCTCCGAGAAGCTGAAGATCTTGTCGACCATGACCTGCGTCAGCTTGCGGTTCCCCTCGACGTGGGCGGTGACCTCTTCCAGAAGGGCGTCCAGGTTGGCCCCCTGCGCTGCGGAGGGGCGTGGGATCAGCGTGAATGTGGTGGCGCAGAGCAGGATGGCGCTGCCGCGCGCGATCAGTGCGATCATTGGTCTCTCGTGCGGAAGTTGGAAGGAGCGAACGGCCGTACGCGGTGAGCGACGCACCTGGATCAAGCTGATGACGCCGGGCGGCTGTGGCAAGCATCATTGGAATCGAGAAGCTCACGTGCGGCGCCTGCGAAGAGGGTACAGGGTTCGACGCAGGGCACCCGGTTCACCGCATTTCCCGTATTCTTCAGCTCCTCAGCCTCCCAGCTACGTGTGCGCAGGCATTCCCGGCGTTCGCAGCAGGACCGGACGACGGTGGACAGCCGATCCAGCGGCAGATCGCGAACGCCGGAATAGATCCCCGTCTGGCGCGCGGCCCACCGGGTGAAGGGCACGGTCTCGATCCGGTCCTGCAGCATCCGAGACCAGTGTAGGACGGCACCGGGATAGAGCAGGTCCAGTGCTCGCCAGAGACCATCCACGTTCAGGCCGGTCAAAATCCACCCATGCCGAAGGTCGGCGGCGAACCGAAGGGGGCGGTAGGCGCCCGATCCGGTCGCGCGTGCCACTTCGAGGGCGGCTTCGGGATCGCAGTAGCGGATCAGCGACTCTTCGGTAAGGCCCGAATCTCGTGCGTTCCGCAGCCGGAACTGGCCTCTGGCGGCGTCGACTTCAATCCGGAGCTGGAGGAACTCGATACCGTCAGGGGGGGCCATGGCAAGCCGCTCCAGGAAGGATGAACGGGCACGGGCCAGCTCCGTCTGGGGCTCACGGTCCGCCACGCGGCTCGGGGGCCCGAGCACTGCGCCATTGTCCGAACAGATCGCAAGTATCGTAGCCGAGATCTCGTCCATGGTGCCGACAGGAGGCGTGTACCAGAGGGTCATCCCGTCGCGAACCGTCACCGCGCCCTCGAGCCCCAGGTCCTGCGGTATCGTGGACCTCGTGTGCCAACCCTCCGCCACGAAGAACGGGACCAGGACGACGTGTTCTGCCCGGACCGTGTCCAGAACGCTGGCGATCGAGGGCTCTTCGTCCAGAAATCCACATTCGACTAGACCGAAGCCGCTCGTGCGCCGGAGCTGGTCCACAAGACCATAGAGCGTGTCGCCAGACGTTTCGCTGCGGTCGGTTCCGTGCCCGATGACGAGCAGGGCGGCTCGCTCGTGGGCGGCGGGGTCAAGCTCGGCTGTGGCTCGTGCCCGCGCCAGGATCAGGTCGGCCATCGCCGGATGGGTTCCGACAGGCGGGCAGTAGCGAATGCGGCGTCGGCCGGGCGCCAGCAGCGGGCCGTCCAGGCCGAGCTCGCGGGGAACGACCTGGCGGGTAAAATAGCCCTCGGCGAGAAAGACGGGTACGATCCAGACGTCGTCGCCCACGGTCAGGTCGATCGCGTCCCGAAGGCAGGGTTCCTCCTTCCAGAAGGCCTCGAGGACCTCGTCGAAGACGCCCAGCGCGCGGATCCGGGCGGCGTGGGCA
Source organism: Gemmatimonadota bacterium (assembly GCA_040905505.1). Taxonomy (GTDB): domain Bacteria; phylum Gemmatimonadota; class Gemmatimonadetes; order Longimicrobiales; family Longimicrobiaceae; genus WHSP01. The sequence goes on along the minus strand of JBBDRL010000109.1, from coordinate 38,715 downwards.
TAGACCGGTGCGCTCGAGTCCGCGCTGAGATGTGAACCGTGCCCGACGAGGATCAGCGAGGCCGCGCGGCGCGTGGTCGTCGGCCGACGGGGCTGCGTTGCCATCTTCAAGCCAGCACCAGACGAACGCCGTCCATGGCGGCGGTATCCGCACGAATGGGTCGCTCCGCTTCGGCGACCAGGTCCTGGATGACGCGGACGATGCCCTCGACCGTTGAACGACCCGCAACGGCATCGACGCGCAGGCCGTGCGACCTGGCTGTCGCGGCGGTCCGCTCCCCGATCGCCACGACCCGGATGCCAGGCTGGCTGGCCTCTGGCAAATCAGCGATTGCAAGCGCCGAGGACGAGGACGGAAGGACGATGAAGTCGGGATGCGGAAGGGCATCTTCCCGGTGGAAGTGGTCAGGCGTCTCGTCGACCACGGTTCGAAATATCTCGAGCTCCTCCACGCGAGCGCCCGCGGCACGAATCGCCGCCGCGATCGGCGAATCGAGGTGAGCCTCCCTCGGAAACAGGACCTGCTTTCCGCTCAAGGGCCCGAATCGGGCGAACTCGGCAAGCGCCCGTTCCGGTCGGAAGTTGCGGACGTGAACATCCGCGACGATGCCACAGGACCGCAGTGCATCGGCAGTCGCCTGGCCGAACGCCGCGACCCGTACGGCGCCGAGGCATCTGGAGTCCAGGCCGCGGTCCGCGGCTTCCACCCAGAAGCGTGAAACCGCGGCGGATGAAGTGAAGACGACCCAGTCGGTGCGTGAAAGCGTCGAAAAACCCGCGTCGACGTTCGCGGGTCGCGGAGCGGGCGCGACACGAAGGATCGGGTGCTCCAGAACGTCGGCCCCCATATGCGACAGCGCGGCGGCGATGCGAGAGCGCTGGGGTCGGGAGCGGCCTACGAGTATCCGGACGCCGCTGAGCGGGCGCTGATCGAACCAGGAGAGGCGCTCGTGGAGGGCGGCGACTTCGCCGACCACGACCAGGGCGGGGGCACCAATTCCCGACGCCATCGCGAGCGCAGCGATCTGCGCCAGCGGACCGGTCACCGTCCGCTGTCTGGCGTACGTTCCCCATTCGATCACGGCGGCCGGTGTTGACGGCGAGCGGCCTGCCGCCACCAGACGTCCCGCGATTCGTGCAAGCGCCCCGACGCCCATATAGATGGCGAGCGTACCATCGAGACGGCCGAGCGCATCCCAATCAACACCGTCCGTGCGCTTCCCGGTGCATTCGTGGCCGGTCACGAAGGTCACGGACGACGACAGGCCCCGGTGCGTCAGGGGAATTCCCGCATATGCGCTTACGCCGACCGCCGCGGTAATTCCGGGAACGATGCGAAAGGGAACGCCCGCCTCGTGCAGCGCCAGCGCCTCTTCCCCACCCCGCCCGAAGACGAACGGGTCTCCGCCCTTTAGCCGGACCACGATCTTGGCTGCGCTCCGGGATCGCTCGATCAGCAGGTCGTTGATCCATCCCTGCCGGGTATGACGGCCACCGCACCGTTTTCCGACGTCGATCACTTCGGCATCCGGCGCGACGAGCTCCAGAATTGCACGACCGACGAGCGCGTCATGGACGACGACGTCAGCCCTGCGGAGGAGGCCGGCTGCCCGTCGGGTGAGGAGCCCCGGGTCGCCCGGACCCGCACCGACCAGATAAACCCTGGCGAGGTGGTCGCGGCCCTCGGAGGACTGCTCGCCACCGACAATCGTTGCTTTCATGATGCTCTACTGAAGATGAATGCCGCATTCGCTCCGGTCCGAGCCGCGCCAACGGCCCGCCCGCTCCGGCTCGTCATCGGCAGCGGGCGACGTAAGCGGCTGATCACCGATGCTCGTATATCCGCAATCGTGCAGCGGGTTGTACGGAACTCCGCGCGCGAGGATGAACCGCCAGACATCCGCCCGAGTCCACGGGGCGAGCGGGTTGACCCGGATCTGTGGAGATCCGCTCGCCAGTGGCAGGTCGGCGCGCGAATCCGACTGTTCGCGTCGACGCCCGGTGATCCATCCGTCGAAGTCTGCAATGGCGCGGCGGAATGGCTCGACCTTGGAGATCTGGTGGTAGCGGTCGAGGTCGCGTTCCCAGAGCCGCGGTCCGTGGTGATTCTCGAACTCGGCCCGGCTGTCGCAGGCGCGGAATACCCGCAGGTCGAGATCGTACCGGTCGCGGACACGCTCGACGTGCTGCAGGGTCTCCGGAAAGTGATGCAGCGTATCGATGAACAGGACCGGGAGCCGGACGCTCAGCTCATGGAGGGCGTGGATGAGAACGAGACTTCCCGGTCCGAATGCCGAAAGCACGGCCAGACGACCATCGTCGAAAGCCTCTGCCGCCGTCGCAAGCGCGTCTTCCAGCGATCGTCCCTCGAGTCTCGCGTTCAGCGCCGCCGCACTCGCGGCGTGCCGCCCATCGGGGGCGGGGGCGCTCCCCTGCGAAGCGGGGCCCCTGGCGTGGCCGATCATAGTCGCCTCACCTGGTCAGCCGCGCAGCCGAAGGCAAAGGCTCGAGGCCGATGCGCGCCCAGAAGTCACCGAAGCGCTCAGCCTCCTCCCGTTCCGCTCCAAAGCGCTCGAACAAGGGCCGCACGGTCTCGACCAGATCGTCGAGCGGAACGAGGTCGGCGTAGATCGAGCCGAGCCGCGTTCCTTCCATGTTCCCGCCGACGTAGACGACGTATTTACCAAGGGACCTGCCGACGAACGAAAGGTCCGCGGTGTACGGGCGTGCGCAGCCATTGGGGCACCCTGTCATCCTGATCGTCAGCGACTCACCGTTGAGACCGAGGCGTGCCAACGCGACCTCGAGCTCGTCGATGACTTCCGGCAGTACGCGTTCGGACTCGGCCAACGCCAGCGGGCATGTGGGCATCGCCGGGCAAGCCATTGCGTAGCGTCTCGCCAGGGCGACATGCTCTGGCGGAACGACACCGTGCTCGAGGAGAATGCGGTCGACCTCCGGCCGGTGCTCCGGGGGAACGTTCGCGAGAATGACGTTATGCTGTAGCGTCAGGTGCACGTCGGGCCGAAAGCGATCGACGAGCGTACGCAGAGCGGTTCGCAATCTGAGCGTCCCGGAGTCCTTGATACGACCGTTCTCCACCCAGACCCCGAGAAAGAACCGGCCGTCATCCTGCCGATGCCAGCCGAGGTGGTCCTCGATGCCCGAGACCTCGACGGCAGCCGATGGCTCGACCGGCCGTCCGAGCTGCGCTTCCACCGCGCCACGGAACCATTCGACACCTCGCTCGTCGATGAGATATTTCAGCCGCGCTCGCTTGCGATTCTCGCGATTGCCGTGATCCCTCTGGACGGCGATCACCGCTTTCGCCACTTCGATGACTTCACCGGACTCGACGTAGCCCAGCGGATCGGCCAGACGTGGGAACGTCTCCGATTTGCCATGCGTCTGGCCCATCCCGCCGCCGACCAGCACATTGAAGCCTTCGATACGGCCGTCGCGCTGAATCGCCACGAAGCCGAGATCGTTGGAGTGGACGTCCGTGCAGTTATCCTCGGGGAAAGCGAAAGCGATCTTGAATTTCCGGGGGAGATATCGCTCACCATAGAGCGGGTCCGGCTCGGCTTCCACTGCGCTCGTCACCTTGGTGCCCTCGACCCAGATATCGTGGTAGGCGGTCGAACGCGGCAGGGTTTCGTCCGTGACGCTCCGTGCGAGCTCGATCACTTCCTGACGCAGCCCGCCGGGCAATGGAGCCGGGCAGGTGCAGACGTTGCGGACGACGTCGCCACAGGCGCCGAAGGTCGTAACCAGCGCCTCGTTCAGATCGTGGATGCTCGAGCGAAGATCTCCTTTGAGCACCCCGTAGAGCTGAAATCCCTGGCGCGTCGTCACGCGTAGGGTTCCGTCACCGTAGCGGTCCGCGAGGTCGTCGTGGAGGATGTACTGCTCCGGCGTGACGACACCGCCGGGAAGCTTACTGCGGATCATGAAACTATAGGCCGGCTCGAGCCCCGCACGCTTCCGCTCCCGGCGCTGATCACGATCCTCCTGCTGGTAAGACCCGTGGAATTTCAGAAGCTGCTTGGCGTCCTCCGAAAGGTGATTGACTGCGTTCTCCAGCTCGTCGGGCAGAGAGCCGCGCAGGCCGCCGCTCTCCAGCTTCGTCCTCTCGACCTCGCTCAGGGCTATATCGTCGATGATGGTGCTCATGCCATTCACTCAAGTGTGTCGAAGTCGGTGTAAAAACCCGCTTTCCGGAAGCATTTTCCTGGAAAACGGCACAAAAAAAGCCCGATCCGCATACCGACGGACCGGGTGGAAGAGCCAGCTTGGAATCAGGCGTTACATCTCACCGCCCTGTATACCCGCGCACAAGCTCCACCCCCCGTCCCGGCACATGGGACAGGCGGACATCGCACAACAACGACAGGAGCGGTTACGTGGGTGAATCACGACTTCTGGATCTGGTTTGCGCTGGACCGTATGAATCTGCTATCACGACATCGCAGTCACGGAATGCTATAGGTTCCGTTGCTCCCTTGTCAAGGAGGGGCCTGTTTGCCGGTGTCTGTTTGCCGGCGCATCCAGCAAGCGCATGCTCCCCGGGGTGCGGGGTGCTCCGATTGAGGGTGTCTACCAACGAGGTTATATTCGATCCGTGAGCGAGAAACCTCCGTCCTGCTCGCTCCGACCTCCGGCCAGACGGCCGATGTGCTCCGCGCCCAGCCTTGTCGGGTGGGGCCACGGGTCCGGAGCTAGAAGCGAAGCCGCGATTCGCGCAACGTACCGCGCCCCTGCCGCTGGTGTATTCAGCCGCTCAGGCCGACTCTTCAGCGGCAGTCCGGCGCTGCACGAGCTCCGCCGCAGGCAACGATGACGACTCTCTTTCTGGTCGTCGGCTTCGCGCTGGCGATTTCCTTTCTGTGCTCGGTGCTCGAAGCCGTACTGCTCTCGATCACGCATTCACACATCGCCGTACTCCAGGAGCGCGGAGACCCCGTCGGCGTGATGCTCGGCCGGATGCGCACGAACATCGAAGAGCCGATCGCCGCCATTCTGACGCTCAATACCATCGCACACACCGTCGGCGCTTCCATGGGTGGCGCGGTCGCCCTTCAGGTCTTCGGCAGCCGCTGGGTCGCCCTCTTCTCCGCACTGCTGACCCTGGCCATCCTACTGTTCTCGGAGATCATCCCCAAAACGCTCGGCGCGACGTACTGGAAGCGGCTCGCCAGCTTCACCGCGCATACCCTGCGGGTGATGATCGTGGTGATGAAGCCGGTGCTGGTGCCGCTCGCCATATTCAATCGATTGCTGACGCGCGGCGGGGGGACGACGGTCACCGTCAGTCGATCGGAGCTGGAGGTCATGGCGGAGATCGGGCGCCGGGAGGGAACCATCGACGAGGACGAATGGCAGGTGGTGAGCAACGTCATGAATCTCGAGGACGTGCGCGTCGGCACCGTGATGACCCCCCGCACCTCCGTGGTGGCGACGTCGGCCGACGCGTCGCTCGCCGAAGTGGAGGACATCATGCTGGACCGTGGTCATCTGCGGCTGCCGGTCTTCGAAGGAAGTCTGGACCGGGTGATCGGCATCGTACTGGCGCGTGATCTATGGCGGGCAGAGCGGGAAGGGGTGCGCAATCTTCGCGAGATCATGCGACCGCCGCAGTTCGTACCGGAGACGAAGTCGGCGGAGGACCTGATCCGAGAGATGCGGCAGGAGCGAATCAAGATGGCTATCGTGCTGGACGAGTTCGGAGGGACAGCGGGTCTGGTCACGCTGGAGGACCTCATCGAGGAGATCGTGGGCGAGATCCAGGACGAGCACGAGATCGAGCCGCTGCCATTCGAGGAAGAGGCGAGCGGCGAGACCCGGATCTCTGGTGGGGTGCCGCTGTCCGACGTCAACGATCGCTACGATCTCGAACTACCAGAGGATGTATTCGACACCGTCGGCGGCTTCGTTTTCGGTGCGCTCGGGCGGATCGCGCAGGCCGGCGACGAAGTCGCGTTTCCCGGCGGCAGATTGCGAGTGATCTCGATGGACGGACGGCGCATCGCTCGCGTCGCGCTCACCCTCACGGACGGCAACGAGCCGCCAGGGGACGAGTAGGCAACGCCCTTCGCGGCGCCCGACCGGGCGCGTGATGCGACACCCCATCATCGACCCAGATGTCTCACGAAATCCTTGAGACTACGTCTCACCGGCCCTGGCCACTACCGCGGGCGCCGTGGGTCATGTTCCAGAGCTGGCGGCAGCTGCTGTTCGCCCACTGGCCGGTGCCCGCCGACGCCCTGCGTCCGCTCGTACCGCGGGAACTGGTGCTGGAGGAATTCGAGGGAAGCGCCTGGGTGGGCCTGACCCCGTTTCGACTCACCGGCCTGCACGCCCGTTTCCTTCCGCCGGTCCCTGGACTCTCCGAATTCCCGGAGATGAACCTGCGGACCTACGTCCGGTTCAAAGGCAAGCCGGGGATTCACTTCTTCAGCCTCGACGCCGGCAGTCGGCTGGCTGTTCTGGGCGCGCGGATCGGCTATCGCCTGCCCTACTACACGGCCGATATGCATGTCGAAGCGGGCACCGACGGGTGGGTTCGATACCGTAGTCGAAGGCAGGATGCGACGGGGGCAGAGTTCATGGCGCGCTATCGACCGGAAGGCGACGTATTCCAGGCGGAAGCGGGATCGCTCGAGCACTTCCTGTCGGAGCGCTACGCCCTCTACAGCGTACTACGGAATGGAACGATACTGCGGGGGGAGATCCATCACCGGCCGTGGCCGCTCCAGCGAGCCGAAGCCATCGTCGAGACCAACTCCGTCGCCTCCGCTCACCGGATCTCCCTTCCTGACGGTCCACCGCTTCTCCACTACTCCGAGCGGCAGGATACGCTGGTGTGGCCGCCGGTGATCGCAATAGGGGGCGCTGACTGGTAGGTTCCCGAAGCCCGCAGGAGGTGCGACCGGAGCAGCTCACCGGATGTGCTTGAACATCATGTCGACCACCTCGTCATACATCTGCTCGGCGTCCTCCCCGCCGCTCCGTATCGCGGTCGCTCCGCAATGTTTGAGGTGATTGCGGACCAGCTCGCGGCCGACGCTCCGCAACGCCTGGTGCACGGATGAGATCTGCGTCAGGACGTCGGCGCAGTAGCGCTCCTCGTCGACCATCCGGTGCAGACCGCGGACCTGGCCCTCGATGCGCCGCAGGCGCTTGAGATTACGATCCTTGACGTCGGGATCGACCCCGACGGCGAGCCGCTCGCAGTGTTCATCTTCGCCCGCATCGCCCTCGTGTTGAGGGATGCCCGCCGTGCCTCGCTCCACCTGTTCATCTTCCGTTCTCATCAGATCCTCTCGATCCATTCTTCAGGACACGTCCGGTACGGGTGCATCAGGGACTCTGTTCGCGGCGGGGCGTGCCTGCTCCCGATTTCCGAACCTCAGCTCAAGCGGACGGTTCGGAGCCGCAGGCTGTTGGTCACCACGCTGACCGAGCTGAACGCCATCGCGGCGCTGGCCAGGACCGGGCTGAGCAGAATGCCGAAGGCCGGGTAGAGGACGCCGGCCGCGATCGGAATTCCCAGCGTGTTGTAGACGAAGGCCCAGAAGAGGTTCTGCTTCATCGTTCCCAACGTGCGGCGCGATAGTCGTATCGCGGAGGCGACGCCTGTCAGATCGCCGCGCATGAGAACCACGTCGCCGGCCTCGGCGGCGATATCGGTCCCGGTACCGAGGGCGATGCCCACGTCTGCCTGCGACAGGGCCGGTGCATCGTTGATCCCGTCGCCGACCATGGCGACCACACGGCCCTCCGACTGCAAGCGACGGATCTCCGCGACCTTTCCTTCAGGGAGGACCTCAGCTACCACACGGTCGATCCCCGCCTCTCGCGCGACGGCCTCGGCAGTTCTACGGTTGTCGCCCGTGAGCATTACCACGTCCAGACCCATCGCATGCAGTCGCCGGATCGCCTCTCGCGAGGTCTCCTTGACCGGGTCCGCCACCGCGAGCACGCCCGCCAGGCGTCCGTCGGCGGCGACGTACATCGCCGTGCGGCCGCGCTCGGAAAGGCGCGTCACCTCGTCCTGGAGCGGAGTGACGTCGATGGCGTAATCGCCCATCAAGCGATCGTTGCCGACGGCGAGCGCGGCCCCATCGACCACCCCGACCGCCCCCATCCCGGTTCGCGATTCGAAATCTTCGACAGGCAGCCGCGGCAATTCCAGTTCGTCGGCGTGGCGAACGATCGCCTCCGCCAGTGGGTGCTCGGACCAGGCCTCGAGGGATGCGACCAGGGCGAGCAGGCGTTCGGCCGTAAGCCCGGCGTTCGGGTCGGGCAGCACGTCGGTCAGCGCCGGTCGGCCCTCGGTTACCGTACCGGTCTTGTCGAGCACGACGATCTGGACATCACGAGCCCGCTGAAGCGCTTCACCGCCCTTGATCAGAATGCCGGCTTCCGCCCCCTTCCCCGTCGCCACCATGACCGCGGTCGGGACCGCGAGCCCCATCGCACAGGGACATGCGATGATCAGCACGGCGATGGACGCCGCGAACGCCCGCACGAGCGGCGCGCTCTCAGCCGCGACGAACCAGACCGCGAAGGTCGCGATGGCGAGGGAGATCACCACCGGCACGAAGACTCCCGTCACCCGATCGACGAGACGCTGGATCGGGGCTCGCGAACCCTGTGCATCCCGCATGAGCTTCACGATCTGCGCGAGCATGCTATCGGCGCCCAGATTGGTCGCCCGGTAGCGGAAAGCACCCGTGCGGTTGATCGTGCCGCCGATCACCCGGTCGCCCGCTCCCTTCTCGACCGGTAGACTCTCGCCGGTCAACATCGACTCGTCCACGGCGGACGATCCTGACACCACCTCGCCGTCGACCGGGATCCGCTCTCCAGGCCGCACTACGACGACGTCGTCCGCCACGACTTCCTCGACCGGCAGGTCCATCTCCACGTCGCTACGAATGACGCGGGCGATACTCGGCCGCAGGTCCATCAGCTTGCGCAACGCCCGCGAGGTCTGACGCTTGGCGCGTGCCTCGAACATGTTGCCGACCAGGATCAGCCCGATAATGAAGAGGACCGCCTCGTAGTAGACGTCGGGATTGAGACCCCTGCTGACGAAGACCTCCGGAAAGAAGGTCGCGATCAGCGAGAACAGAAAGGCGGCACCCGTCCCCAGGGCCACGAGTGTGTTCATGTCCGCCGCATGATGCCGGAACGCAGCCCATGCGCGGGTATAGAAATGCCGCCCCGCCCAGCTCATGACGAGCACCGTGAGAGCCAGCAGGAGGTAAACGAGAATCTGCGGATCGATCCCGTACAGCCACGGGACCAGACCCTGCACCCAGGGGTCGATCACACCGTGCGTCCAGGTCAGGAAAGGATCGGCGGGCCGCCCCTCTCCGGCGAGCGCATGACCGGCCGCGGCGCTCGCGCTCATGACCGGCATGGAGATGATCATCCCGATGGCCGCCGCGATCAGACTGATGATCGCCTTGCGTCGGAATGACCGGAACTCCTCCTCCTGCGTCCGGTCCTGCGACTCCTGCTCCTCGAAAGCACTCTGCTCCACCCGGGGCAGCCCGGCCTCGTAGCCCGTGTCCTGGATGATCGACACCAACTGGTTCGGCTGTACCGCACCCTCGTCATAGGTGACGACGGCGCTCCCCATCATCAGGTTCACCGCCGCCTCGCCGACACCGGGAGTCCTGGTGAGGGCACGCTGGACGCGAGAACTGCAGGCGGCGCACGTCATCCCCCTCACGGGTATCGTCACCTTCACCTGGCGGTCCGCTCGCCCATTCGCCACAACCGCCGCGTCAGCCCCGGAGGCCGCCGCGCCTTCAGTTCTGGTCTTCATCTCTCTATTCCTCCACCACTAGACGGCCTCGCAACATGCTCATGCCGCAGGTGAACTCATACGTGCCCGCCTCTTCGGGAGTGACCTCGATCGCCGTCCGCTCGTACGGGGCAAGGAATCGCCGGACGCCGAAGTCCGGAATAACAACCTCCTCGGAACACCCAGACGTCTCCTGACGATCGAAGATCAGCCGCACCGGCTTGCCTCGCCGCACCAGCACGCGCGAAGGTTCGTAGCCACCCTGCACCCTTATCGTGACCTCCTGAACCCCACTCGAAAAAGAAGCCGCGGCTTCCGCTCCACCGGCCACGAAGAAGTACCAGTTCACCCAAACGATCGCCGCGATCGCCACCAGTATTACCAGCATCTCCGTCGGTGTCATACCCCCTCCCACAGGCAAGGCGTGAACCCCCGTCGAGACCCGAACGAAACAATACGCCCCGGGGGTATCGGCAATATATACCCCCGGGGCGTATTGTCAAGGAACGGGGCGTCGGGCCGGGAAATGGCTTTCCGAGCCTGCGCCGGCCGTGCTACCTGACGAACTTCCTCACGCGGCGCGGTCCGACCTCGGCGGTGTAGACGGCGCCGGTCGCGTCGACGGCGACACCTTCTCCGCCGCTGGTGCCGGAGTCATCCGGATCAGGCTCGGGGTCGGAGATGAATTCGCTGACCCAACCGTCGCGAACGCTGCCGATGTAGACCCCGCGTCGCCAGCCCGGATTGCGGCGGGTATTGGACTCGGAGTCGGTCGCGTAGAGGATGTCGTTCTCGTCGATGAAAAGGCCGCTCGGACGACCGAACTGCGTCCAGGTGGCGAGGTGTTCGCCGTCCTGGGTGAAGATCTGGATGCGGCTGTTCCCGCGGTCGGCGACGAAGAGGCGGCCCTGCGAATCCATTTCGAGCGCGTGCGGCTGGTCGAACTGGCCGTCGGCGGTGCCGAGCTCGCCCCAAGCGGTGATGAACTCGCCTTCGCCGTCGAACTTCAGGACGCGCGCGGTAGATCCGTCCGCGGAGGAATGGCCTTCGGCGACGAAGATGTCACCGTTTGGAGCGACCTGGACGTCATTGGGCTGCCAGAAGTAGCTGGAGGGGCGGGTGCCGCCCCCCGGATCGCCGAGTGTCAGGAGGAGCTCGCCGGTCGGGCTGAACTTGAGGACCTGGTGGCCGGTCACGGTGGCGGCGGTCGTAGCCGTGCCCTCGGCGGCGGAAAGGGCGCGGTCGTCTCGTCCGTCGGTCACCCAGACGTTGCCCTCGTGGTCCACATCGAAGCCGTGGGGCCAGTTGACGAGTCCCTCGCCGAAAGCATGGAGAACGTTTCCGTCGAAGTCCATGTGGAAGATGGTGGGGCGATCGGAGACGCCGCGGCAGTCGTTCGCGCCGCATCTTTCGGCGACCCAGATCGTTTGCCCGTCGGGCGCGACGTCGATCGTGCTGGTGGCACCCCACTCCATGCCATTGGGAAGCGTACCCCACGAGTCTCCCGTGGCGCGGTAGGGCTCGGCTGGCCACTGCTGAGGCTGCTGCGCTTCCACGGCGGTGGCGAAGGCGATCAGAAGCCCGACCGAGACGGCGGTGCGAGGTGATGGCATCATGGAAGACGACCCCCGATGAAGAAGAGGAGTGCTGGGCAGGGTTGACGCATCATCTTTCACCCGGGATGGCCGAACGGTCAAGGGCGACGGATCTCACTGGCGTTCGGTAGCGCGGAATGGCGGAGGCCGGTGCTCGGTTACCGGCGGGAACGCTTCGTGCTTGAAATCCGCCTCTGAACTTCAACTGGAGGTAGCGAATGAACTGGCTAATCATAGTGGCGATCCTGCTGATCGCTTTGTGGGCGGTGGCGGAGGTGGTGGGGTGGGTTCTCGGAGCGGCGCTCCACCTTCTGTGGATCGGGGCGCTCATTCTCTTTGCGATCTGGGTCGTGCAGAAGATCAGGGCACAGGTCTAACGACACAGTCACGACGCCGAGGTGTTCGCAAGCCAATGATGGCAACAACGCCGACGGCCGGAGGGGGAATCCGCTCCCCTCCGGCCGCACACACATTCCGGCTTCATCACATTACGGCTGCCGAAATGCTCCGCATGGCGCGGTCTCTATCTCCCGTCCTCTGAATACCCCAGTTCCTCTAGGATGATGGAGAAGCGCAGCAGCAGCTCCTCGTCCTGATTCAGCGCGTTCACCACTTCCGTATACTCCTCGGGCGTCACACCGTGTGACTGAACGGCCGCCGCCATTTCTTCGGAAGCCTGCGCCTGGAGCGCCTGCGCTTCCTCTGCCGAGGCCGCGGCGGCGAGTGCCTCCTGATGCGCCATCCCGATCTCCTGTACCTCGACGTACGCCTCTGCGAAATCTTCCAGCTCTGTGTTCGTCAATTCCACCGATCCGGATGTCGGCGGTGGTGCGGCCTCCTGCGCAATCGCCTCCGGCGCCCCTGCAAAGGTCAACAGCGTAACAACGGCCGAAAGGACGAGAATTCGAGTGATTCGAGTGTGCATCTACAGCTCCTCGTTGAAATGACGGGTAACTCGATCGCCGGCAGGGCGACTCCCTGCCTCGCGCGCCACTCCGTGGGCCGGTTCCTTCGCAGCGGAACACCCCGGATGGCAGGCCGAGGCGAAAATGTGAACGCCCCGTGCGTGGTGGCCCCTTCGAGGCACGGGGCGTTCCACATTCGCCAATCCCTTTTCCAGGCGTATCGATGTGCTGACATATCACAGTGTTCACGCGGGTTGTCGAGGGAACCCCCTCAATACGAGCACGCCCCAAAGGCCGCTGTGAGGGGTTGCACAAAAGCCCGGATCTTGTAACATTGTGACACATGTATCCATTTAGATCACGGTCGTCGCCGGCGAGTAAGGCCGGCCGCTACAGCGTTCGGAGCACCCTACTTCTGGCCGTGCTGGGGCCGCTGGTGGTGCTCCTGGGGCTGCTGGGCTACTCGGGCTTGAAGTTGTTCGAGGACTGGGCGCAGAGTCGGCTCGAGAAGGAGGTGGAGCTGGTTGCGCGGGCGGTTCGGCTGCCGCTGGAGCATGCACTCGAGCGTGACAGACAGGGGAGCATCGACCAGATCGTCGCGTCGGTGTTCCGGACGAACCGGGTTTACGGGACGTCGGTCTACGATGCGGCCGGGAGTCGGATCGCGGCTTCCGGGGCGGAGGAAGTGGAGCAGAACCGTGGGCGTTTAAGCGAGATTGCGGCGGAGGGTTCACGCCGCGGGGAGTACGGGGAAGTGGCCGGTCGTCGTGTGTATTCGTACTTCGTTCCCTTGACGGACGCTGGCGGGCAGATCATCGGGCTGCTGGAGGTAACGCGGAGGCGGAGCGATATCGAGGCAGAGGTAAGGACGCTCCAGGCAGGGGCTGGGGGAGGACTGTTGCTGGCGCTCGGGCTGGTGGTCGGGCTGGTGTTGTACGCGCACCATGCGGCGATCGGGCGGCCGATGTCGCGGCTATCGGGCAGCATGGATCACGTACGCGGCGGGGATCGGACGCATCGAGCTGAGGTAGAGGGCCCGGCGGATTTGGCCGCGCTGGCGGAGACGCTGAACTCGATGCTCGACAGCATTGACGAGACAGAGGCGGCACTGGAAGACCAGCGGGAGCACCAGCGTACTCTCGAGGAACGCCTCGCTCTGTCGGAGAAGCTCGCGGCGGTGGGACAGCTCTCGGCGGGTGTCGCGCACGAGCTGGGAGCGCCCCTGAGCGTGGTTGCGGGAAAGGCGCAGCGGGCGGTCCGGCTGCCGGATCTTTCACCTCCCATCCACGATACGCTCACCGAGATCCGGGGGCAGGTGCGGAGGATGGAAAGCATCGTCCGTCAGCTCCTGGATTTTGGCCGGCAGACGCGGCTTCAGCGGCGACTTGTTTCGGCGGAGCAGCTTGGTCGCGCGGCCGTCGCTTCGATGCGGGAGGAGATGCAGGGAGAGGAGGCACGGATCCAGATGATCGGCAGCCCACCGGGGCCCGCTCTGGAAGTCGATCCCTGGCAGATCGAGCAGGTCCTGACGAATCTGCTTCGCAACTCGGCCCAGGCCGCACCGGACGGAGAGATTCGCCTGGGCTGGGGAACGGAGATGGGCGAGCCGTTCTTCCTGGTGGAGGATGACGGCCCCGGAATCCCTCCTCAATCACGATCGCGGATTTTCGAACCTTTCTTCACCACCAAGAAGGTCGGTGAGGGGACGGGGCTGGGGCTCGCGGTCGCGCACGGGCTGATCGAGCAGCACGGCGGCCGGATCGTTCTGGACGAGAGCCCGCTCGGCGGCGCCCGTTTTCGCGTCGTTCTGCCAGCACCCGATGGGAATGGGAATTCCAGGGCCGTCAGTGAAGATGGCTGACCCTCACAACGAGGCCGGGCGCAGCGGTGAGACGGTTCTGATCGTCGAAGACGACGAGTCGCTCTGCGCGTTGCTGCAAGATGAAGTCGCCGAAGCAGGCTATACGGTGGAAACGGCGAACTCGGCCGAAGAGGCTGAGCGCCTACTGAGTCGGCTCGTACCGGACCTCATCATCTCGGATCTGCGACTTCCCGGCGCGAACGGCAAGGCCCTGCTGGCATTTTCGCAGTCACTGCGTCCACGGCCGGCATTCCTGGTCGTGACCGCGTTCGGCACCGTGAACCAGGCGGTGGAATGCCTGAAGCTGGGGGCCGACGATTTCCTGGTGAAGCCGCTGGATCTGGATCATCTGATGATGCGCGTCGGCCGGTTGCTCGAGAACCGACGCCTGCGGCTCGAGGTTCAGCAGTACCACGAGCTTCTAGGCTCGGACTCGTTCCACGGTATGATCGGCAGGAGCAAGCCGATGCGGGCGCTGTTCGACCAGGTCCGTAGCGTCGCCCGGGCGAAGGGACCGGCGCTGATCGTCGGGGAGAGCGGAGTCGGCAAGGAGATGGTGGCGCGGGCGATCCACCGCGAGAGCGCCCGGAGCAGGCGGCCGTTCGTCGCGGTGAATGCGGCGGGGATTCCCGGCGAGCTCCTGGAGAGCGAGATCTTCGGCCACGAGAGCGGCGCCTTCACGGGAGCGACGCGTGCGCGGAAGGGGCTGTTCGAAGAGGCAGACGGCGGAACCATCTTCCTGGATGAAATCGGTGAGATGCCGGCCGCACTGCAGGCGAAGCTGCTGCGGGTCCTTCAGGACGGGATGGTGCGGCCGGTCGGTGCCAATCGCGAGCGGCGCGTCGACGTCCGGATCGTGACGGCGACCAATCGGAACATGGAGCGAGCGGTGGAGGACGGCAGCTTCCGTGAGGACCTCTATTTCCGGCTCGAAACCTTCCTGCTCCGCGTTCCCCCGCTGCGGGAGAGGGTGGACGATCTCGAGCTCCTCACCGCACGATTCCTCAAGCTCTACGCCGGTCAGATGGATCGCGAAATCGGCGGACTATCACCTCGGGCCGTCGAACGACTGAAGCGGTACGGGTTCCCGGGCAACGTGCGGGAGCTACAGAGTGCGATCGAGCGGGCGGTCGCATTCTGCAGTGGGTCCACGATCCGGGTCGAGGACCTGCCGGGACGGATCCGAAAGGATGGTAAGGTGACGGCCGGTGACTGGGGGCCGCTGGAGTCGTTGCTGGGCGGAACGGCTCTGCCCACGGCAGCCGAGCTCGAGGCACAGTACATCCGGTACGTTCTGGGGCGGGTCGAGGGCAACAAACGGCAGGCGTCGAAGCTGCTGGGGATCAGTCGGCGAACGTTGTACAGGCGTCTCGAGGAGATGGAGCTTTCAGTGAACGTCGATGACGCCGATCAGGCGACCGATTAGGCGGAGCGGGGAGTCCGGTCCGATCAGGTGCTCAGGTCCGGCCCGCCGGCGCCCTGGAACACGTAGCGGAAGGTGACGCAGCCCGGGGTCGCGCCCGGGCAGTAATAGCCGACGAATTGGAGCTTGGCGAAGCGCCCGTCGGCCGTTCGAACGGCAAAGGTTCGCGCTCGGGGGGTTAGCAGGTGCGTGAAGTAGGAGTAGCTGTACCAGTCTCCGATCTCGGCGTTGAGCGTATCACTACGAACGGTATTGACGACATACCCCCGGGTGGGCACGGCCCGCACCGATTCGAACGGCTGCTCGCCGAGGTCGACGACACCGGCGGAACCCGCGAAGCCCTGCCCCCCATTGACCATCACCTGAAAGCGCCGGAAGGCGATATCCCACTCCAGCGGCCCCGGCCGATCGACCGTCGTCCCGGCAGCGAAGGAGAAGTAGCGCCACTGCTCGGGGTGGGTCGCATCGACGGTCACGCTGTCGGGGCCGACCAAACGGCCGTTCGCGGGCCGCGGCTCGGCCGCGGTAACGGAGTAGGTTGGCGGTTCTCTCTGAATCAGCCCCATGATCAGGAAGCCGACCATCAGGGTTCCAGCGAGCGCCGATACGGCAATCACGGCCGCAAGCCCCACCTGCCCGTGCCAAGTACGAGAAGAAGCCATCGCGGGTCGCTCCTTAGCTGGTTCCGGACGCCTTCCGCTGACAAATTGTAAGCCGCACGTGTCGTTGAGCAACAGTGTGGAACGGGCGAAGCCGCACGCCAGGGCGATTCGCGGCGCTACCGATCCCCCGTTGCTGCGAAACGCACGGCTGATTGGGTGCTACGGTCTCCGGTCCACTGCCTCAGTGGGGGCGCGGGTCACCGGGTCTGGTGTGGGGGTGGTCGCCTTCAACCCGACGATCGAGAGGACCAGCAGGGCGAGGAAGAAGACACGGCCGGCGCTCGCCGGCTCGCCGAACAGAACGATCCCGAAAATGCCGGCGCCCAAGGCCCCGATTCCGACCCACACCGCGTAGGCGGTGCCGATCGGCAGTGTCCGGGCCGCGATCGCCAGCAGGAGCATGCTCGCGGCGATCGCAACCACCGTAAGCACGGAAGGGAGCGGCCTCGTGAAGCCGTCGGTGTACTTCAGGCCGACGGCCCAGGCAACTTCCAGGAGGCCAGCCACGATCAGGATCAGCCAGGCCACACGGACTCCTATCCTTCTCTAGCGGCGCACACGCCGTCATCACAGTCGGCATCGACCGGGTCCCCTTTCTCGTGCTCCAGCCGCTGCTGCACCTCTTCGAGCACCTGCAGAAACGTGGATGACGGCTGCGCCCCTTCGATCACGTACTTGCCTTCGAATAAGAACGCCGGAACCGCGCGAATCCCGAGACTCCGCGCCCGTTCGAGCTCCTGTGTGAGCTCCTCCGCCCCCTCCCCCGACTCGAGGTATCCTTTAACCCGTTCCTCGTCCATTCCGGCGGCCACCCCGAGTTCGGTGAGGCAGTCGAGGTCACCCACATCGCCTCCCTCGCTGAAGTGGGCGGCGAACAGGTGCTCCAGGAGGCTGCGCTGGACGCCGCGCCCGTACTCACGCGATGCCAGCTCCAGCAGCCGGTGAGAATCACGCGTATTCACCGCCTTGGCATTCTCCCAGTCGATGGAGATCCCCTCCCCGCCGGCGGCATCGCTCACATTACGAAGCATGCCGTCGGCGGATCCACCGAACCGCCGAGCCAGATAAGACTTCAGCGGAATCGACTCGGCCGGCGCGTCCGGGTCGAGCTGAAAGGGTCGGAACTCCACCTCCACCTCGCCGACGTGCTCGAATCCCGCCAGCGCACGTTCGAAGCGCCGCTCTCCGATATAACACCAAGGACATACCACGTCCGAATAAATCTCGACCTTCATCGCCTACTCCCCTTCCTCGGTTTCGGGCAACTTCTCCACTCCTCGTATCCGTCTGGCATCCTCGCGCTGCGACCAGGTTCCGCCCAACGGCCATCCCTACGACGGAACCCGGGGAAACCCCGACCGGCCGCTACGTGATCGCCCGCAGGGCCTCCAGCAACGCCGCCCGATCCTCGACGGCAAGCCCACCCATGAACGCGCCATGCACGGCGCGAAGCTTCTCCGCCCCGGCACGTTGCCTCTTGGTACCCGCCTGCGTCAACTCCGCACGTACGCAGCGCCGATCCGCTGGGTCGCGAACGCGTCGCACCAGGCCATCCGCCTCCAGGCGATCCGTGAGCTGCGTCATGTTCGATCGTACACACGAAACGCGGGCGGCTAGCTCGCCGAGCGCCAGCGGTTCGTCCGTCCGCGCCAGCTCCTCCAGCACGGAATAGCGAGCTCCCGACAGGCCGACCTCCCCCAGCGCTCCCTCGATCCGATCCCGAAGCATCTCCGCCGCACGCAGCAGAGCGCTCACGAGCGGATCGTCCAGGAGACCACCGGTGTATTCGTTCATACGTGAACGATACAGAACTGCCCCACTTCGGTCAACGGGTTGGCATGATGAACGATAGAGATTCGGAGGGGTCGATTCCGCTGTCGGTGCTGGACCTCGCGCCAATCGGCAGCGGGGGAACGGCGGTGGAAGCGCTGAAGGACTCGAGGAGATTGGCGCGTCTCGCGGACGAGGCCGGCTATACACGGTACTGGTTCGCCGAGCACCACGGGATGCCCAGCATAGCAAGCTCGTCGCCGGAGATACTGATCGCGCACGCGGCGGCGGCGACGGAGCGGATCCGGGTAGGGTCGGGTGGAATGATGCTTCAGAACCACGTACCGCTGAAGCTGGCGGAGTCGTTTCACACGTTGGAGGCGTTGTACCCCGGCCGGATCGATCTGGGAATCGGGCGCGCCCCGGGGACGGATCCGGGCACGTCGCGGGCGCTGCGACCGTTCGGGCCGGAGCAGTTCAACCAGCAGCTCGCCGAGCTGGTGGGGCTGTCGGCGGGCACCCTCCCGGTGGAGCATCCGTTTCACTCGGTGCAGGTCATCCCGAGCGGAGTAACGCTTCCGCCGATATGGTTGCTAGGCTCGAGCGGCGCGAGCGCGGAGTTGGCGGGATCGCTGGGCCTGGGCTACGCCTTCGCGAGTCATTTCAGCCCGGCCCCGGCGGCGCCCGCGACCCGGGCGTATCGGGAAAGCTTCCGGGGGGGCGCCGGCCGCGAGGAACCGCACGTGATTCTCGCTGTGTCGGTGATTTGCGCCGAGACGGACGAGGAGGCGGATTACCACGCGTCGACGGGAGACCTGGTGTGGGTCCGCCTGAGGCGCGGCGAGTTCGGGCCGTTGCCGACGCCGGACGAGGCACGGGCGTATCCGTACACGGCTCAGGAGCGGGCAATCGCCGAATCTTATCGGCGGCTCCAGTACATCGGGCGGCCCGAACGGCTTCGGGAGGCCATCACCGAGGCGGCTCGTGAGGCAGGCGCGAACGAGGTGATGGTCAGCTCGATGATTCACGATCCGAGGGCCCGGCGTCGCTCGTACGCGCTGCTCGCGGAGACGTTCGGTTTGCCGGCCGCTTCGAACGCGTGGGAGCTCGCTACACCAGCGTAGCCGGTGGCGCCGCGGGGTGTTTCGCGGCATGGAGAGGTGGTCAGCGGAGCGCGGAGAGACGGCATATACGCGAAACACGGGCGTCTGGACCGCGCCTGGCGTGACGTGGTGATCGTTGAGCGAGTCCTTTAGTGCTGCCGAAGACGACGCTGGCCTCTGATCCCAGCAAGCCCACTTCAGACGACGCTGATTCTCATTGGGGCAGCACGATATTGGCATCCAGGTCCCATTCAGCGGTGTCGCCGGCGCGTATGTTGATCGGAGGCGATACGATATCGCGCCCTTCTGTCGTCTCAGCGACGAACTGGTAGCTGGCCGCGGCGCGGGGCGAAAACGACAGGTCGGTCGTGGCTCCCGGCCTTACGATCCCCACCAGCTGACGGGTGCCGGTATCCGGCAATGCATAGACACTCAAGGTGGTAGGCGGGATGAGATTATTCTCCACACGCAGCTCCGCGGTAGCGTCCCCGCCGCCGCCGAGGTGTGCGCAGGCAGAGACGGCCGTCGCGAGAATTAGAAGAACGAGTACGGCGTAAGATTTCTGAGGCATCAGCCCACCTCACTTGTCATTCTCATTAGTGACCGCCGCAGCCGAACACTCGCGCCGCGGATGCACGGATCCTGATGGTCAGGAGAGAGGAATGGTGTGCAAGGTCTGAGCCTCGAGCATGGAGAGCAAGCGGGAGAGCAGGCCGTGCGATTTCCGCGTGCCGGGCCCCCGCCGGCGCGCGGGGCAACACGCCAGACTGACTCGACTACCCGACGATTTTGCGGGCTTCCGCGATCGCCTTCGTGGCCGTCGGCAGATCGGGCGGCCACCGCGAGAGCGCGGAATGCGCGGTGTCCATGTGCATACCCGCCTGCGTCAGGTCGTCCTCGGGAACGTCGTCCGCGGCCACTCCTTCCTTCCACCGCCCCACGAACATGTCGGCCCGTGCTCCCGAGAAATCGCCCTGGTCCACCTTGGCACTGATGTCGGCCAGACGCTGGCTCAGCTGCTCGCGGCCACCGGCAGTCGCGGGAAGCTCGTTGGTGTCGCTCATGTTCCTCGTCACGATGAAGGTGGTGGCGTCGCGGCGCAGGATCGCTGCAGCAGAGTTCGGCAAGTTAACTCTGCCGCGTCGATCCCGCACCGGCGTTCGGTCAGGCAGTCGCCCGGCCGTACCCGAATCGAACGAACTCGCGCAGCGCCTCGTACTCCTCGGGCGTATCGCTGCTGAATCCGGTCCTCAGATCGCCTTCGACCTCGTCGAAGGGACGGCCGCGATAATCCGGATTCTGCCCGGCGAGGAAGCCCAGTGCGTAACCCGGACGTGCACGTTCGAAGGTGACGCCGGTGGGAATGCCGGAGAGAGTCGCGAAATGCGCTCGGCAGGCCTCGTCCGCAGGCTTCGGCAGGGAGGGATCGCCGGCCGACGCCTGCTTCCACCAGCCACCGACGGTAGCCGCGATGGCGCCCAGAATGGCCGATAGCGGCCGGGCTACCTTGTGAAGCGCGGCGCCCGCTTTGACTGCCGCCGATTCAGCGCCCCTGCCGATTTTCGGTGCCGCGCGGCCGAGCGAATCGCCCGCCCGATGCATGCTGTTCTGCGTGGTGCCTCGCACCGTCTCGCGCAGGTGCTCGTCGGGCTCGGCGTTCTTGACGATCTCGGCGGCGCGTCCAAGCTTCTCACGCGCCTGGTCGGCCGTATCGCGAGACGCTTCCGCCAGACCGCTGGCGCGCGCGGCCATCTCTTCTCGGGTCCGCTCAGCCGCTTGCCGCGTGCGTTCGCCGATCCGTTCCATGCGGCCGCCATCGCTTTGCTTCTCGTTGCTATCCATTCAATTCACTCCTCTTATAGGCCCTGAAGGAACCTTCCGATAGTGCACGTTCCAAGCCAGCGATCCCGGCAGCAGAGTGCCGTGAAGCCCTTGCAATCACGGGTGCCGTAGCGGCATGTTCGGAGCGCGGGCGAACTGGCGGTCCCGCGATCACAATATCAGAAAAGGGCATGGATACCGAGGACAGGAACAAACACGGCGAAATGGAGGAGGCACTTCGCCGGAGCGAGGAGCGAGCGGCTTTCCTGGCGGACGCGAGCCAGATCCTGGCGTCTTCGCTCGACTACGCCCAGACACTGCGCAACATCGCCAAGCTCGCGGTCCCTCGGTTCGCGGACTGGTGCGCGGTCGATCTAATTGATCCGCATGGGCGAACCGAGCGTGTCGCGGTGGAGCACCAGAACCCGGAGAAGGTGGCGTTCGTGTACGCCCTCCAGGAGCGCTACCCGCCGGATGAGAGCGCTCCCCACGGCGTTCCGCAGGTGATCCGGTCGGGAGAGGTCGAATACCTCGAGAATATCCCGGACGAGCTGCTGCGTGAGGCAGCGCAGGACGCCGAGCACCTGGCTCTCATCAAGCAACTTCAGCTTAGATCGTTCGTGGCGGCACCGCTCAGCACCGCGAACGCGGTCCTCGGCGCATTGACGTTCGTACATGCCGAATCCGGGCGGACGTACTCCCAGCTCGATTGTAAGCTCCTGGCGGATCTGGCGCGGCGGGCGGCGACGGCGATCGAAAATTCGCGGCTGGTCGCCGAACTCGAGGACGCCCGCGACCGCATCCAGGAGCAGGCATCGGAGCTGGAGATGCAGACCGAGGAGCTGCAGGCGCAGGCGGTGCATCTCGAAGAGCAGGCGACGGAACTGGAACGGCAGATCGAAGAGGCCCGAAGCGTCAACGAGTCACTCACCAAGGCGAATGAGGCGCTCGCAGTGGCCAAGTCGGCGGCCGAGGCGGCGCGGGAGGAGGCGAACCGGGCGAATCAGGCCAAGAGCCAGTTCCTGGCGGTCATGAGCCACGAGTTCCGCACGCCGATGAATGCGATCATCGGCTATACCGACCTTCTTGTCGCGGAGATTACCGGTCCGCTGAACGTTCAGCAGAAGAAGCAGCTCGATCGGGTCAGAGCGGGAGCCACGCACCTGCTGGGGCTCGTCAACCAGGTCCTGAGCCTCGCCCGGATCGAGGCCGGCGGGGAGAACGTCGATGTCAGCGATGTCGACTGCACGGCAATCGCGGCGGAAGTCGTCGATCTGCTATCGCCGCTGGCGGAGCGGCAGGGCCTCGAGCTGCGGCTCCAGGTTCCCGATCACCCGGAGATCATCCGCACGGATGGCGGGAAGCTTCGCCAGATCCTGTTCAACCTGGTGAGCAACGCGGTCAAGTTCACCGATCAGGGCTGGGTCGAGGTCGATCTCGAGCGCGAGGGCTCGGACGTCATCGTACGCGTCAGCGACACCGGGATCGGGGTCGCGCCTGAGCATCTGGAGCAGATTTTCGTACCCTTCGAGCAGCTCGACCGTGATCTCCGCAGCAGCACGGACGGAACCGGTCTGGGTCTTTCGGTCAGCCGTGAGCTGGCACGTCTCCTCGGCGGCGACCTCCTGGCCGAGAGCGAGGTAGGCCAAGGCAGCACGTTCGCGCTGCGCCTGCCCGCCGATTCACCACTCGATTGAGATCAGCATGTCGACCAATACCATCCTCCTGGTGGAGGACAATGTGG
This sequence comes from Gemmatimonadota bacterium, assembly GCA_040905505.1. Taxonomy (GTDB): domain Bacteria; phylum Gemmatimonadota; class Gemmatimonadetes; order Longimicrobiales; family Longimicrobiaceae; genus WHSP01. The sequence goes on along the minus strand of JBBDRL010000109.1, from coordinate 16,015 downwards.
ACAACGCTGCGATCTACCGGACGATTCTCGAGCACTTCGGCTATGCCGTCCTCGTAGCTACCGATGGGGAGATGGGGATAACGATGGCCAGACAGCAATCCCCCGACCTCATCCTGATGGACATCTCGATCCCGAAGATCGATGGGTGGGAAGCGACGAAGATCCTGAAGTCCTCGGAGGAGACGTCACATATCCCGGTCATCGCCCTCACGGCCCACGCACTCGCGACCGACAGAGCGCGGGCGGAGGCTGCCGGCTGCGACGGATATCTGGCTAAGCCGGTCGAGCCACGCCGGGTCGTGGAGGAGGTCGAGCGTCAGCTCTCGGAATCGGATGCGGGTGCTTCGGGCGAGCCGGACTGACTCTCGGATGGAGGTGCTGTCGGGGGGGGAGGCACCGCAGCAGGAGCCGGGGGACTGGGGTAGGACCCGGGCGCATCGGCGGGTGCGTACTCGTCAGCGAACATCTCCCAGACGACCAGGAAGAGCGCGGCGATGATCGGTCCGGCGACGAAGCCCGAGAGGCCGAAGACGGTGAGGCCGCCGAGGGTGGCGATGAGGACGAAGTAGTCCGGCATCTTCGTCTCGCGGCCGACGAGGATTGGTCGAAGGATGTTATCCACCAGCCCCACGACGACCGCGCCACCCGCGATCACGAGAATCCCCTCCCAGACCGCCCCGGTCACGAAAAGGACGACTGCCGCCGGAATCCAGATCAGCGCGGGCCCCACCGCCGGCAGCAGTGAGAGAATCCCCATCATGACACCCCAGAAAACGGCCGCGCCGATGCCGGCGATCGTGAAGAGGACACCCCCCAATGCACCCTGCACGATGGCAACGACGAGAGTGCCCTTGACGGTTGCGCGCGCGACCTCGGCGAATTTCGCGAACAGCCGCGCCTCCCGCGCGTCACCCATCGGCAGGGCGCGGATCATGCCGCGCACAATGCGCTCACCATCTCGCAGGAAGAAGAACAGCAGGTAGAGCATCAGGCCGAACATCACCGCGACGGTGAGCGTGTTCTGGCCGATGGCGAGCGCCTGCCCGCCGACGTACTGGCTGATGGAGATGGCGGTGTTCTCGACCGAGCTGCGGACCTGATCGATGTCGACGCCGTACCGGCCGAGGATATCGGTCACGGCGGGGAGCGAGCGCTCGACGAACTCGACCGGCGCCCGCAGGTCGATGTCACCGGTGGAGATACGGCGGTACAGGGAGAGCGCCTGCTGCGTGACCGCGGCGATGAGCAGGCCGAAAGGGACGAGCACCACCACCACGACGACCAGGATGGTGAGGAAGGAAGCGATGCTCTTACGCCCGCGGACCAGCCGGTTGACGCGGCGAAAAACGGGGCCGAACAGGATCGCGAAGACCGCAGCCCAGAAGACCGGCTGAAGAAAGTCGCGGACGAGCCAGAGAAAAGCAGCAGTCGTCGCGAGGACGAGTGCGATGAAGACGCGGCTCTCGAGAGTTCGGGCTCTCAGGGTCTACTCTCCGACGTACTGGATGGAGGCAGGGCCGGACTCGGAATCGGCCGCATACAGAACATCGTTCTCATCAATATGGACCCCGCTGAGGCTGTACCGAGTGCCGTGAGGCCCCGACGCATCGGTCACCCCTTCCGGTGCGGGGTTCGGACGCGTGGGGCGGGACCGGGTAGCGCGGGGGCACGCGCACGCCGTGAAAATAGGCGTGCTTGCAGGGCACGGGCAAGCCGATCATCTGGCGCGTCGCGGCTCACCGGCCGGAGCGATCCTCCGGGTCCTCATCGAAATAGTCGAGTCGATCGAGCGGCATCACGACGGCCGACAGCAGGTTCATCAGATGCGCTACGACCCGCTTAAGATACCGGTGCGCGAGGGCGCGGGCGACCGCGTGCTCGCCATGGTCGTCGTTACGGACGAGGGCCGACACGCCGTCGTCGAATATCTGGAGGAGCTCGTCCCCGCGACCGAGGAGCTGCCGGCACTGGTCTTCCTCGCGGGCGAGGAAGGCGTCGCCGGCGTCGGCGATGTACTGGGAGATCTCGGTCGTGAGGCTCCGCCAGAGATCCGCGTCGGGCGCCTCGGCCAGATTCGCCCCATCGAGCGCCAGGTCCACCAGGTTCTTGGCATAATCCCCGACCCGTTCGATGTCTTTGACGACAGACATATATACGAGCACCGCGGGCGTGTCGATGCCGCCAAAGACACTTGCGTTCACGACGAGCTCGCGGCGAATCTCACGTTCGAGCTGGTTGACCTTGCGATCGGTCGATCGGAGATCGTCGTTGACGTTTTCCGCGACGGCCTCGCCAAGTAGTGCGGCCATCGCAAGGTCGAACTCGTGTCGATCATGGACGAGCATCCCCTGCATCTTCGCCTCGATGCGGTCGAGCCGCTCGCCCCGTTGGCCACGGAAGAAGTTGAATACCATGGTGAGTCTCTAACGAATCAGGAACAGCCCGAGGAGCGGCAGAACGATGAACAGGCCGACTCCGTAGGCGAGGACGACCATATGACGCCGCACCGCGAGGGCAGCGAGCATCTCGGCCAGCCGGACCGGGACCATCCGGACCGCCGAGATCGGGAAGATGATGATCACCGCCGTGATATTGAACACCGTGTGGACCAGGGCGATCGTCAGGCCCTCGGGCCGGAGCACGGCCAGGGACGCCAGCAAGGCCGTGAACGTGGTGCCGATATTCGCGCCCACCGTGATCGGATAGGCGCTCGGGAGCGTGAGGATTCCGGCGGCGACCAGCGGCACGAGAATGGACGTGGTGATCGACGACGACTGCACGGCGATCGTTACTCCGATACCCACGAGAATCCCCAACGCTCCACCACCGCCCCCGATCAGGCGGTTGACGACGCGCTCGACGCCGCCGCCGACCAGCCGCCGCATGTTGCGGGTGATCAGGGTCAGGGCTGTGAAGATCAGTCCGAGGCCGAGCACCAGGAGGATGAGCGCGATCGAGGGGCTCGTCTCGACGAGCTCCGTGAACGCGTTCACCGGCAGTCGCACCGCCGCGCGAATCGGGCTGGTACGAGGCTCTCCCGCACTGACGCTGGCCCCCCATAGCAGATCCGTCAACCATTCCGCGACGTCCTGGAGGAAACCGGTCGCCAGCTCCATTGGCAGCAGGATGAGGACCGCGAAGATATTGAAGAAATCGTGCACCGTCGCCGCCGCGAAGGCCCGCCGGAACTCGTCGGCCCTGCGGATGCTCCCGAGCGAGGCCAGCGTGCTCGTGACGGTCGTGCCGATGTTGGCCCCCATGATCATCGGTACGGCCAGGGAGAGCGGCAGCGTTCCCGCGCCCACCATGCCGACGATCGTGGCGGTCGACACCGACGAGGACTGAACGAGGATTGTGGCCAGGAGCCCGGCACAGACGCCGGAAATGGGGTGGGAAACCGACTCGAGGAGGCCTGTCTGGAAACCCTCGCCCAGGGCGGCGATACCGGCCTCGAGAAAGGCCACGCCGACGAGGAAGAGGTAGAGAAAGAAGACCACCAACGCCGCCCGGAGCCAGGTCGGCATCGTCCTCGGTGCGATCGCGCTGCTGCTCACGTCAGCGGGGCGAGCGAGATCTGGTCATGATGCGGGTCGGGGCGTGGCTGAACGGCTCTCGGCGCGGTCGGGGCGAACGATAGGGGATCGGCCGAGCGCCAGCAAGGGCGCGCGCGGTGTTCAGCGGCGCGACCGGAGCGGCTCAACTCACGTCAGCGCTTCGATCCGACTCTCGATGCTCTCCCAGTCCATCATCAGGCGCTCGACGGTCTGTTGGAGGCGCAGGCGCTCCGCATTCAGGTCGGCGACCTCTTCCTGCGGCGCTTCAGCGAAGTACCCGGGGCGGGCGAAGGTCCCGTCGATCTCCGCGATCCGCGCCTCGGCCGAATCGACCTGACTCGTCAGCTCGTCTCGCCGTGACTCGAGATCCTTCCGCGGCGAGCCTCCATCGGAACGTCTCTGCCCCGCCCGGCCATCGCCGTTCGGTTCTCCGTTGCCCGTCGGCTTCCCCCTGCCCTTCTTCTCTTCCCGTCGGGCCTTGAGCACGACCCGGTCGGCGTCCAGATGGTCGTCCCCGCAGGCGTGGACATACTCGTCGTAGGTGCCGCGAAAATCGCGGATGCCGTCGCGACTGATCTCGACGACGCGCGTGGCGAGCTGGCCGACGAACCAGCGGTCGTGCGAGACCAGGATGAGCGTGCCTTCGTAGTTCTGCAGGCCCGCCACCAGTGCTTCGATGGACTCCAGGTCGAGATGGTTCGTCGGCTCGTCGAGTACGAGGACGTTGGGTTCCTCGAGCGCCAGCCGGCTGAATACGAGGCGTGCCGCCTCGCCACCGGATAGCGCGCTGAGGCGCTTGTCCCCATCCTCCCCCGAAAAGAGCATGAGACCCAAATGGCCCCGAACGAACCCCCGATCCTTGCCGGGGCAGAAATCCCAGAGCCACTGCTCGGCCGTCCGGTCGGACTCGTCGATCTGCTCGTGATGATCCTGAGCGAAGTACCCCGGATGGGTCTCGTATCCCCAGGTGACGCCACCGGCATCGGGCTCGAGGTTCCCCACCAGGATCTTGAGAAGCGTCGACTTCCCGATTCCGTTCGGCCCCATGATGACCAAACGGTCTCCGCGGTGGACGTCGAGGTCGACGCCGTGCAGGACCTCATTGTCACCGAAGGCCTTCTTGATTCCTCGGACCGCGAGGACCTCCTTGCCGCTTGGCCGCCGCTGGACGAAACGGAACTTGGGGTAGCGGCGCGAGCTACCGGGAAGCTCCTCCAGCTCGTCGGCCTTCTTCTCGATCATCCGTAGCTTGCTCTGGGCCTGCCGCGCCTTACTCGCCTTCGCCTTGAACCGATCGACGAACTTCTGATGGTGGGCGATCTCTTTCTCCCGCCCCTCGATCTCCTTCTCGCGTCGCTCGCGGTCCGCCCGCTTCTCATCGAGAAACGCCGTATAATTGCCCTTGTAGAGGGTGACGGTCTGATAATCGACGTCGAGGATGCTGGTAGCCACGTTGTCGAGGAAGCGGTGGTCGTGGGAGATCACCGCGATCGGGCCCTGGAAGTCCCGGAGGAACTTCTCGAGCCAGCGGATGGAGATGATGTCGAGGTGGTTGGTCGGCTCGTCCAGGAGCAGCACGTCGGGCGCACTGGCGAGGACCTGGGCGAGCAGCACGCGCAGCTTGAACCCGCCCGAGAGGGTCGACAGCGGCTTGCGGTGGACTTCATCCGGCAGGCCGAGGCCTTCGAGTATGCTGGCCGCCCGCGCCTCGGCGGTGTACCCGTCGAGGCGCTGTACGGCCTCTTCGAGCTCCGAGAAGCGATCGCCGTCGAAATGCTCGTGCGCCCTCGCCAGGATGGCCTCCTTCTCGACCATCACGTCCCAGAGTTCCGCGTTTCCCATCATGGCGACGTTCAGGATCTCTTCCTGCTCGTAGAGAAACTGGTCCTGTCGCAGGACGCCGAGTCGGCTGGACTTCGGGATGGAGACGGTCCCGTCGCTGGCTTCGAGGTGCCCGCTCAGAATGTTCAGGAGCGTGGTCTTACCGGACCCGTTGGCGCCCACGAGGCCGTACCGCTCACCCGGGTTGAGCTGAAACGAGGCGTCGGCGAAGAGGGTGCGGTCGCCGTAGGTTTTTTCGAGATTCGAGACAGAGATCATACGCCAGGATAAATCGGATTGGGTGCCGCCGAAGGGCCGGGCCGCGGCACCAGGCGCTCGGCAGTCGCCACGATGAGGGCGGCTAACGGTCGCCGGGGGTCCGTTGCCGGGATCCGACGGGTCTGCCGATCGCCTCGCTACCAGGTCTGGAAGTAGCGGTTGCGGCTGTATTCGTTGAAGGGAACGACTTCCAGCAGCGACATCGGCTGCTCGCGGACAAGGCGCATCATCGGCACGCGTTGAAGATCGTCCTCCTCATCGTCCGTCACCTCCAGCTCATGATCGGTGAATCCCCAGGTGATGAGGTTGTCGTCCGTCTCGGGCTCCATGGTATAGGCGATGAAGTTACCACGTGACTGGGCAGTCGAGACGAAGAAGGCACCCGCCGGCACCTCGACACTCTCCACACTCTTGACCACCTCGGCCGACTTGAGATAGTGGCCCTGGAAATACGAGTCATCCGTGACCTCCGTCGCGTCGTAGACTTCCAGCTCCAGCGTCGTCGGTTCGGTGAAGCGGTGAACGGTGATGTCGTGATCCAGGAGCAGTGGGACGACCTTTGCCATCGAGACGGGCAATACGTAACCCAGCGGGCGAGGCGTCGTCCGGACGGGCTCCCACCGGAGGAACACCTCGACCTGCTCGGGCTGATAGCCCAGTGGAGCGTCTTCGGTAGGCATCCAAACCTCTTCCCGACCGCGACTGGCGAGCTCGTAGTCGAGCACGATCTGGTCATCGAGGTCGTAGACCCGGCCGTTGGCGATCGCCCGCTGGCGCGATGCATTCGTGAGGTTCCTGATCTCCTCGCGCCGCTCCGCGGCGACCTGGAGGATCTCCCGGATGGCGATATGCTGACCGCGCACCCTCGTGTAGTACCGCTGATCCTCCGGGACCTCCTCGATCACGGTCCCGTCGTCCAGCAGCCGCCTCGTGTTGTTCGGCGTCTCCAGCAGAATGCCGATCGAGTTGACCAGCCCCGTGTAGACGTGGTGCTTTCTCGGCTCCACCGAGGTCGAGCCCCAGCCGCGGACGTCCTCCACAGTACGCACGCCCGAGTAGTCGAACCCGTCGTAGTCCTCCACGCGGAGCGCCGATCGGATGCGCGGGAAGATGACGTCGTACGGATAGGCTCGGAGCTCGGCGTCCGCCGCGGGGTTGAGCGTGCCCTGCCACGTGATGGTGTACGGGGCCGACCCACCATGGTGGGTATCGACGTGGATGTCCGGCGTCCACTCATTCATCACCTTCGTCACCAGCGCGTGGACCTCCTGCGATTCGAGCTTGATGTAGTCGCGGTTCATGTCGAACCCTTCCTCGTTCGTCCGGCGCAGCACCTCACCGCCGTCGGGATTGATGAGGGGGATGAACAGCACGACGATGTCTTCCAGGAGCGGCGCCAGATCGCCACCGATCAGCTCCTTCGCCACGAGCTGGCTGGCTTCCTTGCCGGCTGTCTCGCCGCCGTGTACGGCGTTGGCGACCAGTACGATCGTCTTCCCGGACCGGATCGCATCCTGTGGCGTCAGGTTCTGCTCGTTGGAGATGGTGACGAGCGTGAGCTCCCGATCGAGCAGCGTCTGGGTGAGCGGCTGAATGCTCACCTTCGGGCTGACTCGCTCCAGATCGTACCAGAAATCCATCAGGGGTTCGAAGGGCGTCGGCCCCGCCTGGAAGTCGTTCTGCTCCTGCCACGTGCGAGGCAGCTCCTGGGCCTCGACCGGACCGGCCAGCAGCGAGCCGGCCAGCGACGCGAGCAGCACCGCGGACGGCGCACCGGATCTCAAACAGATCATCGTGATGGTTCTCCTGAACAGGATGGTGGCGCGGGAATATCTCAGAGGGTCGTCCCGCTATCGACGGGAGCGGGATCCGCGCCGGGTTCTGTATTGACATCCGCCGAGTCGGTGGCGGTGACGCCTTCCGTCTCCGGACCGACCCACCGGACCTCGCGCAGGCCGCTGCCCGGGCTGGCCCGAACGACGACCCAGAGATGCTGTTGCGTCCATTCCGAGGCGACCGTGCTCCAGTTGCGGGCGGTCGCTTCGTCGTTGTAGAGACGCACGTTGACGGTCGCGTCGGCCGGCGCCTGGGCGAGGATCTCCTCACCCAGGCGTAGCGCTTCGTCCGGAGTGACGGTGGAATCCACCGCGATCACGACCTGCCCGTCGTCCAGGCCTCCGGTCTCGATGATCTGATGTCCCGAGCCCTCGGGCAGCTCGATCCACGGATGGGGCGGCTCGACGCCGCCACACGCGGCGAATCCGGCGAGCGCCGCGAGCGAGATTCCTGCAGCAAACGTACGCATGCACTCTCCCGTCTGGCAAAAGGGCGCACTGAAGTTGGCGAGACGAACGGAAATGTGCCGAGCAGCGCCCGAATTCGCCACCCCGCCGGTCACCTGTCCGTCAGAGAGAGCCATCAAGGGGCACGGCGATGCGGCCGCGCCGCCCCCGGCCCGGCGCCGGTGCGATGATCTCTGGCAGGCGCGGCCATGATCGAGTATTCTCCCGAGGGGTCCCTCCAGGCCGGCTACGCTCACCACACCATCTGGGGACGGTTCATGAAAGGGTCGACGCCGATCGCCGCCGACGCATCCCTGAAAGTAGCGATACAGCGCCGCGGCAGTTTTCTTCAGAGCTTCGGGCCCGGCCTCATCTGGGCTGGAACGGCAATCGGAGTCTCGCACCTGGTTCAGTCCACCAGGGCCGGCGCCGACCTGGGGTTCGGACTGGCCGGGGTGATTCTTCTGGCACTGGTCCTCAAGTACCCGTTCTTCGAGTTCGCCCCGCGCTTCGCGGCCGCGACTGGAATGAGCCTGGTCGAAGGATACCGGCACATCGGCAGATGGGCCTTGTGGCTCTACGTCGGCATGGTCCTGAGCACGGCGGTCATCACGCAGACCGCGATCGTACTGCTCACGGCCTTCCTCTTCATGTACGCGTTCGGAGTGGCATGGCCCGCGGTGCTGGCAGCGGTCCTGATCTACACCGTCTGCGGCCTGTTACTCTGGGCCGGCCGATTCCGAGCTCTCGACCTGACGATCAAGCTCATGCTGGCCGGGCTCGCGATCTCTACGCTCATCGCCGCGACGATGGTCCTGCCCCGGGCCGATTTCTCCACCTTCAGCCTCGGCTGGCCAGCGGCGGGGTCGGTCTCGTTCGGCTTTCTCCTGGCTCTCATGGGATGGATGCCTTCGGACATCACGGCGTCCGTCTTTCATTCTATCTGGATGGTCGAGAAGGACCGCAGCTCCGGCGTGAGGGTCTCCGTCGCCACGGCGCGCCTCGACTTCCTCGTCGGCTACCTGGGGACCGGGGCGCTCGCCTTCGCCTTCGTCCTCCTGGGGACGGCGGTGATGTACGGTTCGGGCGTCGCGTTCAGCCCGGAGGGGCCGGCGTTTGCCACCCAGTTGGTGGATCTCTATGCGGCGACCATCGGTGGGTGGATTCGACCGGTGATCCTCGTTCTGGTACTGACCACGATGTTCTCGACGGCCCTGGCCGTTCTGGACGGCTTCCCGCGCGTGATCGAGCGCGCCATCAACCTCATCCGCACGGACGACCCGGCGCTGACCGCGAGGAGCCCATCGGGTGCGCTGTACTGGATCGCCTTCGGGGTGCTCGGCGCATCGATGATCCTGGTCCTGCTCTTCTTCAGCGGCAGTTTGACGACGATGATCGACTTCGCGACCACCGTCGCATTCCTGACCGGGCCGGTGTTCGGGTACCTGAACCTGCGTGCCGTCACGTCCCCCGAGGTTCCGGAAGAGCACCGCCCCGGAGTCGTTCTGCGCGCCTTCTCGTACGCCGGACTTCTGCTGCTGAGCGTGATCGCGGTCGCGTTCCTGTTGTCGATGGTCACGGGCTGAGCATTCCCGCGTCGTTTGCAGGCGGCGGGAGTCGGAGCCCAACGCACACGGTGGGAACTTTGTACGAAGAGACGTGAATTCACGCCCGCAAGAGGCCCTTCATGAGATCAGCCAGCATCACCTTCGCAGTACTCGTCGTCGCGATAACGGCGGCGTTCAGCATCGAAGATCGGGAGCCCAACGGCGGTATGGACGGCGCGACGGATATCGCGTCGCCGGACACGGTCGTGGAGGCATCGTCGCGGGAGACGCGGAGCGACGACTTGTGGCAGCGGCCGGACGGACCGCTCCGGGTGGCGCTGCAGGCCGGTCACTGGCGCTCGGCTGAGGCGCCCGACGAGCAGTCAGGACTGCGGGGTAATGGGACTCGCGGCGGCGGTAAGCAGGAATGGGAGGTCAACCTCGAGATCGCGAATCAGGCTGCCCGCATGCTCGAAGAGGCAGGATACGTCGTTGAAGTCTTGCCGACGACGATCCCGCCCGGGTACTGGGCCGACGTGTTCGTATCGATTCACGCCGACGGGAACCCGAACTCGAACGTATCGGGCTTCCGGGCCGCGGCACCCCGACGGGACGCGACGGGATTCGCCCAGGAGTTCGCCGATCTTCTGGAGCAGACCTACGGCGACGCGACCGGACTACGCCATTATCCGACGGTGATCCGCAGGATGAGGGGCTACTATGCGTTCAACTCGCGGCGCTATCAGCACGCACTTCACCCGATGACAGTGGGGGTGATTCTGGAGACGGGCTTCCTCACCAGCCCGTCGGACCGGCGAGTGATCGTCGATGATCCGGCCCGGGCGGCCCGAGGCATTGCCGACGCCGTGACGCTCTACCTCGAATCGAACCGGCCGCAGCCACGGATTGCCGGCGTGCGCTGAGGCGGCGTCCGCGCGGGTGGAGGCATTCCCGAAGATGCTCGGGCAGACGGCAACCGGGATGGCGGACGCTGCCGTAGCGGCCCCGGGCCAATCGCTACCGCAAGACTCCGGTTCTCGGCCGGACCAATCGAGCGGGCCAGCGACGGCCGCGGTTCAGCAGACTCCCCGAGGTATTCCATAAGGGGCTTTCCGAGCGCCATTCGTCCCCCTCAATCACCGAGGCGGAGTGAACGTCTTCGCCCCGCCTCCCGTTCGATGTAATCAACCCCGCTCGCCGTCAGAACGAGCCCTTCACCGAAGCCGGAATACCGAAGCAGGCCGGCGCCGCGGAGCATCTCGATCAGAGACACTGAGCGCCCTGGCGTGAAGCCAAGCTCCCGCGCGACTTTTTCGGCTGTGAGCGGCGTCATGGGCGCTGTCGCGCGCCCGGTGTACAGGTGCACGAGCACGACATGAAGATCACGCTGTATCGCCCACTCCGTGGTCTGATCCGCCCTGTCCCACGTGGTAGTGACCATCCAAGACGTCCATCGCTATCCCATGCACGAAAAAAGCCGCCAGCCTCGTGATCACATGGTGACCCTGTTGGCTGGCGGCCCGGCGGGCGTGGTGCGTCAAGCACGGTAGCCCCGTAGCTCTGCGTCACCGCCTTTCGGCGGCTTTGCTCTGAGCAGCACCCCCGGCTGTCCTATCGGCCGGGAGTGGGCGTCCTGAGGTGCAAGAGTTGTTCCGATCCGGATGCCAGAAATTGACCGGCGCGCACTCTCAGGGTATCGTCCGTGCTCGCCCGCGCGGGCTCCTCGCGGCAGAACCTCCAACGCAGTAATGGAGCGGAAGAATGGATTGGATGGAACGACAGGTCTCGAGGCAGGGTCCGAGGGCTGGGGCGATGGTGTGCCTGCTCGCATCGTTCGCGGTCTCCGCGGCGGCACCCGTAACGGCTCAGCAGCAGCCGTCGGAGCCCGAAGTGACCCGGATGCCTCTGATGACGAAGGTGCTGGGACCGTACTCGCGACCGATCAGCACCACCTCTCCGACGGCCCGGGCGTACTTCGACCAGGGACTCCAGATGGTGTACGCGTTCACCCATTCGGTCGCGATCCGATCCTTCGAGGAGGCGCAGCGCCAGGATCCCACGTGCGCGATGTGCTACTGGGGAGAGGCGCTCGCACGGGGGCCGTTTCTCAATGGGGGCCTGAGAGACGCGAACGTGGGTCCGGCCCATGAGGCTGCCGGGCGGGCGCTCGCGCTGCTGGACGAGCGATCGACCGCCGTCGAACGGGCGCTGATCGAAGCCATGGCGGTCCGCTACGAGGAGGAACAGCAGCCCGATACGCGGGCGGCGCTGGACAGCGCCTACAGCGACCTGATGGCCGAAGCGTACCGGGCCCATCCGACCGATCCCGACGTGGGCGCATTATACGCCGAGTCGCTGATGTTGCTGAACCCGGTTCGCGCGCAGTACCAGGCCACCGACCCGTTCGTCCAGAGCGTCCACGGTGTGCTGGAGGGCGTGCTGGCGCGGAACATCACCCACCCTGGCGCGTGCCATCTGTACATTCACGCGACCGAGGCCACGGCGGTAGCGGAACGGGCGGAGGCATGCGCCGACCACCTGGGACAGGCCATCCCGGGCGCGAGTCACATCAATCACATGCCCTCTCACACCTATAACCAGATCGGCAGGTGGGCTTCGGCCGTGCGAGCAAACCTCGACGCATGGCATTCCGACCAGCGGGCCGAGTTCGGCGAGGGTGTCTCCTACGCCGCGACCCACAACCTCCACATGCTCCTCTTCGCCGCGTCGATGGACGGGCAGGGTGCGGTAGCCGCGCTCGCGGGGAAGGAGTATGCGAAGGTAGTGACGGACGGCGCTTTCTATCACGCCCTCGCGCTCCTGCGATTCGGCAGGTTCGATGAGATCCTCTCGCTTGGGGAGGCGCCCGAACGCGAGCTTCAGCGGGGGCTCTGGGATTTCGCGCGCGGGTATGCCCATCTCCGATCCGGGAGCCCCGACAGCGCACGCGTCTACCTCGCCCGGGTGGACGAGGCGGCCGATACACTGCCGGAATCGGTCACGATGCGCGGGCATACCGCCGCCGACCTCCTCGGCATCACCGGAGACATCCTGCGAGGCGAGCTGCTGCTCTCCGAGGGGCGATCCGAGGAGGCGATCGCCGCCTTCGAAGCGGCTGTCCGGACGCATGACGGACTGCGCTACGACGAGCCGGAGCCGCTCAATTTCTCCGCCCGGCACTGGTTGGGTGCGGCCCTCCTGGAGGCCGGGCGCCATGCGGAAGCGGAGCAGGTATATCGCGCGGCTCTCGAGCAGCACCCGCGGAACGGGTGGTCCCTCTACGGACTCGAGGATGCGGTCCGTGCGCAGGGTCGAGCCGAGGAGGGCGATCGGGTCCACGCGGATTTCGAAGAAGCGTGGGAGCGATCGGATACGATGATCCGGTCGTCCCGGTTCTGAGCGGACTCCGGCCGGCCAGGATCTCGGTCGGGCTCCCCCTGAGGCGGCTCGGTGGGGCGCTCATCGTGGTCGCGCTGGCAGCCGGGTGTGTCAGCGCTCCGTCCGCTTCCCTGGCGCCCCGGCCTGTAACCGACGGCGAATCGACCGCACCGGGCACAGCGACGTACACTGCCGACCAAGCCGAACGGGGCGAGCGGGTCTTCGATTCCGTCTGCGGGACGTGCCATGCGAGCACGGAATTCCGCGGCCAGATCTTCGAGCTGACGTGGATGGCGGAACCCGTCGGCCATCTGTTTCAGCACATCAGCACCGCCATGCCGCAGGACATGCCGGGGAGTCTGAGCCCGGTAGAATACGCCTCCATCGTCGCCTATCTGCTGCGTCTCAACGGCCGGCCCGCGGGAGAGCGAGAGCTACCCGCTGACGCCGACCGGCTCGGGACGATGCGCTGGCGATAGGCGCTTCGACCACTCGGACCTGGGAAGTCGTCGGGATCAGTCCCGCTGCGTCGCGACCTCAGCCATGCTCACAGGCAGCTCTTCGCTTTCCCCGTCCTCCATTGTGGCGAAGAGCGCCTCCACGCCGTCCGGCGGAGTCGTGAGCAGGCTGACGGCGATGGTGACGGCCGTACCGGCGAGGACGCCCGGCACGAGCTCGTACATCGCCGCTTTCAATGCAGGAACCAGGTACCAGATGATCGTGACGGCCGCGCCCGTCAGGACGCCGGCCATGACGCCGGCGCGGGTGGTTCGGCGCCAGTAGAGGGTCAAGATCAACGTTGGACCGAGGGCGGCTCCGAGGCCAGCCCAGGCGAAGAGCACCAGCCAGAACACCAGTTCCTCCGCGGCCCACCCGAGGATCAGGGCAGAGACGACGAGGCCGGTGACGAGAATACGCGAGAGCAGGATCAGTCGCTTCTCCGGAACCTCCTCGCCCTTCCGGAGGATCTTCTGGTAGATGTCCCTCACCACCGCCGATGCGCCGACCAGGAGCTGAGAATCGGCGGTCGACATGATCGCGGCGAAGATGGACGCGACGACGACCCCGAACAGGGCGGGGTGCAGCGTCTCCCTCGCCAGGAAGGGGTAGAGGTTCTCGGTGTCCTCGCCCAGCATGCCGATTTCAGGAAAGAGCACACGGCCCACCACGCCGATCATGACGGCCCCGACGCCCATGAGCGCGTTCGCCGCGGTACCCGTCCACGCCGCGAAGCGAAGCTGCTCGGCGTCACTGATCGACATGTAGCGCACCAGGATGTGCGGGTTGCCGGGTGAGCCCAAGCCGATCCCGACGAGCCCGATAAAGACGCCGGCGCCGAGAGCGAGGGGATCCATGAACGAGGGATCCCATGCGACGAGCTCCGCCTGCAGCTCCCCCCAACCACCGACCCGACTCAGCGCCATCGCGGGAATGGCCAGCAGGCCGAAGATCATGAAGCCAGCCTGGAGCGAGTCGGTGAGCGAAACCGCCAGGAAGCCTCCGACCGTGGTGTAGCCGAGCACGATCAGGGCGGTGAGGACGATCCCGACCTGGGGGGACAGGCCGAAGCTCGCCCCCATGGCCTTGCCACCCCCGACGAACTGTGCCGAGACGTAGGCGACCATGAACAGCAGGATCACCGCCGACAGCGTCATCCGGAGGCGCCCGTCGCGGTCGCCGAGGCGCTCGGCGAAGACGTCGGTGACCGTCACGCAATCGCGCGCGCCGGATAGCCTTCTGAGCCGTTTGGCGAGGGTGAGGAACAGGATCAGTTCGGCCGTGGTGTAGCCGACGACGGCCCAGATCGCCGAAACGCCCATTGTCCAGGCCATGCCGGTGACCCCGAGGAGAAGCCACGCGCTACGGCCGGAAACCACGGCGGAGAGGGCGACGACCCAGCGGTTCATCCGCCGCCCACCGACAAAGAAATTGCCGATCCCCTCGGAGGAGAATCGGACCGACAGCGCGCCGATGCCAATGAGCAGCAGAAGGTAGCCGACGAATGCGGTCACGGCCCATGCGTCTGCGTAAACTACGGGGGCGAGTCCTTCTTCCATCGCTGATCTCCCACGTTGAGCTCTGGTGAGGTATTCGCTAGGCTCTTCGATCATCCGATCCCGAGCCCGGCTTGCACACAAGACGGCCGTCGGTGATATCTCGAGGCGGAGACACCCGTCGTCTGAACTGACGTATAAGAGCCGCGGAAAGCAATGGAAAACCAGATACGGATCCTGAGCGCTGCCGAGGTGCGCACGTGCGTGGACATGCCGTCCGCCATACGAGCGGTAGCCGAGGCGTTTGCGGCACTTTCCCAGGGGCGCGCCCGTTCACCGATTCGCATGTCGCTGAGCACGCCTGACGGGAAAGTGCTCCTCATGCCCGCATACGTGGACAGTACGCAATCGCTTGCGGCCAAGCTGGTCACCGTCTTCCCCGAGAATCTGAAGCGCGGGCTCCCGCTGATCAACGGCGTCGTACTGGTCCTGGACGCAGAGACCGGGAGGTTGCAGGCCTTGCTGGATGGCACCTACCTGACCGCCGTCCGGACGGGCGCCGCGTCCGGTGCGGCGACGGACCTACTCGCCCGCACTGACGCTCGCGTGCTGACCATCTTCGGCTCCGGTGGACAGAGCCGGCCGCAGATCGAAGCGGTGCGCGCAGTACGGCAGATCGAGGAAGTCCGTATCGTTTCGAAGACGGGCGTATCGGCGACGCAGCTCGCCGAGGAGCTCGCCGGAGTGGAGGTGCGCGTGATGACCGACCCCGCGGAGGCCGTCTCGGGCGCGCACGTCGTCTGCACCGCCACCACCAGCTTCACGCCGGTCTTTCCCGCCGATGCGGTCGACCCCGGGACTCACGTCAACGGGATCGGATCGTATACGGCCGAAATGCAGGAGGTGCCCGCCGAGTTCGTGCGCATTGCCCGCGTCGTGGTCGATTCGCGAGACGCCGCGCTCGAAGAGGCGGGGGACCTCGTGATTCCGATACGTGAAGGTATCATCGGAGCGGACCACATATCAGCCGACCTGGGCGAGATCGTCGCAGGGAGCGCCCCCGCTCGAACGGGTGACGATGAGATCACCTTCTTCAAGTCAGTGGGCAACGCGGTGCAGGACGTCGCGGTTGCCAGCCTCGTGCTGGAAGCGGCCGAATC
>JBBDRL010000108.1:42103-69904 GCA_040905505.1 Gemmatimonadota bacterium | reverse complement strand
TCGTTGTGGTGACGGCCAATGTGCTCAAGTCGATCTACGTCGACTTCCTCTGGTTCCAGTCGGTCGGATTCGAGGCTGTCTACCGGACGCGCCTCACCGCCCAGGTGTTCCTCTTCCTGGCCGGTGCGGTCGTTGCTGCGGTGGTGATCGGCGGCAATATCGTGCTCGCGCGGCGCTTTGCGCCGAAAGGACACGAAAAGTCGTTCATTGCGAACGTGCATCCAATCGTGATCCGCCGCACGGCCGAGGCGCTGCTCGCAACCATCGCAGTGTTGATGGCGGTGTCGCTCGGCAGTGCTGCCGCAGGCTCGTGGCAGACGGTCTTGAGCTGGATGAACCGGGTACCGTTCGGCCAGGTTGATCCACAGTTCGGGCGGGATATCGCGTTCTTCATCTTCGATCTGCCCGCCTACAGGTTCTTCCAGGCCTGGCTGATCGGGTTGGTGTTCGTGTCCCTGCTCGCCTCCGGGGCCATCTACGGCCTGTCCTATTCGCTGCAGCAGTTCCGATCGCACATAACGCGGTCCATGCACACCCACCTTTCCATTCTCGGAGGCCTGTGCGTACTGCTCATCGCGGTGAGCAGCTATCTGGGGATCTTCGATCTGGTGACCAATCCCGGCGGTATTGCGTACGGCGGAATGTACGCGGATATCAACGCGCGCCTTCCCGTGAGGTATATCCTGGTTGCGACGGCGGCCTTCACCGGGTTGGCCATCATCGCCAACGGGCTGTTTCGGCCTGGGGAGTTCCGTCTGCCTCTGGCCGCTTTCGGTCTCTGGGTCGTGGCTGGCATCGGCGGCGGCGTATTCTCCCAAGCAATCCAATCGCTTCGGGTCGAGCCCAACGAACTGCAGCTCGAGGCGCCCTATCTCGAACGGCATATCGCGGCGACTCGCCAGGCATGGGGCCTGGACCGAATCGATGCCGTCAGTCACCCCGCCAACCCGATCGTCACGCCAGCTGAACTGGACCGGAACCCGGCGACCCTGGACAACATCAGGCTACTCGATCCGGAGCCGTTGAACCCGACGCTGAACGAATTGCAGGCTCTGCGTCCCCTCTACCGGTTCGCGGATATCGACATCTCGCGCTACCCACTGGGTGCCGAAGGGGAAGGCTCCCCCGAAGCCGATCAGCAGGTGCTCATCAGCGCCCGGGAGCTCGATCTGACGCGAGTGGGGGATCGCAACTGGACACGCGACCGGCTCCAGCTCACGCACGGCTTCGGCGCCATCGCGACTCCGGTGACCGAGGTGGAAGAGGAAGGTCTGCCGCGACTCACGCTGCGCGACATCCCGCCAACCGCCGAACACAGCCGGCTGGAGCTGACCGAGTCCGGATCCCGGATCTATTTCGGCGAGTTGACCGGGCACTACGTCGTCGTCAACAGCCAGGAGCCGGAGTTCGACTATCCGGATCCGGTCCAGGCGGGCCGCGACATCCGGACCTACTACGAACACGATCGCGGGATCGAACTCTCGTCTCTATTTCGCAGATTGATGCTCGCCTGGGAGCTGGGGGACCTGAACCTCCTGATTTCCGGCCAGGTGCAGGCGAATTCCCGGATACTGATGGACCGCCAGATCCAACAGCGGGTGCGGAAGATCGCGCCCTTTCTGGTACTGGATTCCGACCCGTATGTATTCAACGTCGACGGGACGCTCAAGTGGATGCAGCCAGCCTACACCGTCGCCAACGGTTACCCCTACTCACAACCAGCCGGCGGTGACGTCAACTATATCCGGAACAGCATCCAGATCGTCACCGACGCGGGCACCGGTGACATCGATTTCTACCTGACCGGCTCGGAGGATCCGGTCGTGCAAACGTTCGCCCGGATCTTCCCCGAACTGTTCACGCCGACTCAGGACATGCCCGATGCGGCGCGGCAGCAATTACGCTACCCGCCGGATCTGTTTCGCGTCCAGGCACAGCATTACCAGCGGTACCACGTCACCGACCCGGAGGTGTTCTTCCTGGGAGAGGATTTCTGGGAGATACCGATCCAGCGCGGCGGGGCGACCGCACAACCCATGGATCCGTACTATGTGACCATGCGCCTGCCGGACGAGGAAGAGGTGGAGTTCGTCCTGATCCTGCCGTTCACGCCGCGGGACCGGGAGAACACCGTCGCCTGGCTGGCCGGCCGCTCCGACGGCGAGCATTTCGGTTCTCTCCGCAACTTCCGGTTTCCGTCCGGAGTGCTGGTGTTCGGACCGTCGCAGATCGAGAGCCGAATCGAACAGAACGCGCTGATCTCCCAGCAGCTCACTCTCTGGGATACGGCGGGGTCCGAAGTTTTCCGCAGTACGCTGATGATGGTCCCGATCGGAGACTCTTTCCTCTACGTGCAGCCGGTCTACCTGCAGGCGGCGGGTGGCCGGATGCCGGAACTGCGGCGTGTGATCGTCGCCAATGGAAATGCGGTTGCCATGGAGGAGACCTTCGAGGAGGCGCTGGCGGTCGTTACCGGTCAGCGCGCGCCCACTTCGCCCGAGGAGCTCCTGATTACCGATGGCGTCCCGCCCGGCGGCGTGCAGTCCGACATTCCCGTGCCGGCGGAGATCTCGGGCCCGCCCGGGACCGGTCTTCCGGGGCTGATCCAGCAGGCGCGGGAATCTTCGGATGCGACCCAGGCCGAGCTCAACCGCTTGCGCGATCTGCTCGACCGGATCGAAGAGCAGGTCCTGCCCGCGACAGCGCCATAGCGTAGCACTCAGCGGACGCGTCCGGTTCCTATTAGGAAACGAGCAGCGGGGCCGGATCACGTCACGGGAAGAGCAGGTAGCAGTGGTAGGTCAGGAGGTGGTGATGCGTGGTACCATCACCCTGGATTCGGATCTGGCAGCGGTTCTGCAACGCCGCCCGCGCCCTGGTGTTCGGTGGCGTTGGCGGCGATGACCAGCGCAAGGCGGAGAACTTCCGCTCCGCCGTGGGACGGCAAACGTGGCTGGCACCTGCGCCCGGGCTCTCGTTTCTGCGTGTGCGCCCGCGGCATCGCCGGGAGTTGCCTGTCATACGTTGGCGCCGCCCAGCGGAATGGTCGCGGGTCGCCGGCCCATCTAGCGGCGCCTGCTCGGCGGCGTGAGCGAGGTCCAGTCGAGCGTCAGCAGCCGGGGCGGTCGCCGGCGCGCGGTCCAGCGCACCACCCGGCTCGGCTGTCGCTTCGTGCCCGTCTCCTCCTGAGTCTCAAGTTCCGTCTGCTCCGCCCTGCCGATCCGCCCATCCTCGTGTTTCATCGTTCGCTCGCATGTGGAGGTGCCGGCTTGAATCCCGACGTCGTATAAGGCAATCGGCACACCCTTCGGGCGTATAGTCACAACGCTATGTCATCAGATGATTTACGACGCTATGCAGCGATGTCCTCCCCCAGCATTGCGTCCGATCGTGGGACTCGATGTGGCGAAATCGGGATGGAAGCGGACGGGAAACCGCCACCAGTGGATGTCTCTTCCGGGACCCTCGGTGGATGGAATGATGGCGACGACGGACCACTTATCACCCGCGCTTCGCACCTACTGCCTCCGCCGCAGCAGCTGCAGCAGGGCATCGGTGCCGATGGCGCCGTCGGCCTCACGGATGACTCTTGCGACCGCCCAGGCCGCCTGTTGCCGCACCTCAGGGTCCTCATCCTCGAGCGCATCGGTGAGTGCGTCGAGGGCGGCGGGATCTTCGATCATCCCCAGCGCCCACGCCGATTGCTCGCGGACGGATGCGATGGGGTCGGAGGCGAGCGTCGAGCTGAGGGCCGGAACGCCGCCGGCGTCCTCGATCATGCCGAGTGCCCACGCCGCCTGCTCGCGGACCGCTGGCACCTCATCGCCAAGCACCGCCGCGAGGGACTCCACGCCTGCGGAGGACTCGATCATTCCCAGGGCCCAGGCCGCCTTTTCGCGCACCGCGGGAACAGCGTCCTGGAGCGCGGCGGACAATGCCTGCACGCCCGCGGGTGACTCGATCATGCCGAGCGCCCACGCTGCCTGCTCCCGTACATCGGGCGAATCGTCCCGGATAGCGGCGGTGAGCCCCTCGACCGCGGCCGAGGACTCCGTCATGCCAAGGGCCCAGGCGGCCTGCTTGCGCACCTCGTTCGACGCGTCCTGAAGCGCGGCGACGAGCCCCGGGACGGCCGCTGAAGACTCGATCATTCCCAGCGCCCACACCGCCTGCGCCCGTACAGCGGCCGATTCGTCCTGGACTGCCGCGGTGAGCGCCTCGACACCGGCAGGCGCTTCGATCATCCCAAGCGCCCAGGCGGCCTGCTCCCGCACCTGTGGCGCTTCGTCACGCAGCGCCTCGGCCAGGGCGGGGGCGGCTGCCCGGGACTCGATCATGCCGAGGCCCCATGCCGCCCGCTCACGGACCTTGGGCGATGCGTCTCGCAGCGCGCGGCCCAGCGCATCGACGCCCGCCGACGACTCGATCATCCCGAGTCCCCAAGCGGCCTGGGCCCGCACTGCGGTCTCGGCGTCCACGATAAGCCGCTCCAGGGCCTCGACGCCCTCGAACTCCTCGATCATGCCGAGCGCCCACGCCACCTGCTCCCTTACCTCCGGACTGTCGTCCGCGACGCCTTCCGAGAGCGCCGCAACAGCCCGCGGGTCTTCGATCATCCCCAGCGCCCACGCGGCTCGGGCGCGCACAGCAGACTGATCGTCGGTGCGCAGCGCCTGCGCGAGCGCCGAGATCACCCGGCCGTCCTCGATGAGGCCGAGCGCCAGCGCCGCATTCTCTCGCGCCGTCGCGTCGCCTGTCGCCAGTACGGTCGTGAGCGGATCCAGCGCATCTGAGCCCGCTTCCTCCAACGCGATCGCCGCCTCCCGGCCCGGCGAGGTCGGCTCGACCTGCCCCCGGTCCCGACCGAAACTGTCTCGACAGATGGTTCCATCGACCGGCGTGCCATCGGAGAGTAGCTGCACGAGCGGGGGAATCGCTCGGCGGACCTCCGCCGGCGCGCGGTCGCCCAGCTCGCATGCCGCGAAAGCGCGGTCGGCGGCGGCCGGCGCAGAGAGCTGGCGCATCAGCGTGTCCGCATCCTGCGCTCCCGCCGCCGAGCAGCCCAGCAGCCCAGCGGTGAGGATGTACATCCCCGGAAACCCAAGCGGCCGCCGCGCGATGAGTCGCGCGAGTAAACGGATCGGAATCGTGGACATCATCGCCTCGCCGAGTTTGGAGGGAGCGGAAGAACGACTTCAGTCGCCAGCTGCACGCGGGACTCCGGCTGCCGGCCCTGTGCTAAAAAACTAGCATTGAGGAACGGGCGGGTCAAGGCGGGCGATAACGGAAGGGGGATTCGCCGGTAGGGGTGGGTGCGTTACCGTCCGGGAATAGCGGGTGCGGGAGGGGGATCCGGCGTCGCGGCACGGATCGGTCTCTGGCATGGCATTCCCGGCGGGGGAGGGCTGCTGCTCGCGGGCAACCCGACCCCGGCCGTTACTGCCTGGTGCGCCTCGTACGACCCCGGTACACGTCGTCCTCGGGGCGCGTCACCCGCCAATTACCGCCAGTTCGTCCGCCCCGGCGGCTCGACGGGCCCGCCGCTCTCCACCTGCTCCCAGACTCGTCTGCCGACCCTGTTCGCCTCGGCGACTAGACTCTCCTCGTCGACCGTGAGGATCCGGTGGTCGCGCATGATGAACTCGCCGTCGACCATGACGGACTCGACATCGGACGGGCCGCCGTTGTGGAGCCACGCCGAGAGGATGCGGCCGGACGGGACGAGGTGCGGCTGCAGCGTATCGAGGACGATGAGGTCCGCCTTTCGCCCCACTTCCAGCAGGCCGAGCTGGCTCGGCTGGCGGATGGCGTGGGCGCCATTGTGCGCCGCGTCGCGGAGAATGTCCTCGGGCTGCGGAAGCAGGCCGGGATGCTCGTCATTGCGGCGGATACGCTCCGTGAGCAGGGCGACCTTCATGACGGCGAACATGTCGTTGTTGTTGTTGTCCGTCCCGAGGCAGATCCGGCAGCCGGCCTCGCGCAGGGCGGGGATGGGCGGGCTGACCCCGCGGTTTGCGGCCATGGACGCCTGATGCGAGATGATCGTGTCCGTCTGGGCGAGCAGGTCGATCTCGTTCTGGTCGACGTAGCGGGCGTGGGCGGCGAACAGGCGTGGCCCGAGGAAATCGTGCTGATAGAGGTACTCGGCCGGCCGTACGCCGTGGTACCGCGTCATGTACTCGATCTCGGCGTGGGTCTGGTTCATGTGGATCGTGTAGCCGAGGTCGCGCTGCTCGGCGAACTCGCGGATGGCGCGCAGCAGCTCGGGGGACGCGTTTTCCGTGTGGACGACGGCTGGGAAGACCTGGATGCGCCCATCGTTCGCGCCGTGCCACTGACTGTACAGGTCCTCGATACGCTGGAGTCCCTCCTCGCGCATCTCGGCGGAGAACTCGGGTGTGGAGGTCTCGGCGAGGCGTTCGGGGGACATCACGGTGCCGCCCACCCGGTCGTTGACGCCCTCGGCGAACACCCAGCGGAGGCCGGTTCGCGCGAGCTCCGCGGCCTCGGGCGCGATCCCGCCGGTGTACTCGACGACGGTGGTCGTCCCGGTCCGGATGCTGTGCAGCGCCGCCATCACCGACATCAGTGTACGCTCCTCCTCGGACAGCAGTCTACCGCCGGGCGAAACGGGCAGATCGGCTCGGTTGGGGAAGCCGAAGTCCTCGTTAAAACCCCTGGCGATCGCGGCCGAAAGGTGTGCGTGACAGTTGATGACGCCCGGCAGGACGGCCTTGTTGCGCCCGTCGATCACCTCGGCGCCGGGGAAGCGGGCGACGACGTCGTCCGTCGGGCCGATGGCCGCGACGACCCCGCCTTCGACCGCGAGCGCGACGTCCTTGAGCTGGGCCCGGTTCGGATCGCCCGTCACGACCGTCGTATGGGTGAAGACGACGTGGTCGTTCGCGCCCCTGCCCGCGGCGTTGGCGGGGGACGTACGGGCGAGCCCGGAGATTCCGGCAGCCAGTGGGTCGGGGAGCAGGAGTCCGGCACCGAGCGCGGCCCCGGCCCCGGTCAGGAGCTGGCGCCGTGTGAGGTGACTGGCCGAACGGTCGACTGGAGGCCTGGAATCCGGCATGAGATCATCCTTGATGGGTGAGGGTTGATTCGCACGACGCGGACGCGGGAGCACGAGCGATCCGGGTGGAAGGCGCCCGCCCCTCACAACATTGCACTCACGGGCGCTCTCGCGCCATGCTGGAATTCCGTCGCTGCCCTCCATCGTCCCGTCTCAGTATCGCCTTGTCGCCCACCCCGATTCGATATCGCGCCAGAGCTCCCTGGGGCACCTCGAGTGCAGAGTGGAAGGGCACTCCGGCGGAAAATCGGGGGCAGAACAGCGAGAACCAGCTCCCGCAGGGATCCATGTCCCTGACGCTGCGGATCACGTGGTCGGCGTCGAGGAAGGCGATGCTGAGGGGAACTGGCGTGCGGTACATCCAGAAGGCTCTATCCGGCGGCTGCTCCTCCGGGAACAGGAAGATCATCCCCGCGTCCTCAGCGAGCCGGTCACGTCCGCTAAGCCCCAGGCGGTGCTGCTCTGCCGTCTCGGCGATCTCGACACGTATGACGACGGTATCGGCGCGCGCCGCGAAATGGACCTCGCCGGTCGCGAAGGCGATCGTGGGGCGGGGCGCCGACGCGGCCGGACCAGGTCGGCACCCTGCGGCGAAGATGCAGCACCCGGCGACCAGGAGAGCCAGAGTCGTTTGCGGCATCGGTCGCAGCGCTTCCGTTAGGCCGGTACTGCGCATGGTTGGCGCCGGGGTGACCGGCGAGGATCGGGTCGAGGTGCCCGCGGCGGAGGGGCGCCGCTAGGTCTCGCCCCCGGCGTCGGACTACAGGAGGACGCTGAGAATCACCCCGCCGACCACGATCGCGCCGACGATCCACCAGAAGCTACCCCGGGCTGGAAGCTGGGCTACTTCTGCCTCAGCCATACCGGCGCGTTCCTCGATCTGTATCTCCGTGAGATTCATTGCGGGCGCTGGGCCAGGCAGCGGTTCCGCCGCGACCGTGGGAACGACCTCGCGCTCGACGGCGGGCGGGTCGTTCGCGGTCGCGCCGAGCGCCGGGGCCGATACGAATAGTGCGATCAAAGTGAACATCAACGGGCGCATAGCCACCTCCTCAGGGGGATTCAGAGAACTGGCCAGCTTCCGTGCAAGAAACGTGGCGGCGCCTGGCGGGTCGTCTCCAGACCTTCGCCGCAGCGGGCGATGGGATGTGCCGGGCCGGGGGCCGACGGTTCGCTGAAACAGGAGGCTTGCCAGCGCCCGCCTCGGTGAGCAATACTGCTGCTGTTGATTATCGGCGATCACTCCCACCCCACCGCAGGAGCACGAGCAGCATGAACCGCACGACCGTCGACCTCATCGGGGACATCATCGATCCGAAGCCCGGCAGCACCACAACATGCACCCTGCGGCCGTCGTATCGTCTCGGCGCCGGCACGTCGGAGCTGATCGGCGAGATCATCGCCCCTTCGTGGGCCCGCGCGCCACGGCTGGTGGCCGTGTCTGCGGTACAGGCGGTCGAGTCGCTTCGGGATCCGATCGCCGCCGCACAGGGCCCGGTATGAAAAGGATTCTTCGCTATACGGGCATCGGTCTGCTCGGCCTGCTCGGGGTAGCGCTGCTCGCCGCCACCGCGGTCTACGGAACTTCCGAGTACCGCCTGCGGAAGACGTATGATCTGCCGGTGAGCGCGGTCGCCCTCTCCGGTGACCCGGAAGTGATCGCTCGCGGGCGACATCTGATGGTGACCCGCGGCTGCGTCGATTGTCACGGAGAGAACCTGGGCGGGGTGACGATCATGGACGATCCGATCGTCGGCCGCATTTCGGGCACGAATCTGACGCGCGGGGCGGGCGGCGTCGCGGGCGGGTACACGGATGAGAGCTGGGTTACGGCGATTCGCCACGGGCTGCGGCCGGATGGAAAGCCGCTGCTGTTCATGCCGTCGCACGAGTTCTATCCTCTCAGCGACGAGGACGTCGGGGCGCTGGTGGCGTACATCAAGAGTGCCCCCGCGGTCGACAACGAGGTACCGGAGCATCGCGTTGGCCCGCTCGCGCGGGTGCTCCTACTCGCAGGGCAGATGGATCTGATTCCCGCCGAGCTGATCGACCACGAGGCGCCCCGGCCGGCGGGACCGCCGGCGGGGGTCACCGCCGAATACGGCGCGTACCTGGCGACGGGTTGTGTCGGATGCCACGGCCACACGTACTCGGGCGGCCGCATTCCGGGGACTCCGCCGAGCTTCCCCGCGGTCTCCAACATCACACCGGACTCCGAAACGGGAATCGGCGAGTGGACGGAGGCGGATTTCTTCCGGTCGATGCGTGAGGGCGTCCGTCCGGACGGCTCAGCCCTGGATCCGTTCATGCCGGTGCAGAACACACGGCAGATGACGGATGACGAGCTGCGCGCGATCTGGCTCTATCTCCGGACGCTGGAGCCGAAGCCCGAAGGCAATCGGTGATCTTCAGCGGGGGATAGTTTGCGAGCCCGGTCACCGGCGTCGGTGGCCGGGCTCGTCATCATCCGACGAGCGCCTTTCGCGCCTCCTGCACCTGCGCCACGAGCAGCTCCCGAACCCGGCTTGCGTCGCGCGCCTCGCCGGAGAAGCCGATCCGCGTTCCTCGCATCCCTTCGGCCGTCCGGACCCGGAGGTGGAAACCGAGCCGGTCCACGGCGGTCATCACGGCCTCCTCGACGCCGTCCAGCCCCTCCGCGCGGGCCAGGAGGGCGAGTGCGTCGGCGTGGTCGTCGTTCATGTGGTCGATGATCGATCGTGCTGCGTCGCGCAGCGGGTCGGGTTCGGCAAGGCGATAGTCCTCACCGGTGACCCATCCCATTACGCCGAAGCCGCCGACGTAGTAGACGTTCTCCACGTCCATCCGCCGGAACCCGAAGTCGGGGTAATCGACCCAGTACGCCGACTCGGGATGGCGGGCGAGATAAGCCTCCCGAGCCCCGCCCGCCGAATTCGGCTCCTCGGCCGCGTCGCGGAACCGTCCTAGAAGGGTGACCCGCGCGAGGCCCAGGGGGTTGCGGTCACCCAGTTCCGGCTCGGTGACCAGGAGCGAAGCGCGATCGTCCCGCTCGAGGTTCTGCGTGTGCACGGCCAGTCGGCTCACGAGGATGATCGGCCGTCCTTCCTCGTCGAGGGCATAGGGCATGAGCGACGCGAAGGGGAACCCCGGGTGGCGCTGGCACTGTGTGGCGACTGCGCCTTGCAGCGCCTGGACGAGCAGTGTGCGCGCCCGCTCGGCGTGGGTGGGCTCCGGCGGCGGCTCCCGGTCTGATCGGGTGGTCGTCTGTCCATGGTGCTTTCGCTGGGCCTCGGTCATGGGCGTCTCCGTGATGGGGCGTGGGAGTGCGGCGACGGCATCGGGTGGAGGTCCGGAGCCGATCGCGGCGCGACCGTAAGGTAAGTTCGCGCGATCGTGCTGCGAGGGGTAGGCTTGATCTGTTGCGATCATGCCGGGGCGGCGACGTGCGGGCCTGACGGTGCGCGTGATCCGCTCACCGCGGCACCTTGCGTGCGTACGCGGCGGCGGACGGGATCGTGTGTTGGAGCCGTGCGGAGGAGACTGAGCTTTGGAATCTCTGGTGCGCGAAGGAATGGTGGGGACGGTCGGAGCCCCACGCGAGCCGACGAGCGCGGAGCGTTGGGCGCTCCGCGTCGTACAGGTCGGCGCCGTGCTCGTCGTGCTTGCGGCGGTGACCGACCGAGCCTTCGAACTGGACCGGTTCTTCATACCGAAGGAGGCCGTTCTCCACCTGACGGCGCTATTCGCCGGACTCCTCGCCGCGGGCGGG
Source organism: Gemmatimonadota bacterium (assembly GCA_040905505.1). Classification (GTDB taxonomy): domain Bacteria; phylum Gemmatimonadota; class Gemmatimonadetes; order Longimicrobiales; family Longimicrobiaceae; genus WHSP01. Next base: position 59,078 of record JBBDRL010000108.1, on the reverse strand, counting down.
TTCCGGCGGGTAGAGCTGACCCGCGTCGATCTCTGCCTGGCGGGCTATCTACTGCTGAGTCTGGCGTCGGCGCTGGTGGCGCAGGAGGGGGAGCTGGCATGGCGAGCGCTCGCGGTCAGCGTCTCCGGAGTGGCGGTCTTCTGGACCGCCCGGACCCTCCGTTCGGCGGGTCTGGGGCGCCCGCTGATGCGGCTCCTGGCACTGGCGATCATGGTGGGCGCCGTCACTTCACTCCTTCAGGCGTACGGCATCACCAGCGACTTCTTCTCCATCAACCGTGCGCCGGGTGGAACGCTGGGCAACCGCAACTCGATCGCGCACATGGCGGCATTCGGGCTGCCGGTCGTGCTGCTGGTGGCGCTGCGGGCCTGGCGAAGCGCGGGATATGTGCTTGGCGCGGCGGGGACGATGATCATCATCGTCTCGCTCATCCTGACGCGTTCGCGCGCTGGCTGGCTCGCCTTCGCCGCGGTGATCGCGGTGATGCTGGCGGCCATGCTCCTCTCGCGACCGCTCAGACGGCACGGCCGCACGTGGGGTCGGCTGGTGGGAATCGTCCTGCTCATCGGCGCGGGTGTGGCGATCGCGGTGCTCGTGCCCAACTCGCTACGCTGGCGAAGCGACAACCCCTACCTGGAATCGGTGACGGGGATCGCGAACTTTCAGGAGGGGAGCGGGCGGGGGCGGCTGGTGCAGTATCGTCAGTCGCTACGGATGGCGATCGATCACCCCATCTTCGGGATCGGGCCGGGCAACTGGCCGGAGGTGTATCCCGACTACGCAGCGCCGAACGATCCATCCATGTCGCCCAGTCGGCCTGGCGAGACGGCGAACCCGTGGCCGAGCAGCGACTGGGTCGCTGTCGTGGCCGAGCGGGGCTTTCCCGCGGCGGCCCTCTTCGCCGCTGCCCTGCTGGGCACCGGCGTCCTGGCGCTGCGTCGGCTGATTCGTGCGCGTGACCCGGACGAGGGACTCCTGGCGGCCGGGCTGCTCGCGACGGTCGTGGCGACCCTCGTCGCGGGCGCCTTCGACGCGGTGCTCCTGCTTGCGCATCCGACGCTGCTCGTCTGGGCGGCGATCGGCGCCATGTGGCCCGCGCGGGTGGCGCCGAAGGATTCGCCCTGGCCGGACTCTGATTCCGCGCCGGGCCCCGAACCGGCGGATGCGCCGCGGAAGCGGCTCCAGAGCGTGATTCTCGTCGCCGTCGCGCTCGCCGCGGGCGCCGGCGCGGCGCGCAGCATCGCGCAGCTCTCGACGATGACGATCGTCGGCACACTACAGCCAGCGCAGCTACTCGAAGAGCCAATCTACGCGGCGCACCATGTATACGGCTATGAGATTACCCTGGAATAGACGGCCGCGGGGGCCGGCCCCAGGCGACGAAAGCGCGTCGGGGCCGGTCGGCGTGCGGATCGACGCCGGCACGCGGCGGGCGCGGCGGCGGGGGGTGGGGTGGCGCCTCGCCAAGGGCGCCCTGGCGGTCCTCGCCGGCTATTACGTCTTCTGTCTCCTGCTCCTGGTCGCGTACCGTTTCGTCGACCCGCCGACGACCGGGGTGCAGATGCAGCGCAGGGTCGAGGCGCTCCTCGGCCGGGAGGAGTATACGAAGCGGCGCGAGGTCGTCGCCCTCGAGGCGCTGCCGTCGCAGGTGCCCCGCGCGGTGGTTGCCGCCGAGGATGGTCGCTTCTGGGACCACCACGGTTTCGACTGGGAGGAGATGAGGATCGCGGCGGAGGAGGCCGGTGGGGGCGTTCGCATCCGCGGAGCGTCGACGATCACGCAGCAGCTCATGAAGAACCTGTTCGGCTTCACCTACCGCAACCCGATCCGCAAGCTCTACGACCTGACGCTCACGCCGGCGTCGGAGTTGATCCTGGGGAAGGAGCGGATTCTCGAGCTCTATCTGAATCAGGTGGAATGGGGGCCGGGTCGCTATGGCATCGAGGCGGGGGCGAGGCACCATTACGGGACGAGCGCGACGGCCCTCTCTCGGACCCAGGCGGCCGGGATGGCGGCGCTGCTGCCCGGCCCCCTGAGACGCACACCCGGGAACACGGGGAATTACCGGGCTGAGATCCTGAGGCGAATGGGGCAACGAGGCTGGTGACTTCTCCCTAGGGGGCGGGGCGCGCCCGCACATCGGTTTCGAGCGGCTCTCCGAGGAGCACGACGTTCGGGGCGATCACGGGGGCGCCTCCCGTCGGGCGAGACTCTCGTGGGCTGGAGCCGGAACCCGCCGCCTGCTGGGGCGCCGCGCGTGCCATCGGCGCGTCGGTCTGGCGCATGGCGTCGGCCGGGGGGCCGGCTAGAACATCCTCCGCAGGACCGGCAGGCGAGCGGTCGATCGGAGCGGTGGTCGACGACGTCGCGGCCGGATCCGTATCGCCGCGGCGGGCCGTGGGTCCCACCGGCCGCTGACCGATGATCCCGGGCGGATCCGCCATCCCCGCGTCGGGGGTCCGGTCAGCGGGGGCGACGATTTCCGCGGCCGAGCCATCGGGGCTCGCCGGCGGAGCTCCATCGCGGCCTGGCATCACGATGAGAGCGACCAAGGCGACGGCGGTGGGCGGCAGGGCGAGCGCGAGTCTGCGACGGGTCACCAGCGTCAGCCGGTCGCCGGCGGCCGATCTGGCCGCCGCGACGGCGTCCGCGACGCGAAGCCCGATGCCCGTCAGGTCCAGCGCCGGTGTCGGCGAGGGTGTGCTGGGATCGAGGCACGCGAGGAATGCGTCCGCACTGCGCCAGCGGCGTCGTGGATCCGGCTCGAGGCAGCCCTCGATCGCATCGCAGAGGTAGGCGGGCGCATCGGGTCGGAGCGCCCGCAGCGGCGGAAGCGGCTCGGTGTCGCGGCGCGCGAGGAGATCGTCGAGGTCGGTCCCCGCCCAGGGCTGCACGCCGGTCAGCATCGCGTATCCGGCGAGGCCGAGACCGTAGAGATCGGTGCAGGGGCCGAGCTGCCTCCCCTCGACCTGTTCGCGCCCGGCGATCTGCTCCGGCGCGAGATAGGAGAAGGCGCGAAGAGTGGCCGCGCCGCCGTCCGACGGGTCGGAGTCTCCGTGGCCGCGGTCGAGACCGAAGGGCGCGAGCCGTGCCTCCCCGCTGTCCCGGTCGAGGAAGATGCTGTGCGGCCGCACGCCGCGGTGAACGGCGCGGTGCCCATGCACGTACGCGAGCGCGCCACCGACGTCGCGAAGCACCCGCTCCACCTCGTGGATCGGGAGCGGACCGGTCTGTTCGATGCGCTCGGCGAGCGTGCACCCCCGCCGCCGCTCCATCGCGATCGCGACCGCCCCGCCCTGGAGGTGGTGAACCGCGTGCAGAACCGTGAGATGTGGGTGATCGAGGGGCCTGATCGTGTGCGCCTGCCATATGTAGAGAGCACCTTTTCTGGCGTCCCTCGAGCCCGGATCATTCATCACCTTGACCGCGAAGTGTCGGTTGGAAGCGCGGCTGCGGACGGCGTGGACGCCGTACTCCCCATCGTGCCCCATCTGGCGAAGGACGTCGTACCGTGATGCGAGCTGATCGAGATCGCCGAGGACGTCCGCTTGGTTCATCATGGGTACTTCGAGGGTTCTGGTGTCGCGCGCTGTCGAGGCTGATTCGGGGCTGTGGTCCGTAGCCGACCTTTCTCGGAGGGTTCCCGTGGCGCAGCGAGATTCGCGGGTCCGGTCCTTGACCGACGGGATCGGCCGGCCGATGGGACGACGCGAAGGCGTGGTGCTCGACGACCCGGGAGGCTGCGGGCGTTCACCGTCGACAGCCGCCGGAGAAAGGCGTCGATCATGTCGGCTGCAGTCTCGATAGTTGATCCTACACGAGGCGAGCGGGCCGTGTTTCATCGCTCCCGACCCGCGGATCCGGCACGCCATTGTTTCCCCGGGGAGGCGGACGCCTCTGCTCGGCTCCCGGGATCGACCGCGGGGATCACTCAACGCCTGAGGAATAGAGGATGACGGATGCCGTAGTGGTCGCAACCGCGACCGAGCTATTCCGCGTGAGCGCCGACGGCTCGTCCGCCGCGCGTGGTGAAGGTCTCGAGGGCAATCGCGCGACGGGGCTTTCCAGCGACTTCCTCGCGCCGTCGAGCGCGTGGTGCTGTACGGACCAGGGCGGCGTGTTCCGCTCGGACGACGCCGGCGCGACCTGGTCACCCGCTGGGCTCGAGGGGGAGAAGTTGATGACGGTGGCCGCGAGCCCCGCGCGTCCGAGCCTGATCTGGGCGGGTGCGGAGCCGAGTGTGGTGTGGCGGTCGGACGACGCGGGCGGGCGGTGGGAGCGGCCGGCGGACCTGGAGGTCCTCCCTTCCTCGTCGGATTGGGCGTTTCCTCCGCGGCCGGAGACGCACCACGTCCGCTGGGTCGCGTGTCATCCGGCGGACCCGGACCGTGTGTGGGTGGCGATCGAAGCGGGCGCCCTGATCCGCACGCACGACGGCGGCCGCACCTGGCTGGACCGTGTGGAGGGCGGGCCGTACGACACGCACGAGCTGGCGGTGCATCGCGACGCTCCGGACGTGCTGCGCGTCGCGGCCGGCGACGGGTACTACGAGAGTCACGACGGGGGTGAGACCTGGAGCTCGCCATTGGATGGTATGGACGTCGGCTACCTCCGCAGCATAGCGGTGGATCCCGGGGACGCGGAGGTCGTGCTGGTCTCGGCGGCGAGCGGACCCCGGACGGCGTACGTCGCCGGTCGGTCGGATGGACGGCTGTACCGTCGGCGCGGAGCCGGCCGCTGGGAGCGCGTCGTGGAAGGCTGGCCGGATCCGCCCGGCACCATCGCGCCGCTTCTGGTGGCGGGGCGGAGGGCGGGGGAGATCTGGGCGGCGGACGAGCGTGGCGTCCACCGAAGCGGCGACGGCGGCGTCCAGTGGCGGCAGGTGTGGGCCTTCGAGCGCACCCCCAACCACCTGCGTGGTCTGATCGTGGTGGCGGCGCGCTGAAGGGACGCTTCAGGCGTCGGGTTCGACGCCGAGCCGTCTAGCGATCTCCACGAGACCCTGCGCTTTCGCCAGCTCTCCCGCGGTGCGGCCGGTCGTGTCGGTAAGCGATCCGTCCGCCCCGTGCTCGAGGAGGACGTCCACGAGCTCGAGGCGCCGGAACATGGCGGCCAGGTGGAGCGGCGTCGCACCAGTTCCGTTGCGCGCGTTCGGGTCGGCGCCGCCGGCGAGCAGTCGCCTCGCCACGCTGAGGTGGCCCTTGAAGCCCATACCGATCAGCGCGGTATTGCCGCTGGGGTCCCGCCCGTCGGGGTCGGCGCCATGCTCGATCAGAAGGTCCACCATCGAGGGCTGATCGTTGTAAGCGGCGATCATGAGCAGTTCGAATCCTCGGGCATCGCGGGACGCGGGGTCTAGGCCTCCATCGAGGAGCGGTCGCATCGCTGACGTGTCGCCGCGGCGAGCGACCTCGTGCGGGTCGATCTCGTTCAGGTCGATCATGGAATCGTTCTGCATCAAGGCGTACCTCCTAGAGCTTGGTAAGATTTCGAATTCCGAAGGACCCGCATCACCACCCCCCGCCCCCACCGCCGCCCGACGACCCGCTACCGCCCCCGCCGCCGCTAGAACCCGGCGCACTTACGCCCGCCGCCATTCCACCGGCCGCCACCGCCCAGGTGCCGCCCGCTCCCCCGCCGCCCCAGCTTCCGCCGCCGAACTGGGGCCCGCCGCCCGACCACCCGCCGCCCGATCCGGAGCGGCCGGCGGCGGTAGCGGCGAGCACGGCCGGAGAGGTGGCGGAGACACCGCGCGACCCGAATGCTCGGAACCAGCCGTCGATCTGCGGCCCCAGCCCGAATGCGATCAGGTACGGAAACCAGGCATCGTCGAGCCGCGGATCCGGCCGGTGCAACTGGCCCTCGAAGAACTGCCGGGCGGAGACGAGTCTCCGTCTGAAGGCGAGACGTTCCGGGGTGCCCGCCGGCTGAGCGAGTGAGGTGGCCAGGAGGCCGAGGCCCACGAGCGCGACCAGGTGCCCGAGGAGCATTGCCGCGCCGGGGCGGAAGAACAGCAGCTCGTCCATCTGTGCGAACACACCTGCGGCGAGGAGCGTGAGGAGCAGCGCGACGGCCAGAAGGGGCAGCAGCACACCGAGCGTCGGACCGGTGCGGTGCGTAACCCGCTTTCCGAGAGTCCCGGCGGAGGCGAGCGCGAACAGGATCAGCGGCGTGGCGATCAGCAGACCCATGACGGCGAACGGAAGGGCGCCTGGCCCCGCCGTGCCGACGGCGATCCCGACTCCAGCCACCATGACCAGGGCGGGCGTCACCCAGCGGCGCCGGACCCGACCTGCACCGGGCAGAGCGTCGAGCCGTGCCGTCAGCTCGCCCCGAATCTTGGCGGCGGGGTCGAAGCCCTTCTTCTCGTAATGCCTGCGGATGGCCGCCGTATCCGTTCGGCTGCTTCCGTCGAAGAAGAGCGCCTCGAGCAGGTCACGCTCATGTGCGGGGAACTCCGCCAGCGGCGCAACGCGCCGCAGGAGCAGCACCGGATCGCCATCTTCGTCTTCGATCGTACTGGTCAGCCTGCCCTCCGCGACGAGCCGCGCGAGCAGCGCCGCGACCTCCGCCTCGCCCACCGCCCGGTCCCACGAGGCTCCGACGACCTCCGCGGGATAGGCGAAGATATGACGCCGCAGCCAGGCCTCGTCGATCCCGGCCGGCGGGGTGATCGGCGCGATGGCGTCCAGCTCACGCTCGCGGCGCCGCAGTTCTATCAGCGCGAGAACCGGCACGAGGAGCGCGCCCAGCGCGACCAGTCCCTGCATCCACCCTCGATCCCCGCGCGGCACACCCGTCGGCTGCCCTTCGCCCACGTAGCGCAACGGCAGGGTCACCACGTACCCGCGCCCGGGCGGAAGTCCCTCGGCGACCTCGCTCAGCGTCGCACCGCCCGGCGTCATCCAGGCAGGGTCCAGCGTGAGATCCAGTTGGAACCGCTCGATGACGCCGGCCCGGTCGGCGAAGGCGAAGTCGTGGTTGAGCAGGTACGCGCCTTCATCGGTCGGAAGCAGCACGGGCCACAGGGTATAATCCAGCTCGTATACGATCTCCTCGTCCCGGAACGGCGGGTCGGCGGTGAGGCGGCTGCGCCAGCGGAGGACCTCCCCATCCACCCACTCGAACTCGTCCACTTCTTCCATGTCACCCTCGACGACCGCAGCGCGCGCCCCGGACCCGGGATCGATGCGGGTCATGCCGCGTAGCTCGAGTTGCTGGCCGATCCGCAGGTCGAAGCGGCGCTCGCCGCCGTTCCAGTCCCCGTCGAACACCATCGCCTGGCGCTCCCGTACGTGCAGTCGGCCTTCGGGGCCCAGGTGCGCCTGCACGGCGAGCTCGGACCAGCGCAGGCTTCGTCCGGCGCTTCCGCTCTCCTGCGCTGGCAGTCCACTCGCGAGCACGCCCGCCGCGAGGGCTGCGGACAGGGATACGAGGAATCGAAAAGAGCGCTGCATCGGTCCAATCGGTTGGCGGTCCGGCCGTGTACCTGAGGTGAGCTGACGGCGGCGGCTCCCGATCCGATGTCGGGATCGCCTCCCCTAGTACGATACGGTCACGAGGCGATCAGCGCACCATCGACCCTGGGCCGGCGCGCATGGCCGGCATGTACGGCCGCCACGTCATCGTCTACCATGCGGAGACCGGTCAGCCGATGAGCTGCGCGGAAATCCCCCTTCCCGCGGTGGTGGATCAGTCGTCGACCATCTGAGCGATGGTTCGGCGTCGGCGCTGAGAAGTGCGGCCTGCCCGGAACGCTGGACATGGGGCGGGCGACCGCTATACTGCAGTGTCCCCGACGAACCGCATTCGCGCTACGCGGATCATCCACCCATGGCTGCCCCGTTCGGTGCGCCAACCCCACGCCTTGACGTTGCCGTCGTTCGAGCTGGGCACCTGCCGCGCTTGCCCGAAACCGTCGCGCCGATCCCCCTACACAGGACCGAGTCGTATATGGACGTGATGAGTTACCAGTACTGGAAACGACACACGTATGGCGGGCCGTTCTCCGTCCGGAGTGCCGAGCTCAAGCGTGTCGACTCCGCCCTGAAGAAGTATCACCAATCGAAGAGCCAGGCGGACCTGAATGAGCTCCGCTTTACTCTGGCGAAGTGGAAACAGGCGAAGGGGGCCAACTGGAAGAGCAGCATCCGCAACAAGGATGAGGCCGTCGAGATCCTCACCGATCAGATCACCAGTTGGCAGATCGGACCGGGGCCCTTGTCAGGTGCTGAACGGGTAGCGTTGTCGCACGTGCGCGCCGAGGCCGACGCGGTTCTCAATACGCTGTTCCTGAACAAGAAGCTCGTCTGGCGTTCTGGCTTCAGTGGAAAGCTCAGGAACAATGAGTGGGGGGTCCGGTTGAATGCGGCCGGCGCAGCGAGGAACACTCGCATCCTCGCTCCGAACGTCGGCTTGCCTGGGCCGCCGATGCCGGGCCGGCCAGGCTCGAACAGTCAGCGTGCCGGCAACATCGCGACCGATATCTTCAACACGCTCGTCCCGTCCGAGCTTCGCGCGGATGTGGCGGCCGAGCTGGCGAAGATCATGCCCGGCTTCATGACGGAGCTGGCGGCGTCGCTGACACCTTTCGTCGGGGTGATCGTGTCCGGCGGGTCGGCGACGCTCAGCGGGGTGAGACTCGCGCGAGACGAGTACCGGCTCTACTACGCGAAGCTGCACAAGGAGCGCAGCCTGAGCGTAGAGACGCCGGAGCAGGCGATCAAGTCCATGATCAGCGTCATGCAACGTGAGCAGAATTTCCACGCGCTGGACGGCTCCGTCGCTCTGGGCGAGTTCGCCGGCAAACTGGCCGGCGTGCTGGCCGATGGGGGGACCGCCACGAATGCGGCTATCGGCCTGGCCGCCAACGTGTTGAAGCTCACCAACATCATCCGGATCGTGGTGAGGGATGTCCAGGAGAAGAAGGCGGCGAACCTGCTGATGCAGAAGCCCGTGCGCGTCGACGTGTTCGAGACTTGCCCTGTGATGGGTGCCTATTACGTATGCTGCGTCCCGACGAGCGCCCTGGTCAACGGGATTTTCGAGCGCTTCAGGCAGTTCGGATGGCGTGATGACGTCGAGCACGCCGTGAAGAAGCACATCGAACCACTTCGTGCCCAGGGTAGAAGGCTCATTCGCGAACACCGGTTCGTCATCCCCGAGCTCCAGAACTCCCCTGGCGTGCTCGAGGTGAACAAGAAGAAGCTCAAGCAGATGAAGAAGAACAAGGGGAAGACGGGGATGGTCGGCTTCGGGTCAGATAGCCTGCCGCCCATTCTGGAGCCCTGATTGGATGGTGGCGTCGACGCATCGTCGGCATCAGGTAGTTTATCTACCGCAGAGGACGCGAAGGACGCAGAGGAAAAGCGACGAAGGGGAGGGATGAAATACTCTTGATTTCGTCGTTCCTTGGTCGTCGTCCTCCGCGCTCTCTGCGTCCTCTGCGGGTAACTTCGCCGTTCGCCCCCCCCACTCCCCGCCGAGCAACGATTGGGTCACCTGACCCAGGCGTGAAATCCTCCCGATAACGAGCTTACCGTGGGCATGCGATGCCCCTACGGATGAACCATCGATCGGCCAGTAATGGCCCCTTACTCATGGTGAGCTCAGATGAAAAACAGATACGCAATCCTGACCCTTGCGCTCGCGAGCGCTTCGCTGGTGGCGGAGTCGGCTTCGGCGCAGAACTTTCTCCTCCCCTCCACACCCGAGAAGGGCATCTGGGTCGAGTCGACGCACACGCGCTTCGAGGAGCTCGACGTGGATCTGCCGTCGACGGTCTGGTTCTTCTCCGGGCGGCTGCCGCTCACGCACGGGTTCAGCGCCGTGGTGGACGTCCCGTTCTCGTATGCGCGCATCGAGGACGCCGAAGCAGGCAACGAGTCGAGCACTACCTTCGGTAATCCATACGTCGGTCTCGAGCTGGCCGCGTTGCAGGACGTTTCGTTCGAGCTGGGGATGCGCCTTCCGCTGAACACGGCGGATGAGGAGAGCTTCGCGGACATGGTGGCGTTCGTCGCCGACCCGCTCCGGCCGGAGGCATTTCTCGAGGACGTCGTTCCGGTGACCGCGGCGGCCACGATCGAGCGGGCGCTACCGGCAGGCTTCGGGATCCGGGCGCGCGGTGGCGTCACCGGGCTCTTCGACACGAGCGAGGAGTCGGAAGACGCTGAGGCGGCGGTCGACTACGGGCTGGTCGGCGCCTACACGACCGGACCGGTTCAGATGGCGCTTGGAGCGGTGGGCCGGTGGTATGCCAGCAGCGACGAGGGCGACTTCGCGGAGAACAGCCTCCACCATGCGGCGCTGAGTGCGGATGTAGATCTGGGCGGCGTTCGGCCGGGCGTGTCGCTCCGTGTGCCGCTCGACAGCGAGTACCGCGATCTGGTCAACTCCTCGCTGGGGATCTACCTGCAGGTGCCGATTCGCTAGTGCTTGCGCTGCCGCAGCCGGATGCGGCAGCCTGAACGTGGTCTGAAGGAGCAGGAAATGGGGAGCGGCGACATCGGGTCGGACCTACCGATTGTCGCCGCTCGCCGCGTCTGGAAGAAATGAAGCCACGATATCGCCCTCGAGACCCTCCGGACCGACCTGCGCGTTGCTGAGCCAGCGGGACCCTGCTACTCTCCTGCCCGGCTCCACTCATATCTACGGTCTCACCAGCAGGGTGTGCACCCATGGAATGGATCGACCGGCGAGTCCTGAAGGTGCTGTTTGCGGGAGCGTGCGCGGTGATCCTGATCGCTGGCGCCCGCGCCGTCGCCGACCTCCTCAACCCCGTCCTGATGGCGGGTTTCCTGGCGTTGCTGTTACAGCCGCTGCTGCGCCGGATGCGCAGGTTCGGCGTGGCGGCCGTATTCCTCCTCGTGCTCGCCGTAATCCTCGGTGGACTCGCCCTCGTCGGGTTCGTCGGTGTTTCGCTACGGCAGGTGGCGCTGGAGCTTCCGGTCTATCGGGAGCAGCTCGAGACGTTGGTCGAATCGGTGACCCGCACGCTTACCGAGCGCGGCATCAACGCGGCGGGGTACGTCGAATCGGCTCTGACGGGACCTGCCGTCGCCGGTACGGTTCTCGACGTCTCCGGCGCGGTCGCGGGTGGTTTCGGCGGCCTGGTCCTGACGCTCTTCATCTTCGCCTTCATGCTCGGCGGCCTCTGGGACATGGAGAGTCGCGCGGGCGGTGACGGAAGCCCGAAGAGCCCCTTCGAAGCCCGCTATGCCGAGTTTTCAGTCTCCATTCGGGGGTACATGGCCGTTCGCGCACTCCTGGGACTCGGCACGGCCATCCTCAACTACGTGCTCCTGCTCGTCGTCGGGGTCGACTATGCGCTGCTCTGGGCCGTCCTGTCTTTTCTGCTGAGCTTCGTTCCCAACATCGGCTTCGTGCTCTCGATGCTCCCGCCGATCCTGCTCGCGCTGCTCGAGCACGGCTGGGTCGAAGCGGTGATCGTGTTTGCCGGCTACCAACTCGTGAACACGCTCGTCGACAACGTCATCGGTCCGAGGTTCATCGGCAGGCAGATGAAGATATCCGCCCTGCTGAGCTTCCTGTCTGTCCTGTTCTGGGCCTGGGTGCTCGGGCCGACAGGGGCGATTCTCTCCGTGCCGTTGACCGTGCTGATCCGGGATCTGATCACCACGCCCCGGAGCGGGGCGGCCGAACCCCAGGTAGCGGGATCTAGGTGAGGGTCAGACTGACCAGCGGTTCCGCCACCGTCCGTTCGCGCGGTGCCGGCGCGGCGGGGATCGTAAAGAGGAACGCAGCTCCCGCGCCCGGCTCGCTCTCGGCCCAGATCTCCCCGCCGTGCGCCTCGACCAGGCCTCGGGCGATTGATAATCCCAATCCGATCCCACGGCGATCCCTGTCGTCGGCCTGCCAGTACTCACCGAAGAGGTAGGGTAGCTGATCGGCGGGGATTCCGGGGCCGGAATCCCGCACGGCGAACCGAACGATCCCGCTCGACGACTCGCACTCGAGGCGGATCGTGCCGCCCCGCGGCGTGAATTTGATCGCGTTGCCGACCAGATTGGAGAGGACCTGAAGGATCCGGTCGGGATCCATCATTACGGCTGGTAGCTCGACGGGGGCGTCCAGCGCGATCTCGATAGAGCGGGCGCCGGCGAGTGGTCGTAGCATCGCTACGGCTTCCTTCAGCAGGAGGCCGGGGTCCAGCCGGCGCAGCTCCAGTCTCAGCTTGCCCGATTCCAGCCGCCTGATCTCGAGGAGGTCCGCGATCAGCGCGTTCATCCGCTCCGCCGCAGCTTCGATGATCTCGACGGGTCGGCGGTGCGGCGGTGCCGGGTCGCTCTCCAGCATCATCGACGCCGCCAACCGTATCGTGCCCAGGGGATTGCGAAGGTCGTGGGCGACGACGGCGAGGACCTCGTCGCGGGCGCGCGTCGCCTGCCGTGCCTTCTGAAAGAGCAGCCGGGTCTCGAGAAGGTTTCGGATTCGCTGGAGCACCTCGATCTGGTCGAGGGGCTTCGTCAGGAAGTCCTTCGCGCCTTCCGCGAGCGCCCTCTCCCTCGCCGATGCGTTGACGTCGGCGGTAAGGACGAGAATGGGCACGTAATCGTCGGGGGATACGCGTGCGAGGAGCTCGCGCATGATCTCGAAACCGCTGAAGTGAGGCATGTGCAGGTCGAGCAGCACGAGGTCCGGCGTGACCGACTCGTAGAGGCGCAGCGCTTCGCGTGAATCGGTGGTACCGGTGAGATTCAGATAGCCCTCTGCACGCAGGAAGCTCTCGAGGAGCTCCACGTTCGCGGCTTCGTCGTCTACGATCAGGATCGCCGCGGCCTTCATCTCGGGGGTCGGCATCATCATCATCCTAGGGTCGGCGGCTCGAGAGGACCTGGTCGACCGCGCCGAGGAACTCGTCGAGGTCGAGTGGCTTCGTCAGATACCCATGGGCGCCCTGCTCCCGAAGCTGCTCGATGCGGGCGGGGAGGGCGTCGGCACTGATGACGATGACGGGCGTCTCGCGAGTACGCGGATCGGCGCGGAGGCGCCGCAGCACCTCGTCTCCGGACATGTCGGGAAGGTGCAGGTCGAGGAGGACCAGGTCCGGCGCATGCTCGAATGCCAGGTCGAGGCCGAGAGTCCCCTGGAGCGCGGGCACCAGCGTGATCTCCGGCCGGCCCGCGAAGATCGTCTCGACCAGGGTCAGGTTGGCGAGATTGTCCTCGACGTAGAGGATGGTCGCCGCGGCGCCCTCCGCCTCGCGCACGCGCGCCGGCCGCGAGCTCGCCTCGAGGGTGAGTTGCGCGAGCGGGCTCTGCGCCTCGGCGAGCTCGACGATGAAGACGCTGCCGACGCCGGGCGTGCTCTCGGCCAGCAGCCGGCCGCCCATCGCTTCCATCAGCCGCTGCGAGAGCGCGAGCCCGAGGCCCGTTCCTTCCTCGTCGGACTGTTCGGCCCCGAGACGCGAGAAGGGGACGAAGAGCTCATCCATCCGATCGGCGGGGATACCGCGGCCGGTGTCGTGGACGAGCACGCGGAGCCGGCCGCCGGACTCATCTGTCAGCCGCTCACAGGTGAGTCGGACGCTTCCACCGGGCCGGTTGTACTTGACCGCGTTGGAGAGGAGGTTCAGCAGGACCTGGGTCAGGCGCTGACGATCCGCATGAACGAAGTCGGCGCAGCCGGTCACCTCGTCATGGATGATGCAATCGCGTTGTTCGGCGAGTGGCCGGATGAGGTTGAGCGACTCCTGCAGCACGAGGCGAACCTGTACCGGCTCGAGCGAGAGTGGCTGGCGATCGGATTCGATCCGTGCGATGTCGAGAACCTCGTTGATGAGGTTGAGCAGGTGCCTCCCGGCCTTCAGGATGTGGTCCACCGCCCGGCGCTGGTCCGCAGGGAGCTCCCGGCGGGTCAGGAGCTGCGCGAAGCCGAGAATGCTGTTCATCGGCGTGCGCAGCTCATGGCTCATTCGGGAGAGAAACTCGCTCTTCGCGCGGTTGGCGCGCTCCGCCTCGTCCTTCGCCGCTCTCAATGCCTCGGCGGCGGTACGGCGCTCGGTGATGTCGCGGGAGTTGATGATGACTCCGGCGGCGGCCGAGTCGGGCAGGAGGGTTCTGCCGCTCGCCTCGAGGGCGGTCCACATGCCGTTGCTGTGCTTGTAGCGGAACTCGACGGTGAAGGTCCGGCCGGGATTGGCGAAGATCTTTCCCAGCGTCTCGCGCGCCGCACCACTGTCCTCCGGATGGATCCGCGAGAACGCGCTGCTCCCGACCAGCTCCTCCGGCCGGTAGCCCAACACCCGCTCGATGGATGGGCTCTGGTAGCGGTTGATCCCCTCCGAGTCCAGGATCGTGGCGACGTCGGAGGAGTTCTCGATCAGTAACCGGAAGTGCTCCTCGCTCGCCCGCAGGGCCTCGGCGACCCGCTGCCGCTCGGCGATCTCGGCCTCAAGCGCCGCGTTGATCGCCGCCAGCGCGGCCGTCCTCTCCCGGACGCGCTCCTCGAGCTCGGCATAGGCCTGCTCCCGCGCGGCCTCGGCTTGCTTCCGGTCGGTGATGTTGCGGGCGGTCGCGAGCACCCGCTCTTCGCCGAGGATGGTCGCCCGCCGGAGCCCGACCTCCGTCCACACCGCCTCCCCGCCGGCGCTGCGGAAGTGCCACTCGAATCGCTGCGGCTCCCCCGCGGCGGCGCGTTCGAAGTGCTCCCAGGCTTCCTGCCAGGTGTAGGGCGGCCGCTCGTCGCTGAAGCCCTTTACCCCTCGCTCCCTCAGCTCTTCGAGGCTGACGCCGTGGAGCTCGCACGCCTGGTTGTTGGCGTCGAGGATGGCCCCGGTCTCGAGATCGTGGACGTAGATCGCGTCGCTGGCCAGCTCGAAAATCGCGCGGTAACTGGCTTCGGAAGCGCGAAGGGCCGCCTCGGCCCGGACCCGTTCCGTGATGTCGGTCGCGACGCCGATCACGCCGGCCAGGGTTTCGTCGGCTTTGTAGAGCGCGGAGTAGCGCGCCTCGAAGGTGAGCCCGCCGACCTCCCGAATCGAAGTGAACTCCTCGCCCTGAAGCGCCCGGCGGCAGTCTTCGATGACCTTGGGCGAGTGCTCGTAGACCTCGAACACCGACCGCCCCACGACCTCACCCGCCCCGAGGCCGAGCGCCTGGAGCCCGCGGCCCTCGGAAAAGGTGAAGACGCCGTCACGATCGAAGGCGTAGAGAATCATGGCCGCGCTGTTCACGACCGTGCGCAGGCGCGCCTCGCTCTCGCGAAGCGCCTGCTCCATGCGGCGCCGCTCTACCGGCATCGCCTCGTGTGACTGCGTGAGATCGGGCATCGGAATTCATTACCCCCGGGTCGAGCGGTCCGGGTCGTCCCCCGGTCCTCCGCTGCCGTCTGCCTGGCGCGGGTCGGCCAACGGAATGGAGAAAAGTGATCGTGATCGGCCGTCGGCCGACTCATCCATGCGTAGACCACCGCCGTGCGCCTCGGCGATCGACCGGGCCGCCGAGAGTCGGTACTGGCCGGTGCCGGGCCGGCCATTGGCAGCGGCGCCGTCCGCATCCTCTCCGTCCACGCTGTCGATGGTGATGCCGAGCACGGCTGCGGCGCCGACCGCTTCGAGCGTGACCGCGGCGGCACCCGAGGGAGCGGCGCGGGCGATCGCGTCTTCGACGAGGTTCGCGATCGCGTGTTCGAGCGCGCTCTTATCGGCCAGCACGATGAAGTCGACGGGGGGGTCGGCCTCGATCCGGACACCCGCCTCGCGCGCGAGGTGGCTCAGGTCCGAGACGACGTCCTCGACGAGGGAGCCGAGATCGAGGCGGCGGCGGGACGGGAACGGATCTCCAGCCGCGGGCGGGTCGGCGAAGAGGACCAGGTTCTCGACGGTCTGGCCGAGCCGACAGGCCTCGCGCTCGATCGACTCCAGCCAGCGCATTCGTTCATCCTCCGAGGTCTCCCGCTGGAGGAGCAGCATCTCGGTGTACATGCGGATCTTGGCGAGCGGCGTGCGCAGCTCGTGCGCGATCGGGAACAGATGGGGGCGGGGGGCCATCGTGGACCTCAGGAGCGGCCGTAGAGGACCGCTCCCACTGCCGCGCGGGTCGGGACGCCGAGCTTCGCCAGCACCTGCTCCGTGTGGTTCCGGGCCGTGAAGTAGCTGACCGAGAGGCGCTGCGCGATCTCCGCATTGCTGCAACCCTCGCCGAGCAGACGGGCGACGGCGGACTGACGCGGAGTGAGCCCGAACTGCTCGCGCAGCACTTCGTCCGAAAGAATGGTCGCGACGGGTGCCTGCTCTTCGCTCGACGTTCCGTTCGGCGCCCGCCGCAGAAGTGCCGATATCCGGGCCAGGAGCTCCATCACACTGAACGGCTTGGTGACGTAGTCGTCGGCGCCGAGCCGGAATCCCTCCAATTTGTCCGATTCCAGGTTGCGGGCGGAGAGGATCAGGACCGGGCACTCGTTGCCCCGGCGCCGCAGTTCTTCGAGCACGGTGTAGCCGTCGCGATCGGGAAGGCCGAGGTCGAGGATGATCAGATCGGGCTTCTCGGCGGTCGCGAGCGCGAGCGCGTGCGCGCCCTTCGTCGCCACCGAGGCTTCGTAGCCGTCGAGTTCCAGGTTCCGCTGGAGACCGAAGGCCAGCTCATGGCTGTCCTCGACGAGGAGAATCCGGCTCATGACAGAGGCTCTCTTCTTACAGTGTGTCAGCAGTCGACCGAGCCGACGGAATATCGGTCCGGACCGGCCGAGAGGCATGGGTCGCGTGACCCATCCGGAGACGGGTAGGCGCTGATGTCGCCGCTCGCCGCGCTTGGTGCGTGGTCGGTGCCCGGATTCGTCCTGCCGGTTTGGTCAGCCCCGCGGCGCGGGGATCCAGCTGGTTCATACGGTAATGGTAGCGCCGGCTCGGTCGTCGCGGAGCGGGGATCCAGCTGGTTCGTACGGTAATGGTAGCGCCGGCTCGGTCATCGCGGAGCGGGGATCCAGCTGGTTCATACGGTAATGGTAGCGCCGG
>JBBDRL010000108.1:26807-42003 GCA_040905505.1 Gemmatimonadota bacterium | reverse complement strand
GCGGAGCGGGGATCCAGCTGGTTCATACGGTAATGGTAGCGCCGGGTCGGTCATCCCCGCAGAGCGGGGATCCAGTAGATTCTTGCCGATGCGATCGAGGTCGCCACTGTACTGGATCCCCGCATGCGCGGGGAAGACTACTTGATGCCGGGTGACGACGTTGGTGCCGGGTGACGACGTTGAAGCCGGGTGACGACGTTGAAGCCGGTGACGACGTTGAAGCCGGTGACGACGTTGAAGCTGGTGACGACGTTGAAGCTGGTGACGACGTTTACGCTGGTGACGATCTCGATGTCGGCATGGCGAGACCTAGGTTACCGTCAGCCGCCCGGGGGCGTGGGCGACGGCATTTCGGGCATCGGCGGTCTGGGAGCAGGCTCGGCAGGCCGGGTGGCGGAAGGGGCTCCCCCGCTGCCGTCCGCAATCGGCTCACGCGCGGATACGGTCGGGATCTCGAAGCGAAAGGTGCTGCCATCGCCCGGCGAGGACTCGACCCAGATCCGACCCCCGTGCGCCTCGACGATCGATCGCACGATCCAGAGGCCCAGCCCGACGCCCCGCCGCTCCGAATCGCCCGACTGCCAGAACGCCGTGAATACGTGAGGGATCTGGTCGGGCGGGATGCCCGGCCCGCTGTCCGTAACGGCCATCTTCAGGCCCGAGCTGTCCGTTGCCGCCGACACGCGCACCCGTCCACCCGGTGGAGTGAATTTCACCGCGTTGCTGACCAGGTTGGAGAGCGCCTGGAGCAGTCGGGCGCCGTCGGCCTGAAGAGGGTCGGCCTGACCGAGCGTCCGGAACTCGATCGCGATGCCGTTCGCCTCGGCCAGCGGCCGGAGCGCGCGGTCCGCCTCGGCGAGAAGCTCGGTCGCCGTGGTCTCGGCCAGCGCGAGCTTGAAGGTTCCGTGCTCCAACCGGGAGACATCCAACAGGTCCTCGATCAGAAGCTGCATCCGGCCGGTCGCTGCGCTGATGCTCTCGAGCGCCTCCCTCAGATAACCGGTCGTTTCCGGTGGCCGGAGCTCCTCCAGCATCTCGGCGTGCATCGCCACGATCGACAACGGGTTCCGAAGGTCGTGGGCGACGACTGACAGCAACCGCTCCCGGGCGCGCGTCGCCTGCTGTGCCTCCGCGAACAGACGTGCGTTCTCGGCCGCCAGCGCCTCCGCCCGCGACCGCGCCTCGCGCTGCAGCCGGTGAAGCAGGCGCGCCTCGAGCAGATTCCGCACCCGCAGAAGAACCTCGGTGACGTCGAACGGCTTCGTCAGGAAGTCCCGGGCACCACCCGAGAGCGCCCGCTCACGCGCCGCCGGCGCCGCATCCGCCGTCAGCACCAGCACCGGAAGGTATTCGTCCCCCGGCGTCGACGCCCGGAGCGATTCCAGGATCGCGAACCCATCGGGTGGCGGCATGTGAAGATCGAGCAGAATGAGATCCGGCGACTCCCGCCGGATGATCCGCTCCGCCTCCTGCGGCCGACTGGTACGCGCGAGCGACACATAGCCATCCTCACGCAGGATCGCCTCGAGAAGGTCGAGATTCGCCTCCTCGTCGTCGATCAGCACGATCGTGCAGTCCTGTGGTCGCGTAACCATTGGGAGGAGTGGAAAACCGAGTGCAGGAGAAGGGCCGAGTCCGTAACGTGAATAAATGCTGATTCACAGCCGATCGACAAGGGGTATGATGAATATGAAGCGCCGCTGTTCGGTCCGCCGGCCGGCGCACCTGCACAATGGCCCACGTACCCACCTCGACAGGCACGAACTGCGACCCATCACGGAGGCTCGCATCAGCGGGCCTCCCATCCCGCCGCCCTTGACGCGGGCTATATGCAGTGCGCATATATGTGCCGAGCTATATGCGCGGCGCATGCATTCGCCGCTCCTCTCATGTACGGAGGCTGTCGATGGGAATGGATCGCGAACGGCCGGTCGAGCGATTCCTGCCGCTGCGGCCGGTGGAATTTCACGTCCTGCTGAGTCTGGCGGTGGGTGAACGGCACGGGTACGGGATCATTCGGGACGCGGAGTCTCGCGGAGAGACGGTGGTTCCGGACGTGGGAACGCTGTACCGGGCGCTACGGCGGATGCAGGAGCAGGGGCTGATCGAAGCGGCGGACCGGCGAGAGACGCCGGACGCGGGAGACGAGCGGCGAAACTACTATCGTGCGACGCCGCTGGGTCTACGGGTGGCGCGGGCGGAGGCAAGGCGAATGGCGGCACTGACACGGGCGGCCCATATCGGCGGGCTGCTGGCGGAAGGTGCCGCATGAAGGAGCAGCATTGGCTGAGGATGTCGGAAGCCTGGACGCGGCTTCTCCTGCGGCTGTATCCCGCGCATTTCCGGGAGGATCTGGGTGAGGCGGTGGTCGAAGCGTACCGAGACCGCTACCGGACGGCGCTGCGGCGCGGCGGCGTGGCGTCCCTGGCGGTCGTCTGGGTTCGGGCACTGTGGGATTCGCTGCGCAACGGACCGGGCGAGCGGGTGCGCCCTTCAATCGCGTGGCGTCGGCTGGGCAACTGGGGTCGGGACTCCGAGCTGGTGCTGCGCCGGCTGTCCCGTGCGCCCCTCTTCATGGCGGCGATGCTCGGGACTCTGACTGTCGGATTGGGAGCATTCGCGGTCGTGTACGCGGTTGTGGACAAGGTTCTGATCGAGCCATTGCCCTACGAGGACCCCGGCGGCCTGCACATGGTCTGGCGGGAGTACGGCTGGTTCGAGCTGGACCGCGGCGCGCTGGCGGGAACGGACATCGTGGCGCTCGACGAGGCAGGCGGGCCGATCGAAGGCGCGGTCGGCCTGGATCGAACGACGGTAACTTTGGGGGGTGAGGGCGACGGCCCTCCGCAGGAGGTCGGGCTGATCGTCTCATCGCCGCGCCTGTTCGACTTTCTGGGTGTTCAGCCTGCGCTGGGTCGTGACTTCGCCGCGAGCGAGGTGGGCCCGGGGCGGCCGGCGGTAGTTGTTCTGGGGCACGACGTTTGGAGTCAGCGGTTCAGTGCGGACCCGGAAATCGTCGGCACGGATGTTCACCTTGACGGCGAGCCGCACACGGTGGTCGGCGTGATGGGGCGAGACGTTCGCTTCGTGCAGACGTCGAGTCTCGGGGGCCCGGAGGGTGCCGATCTCTACACGACGTTCGACCATGACCTGGCCGAGACGGAGCCGGGGGAGGGGTCGTACGCCGGAATGATCCGCGCCCGGCCGGGGACCCCGCCGGAGGCGGTCGAGGCAGCGGTCGATCGGGTGGGGAGGATGCTGGACGAGCGGGACTTCGGCGGCCTCGGACTGCGGCTGTATCCGGTCGGGCTCCAGGCCGATCTAGTCTCCGGTGTGCGCCCGGCGCTGACCGCGCTGGGGCTGGCCGGGCTGCTCCTGGTGCTGGTGCTGATGGTCAACCTGGCGACGCTACTACTGGTGAGGGCGACGCAGCGCGAGCGGGAGTTCGCGATCTCGCGGGCGTTGGGTGCGGACCGGGTGGCGCTGATGCGGGCAACGCTCGTCGAGGGCGGCGTGCTGGGGCTGCTGGGCGGGGTAGGGGGCGTACTGGCCGCATTCTGGGCAACACGGGCCCTCGTGGCGATGACGCCCCTGGATCTGCCCCGTCTGGAGGCGATCGCGGTCGACTGGCAGGTCGCCATCGTCGTGATCGGCACTGGCACCCTCCTGGGGCTGATCGCTGCCGCCGTGCCCGCCAGTTGGGCGACGCGCACCCACCTGGGTACGCTGCTGCGTGCGACGGCGGTGCGGGGCGGGGGTGGGCACGGGCGGATGCGGCGGGGGATGGTGGTGGTTCAGGTCGCGCTCGCGCTGGTCCTGCTGAGCACCGGCGGCCTGGTCGTGCGCAGCTTCGAGCAACTTCTCCGCGCCGACCCGGGCTTCGAGCCTGCGGGCGTCCTGACCCTGCGCGTGCCGATCGCGAGCGACGCCTATCCGGACGCGGCGGCGGTGACGGCGGCGCAGGATCGCCTACACGCCGAGCTCGCCGCGCTGCCGGGTGTCCGATCGGTGGGCGCCGTTTCCGGGCTGCCGCTGACGGCCGAGGCGAGCCAGACGGGTGTCACCTTCCCGGGGGCGCCGGGGAATACCGGTGCTCGGGAGAACGATGAACCGCTCGTCGATCGGTTCCACGCACGGGCCGGTTACCTGGAGACGATGGGAATTTCCATTCTCAACGGTCGTGGCTTCTCGCGGGCGAGGCCGGAGGGCGTCCGCGAGGTGGTGATCGATCGTACGCTCGCGGACGCCTTCTTCCCAACCGGGGACCCCGTCGGTGCGACGCTCGTGCTGTACGGGACCGATTCGCTGACGGTCGTGGGGGTGGCGGAACACGCGCGCCAGTACGACGTCCATCGCGACGACCGCCCCCAGATCTACGTTCGCAACGAAGATTACGTGGTGCCCAGCCTGTCGTGGGCACTGCGCACCGACCGGGCGCCCTCGAGCCTGGCCTCCGAGGCGCGCGCGGCCATCTGGCGGATCGATCCGGAACTGGCCATCGCGGACATCCGATCGATGGATCAGGTGGTTTCCGTATCGCTTCGGCAGCAGCGGGTCAGCGCCGTGCTGATCTCCGGCTTCTCGCTGGGTGCGCTGCTCCTGGCGGCGATGGGTCTGTACGGAATGGTCGCCGGGTCGGTGACGCGCCGCCGACACGAGCTCGCCGTCCGCCTGGCGCTCGGGGCTGAGCGCGGGCAGGTGCTGCGGCTGGTCGTTCGTGAGGGGATGCTGCTGGTCCTCCTGGGC
The DNA here is from genome assembly GCA_040905505.1 of Gemmatimonadota bacterium. Classification (GTDB taxonomy): domain Bacteria; phylum Gemmatimonadota; class Gemmatimonadetes; order Longimicrobiales; family Longimicrobiaceae; genus WHSP01. The sequence continues at coordinate 37,257 of JBBDRL010000108.1, read as the reverse complement.
CTGTTCGTGGGCGTGCCGGGCGTCTACCTCTCGACCCGGGTGATCAGCGCTCTGCTCGTCGGGATCTCTCCTTTCGACCCCCTGACGCTGGCCGCGGTCGGCGGCGGGCTGGCGATCGTAGCCCTGGCAGCGTGTTACATTCCCGCCCGACGGGTTTCGGGAATCGAACCGGCGGGGCTACTCCGCCGCGAATAGAGATCAGGAGCGGACTATGGGTCAGGTGACCCATCCCCCACGGTCGCCGTTGCCCTATCTTTCCCTCGCCAGCGAGATACGGCGCCTTCGGATGCGTCGACGCTGGCGAACTCAACAGAGAGGGCATCGGAATGACAGATAAACGGCAGGTATCGGGGAGTAACGCAGGTGTACCATCGACGGTTTCCCGGCAGGTCCGGGCCGCTCGATCGGGACAGCACCCGCAGCTCCGCTGGACGGCGCGACGTCCGCGTCCGCGTCTGGTCACGATCGACTGGACGGGCATCAGCTCAGGTTCGAGCCGGTAATCACTGAACATTCAGGTAACGACCTCCCCGGCAGCACGCTGCTGTCGGGGAGGTTCGTGTTTACTGCGCCTCCGCGACGCCCGGCCTCCTTGCCGCGCCCTGCCCGTCGCCGCTAGGCCGGTGCGGGCAGGAAGCGCCCCAGCGTCTCGAGGAACTCGTCGATGTCGAGCGGCTTCGTGAGGTACGCGTCGGCGCCGGCCAGTCGCAGGCGTTCGGTGGCTCGGTCGGTCGCGTCGGCCGTGATGATCACGACCGGAATCGACGCGGTTCTGGATTCGGCGCGAAGGAGGCGCAGGACCTCCTCGCCGGAGAGGTCGGGAAGATGGAGGTCGAGCAGGATGATGTCGGGCAGGTGCTCGCGCGCGAGCTCCAAACCGATCCGCCCCTGGAGGGCCGGCATCGTTCGCCACCGCGGGCGCGACAATAGGATCGTCTCGACCAGGCTGAGGTTCGCCAGGTTGTCCTCGATGTAGAGCAGTGTCGCGGGCGCGTGCGGCACCTCCTCGAGCGGCTCCGATGTCCCGGCGTGCTCCTCGAGTCGCTCTGCCGGATCGGCCGCAACGAGCAGGTCGAGCCGGAACACGCTGCCGTGCGGTCCCGTGCTCTCCAGGGTGAGCGTGCCGCCCATCGCCTCGGTCAGACGCTGTGAAAGCGCCAGCCCGAGACCTGTGCCCTCGACCTCGCTCTGCTCCGCGCCCAGCCGGGCGAACGGGGTGAAGAGCTGATCGATTCTCTCCTCGGGGATGCCGCGGCCGGTATCGCTGACGCGGACGACCAGGTGCTGCTGTCCGTCCTCGGCTTCACACGTCTCGCAGATGAAGTCCACCCGCCCGCCGGGCCGATTGTACTTGATCGCGTTTCCGAAGAGGTTCAGGAGCACCTGCGTGAGGCGCTGTCGGTCCGCCTGCACGAAGGTCGAGCAGGTCGGCCACGGGCCGGCATCGAGCTCGACGCGCCACTGTGCCGCGAGCGGGCGCACCAGGCCGACCGCCTCCCGGAGCACGGTTCCCAGACGGACCGGCTCGAGCGACAGCGACGATCGCCCCGCTTCGATTCGCGAGATCTCGAGAACCTCGTTGATCAACTGGAGTAGGTGCCGCCCTGCGCCGAGGATGTGCCCCACGCTCTTCTTCTGCTCGGCCGGGAGGCGTGCCCGGTCGAGAAGCTGCGCGAATCCGAGGATGGAGTTCATCGGCGTTCGCAGCTCATGGCTCATTCGCGAGAGGAATTCGCTCTTCGCACGATTGGCTCGCTCCGCCGCCTCACGCGCCCGCTCCGCGTCCTCCTTGGCCCGGGCGAGTGCTTCCTCGGCCTGGCGGCGCTCGGTGATGTCGCGGGCGTTGGCCACCAGGCCGTGCTCGGCGGTGTCGGGCGAGAAGGTTCGGGCCAACGTCTCGAACCACCGCCACCGCCCGTCCTTATGGCGCACGCGGTACTCGGTCTGGATGATCTCCCCGGGGTTCGCCATCGCGCGGAGGATCTTGGCCTGCACCCGCGCCTGGTCGTCCGGATGGATGAAGGTGGGTAGGCCAATACCCGCAAGCTCCTCCGGTGTGTAGCCCAGAAGCCGTTCGACCGACGGACCGGTGTAGACGATCCGGCCGCGAGCATCGAGGGTCTGGATGAGATCATGGGCCGTCTCGATGAGCTTACGAAAATGCTCCTCGCGCTCCTGAAGCGCATTCTCGAACTGCTTGCGCTCGGTGATGTCGCGCACGACGGCGAAGAGCGAGCCATCGTCGAGTCGGAGAAGCCGCGCCTCGAAATCGCGGCCGAGCCCGTCGACCAGCAGCGGGTACTCGAAGCTGACCAGCCGGCCCGTCCGGTTCACCTCCTCGAGGGCGTCCAATACGCGTGCGTTGACGTCGGCGGTCGCCAGCTCCTGGAGCATGTCCGGGAGGGTCCGGCCGACGAACCGTTCCGGGGTGAGGTAGCGGGGATCGTCGCCGCTCGTGCGGAAGTCGAGGATGTAGCCGTCGGTGGATAAGCGGAAGTACAGGTCGGGCAGCGCCCGGAAGATCGCTTCCAGCTCGTCGGTCCGCTTCTTCAGCTCCGCCGTCGCCGCTTTGCGCTCGGCGATCTCCGTCTCGAGGGCCTTGTTGATCTCGGCGAGCTCGGCCGTGCGCTCGACGACCCGGACCTCGAGCTCCTCCTTGGCGCGGCGCAGCGCCTGCTCCGCCTGATCCCGCTCGCACAGGAGCTCGATGTTGAGCAGCGCGGTCGAGGCGAGCGACGCGATCACCTCCAGGACTTCCAGGTCCTGCTCCACGTACAGCTCGCGCGTGTAGCTCTGAACCGAGAGCACCCCGAGTACCCGATCGCCCTCCACCACCGGGGTCCGGATGATCGATTCGGCCGGCCGGCCGGTTCCGAACGTAAGGGGCGGCGGTGCGTTGCGATCGCGGAAACGGGTCACGGTCGGACGGCGCGAGGCGATCACTTCACCGGCGGGCGTCCGGTCGACGGGGACGACCTCGCGCGAGACCGGCAGCCCGGAATCGTAGCCGTAGTAGGTGAGCGTGCGGCTGTCCTCATCGTACAGCGAGAGGAGGAACACGTCGAAAGAGATCACCTTCCCGAGCGCATCGTGGAGCACCGGCAGGAGGGTCTCGATCGAGGCGGCGCCGACGACCCCGGCCGCAGCGCCCGCCACGGCACGCATCCGGGCGGCGAGCTGCTGTGCGTGACCCTCGGCCGCTCGCAGCGCCTCTTCCGCTTCCTTCTTCTCAGAGATCTCGATCATCACGCCGCGCAGCCGCTGAGGCTGCCCGTCGCCGTCGACGACGACGCGGACCAGATCGCGCATCCATACGACCCGGCCATCGGCGCGGACGGCCCGATACTCGAATTCATGATCCCTCACCTCCTGCACGGCGCAGTCGCAGAAGTCCAACGCCCAGACCCGGTCGTCGGGGTGGAGGAGCACGTCCTGCCAGAAGCGCGGTTCCTCGATCCAGCGCCGGACGGGGTACCCGAGGAGGTGCTCGGCGCGGTCGCTCACAAAGGTGAAGCGTAGGGTCCGGACGTCCATCTCCCAGACGATGGCGTCGAGTCCCTGCACGAGGTCGACGAACTGGCTCTGCGACCAGGGGATGGAGGCGGGCGGCGGCGACCCCTCCGCGCCCGTCACGGCGTCAGTCAGTGGAATGGACATCAGTTCGTTGGCGGACTTAGAAGAGGAAGCTGACGCTGCCGAACCTGAAGATAGTCCGCCGCAAGGCTCTGACATGGGTCGGATTACCTATGCGCCGCCAGTTCCAGAACGACGTCCAGCAGAACGTTGGCCCCGGCGACCAGGTCGTCGTCGGACGTACGCTCGCCCGGGCTGTGGCTGATACCCCCCTCGCTGGGCACGAAGATCATAGCGGAAGGGGCGATGCGCGCGATCATCTGGGCGTCGTGACCCGCGCCTGACGTCATACGCCGGCACCCCAGCCCGCGAGCGGCAGCCGCATCCTCGACGAGGGAGACGATCCGCGCGTCGAACGTGACGGGCTCGAAGCGGACGAGGCGCTCCACGTCGAAGGTGACGCCCACCTCCTGCGCCAGCGCCTCCAGCGTCGTGGTCAGGGCCGCCTCGGCGGCAGTCAGACGCTCCGCGTCGGGGCTGCGGAGGTCGACGGTCAGGGTCGCCGTCGCGGGAATGATGTTGATGACATCCGGCTGGAAGCGCAACGTCCCGACCGTGGCGACCACTTTGCCGTCGGACCGTTCGGCGAGATCGTGTAGAAAGGTCGTGATCCTTGCGGCGGCATATCCCGCGTCGTGGCGCAGCCGCATCGGCGTCGTGCCCGCGTGGTTGGCTTCACCGTGCACGGTCACACGCTGCCAGGAGATGCCCTGGAGGGCTTCGACCGCGCCGACCTGGAGGCCCTCGTGAAACAGGAGCGGCCCCTGCTCCACGTGCAGCTCGATGAAGGCATGCGGTCGTATCGATCCAGGAGCCATCGGCCCGGCGTAGCCGATGCGTCGCAGCTCCTCGCCCAGCACGGAGCCGTCCGTGCCCCGGCTGGCCAGCGCGTCCTGCAGAGGGAATCCACCGGCGTGGATCAGCGAGCCCATCATGTCGGGGGTGTAGCGTACGCCTTCCTCGTTGGTGAAGGACGCGATGGTGATGGGGCGGGCGGCGCTCAGACCGGCGTCCCGGATCGCTTCGACGACGGCGAGCGCGGTCAGCACGCCACTGCTCCCGTCGTAGATCCCCGCGTCGACCACGGTGTCCAGATGAGACCCGATCATCACGGGCGCCTCGGCGCCAGCATCGCCGCCCGGATTCCAGGTTCCGAAAACGTTGCCGATGGCGTCGATCTCAGTAGCGAGACCGGCGTCCGTCAACCATCCGACGTAAGCGTCGCGCGCGTCGCGATCGCCGTCCGTCAGCGCCAGGCGCGTGAGGGCGCCGGCCGGCGTGCGGCCGATCTGCCCGAGATGGCGGAGGCGGGTGAGAAGTCGTTCGGGATCGACGGAGTGCGCAGGCATCAGCGGGCGTTGGGTGAAGTGATCTCCGCCGGCGCGACGCCGACCAGCTCGTGGTATCGATCGGGGTCCGTCGCACCCTCGGTATTGATCGTCAGAATCCGCGCGTGCTCGTCGAGTCTCAGCATCCTGCGGAGGTCCGGGTCGCGGGCGGCTCGCACCAGTCCGGCCAGGCCGATGCCGCCGCTCTCGCCGGAGACGATCGCCGGGTCGCCCGCGAGGGGGCGGGCGAGACGGCCCATCATCTCGATCGCATCCTCCTCGTCGACAGTCATGAAAGCGTCCGCGGCACGGGCCAGGATCTGCCAGGCGACGCGCGACGGCTCATAGCACTCGAGCATCGCCATCACGGTCGGCGGCCCCTCGGGGATTCTGACGACTCGCCCGGCACGCGCGCTCTCCAGCAGGCACGCGGCGCGCGCAGGCTCGACGACGACGAGGGCGGGCCGCGCTGCGCCGAGTGCGGCGTCCAGGTGGCCTGCGACCGCCGCGGCGAGGCCTCCGACGCCCGCCTGCACGAAGACGTGGGTGGGCAGCTCGCCGAGAGCGCGGAGGGCCTCGCGTACGAGCACCGTGTAGCCCTGCATGACGAGCAGCGGAATGCGCTCATAGCCTGGCCAGGAGGTGTCGGACACCACCGTCCACCCCTCGACGTCACAGCGGCGCCCCGCCTCGGCCACTGAATCGTCGTACCTGCCGGGAACCCGCACGACCTCTGCCCCGAAGCGCTCGATCGCCGCCACTCGTTGCTCGCTCACGCCCTCGTGGACGAAGATCACGGCGCGTGCACTCACCAGCTTCGCGCCCGCGGCCACTGAACGGCCGTGGTTGCCGTCCGTCGCGCACCCGAATGTCAATCTGCCCGCGACCTCGCGCAGGTCGGCGCTCTGGATCTCTCCAAGATCCACCGGCCGGCCGAACCGCCTCTCGGCTTCTTGCAGCACCAGCCGGACGACGGCGTAGGCGCCGCCGAGAGCCTTGAAGCTGCCAAGATCTAGCCGCTGGCCCTCGTCCTTGAAGTGGATCGATCCCACGGACAGCTCGGCCGCTAGGGCCGGCAGACTGTGCAGAGGTGTCGGGGCATGGTCGGGGCGACGCGCGAGGAAACGCTCGACCTCGTCGGCGGCCGCCTCGCCGAGGGCCGCCGCGGCCTCCGGCGGCAACGCGCCGCCCCGGTCGCCGTGCTGATTCAGGAGGAACATGGCGGGGCCCTTCTCTCGTGGATCTCGGAATCGGTGCGTTCCTCGATGCGCTCTCGAACGCGGCGAGGGCTCAAATCTGCGCGCCCCCGTTCGCGTTGTCACCCCCTTGGGATGAAGAACGCGTCACTCGCCTGGTGGGCGGCATAGGACGAGCGGCGGCGGCCCGGCGACGAGGCTGAACCGGCAGGGCATGATACCCGAGGTCTTCCAAGGATCAGGAGAGCAGCCTTGACATCAGGAAAGCAGCCCCGTAGTCTGCGCCATGAGAATGAGTCTCAACCGCTACACTGGGGCGTGGCTGGGGCCCTCACCCACGCTTGAACCATCACCGTCTGGAGGAGATCGATGAGGGTAAACGGGGAAGAATTGAAGATCACCGCGCGAGGCCGCCAACGGTTGTTAGCGCCGTTCGCGATCGGTCTCGCGGCCGTGCTGGCGGCATGCGCCGGGGAAGCGGCCGAGGACGCCGAGGGCGGTGCAGATGCTGCGGCGACGCAGGCCGGGGAGGTGAACGTCTACTCGCACCGGCATTACGAAACTGACCAGGAGCTGTTCCGTCGGTTCACGGAGCAGACCGGGATCCAGGTGAACGTGATCACCGCATCGGCAGACGAGCTGATCACACGGCTGGAGAACGAAGGGGCCCAATCGCCGGCGGACGTACTGATCACGGTGGACGCGGGCCGGCTTCACCGCGCCAAGGAGCGGGGGCTGCTCCAGGCGGTCAGCTCGGAGGTGCTGGATGCGAACATCCCGGAGCACCTGCGTGACCGGGACGGCGAGTGGTTCGGGCTGACGCAGCGTGCTCGGATCCTCGCCTACGCCGTGGACCGCGTGGATCCGGCGGATCTCTCGACGTACGGGGCGCTGGCGGATCCTGAATGGGCGGGACGGGTTTTGATCCGCTCGTCGTCGAACGTCTACAATCAGTCGCTGCTCGCGTCGATCATTGCCCACGAGGGGGCGGAGTCGGCCGAGGAGTGGGCGGCGGGTGTGCTGAACAACATGGCTCGGTCGCCGAGCGGTGGCGACACGGATCAGGTGATGGGGGTGGCGGCGGGCGTGGGCGACGTCGCGGTGACCAATACGTATTATCTGGCGCTATTGGCGTCGTCGGAGGATCCGGAGGAGCGTCGGGTGGCGGAGCAGGTACGGCCGTTCTTCCCCGACCAGGATGGCCGCGGCACGCATGTGAACGTCAGCGGCGCGGGCGTTACGCGCAACGCGCCCAATCGCGAGAACGCCATCCGCCTGATCGAGTTCCTCTCGGGGGACGAGGCACAGGGCCTCTTTGCCGAGGCGAATCAGGAATACCCGGTCAAGCCGGGCGTACCGCGTTCGGAGACGCTTCAGAGCTGGGGCGAGTTCCGGGCGGACAGCCTGGATCTGACGCGGCTGGGCGAGCTGAACATCGAGGCGGTGCGCATCTTCGACCGAGTCGGCTGGCGCTAGCGGAAGCGGGAAAATTCCAGAGATAACAGAACTGCGCGGGTTGCGAGTGCATTGCGAGCCGCGCAGTTCTTCGTATGGCGATTTCGCCGCCCGCTTCCGCCGAGCACGCTTTCAGGCCGTTCGCGCGAGCATCCTCCGGTGAGACGGAGCGATTTCTTCGACTTTATCGCGAGCCAGCCTGAACATGTCGTGGATATGCGAGTACTCGAACTGCGCGCTCCGGCCCAGCAGGTGCAGATTCTGGAAGGATCCCAGGTATTCCAGGAGGCGCCCCACCTTTTCCTCGAATCCCACCTCGAGGATCGGATAGGCGAACGGGACGCGATAGCTCCGAAAGGAGAGGACTTCCTCTGTCGTCAGTAGCCCCGTCTCGATCAGCGATTCCCGCAGCTCCCGTTCGAGCGTATGATCGTTCTTGGACCAGTGATCGTCCTCGGACTGGCAGGGGATCTCCAGGACGACCGCCGTCTGGCCGTTGGGCGCCATGTGCGGGCTCCGGTTCTTACACTCATAGAGGCGCGTATACGGCTGGTCACCGGGGAAGTAGATGGAGGCGTTCTCGCTCAGCCGCGGCCGGTCGAGGAGGAAAACGCCGAGCACCAAATGACGGAAGCGCATCGACATCGCCGTCTCCAGCAACTCTGCGGGAGGGCGGGGTCGCAGCATCCGAAGCGTGAGGGTGAGCGGCAGCGTGCTCATCACCGTCCCGGCCTCGATCTCTTCCTTTCCATTCAATACGATGCTCCGCAGGTACCCGCGTTCGTGGATGAGATCGGTGACCCGGGACTGAAAGGAGATGTTCTCCTTACCGACGGCAGCGGCGACCCTGTCGAAGATCATACCGATTCCATGGCTCGGATAGAAAAACGATCCATCCAGATGTGCATTCTTGCGTCGCTTTCCGCCTATCGCCTCCAGCAGGAAGGTCGTGAGGTCCAGGCCCCGGAGCCGTTTGCCAGCGATCGCGGGAGAGAGGCGGCTCGTGTGTTCGCCCCAGAGCTTGGCGGAATAGCCCAGCAGAAACATCTGCGCCAGTGTCTCCCCGTACGCCGCGACCGCCTGGTCACGGAAGCTCGAGGTGGGGGAATCGTTCCGGAGACGCCTCCGCAGGACCTCCGTGCCGATCCGGCCCAGCGTCGACCAGTCGAGCTTCCGCACCAGGTCGTAGGGTGAGAGAGGGAAATCGATGAACATGCCGTTCCAGTAGATCTGGCTTGGTGCATGGACCTCGCGCAGGTCGTCGCCGAGTAGCCCCCGGATCACCTCGGTGACTTCTGGATCCTTTCCATGCAGACGGTGGGCACCTGTGTCGAAGCGGAAGTCGCCCCACCGCAGCGTTCGGCAATTCCCACCCACCTCCGAACCGGCCTCGTAGATCCGGCATGCAAGGCCCTCGCGACGGGCGTAGTAGCCGGCCGCGAGACCCGCCGGGCCGGCGCCCAGGATGTTCAGCATTGGCTCACTCCTCCTCCCGGACGTACTCGCGTACCACGATCTGGGGCCACATCGGGTTCACGAACGGGTTGTGGTAAAAGGATTGTGACGACGATGCCGATCTCGTCCAGCCGGGATCCACGCCCACCGCAAACGTACGAGCCCCGTCCGGTGGCGCCGTGGGCGTCACGCCCGGTTCCGTCGAGACGAAGTGGGCCTCCACACCCACCGATGCGAGATAGAAGTTCGCCAGAGGAATCGAGAACACGTACAGCTCTCCCGCATCGACCTCACGGAGCTGCTCCGCCACCTGTGCGATGGCCGTCGGCTGCCGGTGCTGCGTGACCACGGTCAGCGTTACGACAGCGTAGCTGGTGAGAAACAGACCGACGACGATCTGTCCCATCCGCCCGCGTCGGGTGAGCTCCCAGGTGCCCATCGCCGCGACCAGGAGCACGAACAGCACGAGCGGGAGGACGTGACGGCTCTTGTGGATCACGTTCTGGTACAGCGAGATCCATACGAGGTAAGTCACGAAGCTGGCCGCGATCGTCCCGAGGATATGACGGGGCATGGCTCTGCGTAGCGGCTGGACTCCGGCGGCGAGAGCGGCGGCGAATCCGGCGCCCACGAGCAGCGTGATCGGATGACGCATCGTCCAATAACCGCCCAGGCCATGCGCCCAGACGCCTCGGACTGCACCCGTAATGCGCTGGCGCAACACCGGCTCTGTGTAAACGGTTCCGCCGAAGTCGCCGAAGTGTCCCTCCGTCTGCCGTCGGGCGGCCGCGATCAGCTCTGCCCACCCCGTATCGATCACCAGGGGAACCAGCCAGACGAGCACGCCGAGAGCCCCGAACACGAGATTGCGAATCGTGCGCGTTCGCAGGGCGAAGAGCGCCGGCGGAATCAGAAGCGGAACGAACGAAAGCCGGATACCTGCGAGCAGCCCCGCGAGAAAGAACCCGAGATCGCGCTTGTGGTGGAGGAGGTGGTAAACCGCTGCCACGGCGCACGCCGCACCGAGGAGGTCGGGCATGTAGCGGTTGCTCAGCAGCCACACCATGGGGTTCAAGAGGATCAGCGCCGCCAGAACGAGTCCGGCGGGGTCGGCCGGATCGCAGCGTAGAAGGCGCTGCAGATAGTAGATGATCGTGAACGTCGCGAACGCGCCCAGCAATGAAAAGGCGACCGCATAGCTCCCGGTCGCGGCCGTGAGTACCTTGGCCGCGAAAGCAAAAACGGGGTAGCCCGGAAAGTGAGGCCGCAGGTCCGCTACGCTGTAGTCCATGACGCTGAGGGCAAAGCGCAGGCTGTCCGCGTCCTCGATGTAGTAAACGGTCGTGACCAGTCGGGAGACGACCGCGAGCGCGAAGAGGGCGA
>JBBDRL010000108.1:0-26797 GCA_040905505.1 Gemmatimonadota bacterium | reverse complement strand
CGGGGAGGCACCCTCGGGGAGGGTGGCTCCAGGACCGCTGGTCTCACCAGTTCGCCATGTTCGAATCGGAGAAATCGTACGCCTCCTGAAGGATCGGCTTGGCCGCGGCGAGATCCTCGACGGCGGCGTCATAGGCGGCGCTTCCCGGCAGGGCGTACACCGGCGCGTTGCCCACCAGCGAATGGAATTGCTCGAGCTGGCTGGTGGAGATCAGCTTGGCCGGGTTGAACTGGAGGCCGATGGCATACCCCTTCAGCTCGCCCCAATGGGTATTGAGCGCCGTATGGTTCTTCGCCGCGACCTGTTCAGCGGTGAGGGTCGCCATGTCGTCGAGAACGTCGTTGATGTAGTGCACGACGGTGGCGGCGATGATCTTCTCCCACGTCTGCGATACCTTCGTGGCTTCCGCGGCGATCGCCTGCGTCGTCCCCTGGTTCACGATGAGCGTGCGTCCCGCGAGGAACGCCTCGAAGATGTCGCGAGTGAAATCCACTCCCGTGCCCCCGCTGTCGCGCTTCCCGGCACCCTTGGCGAAAGCGAAGTTGTACTCCGATTCGAAGTCGATCCGCCCGTCGCCATCGGAGTCGAAGGTGAACTCCTGACTGGAGCCCGCGAGCTGTGCGTCCGTGTAGCGGCCAAAGTCGCGCGCAGCTCCGAAGTATCCGAATGCTTCGTCCCAGTAGTGCTCCATCTTGGTGAACGGCTGGTTCGGCTCGGCGGCAGCGTTGGGCTGCTCGAGCAGATTCGCCAGGTAGTTCCCGGTGCCGCGCTGATAGGCGACCGCACCATGGAGCACCTTCTCGATCATCTGGCTCAGGTCCACGCCTTCGTCCGTCGTGTAGACCGCCGGGGTGCCCAGTTTCTCGGGATCCTGAGCGTTGGCGGCGATCACCCCGAACCACTCGTTCATCAGCTCATCGGTCGTCTTCCCGTAGCCGATCACGACATCTTCCGCGATCGGTCCCCCTTTCAGGCTCTTGCCCGTGGAGATCGCGGAGTACCGGACCTCCTTGGCGGGCGCCGCCCCCCCGTCGCTCAGCGTGCTCAGATCGAGCGCGTCGTCGTACTCGTACAGGTTCTTGAGGTCCTGCACCGTGATCGGCTCGGCCCCGGCCGTTCCCAGGCGGCTTATTGCGATCTTGAGGTCCTGCACCAGGAGGTTCCGCACGGTCTGCCCGGGATAACTCACGCTGCTGGTCCCGGACTCGAACCGCGAATCGAATACATACGCAGAGGGGACCGGGATCTCGTCGGGTCCGGGATCACCGCCGGGATCGGTTGGTGTGGTACCGTCGCACGCGGCGGTCGTGAGCAGGAGGAGCGGGAGCAGCAGTGTACGCAGAGTGGTCATCGTCTTCATGAAAGAGTTCAACGCTTGCGGGTGGATGGCTCCGGTCAGAAGTCGTAGCGGAGCCCGAATGTGATCTGGCGGCGTGGACCTGGAATGATTCCCGAGCTGAGATTGGCCTGCGGCTGCCCCGGGTTGGAATGCAGCCGGGACCCGATGTAAATCTCATCCAGAAGGTTCTTCGCGCCGAGCGTCGCCGTGACGCCGTCGCGGATACCGTAGCCGACGCTGGCGTCGACCACCGTGTACGCGGGAACCGGCCCCGTATCCCCGCGGTTGTACGTCTCGCGGATGTTCTCGAAGTCGGTGAACACCTCGCTGACGTATCGCACGTCCGTGCGCAGAGAGAGGCCGCCCGGGCGATCGGTGGAGATCCCCGCGACGACCGTGTGACGGGGCGCGTAGGGAAGCTCGTGGCCGGCGATACTGACCGGCGTCCCCCCGGAGACGACCGCCGAGCGAACGACTCCCTCTTCTACCTCGCTTTCGAGAAAGGTGTAGACGAGATTGAAGTCCGGCAGGAAGCGAGCAAGCGTCGAGGCGCGTGCGGTGGCGCCGAGCTCGACGCCGGCGGTATTCGTGCGCCCGAGATTGTGGAACGCCGTTCCCCGTCCAGCCGCCACGAGGTCCTCGATCTCCACCCGAAACGCGGCGGCCTCCAGCGAGAGCCAGGAAAGCTCGCCGCGAAGGCCCGCCTCATAGTTCCAGCTCGTCTCGGGACGGAGGTCCAGCCCCCCGTCGCCCTCGTCGGCGCCGAAGTTCACCACCCGGAGCGTGCCGCTGGAGGGAGGGGTGTAGCCCCGGTGGATTCCAGCGAACAGGTTGTAATTCCCCAGCGCGTAGTTCGCCCCGATCCCCGGCAGGAGGACCCAACTGGTCTTGTCCTCGTAGCGTGACCCCTGCATCCGATCGATGCGTTCCTGCTCGAAGAGCTCGAAACGAATCCCGGGGGTCACCGTAAGGCGCCCGGCTTCGAGCCGGTCGGAGGCGAAGAGGGACAGTGCAGTGGTCTCGTAGTGATGACTCTGCCCTACGATTTCCACCGTAGTCAGGTCCTCTGGATCGCCGGTGAAGTACACGCCGTCGCGGGCGTCTGGCGTATCTCCGCGCTTCTTGTCGTCGATGAAACGTTCCCAGTGCGCACGCGCCCCGATGGTCAATTCCGCCGGGATGCCGAGCAGACTGCTCTCCAGATTGTAGGACTGCTCGATCCCCCCCACATAGAACCTGCGGAGATTGCCCTGACTGCTCGCTCCTCCTCCGACGCGAATGAGGTCGCCCGGCTGATACGGCGGCACCGGATCGACGGCCTGGCCGTCCCACTGGCCGGAACGGACGAACACGTCATCCTCCCGCCACCACTGCCTGTCGAACACGTTCACGTAGGTGCGGGTGTCGCTCGTCAGCGTGGACGTCACACGGCGGTTGTAGAGCACGTCCAGAGCCGCGCGAAACACCCGGAAATTGTCATGTTCCTTCGGATTGAAGTCCGGATTCGTGCGGAACGAATACTCCGTCAGCCCGGTGTAGGTGGCGTTCGAATCCTCGAAGTTCACGTTCGCCTTCACGTAGACCATCCGATCGGGATCCGGCAGGAGGTTCAACTTGATCGTTCCGTTGTATTGCTCGAAGCCGTTGTTCTCGCGGAAGCCATCTCCCCGCTTGAAGAGCAGTTGCAGCTCGGGCTGGATCTCCCGCGTCCCCCAGCCACCCATCTCGGTGAAGAGACTCAGGAAGCCGTTGCTGCCGGCGACCAACTGACTCGACCCTCCGAACTCCGCTCGCGGACGGCTCGTGATGTAGTTCACCACGCCACCCATCGTATGCGGCCCGTACCGGATGGCGCCGCTCCCCTTGATCACCTCCACCCGGTCGATCCGCTCCGCCGGTGGATTGTAGTACATGTTCGGGTACAGATAGAGCGCTGGCTGGATCGGAATCCCGTCCTCCAGGAACAGCACCCGCGAGCTCCGCCGGGGGTTCAGCCCCCGGATGCCGATGCTGATCCGCGAATTGCCGATTCCGTCGTCCGAAAAGCCCGATACGCCCGGGACATGCTGCAACAGCTCCTGCGTCCCGATCGGCGCGATCTGCTTCACCATCCGCGGAGTGAGCCGCGTGGCCGCGCCTTCCATCCGCCGGTGCGCCGCCGCCGCCCCGATGATCTCGATCGGCAGCAGCGCGATCGCCGACGCCGTCAGCCGAAGCTCCACCTCGGTCACCCCGTTCGCCTCGACCGGCACTTCCACCGACGCGGCTCCGTATCCCAGACGTTCCGCCCGCAGGACGACGGTGTTCCCCTCCACGGCAAGAACGAATCGGCCGCCGGCGTCGGATATCGTGCTGCCGCGCCTCTCTCCTGCTGCGATGGCCGTCAGTGTTACGCCAGGGACGGGGGCGCCCGTGTCGTCATCCGTTACTCGTCCCGATACCGTTCCCAGAGAGTTCCCCACGCCCTGGGCGACGGCACTCCAGGGCAGCAATGAGAGAAAGACCGCCAGCAAAATACTTCGCATCGCTAACACTGATCAGAAAAGTTCAGGATTGGACCGAAGAGATTCCACGGCCCCGGGCACCGATAGCGGCGACATATTCCCGTAGCTGCCTCCACCGCTGTTATCCTCGGTCGGTGCCAGGATCGGATCGTCCTCACACCCCTGCAGCAGCAGGAGCAGGAGCGCGCCAAGCAGTACCCCAAGTGTGCGCATCGCTAATCAGGAATCATTGTTTGGGTTTGAGAATCATTCTCAAACACTTCGCCACAGGGTAGTGCGCGGGGCGGGGCGTGTCAAGAAGGCCGTGGGGGGAAGGAGCCGAGGGGAGGGGGTTAATCGTATGTCGTGCCGTGGCTTGTGGATCAAGCGGTGGATTGTTTCGCGCCTTGGGATCGAGGTGGGAGGTAGTGGAGCAAGGTAGGTAGCACTGCGCGGCTCGCGAAGGACTCGCGTGCCGCGCAGTTTTTCTTGCCCGCTCCCGGCCGGATCAGCCGGTAGCGGGGCTCGTGGGATCTATCCTAGTGGATGAAGCGGCCGGGGTCAGGCTGAAGTCGACGCGATTGGCGATCAGACCCCACGCCTGGGCGCCGACCTCAGCCTCGATGTCGTTCCGTTCGCGGGCGGCGTCGCGCCATACCTGATATCCCTGGCCATGGTTCCTGCGGCCGGCACGGCGACGCAGATCCTACCGTATTCGCCGGTCGGCGAGGAGTTGATATCGGCCGGTGTCCGTCCGTCGCGAGCCGCCTGGAACCCGAGCATATGGCAGGGCCCAGGGCCGGGGGACCGCGCTGACGAAGAGTGAGTGTGTGCGGCGGACAGCTGAAACCTTCCCGTCGCAGGGGTCGTAGATGATTGAGCGTCTACGGCCCTTCCTTTTCTTGGTGGTCCATGCTTCGAACCATCGTGTCGGTCCTGCTGCTTCTCGTTCTGCGGCCGATTTCCGGAGCGGGTCAGGCATCGCCGGCAGGGGCGTATCTGGACGACGGTGCCGCGCGACTCCTGGCCGGCGCACGGTCGCATTCCGATACCAGTTTCTCCGTGATCACCGCGTACGAGGCGACGGCGCGCGAGCGTGTGTCCGTGGGGCTACAGGCCGGGCGTCGGGATCGCCTGCTCGCGCGTCACGAGGTGGTCTCGCGCGTCACCTGGACTCGCGGCGGGCTGCGGCGGGCACAGATCCTTGGAGCCAGGGAGGTGCTTCCGGTCTTCCGCTCCGAGATCACGCCGCCGGCGGATCGGCGACTTCTCGAGGGCGCCCGTGCCCGTGCCCGACCCCCGGGTAGCAGCCGGGTGCTCTCTCTGCCCGATGACGAGGACGATTCGGACGCCGTCATCCACCCGCTGGCGGCCGGGAGCGAGCAGCACTACCGCTACCGGTCGGGTGAAACGACCACGATCCGACTCGCTGCGGGCCGTACTGTGCGGCTGCTGGAGCTGGAAGTGATTCCCCGGCAGGCGCGGTCGAATCTGCTCAGCGGTTCCTTCTGGTTGGATGCCGACACCAACGCGCCGGTGCGGGGGGCGTTCGATCTCGCGGCTCCACTGCGCGTCCAGCCATCCGCCGGCCTGATCCCCCTGCCTCTCCCGGAGGGGGTGTTCGACATCCGCTACCTGACGGTCGAGTACGGGCTCTGGGAGGGCCGCTGGTGGATGCCACGGTTGATGCTCTTCGAGGGGACCGCCAGCGTGGGCGGAATTTCGGTCCCCGTCGCCATCGAGGAGCGCTTCGACGATTACCGCATCTATACGGACCAGCAGCCGTGGCCGGGATTCGAACCCGTCGATACCGCCACCTTCCGCACTGTCGAAACCGCTTGCACCGGGGCCGAAGGCGAGGATGACGAGGGCCACGATGACGATGATATGGATGAGTCGGTCGCCGATGGTGAGGACGATTGCCGCCCGATCACGATCTTCGTGCCGCGCGATTCAGCGTCACTGCTCCGGAACGAATACCTCCCGCACTCGATCTATGCGCCCGATGAACGGCTGGCGACCGGTCGGGAGCTGGACGAGCTGGCCGGCTTCGTCGAGTCCGCTGCCTGGCGGCGGATATTGACGCAACGCCCGAGCTACCGCTGGACCCCCATCGACGGATCGCTGACGCGCTACAACCGGGTCGAAGGGGTGACACTCGGGAGCAGTGGCCGCCTCGATCTCGCGCCGCTCTCCGCGTCCGGCACACTCTGGATCGGCCTGGCGGAGCGACGTCCGTCCTTCGAAATCGTACTCACGAGAGATGGCGTGAACGGTGAAGAGTCGATCGGATTCTACGAGCGGCTCAGCGCCTTCGCCCCGCGGGATCGCCCATTCTCACTCGGCAACTCAATCTCAGCCCTGATCTTCGGCGAGGACCAGGGCGACTACTATCGCGTGCTGGGTGCGCGGGCCAAGGGTGAGCGGGCCTTCCGGGGCGCGGCACTGCGGCTAAGCGGTTATCTGGAGCGGCAGGCGGGGGTCGAAAAGCATACCGATATCAGCGTTTCAGATTGGTGGGGTGGGGAGCCCTTCCGGTCGAATCCGGCGGCCGACGAAGCCGATCAGCTCGGGCTCGAAGCGAGCGTCGACGTGTCGTGGGGTCTCGATCCGAGCAGAGCGCGCGTCGCTGCGACGGTGGAAATCCTCGCGGAGACCGGTACCTATTCGTTCATCCGACCCGGGGTGGCCGTCTACACGGTATTTCCACTGCCCGGCCGGTTTCTCGCGGCGCTCGATGTGTCCACCGGCGCGTCATCCGGCAGCCTACCGGCGCAGCGGCACTGGTATCTGGGCGGGCGCGGCACCGTCCGCGGACTGAAGTCGGATGACCGTGTTGCGGGGGAGGCCTTCTGGGCGGCACGCGTGGAGATCGGTACCGAGCAGCCCGCCGCGCGCATCATCCTTTTCGCCGACGCCGGCTGGGCGGGGCCGAGGGAAGACTGGAGCGTCGAGGCCGGGGCCATCTCCGCGGGCGTCGGGCTGAGCGTGCTGGATGGCCTCCTCAGAGTGGATCTCGCCCATGTCGTCCGCGGTGGATCGGGGTGGTCCCTGCAGCTCTCGGCGGACGCACCGCTGTAGCGTCATTCGGCGAGTAGCGCAGCGTGCCCGAGCCCTTCGACCTGGAGCGGCGCGATGTCCGGGAGCCGGTTTTCCAGGACCATTCCGGCGTATCCATTCGACGGATCTTCACCGGCCGCACGCACCCGCGCGACCGTTCCAGGACCGCGGTTGTAGGCGATCAGCGCCATCCGGTGGTTCCCATCGTAACGGTCCGTCAGATGCCGCAGATAGCGCATCCCCAGGCGCAGGTTGCGTTCGGGGTCGAACAGCTCGGAGCTCCGGATGTCCGGATCCAGCCCTTTGGCCGTCGCGGGCATCAGTTGCGCGAGGCCGACTGCACCGGCGTGACTCACCGCTTCAGGATCGAAGCGACTCTCGACCCAGACCAGCCCGAACGCCAGGTCCGGCTCGATACCTTCCTCCACGGCGATATCGTGAATGGTCGCCGCGAGGTCGCGACGGATGTCGTAGTGCTTCGCCGCTTCCCGGATCGCTTTCCGTCGCAGCGCGTGCTGCGCCTCGGCGATCAGCTCCTCGCTCGGCTCCATCATCTGCTGCACGGGCGGCTCAACCACCGTCGCTGGAAGTACGGTCTCTGTCCGCACCGCTGACTGCGTCGCTTCGCCGGTTTCGAGCACGACCGCCACCGAAGCGACGAGCACTCCGATTCCCGTGTACGTCATGGGCTTCGCCAACTGCACCAGAAGACTCCCTTTTGAGAGTTCGTAAAACTATGTGCAGCAATATGTTGCAGGACCCATTCCGAAACGTGTGCCGAGCGCCTCCACCGACCGTTCGAGCAGGTCGTGCTCGAACCGCATGGGCGCGCCGCGATAGATGAAGTACCCGGTCGAGTTGAACTGTGTCAGCGCGACGAGGGTGTCTCGCGACGCTATCTCGGCCCAGTCGCTCGCGATGGGCTCCTCCTCGGCATCGACGCGCGGGCCGGTGTCGCCGCAGGCGGCGATGAGCAGAGCCAGAATTAGGCAATACCCGAGGCGATCGGATCGGTGGGGCATACGGATCCTCCATCGAAGGGTGCGGCGTACCCGTAAATGGAAGTGATGGAGTATGATGCATTCCGCGGCTGAAGAAGGCCGACCCCGTTGCGAACGGCGGATCGTACCGCCGGGCACATCTCTCGCATGGGAATGTCTCCGAGCGTGATGCCTGCACCGAATAACGATTTCCTTCCCACCGGCGGTCAGACCATGAAAATTTGCATCTGTGCAGCCCTCGCGGCGCTACTCCTCTCCGCCTGCTCCGTCCCGTTTTCGGGAGGGATGAGCGATGATGAGAACAAGGCCGCCTGCGATCAATTCGCCGCGCAAGCCATCCAGACCGAATCACCGGCACGCGCACGGGTGCTCGCGGCACAGGCGTCCGAATGTTATGCACGCCTGCCGGGCTGAGGGGCAGACTTCCAAACAGGATGGGGATGATGACGAGCAATTGCGGAAGAGGCGGTCGCGGGGCGACCGCGCTGTTCGCAGGGCCGCTGGGTGGGGAAGCGCGAGACTTTCGACCACGCACCGGCTGGAGGGTCGTGGGGCTACTGGTGGGGCTCTGCTGGATTGCCGTGTCGGCCGCTCCGGCGGTGAGCGGTCAGGAGACGGACGGCCCGCGATATCAGCAGGTGGTCTCGGCGAACCCGTTCGGGATACTCCTCGAAGTGTTCAACGCGGAGTACGAGCGGGTCATCAACGAATCGGCTACCGCCGGATTCGGCGGCTCCTACCTTTCTCTCGACGACGACGACTACCTCAACGCCGATGTCTTCTGGCGCTTCTACGTCGGATCCCGACCGCTCGAGGGCTGGGCTTTCGGCGCGAAGATGGGCGTGACGAACGTGCCCGACAGTGGAAGCTTCTTCGGCGTCGGGTTCGACGCCAACCATAGCTGGCTGCTCGGGAATCGGGACAATTTCTACGTCGGTCTGGGCTTCGGGTTGAAGCGCCTCTTCGGGGCGGGAGACGAAGCCTTCGACCTCCAGGTCATTCCCACCATTCGTGTCATCAACGTCGGCATCGCCTTCTGACACCGCGCCCCACCATGGGAAAGTGATTCCGTCGCCCCGAGCGTAGCCGAGGGGCCTGCACTTCCTCGGACGCCCCAGCGAAATGAGGGCCTGCAGTCGCAAATCCCCTCGGGGGGGCACTGCAGGCCCCTCGGCTACGCTCGGGGCGACAAGGGGCTACCCCTCGGCGACAAGGGACTGCCCCCCTCGGTGACAGAGAGCTGCCCCCTCGGCAATGCGCGGGGCGGCGGACTACCGCACGTTGCCGAGGTCCCGTACCGCCGTCGCGAGTAGTGTCGCCTTCGCGCGATCGCCGGCGCGGGCGGCGTCCGCGTCGATCTGACCGGCGAGTTGCGCGAGCGCCTGTCGTCGCGCGGCGCCCGATAGGCCCTCTGCGCGTGCGAGCTCCCCGCGTATCGCGGCCACCCGGTCGGCCGCCAGGCCGTTGTCGCGGTCGAGCTGGTCGAGGTAGGCGTTCGCCAGCGCGAAGGTGGGCGGCCACGTGAAGCGCTGCTGCTCCTGCGCGTTGAAGTAGTCCAGACGGACACTACGCGCCGCCTCGAGCTCGTTCTCGGTGAGGAATCCGCTCGGTTGCAGCTCCAGCACGTCCAGCCCGCGCTCGATCTCGGAGTTGTAGATGTAGCCGTTGTACCAGTACGCCGACCACGAGCCGGCCGTGCGCAGCTCGTCCGCTATGAGCGGGCCGCGGTCGAAGAACGCGATCTCCACGGGATTGCGCGCGTCGGTGAAGTCCATCACCGAGATGCCGCCCTGATACCACCCCTGGACCTTGATGTCGCGCCCGGGCACTGGCACGAGCGAGCCGTTGTGCGCGACGCAGTTCTCGGATTCCGTCTGCGCGGCGGGCAGCTTGTAGTAACTGCGGAATTCCGCCCGTCCGTCGACGAGCTCGAAGATCGCGTTGCCGCCCCAGACGGGGTTGTCGCTCGCGCGACAGCGTGGGGAGGTGCCGCCGCCCCACTCGTCCGTCCAGAGTACCTTGTCGCCGTCGTTGTCGAACGAGACGGAGTGCCAGGTCGCGAAGTTGGTGTCCGCCACCTCCGTCAGCCGCTGCGGCCGGGCAGGGTCACTGATGTCGAGGAGGATGCCGTAGCCCTGGCACGCGCCGCCCGCGAGGCCGGCTGCCGGATAGGCCGTGATGTCGTGGCACTGGTTGGGGCCGGTGCTGCGCTGACGGCCACTGCTCCGCGCCGGCGGCGGGGCCAGTCCCTGGAAGACGCGCGCGCCGGTCACGATCGCCGCATTCTGCGGCGCCGCCACCGGCACCTGAATGACCTCGATCTGGAACAGTGAGGAGTTGGGATTCTCGTCGGGCGTCAGGTCCGAGCACCCCGCCAACTCCTCCGCCGGCCTGACCGAAGACGAGCCGGACACGTACACGTAGACGTTCGCCGGATCGTTCGGGTCGGTCACCAGCGTATGCGTATGCGACCCGCGGCAGGTCTGGACATCCTGGATGTACTCGGGATTACGGATGTCGCTGATGTCGAAGATGCGGATCCCCCGCATACGCACCGGGCTGACCTCCTCCTCCGGTGGCTCGGTTCCGCAATCGACCCTGCCGCTGCGCGACTCGCTGGACATAAACAGCAGATTCCGATAGACCGACACGTCGTTCTGCGACGCCGGGCAGAGATACGATCCCGTCAGCTGGGGCTCGGTGGGACTCGATACGTCCCAGATGAGGAACCCGTTGTAGTTCCCCTGGATCACGTAATCGTCCAGGAACGCGAGGTCCGAGTTCCATGCGCCCACACCCGGCTCAGGCGTCGGGCGGTTCGTGATGAGCCGCATGTTCCAGGCGGCCTGGCCGGCGTCGTCCCGACCCGCGCGCAGACCGACCCGCGGATCGGGGCTCGGCGGCGTCGTGGACATGTTCAGCGCGGGTGAGACGCCGGCGCCCGGCGTGGGCGCGGCGCTCGAGCAGGCCGACATCCACGGAAGCAGGGCGGCCACGGCGAGCGCTGAGAGGCGCACGGCGCATGGGCGCCGTATCGGGGGGTGGGTGATCACGGGTAGACTCCGGTTGATGGTGAGCGGACCGATCGAGCGAAGTGCTGGGGTCATGGGCCGCTGTAGCGGGCATCGAGCATCCGCTGCATGCGGTCTATCTCTGAGCCCTGGTCGGCGAAGGTGTCGGAGGCGGTCTTGTAGATGAAGTCGTCGACCCCCGCGCCGTCGGTGGCGAAGAGGGTATCGACCATGTCCAGCGCTCCCTCGTGGTGCTGGATCATGTACTCCAGGAACAGTCGGTCGAACTCGTCACCGCGGGTGCGCTCGAGCTGTGCGAGCTGCTCGGGTGTGAGCATCCCCGGCATGAGCATCTCGTGCTCCACACCGCCCATCTCCATGCGCATTCCGGCGGGGGAGGGCTCGGATATGGGCTCACCGACGTCGCCGAGCCACTGCTGCATCAGCCGGATCTCGTCCGTCTGGCCCACGTGAATGCGTTCAGCGAGCGTCCGGATGGCACCACTCCCCGCATTCGTAGCGGCCAGGGAGGACATCACCAGCGCCTGAGCGTGGTGATGGATCATCCCCGTGATGAAGTGGACATCCGCGGGGTGAGCCTCCGCCACCGTCCCGCCGGGCCCCCGCGGACCCGCCGCCGTAGACACGCCAGCCCCGGCTGCGGCACATCCCGCGAGGACGGAAACCGAAAAGGCGAAAGCTCCGGCCAACCACGGTGTGGATCGTCGCATTTCTTGGAGGTGTGCAGCTTGGCAGTCGCTACTACGCGAGCCCGCCGCGGTCCGCGCGTACCCAGTATCCGAAAATAGTCGCCGGCGCGGGCGTGAGAAAGGTTCGCGTCGCGCCTACCGAGCGAGGGAATCTTCAGCGCTATCGCATCGCGCGCCATGGCATCGCGCGCTCGCCCGCCGTCCGCTAGCTCCCCACCTCGCGGGTCTACGCTCGCGGATCGTCGGTGGGCTCCCCGTCTTCCTCGACCTCCCCGTAGCTTTCCCCAGTGTCGGTCGCATCGCTCTCGTCGCCAGGGTCCGAGGGCCGCGCGGGCTGGGGGAGCCTGACGCGGAAAGTGGAACCGCGTCCGGGCTCGCTCTCGAGGCTGACCTCGCTGCCGAGCTGCTGCACCGCCTCCCACACGATCGATAGGCCCAGGCCGCTACCTTCGGCGCGGGACGGGTGAGCACGGACGAATCTGTCGAAGATCTTGTCGTGCACGTCCGGCGGGATGCCGAGACCGTTGTCCGCGATCTCGATCCACCAGGCGTCGGACTCCGGCGAGCCGGTGGACCTGATCCGCACCCAGCGCTCCGCCGCTTCGGGGTCCGAGTACTTGACCGCGTTACTGATGAGGTTGAGCAGAATGATCTCGACCCGCGAAGCATCGACCGCCACATCCGTGATGGGCCCGCGCAGGTCGACGCTGACGTCGTGCTCATCCAGCAGGGGGCGGAGTTCATCCAGCACCTCGTCGAGGATCTCGCTGAGCGGGACGAACCGCCCCGCACTGGCCTTCGAATGTTGGGCGATGGTAAGCTCGTGGACGTCCTCGACGATGTTGCGGGCGCGAGACAGGTTGCGGCGGATGAGCCCCGCGAAACTCCGGCGCGCCTCGGGATCGTCCGCCAGTTCGTCGTTCTCGAGTAGGAGTGCCGCGCCCTCGGCGGCCCCGAGCGGCGTCTTGATCTGGTGAATGAGCATCTCGGCGAAATCACGAAGCTGTCGGGCGGAGGCGTGGCGGCTCTGCTGCTCCTCGTCCCGGAACGTCGCGAGTGTGATCTCTCCCATCAAAAGGGGGACGCGGTTCAGGCGGCTGACGACGTGTGCGATCGCGATGGGATCGGCCGTCCGAGGGTAGTCGTCGATCCACTCCAGCACGATGGCGTCGAGGATCTGAGCGAGCTCGTGGAATTCCCGGATCACCTCCTGAACGTCGAAGCCCTGCTCGCGGCGCAGGCGGGCGAGCTCGCGGAGGTCGTCGGTGATGAAGCGCTCCATCGTGAGCTTCTCGTCGTCCGGCGCGACGAGGAACTCGGAGGCGCGGCTCAGGACCTCGGGGAGGCAGTTGAGCAGCTCCTTCGTGGGCAGGACGCGCCGGGGGCGTACGCCGAGCTGGGAGGACAGCACGTCGACCCAGTTTTGGGCGATCCGTTCACTGTCGCGATTCAGCCGCTCCGCGGCGAAATGTTCGAAACTGGAGGCGCTCTGATCCATCAATCGCTTCTGCTGTAGATGATCTCGGGCTGCGGTCTACATACTAGAGTGCGGACGGCCGCGCGTCACGCGGGCCGATGCTGGAGCGGGGCTCGCGCACCGTGGGGGACGGCCCGCGGGCGCGCCCCCGCCCGTCCCAGCGGATCGATCACGGCGACGCTGGACGCCACGTGAGCGACGGCGAACTCCGTTCGACACCCGCTCGGATCGCCGCATGAAGCGCGTCGTCAAGGCGCAGACCGCGATCGGGACGGGCGCGGGTGACGTCGTGGAAGCGGTGGGTAGGGCGACGCGCACGATTGACGGTGAGATGACGCGCGCTCCGGGTGACGCCGAGACGACGATCGGCACCGTCTCGTCGCGGTCGACGGAGATCGTGACGCAGCTCGGCGGGTTACCCACCGGTCATCGATCCCGAGGCCATCGTCGGCGACCCGCCAGCGGCGGTTCCCTATATCGATCCTTTTGCAGCGGTCTCCGTGCCGCCCGCCTTGCCACCCCGGCCCGCGCGGATCATCATCCGGGGATGAAAGCTCTCGTCGTCGGTGCCGGAGTCGTCGGTCAGGTTCATGGATACCACCTGGCGCGCGGAGGAGCGACGGTCGGATTCCTGGTGAAGCCCGAGCACGCCGGGGCGACGCGGGCCGGCCTGACGCTTTACCCGCTGAACCGCCTGCCCGGGCGCCGGTCGGAACCTGAGCGTTTCGACGAATACAGCGTTTACGACAGTGTCGAAGAGGTATCGCGCGAGTCATGGAACCAGGTCTACCTGACCATGTCCTCGACCGCGCTACGAGCCGGCGATTGGTTCGCCGGGCTGGCGGCGGTGGTGGGCGACGCGACGATCGTCCTGCTCCAGCCCGGCCCCCAAGATCGGGACTTCGTGCGCGCAACGGTGCCGGAGGACCGGGTGGTGCAGGGGACCATAACCCTCATCGGCTATCGCGCCCCCTTGCCCGGCGAGGCGCGGTTTCCGGAGCCGGGCGTTGCGTACTGGCTGCCGCCGCTCTCGGCCAGTCCGATGAGCGGACCGGCGGAGAGGGTTGCAGGGGTCGTCGAGTCCCTCAACAGCGGCGGGCTCCCCGCCCGACACGATCCGAACGCGCCGGAGCGCGCGGCCTTCGGCGCCGCTCTCCTGATTCCGCTGATCTCGGAGTTGGAGCGGGCGGACTGGCGGTTCCACGAGTTTCGCCGTGGCGAGCACCTGGCGCTGGCGACGCGCGCGAGCCGTGAAGCGATGCGCATCGTCGGCGGCCGCCGTGGCGTACAGCCGCCCCTCGCCCTTCGCCTTGCGGCACACACCTCCACGATTCGCGCCCTCCTCCGCACCGCACCGCTTGCCGCGCCCTTCGATCTGGAGACCTATCTGCGCGTCCACTTCACCAAGGTGGGCGACCAGACGCGCGACATGCTGCGGATATATCTCGACTGGGCCGGCGAGGTCGGGCTCCCCGCGGCTGCGTTGGCGACCGTGGCCGACTGAGGGTCGGCCCGGGTCGGCACCTGATCGGCACTCACCGCGGCCCGGTAGGTCATCCACTGAGTGAAGCCGAAGAGGACGATCATCATGCTCGTGAGGCCGTAGAGGAACTCATGCATGCGGATGATCACCGGCGCCCGCCGGTCCGGGGTCAGCTCGAGGAAGGCCTTCTTTTCGGGAAGGTTGATGAGGTGAGGTCAGCGCGGGATGAGCCGTGCGACCCCGTAGTTCATCGCCACGATCGAACAGGCGATCGCCAGCGGCAGGAACCACGAAGTGAGGGAGACCGGCTCCCAACGTGTGACCTCGCCGCTGGCCCCGAAATGCCCGGGGACTCGCTCCGGCAACGTCGGCCAGAGCAGCGCACTGCCGATCAGCAGCGCGCCGAGCAGGACGAGATTGATCCAGTGGAGAGGGCGCATGGGGAAAGCCTACAGTCGACAGTCTACAGTTCGGCAGGCGCTGCCGAATTCGAAGACCGTTCCGTATCTGTCGACCGTAGACTGTTACCTGTTGACTGTTACCGTCGCCTACTCCCTCACGTACTTCGTCAGCCCGCCGTCGACTGCCGGGCGCGAGCCGGGGCCTTCCGCGACGTAGACGTGGCCGTCCGCGTCGACCGCGACGCCCTCACCGGCGACGCCCTCCGGTCGGTCCGCCCACTCGTGGGGCGGGATGAAGGCGGTGACCGCGTCGGCCGTGGCGTTGCCGATGCGGATGCCGGTGATCCAGCCCGGGTGGTTTTCCTCACGCGTCTCGGAGTCGACGGCGTACAGCATGTCGTCAGGCGTGATGAAGATGTCGCTGATTCGGCTGAACTGGTAGTACGAATCGAGGTGGTTGCCGTCCTGGTCGAAGATCTGGATCCGGTGGTTCCCGCGATCGGCGACGAAGAGGCGGCCCTGGGAGTCGAAGGCCATCGCATGCGGCGTGCGGAACTGGCCGGGAGCATTCCCGATAGTCCCCCATTCGGTGACGTACTCGCCGTCGGGCGTGAACTTGATGATCCGGCCCGTTGCGTCGGCGGGCGGGTTCCCGCTCTGGCCGCTGTGCCCGTCGGAGACGAAGATGTCGCCGTTCGGCGCCGTGATCACGTCCGTGGGCTGATTGAATTGTCCCGGAGCGGTGCCCGCCACGCCGGCCTCGCCCAGCCGCATCAGGACCTCACCCTCGGGGCTGAACTTGATCACCTGATGCCCCTTCGTCCCAGCGTCGTTGCCCGCGAAGTCCGTCACCCAGACGTTGCCGTCGTCGTCGACGTGCAGGCCGTGGGGTGTGACGAAGAGGCCGGCGCCGAAGCTGGTCAGGATCTCACCGGTGTTGCGGTCGAACTTGAAGATCGGGTCGACGGGGTTGGCGTCGCAGCCGCCGTCGAGCCCGCCGCCGCAGCGGTCGTACGCCCAGACGTGGCCGTCGGGTCCGATATCGACCCCGGCCGTGCTACCCCACTCGCGCCCATCGGGGAGCGGCCCCCAGTTGGTGACGACGGTCGGGTTGGGATTGGGGAGGCCGTTCAGCGCAGGGTCGGGCACGTCGTCCGCCGGTGTGCCGGTCGTGCCGGTGGGCGGGAGCATGAAGGATGCGGCCTCTTCGAGGGCCGCGGCTCCCGCTTCGGCGGACGTCTCGTCGCCCGCGCCCCCGCATCCCACCAGCAGTAGGGCGGCGCCCAGTAAAGTCGTGGCTTTCGCGCGATCGGACGGGGACATGGCAACTCCTTCGGGTGGGGTTCTGACACCGCTTCTCGGCAGCGGTGAGGTCACAGGGAAGATGAAGCTCGGCCCGCGGGCGGACAAGGAGCGAGTTGCGGCGGGTCTGCGAACCATCCTTTTGCGGGCGCCCGCAACGCGCGATATTGCAGACTCGTCCGCTGTTGCGAGCACCCCTGGCTCGACTCGAGAGGAGACGCTTCATGGCCTTTCCGTTCGGCGGCAAGCATTTCGTTGCGTCCGTGCTCCTGACGTCCGGCGTGGCGGCAGCATCACTCGCCGCGTCGTGGTACGACCCGGGTCTGCTGACGACCTCGCCGGCCGAGGACGCGGCGGTCACCGACACGCCCACGCAGAGCTGGATCGCTCGCGGACTGGCCGAGGAGGACCTCGTCCACAGCTTCTACTTCACTCGCGGGATGTTCAGCGGCTCACGACGGAGCTGGTCCACGGATGCGCCGCAGGCCGACCGCTGGATCGCCTCCGTCATCCGCCGCCTCACGCTGACCGACGTATCCCCCCGCGAGAACTATGTGGCCCTCGACGATCCCGATCTCCGCCGCTTTCCCTTCCTCTACATCCTCGAGGTCGGCGGCATGCGGCTACGGGAATCGGAGGCCGAAGGGCTGCGGGATTATCTGCTGCGCGGCGGCTTCGTGATGGTCGACGACTTCTGGGGGACCTGGGAGTGGGCCAACTGGGAGCAGGAGATCCGCCGTGTGCTGCCGGAGCACGAGATCGTCGACATCCCGCTCGATCACCCGATCTTCTCGACGATGTACCTGGTCGATGAGATCGTGCAGGTCCCGAGCATCAATAATGCCCGGCGGGGGCGGACGTCCCAGAACGGCGGGACGGTTCCCTACGTCCGCGGCATCTTCGACGAGGACGGGCGGCTGATGGTCGTCATCAACTTCAACACCGACATCGGCGACGCCTGGGAATGGGCCGAGGATGCCCGCTACCCCCTTCAGTACTCGACGTATGCCTACCAGGTTGCGGCGAACACCTTTCTGTATGCGATGACGCATTGAGGCACGGGTCAGGGATCGGTGGTCGGTGGTCGGTGGTCAGTGAGGACCGCGCGAGCACCACGCCGTCCTTCAGGCCCTGCTGACCCCTGACCCCTGACCCCTGACCCCTGACCCCTGACCCCTGACCCCTGACCCCCATCATGAGCAGACATTATCAGAAGCAGCGTTCGCTAGCGGTCGTGACGGCTGCGCTCGCGATCAGTGCGATCGCGGGGTGCGCGGACCTCGGCAGCATGGACGCGGGTGCGGTTGCCGTCGATGGAGACGACATCGGGGGCGTGGTGACGGGCTCGAATGGGCCGGAGGCGGGGGTCTGGGTGATCGCCGAGACGAGAGACCTGCCGACGAACTACGTGAAGATCGTGGTCACCGACGACGCCGGGCGTTTCGCGCTGCCGGACCTGCCGCCGGCGAACTACGACGTCTGGGTACGCGGCTACGGTCTGGTGGACTCGCCGAAGGTCCAGGCCGCGCCGGGCGCGACGCTCGACCTGGAGGCCGTGACCGCCGCGAACGAGCGCGACGCGGCGCAATACTATCCCGCCGGCTACTGGTTCTCGCTGATGGAGATGCCCGCCGCCGACGAGTTTCCCGGCACCGGCGGCGAGGGGAACGGCATCAACCCTGACGTGCATAGCCAGGCCGAATGGCTGCGAAGCGTGAAGTCGGGTGGGTGCATGGCGTGTCACCAGATGGGGAGCATCGGGACGCGCGAGATGCCGGCGGAGTTCGCCGCCGCGCACGACAACTCGGTCGACGCGTGGGCACGCCGGATCCAGTCGGGTCAGGCGGGCGGGAGCATGGTGGGCGGCGTGAGCCGGCTGGGGACGCAGAGAGCGCTCGAGGTGTTCGCCGACTGGACGGACCGCATCGAGGCCGGCGAAGTTCCGCCCGCGCCGCCGCGGCCGCAGGGCGTCGAGCGGAACGTGGTGGTGACGCTGTGGGACTGGGCGGACCCGAAGGCCTACCTGCACGACGTCGCCTCGACCGACCGGCGCGACCCGACGGTGAACGCCGGCGGCCCGGTCTACGGCGCGCTCGAGGCGAGCGCCGACTACGTCCCGGTTCTCGATCCGGCGACGCACATCGCCAGCCAGGTACCAATGACGCTCCGCGACCCCGCCACCCCGCGTGCCGCCTCCGAGCAGGTCACGGCGCCATCGCCCTACTGGGGGGACGAGGCGATCTGGACGAGCCGGAACAACGTTCACAATCCGATGCTCGACCAGCGAGGGAGGGTGTGGCTCACGTCGGCGGTGCGGCCGCGCGACAACCCGGAGTTCTGCCGCGAGGGCTCGGACCACCCGTCGGCGGCGCGCTATCCGCTGGACTCCGCGGGCCGTCACCTGGCCATGTACGACCCGGCCACTGGCGAGATCCTGCACGTGGGGACCTGCTTCGGGACCCACCACCTGATGTTCGCCGAGGACGCGGACAACACGCTCTGGACCAGCGGCGGCGGGCAGGTCGTCGGATGGCTCAATACACGGGTGCTCGAGGAGACGGGCGACGAGGAGGCCGCTCAGGGGTGGACGGCGCTCATCATGGACACGAACGGCAATGGTGTCCGGGACGACTACACCGAGCCCGACGAGCCGCTAGATGCGGCCAGGGACAGGCGCTACAGCGGCGCCTTCTACGCCGTCGCCCCCGCGCCGGACGGGTCCGTGTGGGGCACCCAGCTCGGCTTCCCCGGCGCCGTCATCCGCCTCGAACCCGGCGACGATCCGCCGGCCACGGCGCTCACGGAGGTCTACGAGCTCCCGCTGGATGCCGACGGAAACCCGGTCGAGGGCTTCAGCCCGCGCGGTGGCGACGTCGACCGTAACGGCGTGTACTGGGCGGCCCTCGCCAGCGGGCACATGGCCAGCTTCGACCGCCGCAGGTGTACCGCCCCGCTCAACGGGCCGGATGCCACCGGCCAGCACTGCCCCGAGGGGTGGACGTTTCACACGGAGCCGCTGCCCCAGGTGCGCGGCGTGGAGACGTCGGGCAGTGCGGAGGCCAGCTACTACACCTGGGTCGACCAGTTCAACACCCTCGGTTTAGGCGAGAACGTTCCGATCAACACGGGCAACGGCGCCGAGGGGCTGCTGGCCCTCCAGGACGGCGAGTGGGTGACCCTGCGCGTGCCGTATCCCAACGGCTTCTTCACCAAGTGGATGGACGGGCGGATCGACGACCCGGAGGCGGGCTGGAAGGGGCGGGGGCTGTGGGCGACCGTCAGCACCCGCGCGCCCTTCCACATGGAGGGCGGGCAGGGGACGTCGAGTAAGGTCGTCCAGTTCCAGTTGCGGCCGGACCCGTTGGCGAAGTAGGCACGGAGCCGCCGTCGCTGCCTTCAATCGTTCAGGTCCCCGCGACCGGTCGCCGGCCCGATTCGAACCGCTACCGGTACACTGACCCCTTTGCACGGAGGACAACGATGTCCCGGACACTGATCGCTTCCATCGCCGGCGTGGCCCTCGCGGCGGGCGCCCCCGCGCTGGCCCAGCCGCAGGCGCCCGTCTTCGACTCGGCCGCCGGCCCCTACCGCGTCGTCACCGTCGCCGAGGGTCTCGACGGCCCCTGGTCGATGGCCTTCCTGCCCGACGGCGACATGCTGCTGACCGAGAAGGTCGGACGGCTGCGGATCGTGCGTGACGGCGTCCTCCAGCCCGAGCCGATCGCGGGTACGCCCGAGGTCCGCGCGTCGGGGCAGGGTGGTCTGCTCGATGTGGCGCTGCATCCCGAGTTCGAGAACAACCGCCTCGTCTACCTCAGCTTCTCGAAGCCGAACGCCGATGGCAGCGAGGGCACGACGGCGGTCGTGCGCGGCAGGTTGGACGGGCAGCGCCTGATCGACGTCGAGGAGATCTTCGAGGCACAGGCCTGGGGCACCACCGGCGGGCATTACGGCTCCCGCCTCGCGTTCGACGACGAGGGCTACCTCTTCATCACCATCGGCGATCGCATGCAGCCGTCGGAGCCGGGGACGTTGGAGAGCCACGGCGCGCAGGACCTCTCGAACCACCGCGGCACGATCGTGCGGCTGCACGACGACGGGCGGGTCCCCGAGGACAACCCGTTCGTCGGCCAGGCGAACGCGCTGCCGGAGATCTGGAGCTACGGACACCGCAGCCCGCAGGGGCTCACGTTCCATCCTGAGACCGGCGACCTCTGGGAGAGCGAGCACGGGCCGCAGGGTGGCGACGAGCTGAACCTGATCCTCCCCGGCCGCAATTACGGCTGGCCGGTGGTCGGCTACGGCCGCGAGTACGGCGGCACACCGATTCACGCAGCCATCAGGCGGGACGACATGGAGGAGCCGATCCATTACTTCACCCCTTCGATCGGTACCTCCGGGCTCGCCGTCTACAGCGGCGACGCATTCCCACAGCTTCAGGGGCAGGTTCTGATGGGTGGCCTCGTCGGCCGGCAGCTCGCGCTCGTGCCGCTCGACGGCGAAGACCTCCAGCGCGTCGGCCGCATCCGCGACCCGCTGCTGCGCGAGTACGGACAGCGTATCCGCGACGTGCGGCAGGGGCCGGACGGGTTCATCTACGTGGCGATCGACGATCGGCAAGGGGGCGGGCTGACCGAGATCGTGCGGTTGGAGCCGGCTGCGGACGAAGGGAGCCTGTGACGGCGCAGAAGGAACCGCCACGAAGCACGCGCCGTTGAGCAGGAGCGCGATCAGGGGAATTGCTACATTCTTCCGAGTTCGATCTCCGCAAACGGGGATCTCACCTTCAGTCGATTGATCGTACTGCATGCGCTCTGGGCGCGGGGTATCCTCGCCGTCTGGGGTGAGGATTCCGCCCGGGCCCCGCGACCGTCCAGAGGCCGGCATCGTCGTAAGCGCCGCGCGCCGGGAGCGGCGGCGCACCCGTTCGCCTGCACGCTGGAGCCGCTCCAGGAGGCGATCGAGATCGCGGCGGGAGAACTACTTTCGGCGGACGCGGACCCCATCGAAGTCGAACTGTCGCTGCCGACGGCCGGCGGGACGCCCCTGCCGTCTCCGGGGGCGCTACCCGAAGTCGGGGCGGCTTTGCCGCGGCCAGCCGAGGGTCTGCAAACCTGGAGGGTCCACGGCTGGGCGCTCGCTGCGGAGGACGCGCTGGACCTCCTGCTGCTGCTGGACCGCGTCGAAACACCCGCGGTCCCCGACGTCGCCCTCGGAGACTCACTCCGCTTCTGGATCGGAGTAGCCAAGCTGGCGCTAGAGCAGGTGGCGACCGGGCAGATGCTTCCCAGTCTGGAGCGGCACGACGGCGCTTTCGTGGCTGCGTGGCGTCCGCTTCCCGCCGCGCTCGCCGACGCGCGGGTGGGGGCGTTGGTCGAGGCGATGCCGCCCGTCTGCCGGGCCGAAGTGGACGCGGACACTTCGGCGGGTCGAGACCGGGAGGGCGACGGCCACCACGCGGGCGCTTCGGCCCGTGCGATCTTCGCCGATGCATTCGATCACTTGCTCGACGCCGCGGCATGGCAGGCGCTCGCAGGGGTAGCGCTCGTCCCTCCCCGGCGCGGTCGAGTTACCGGTCGCATATCGCCCGCCGAAGCGTGGCTCGCCGCTCTCGCCGGCGACGACCCGCTCGTGGATGCGGACGAGGAGCGACTGGCGCGTTTCAAGGAGGACCTCGACCGGTGGCTCGCCCCGGCCGCCGCCACGACCCGGCACCCATCGGTCCGAACCTGCTTCCGCCTTACGCCTCCGCGGGACACCGCTACGCCGGTCGCCCTCGCACCCGGGTCGACCACCGCGGATTCGCCCGCCGCCCCGGACAGTTCGATCGAACGCGCCGCCGCGGCCGCACCCGAGGATCGGTGGCGCATCGACCTCCTGTTGCAATCGACCGACGATCCGAGCCTGCTCATTCCCGCCGACGAGGTCTGGCGGACGCGGAGTTCGGCTCTGCGCGTGCTGCGCCACACGATCGATGAGCCGCAGGAGGCTCTTCTGGCCGATCTCGGCCGCGCCTGGCGGATCTTCCCTGACCTGGAGCCGGCGCTCCGCACCGCCCGCCCCACCGGGTTCGCCCTCGATACGGCGGGTGCGCACCGATTTCTCCGGCAGGCCGCACCCATCCTGGAGCAGTCCGGCTTCGGGGTCCTCGTGCCCTCGTGGTGGAAGAAGCCTTCGGCGCGCCTCGGTGCCAAGCTGGTCACCCGACCTAAATCCGACAACGGATCGGCGTCGGGCCTGCTCGGCCTCGACGGAATCTGCGCGTACGAGTGGCAGGTCGCCCTGGGCGACGAGACCCTCGATCTAGCGGAGCTACAAGCGCTGGCGGCGCTGAAGGTTCCCTTGGTTCGGATGCGCGGAGAATGGGTCGAGGTCGATCAGGAACAGATCGAGACCGCGCTTGCCCTCGTCGGCGATGGGGCGCACCAGGGGGAGATGACTGTATCGCAGGCCCTGCGGCTCGCCGTCGGCGCCGAGCAGGCACCCGGCGACCTGCCGGTTACCGGCGTCGAGACCCACGGTTGGCTCGCCGACCTGCTGGCACCCGGCCGGAACGGAGAGTCGCGCATTCATTCGGCCGCGACGCCCGAGTCCTTCCGCGGTACGCTGCGGCCGTACCAGGAGCGCGGGCTCGGCTGGCTCGATTTTCTCGACCGGCTGGGCGTCGGCGCGTGCCTCGCGGACGACATGGGCCTCGGCAAGACTCCACAGACATTGGCGCTCCTGGCCGCAACCCGTGCCAGGGAGGATTCCGTAGGCACCGCGCCCGCTGCCGCCCCGACGCTCCTGATCTGCCCGATGTCGGTCGTGGGCAACTGGCAGCGCGAGGCCGCGCGGTTCACGCCCGATTTGCGGGTTCATGTGCATCACGGGGCCGAGCGCGCCAGCGGCGACGACTTCCGTGACGCGGTCGCCGACAGTGACCTGGTCATCACCACGTATGCGCTCGCCGCGCGCGATCGGGAGGAGCTGGCAGCCCTCGAATGGGGCCGGATCGTCCTGGACGAGGCCCAGAACATCAAGAACGCCGCCGCTCAGCAGACACAGGCAATCCGCTCGTTCCAATCTCCCCGGCGGTTGGCGCTGACGGGCACCCCGGTCGAAAACCGTCTCAGCGAGCTGTGGTCGATTCTGGACTTCCTCAACCCGGGTCTGCTCGGATCGGCCGCCGCCTTCAAACGGTCCTTCACGACGCCGATCGAACGCTACCACGATGCGGACCGGGCCGAACTGCTCAGGCGGGTGACCGGGCCGTTCATCCTCCGCCGTCTCAAGACCGATCGATCGATCATCGACGATCTACCCGAGAAGGTCGAGATGAAGGTCTTCTGCAATCTGACCCGCGAGCAGGCCTCGCTCTACCAGGCGACGATCGACGAGATGCTGGAGCGGATCGAGACGAGCGAGGGCATCGAGCGCAAGGGGCTGGTGCTGTCGACGATGCTGAAGCTGAAACAGGTTTGCAACCATCCGGCCCAGCTCCTCGGCGACCAGTCGCGGATCGACGGCCGCTCGGGCAAGCTCGAGCGGCTGGAGGAGACGCTCGAAGAGGTGCTTTCCGTGGGCGACCGCGCGCTCGTGTTCACACAGTTCGCCGAGATGGGGCGGATTTTACAAGCGCATCTGCGCGCCCGCTTCGGCCGCGAGGTGCTCTATCTGCACGGAGGCACGCGCAAGAAGCAACGGGACGAAATGGTCGCTCGATTCCAAGCGCCCGACGGCCCTCAGATCTTCCTGCTCTCGCTGAAGGCGGGCGGGACCGGCCTCAACCTGACCGCGGCGAACCACGTGATCCACTTCGACCGTTGGTGGAATCCGGCCGTCGAGGACCAGGCGACCGACCGCGCATACCGCATCGGCCAGACGCGCGGCGTGCAGGTGCGCAAGCTGGTCTGCGCCGGTACGCTGGAGGAGCGAATCGATCAGATGATCGAACAGAAGAAGGCGCTCGCCGAGCGGATCGTCGGCACGGGCGAGGCCTGGCTGACGGAGCTGTCCACCGCCGATCTCCGGGACCTCGTGCGCCTCTCGGCGGACGCCGTGGCGGAGTAAGAGAACCCCCGATCCCGAGCGAACAAGCATGTCCGACTGGTGGAAATACGAGAAGCCGCGGCCGCGGCGGACCCCGGACGCCGGCATGCGGGCCCGTAGCCGGCGCGGGGTGATCGGAGGGCAATGGTGGTCACGCCGATTCGTAGCGGGCCTGGAAGAAGTCGCCGACCGGAAGCGGCTCGCACGCGGCCGGTCCTACGCGCGGACCGGGCAGGTCATGGATGTGTCCATCGCTCCCGGCGCCGTGATCGCCAGGGTCCAGGGGTCGCGGCGCGCGCCCTACGAGGTGCGCCTCGAAGTCGAGCCGTTCACCAGCGCGGACTGGCAAGCTGCCGAAGCGGCGATGGGGGAGCAGGCCATCTTCATGGCTGCCCTCCTCGCCGGCGACATGCCATCTGATATCGAAGACGCTTTCGCCGCCGCGGGGCTCTCCCTCTTTCCGGCTTCTCCCGACGACCTACGCGCGACCTGCTCGTGCCCCGACTGGGGCAACCCCTGCAAGCACGCCGCCGCCGCCCTGTACATCCTCGCCGAGAAGTTCGACGACGATCCGTTCCTTATCTTCGCCTGGCGCGGCCGTGAGAAGGACGCGCTGATCGAGAGTCTGCGCCGGCTCCGGGGTGCCTCGGTCGCGGATCTGCCCGGAGAGTCGGCACCCATTGCCCCGGAGGAGGCGGCTGTTGCCCATGACGATCCACCGCTCGCCGACCTCATGGATCGATTCTGGAGCGCCGGCCCCGCGCTCGAACAGATTCGTCTGGCGCCGCGGGCCCCCGCCGTTCCCGATGCCGTCCTGCGACAGCTCGGGCCGCTTCCTCTCGATGTGCGTGGCGAGCCGGTCGATCGACTGCTGTCGCGAGCGTATGAGGCGGCGACGCGGGCGGCGCAGGCGCGCGCACTGGAGGGAGAGTAGTGTGGGAGAGGTCGAACACTCCTGCAGCGCGGGCCCTGCCGAATCTGAACCGTCATTGTGACAGCGGGACCAAGCTTTCACCTGGAATTGATCATTAGGTAGAAATACGCTAGTTTTCTACCTACCTGAAAGGAGGTGCGGCGTGGCCTTGAGTATCAAAAACCCCGAGACGGAGCGCCTGGCGCGCGAGCTGGCCCGGGTCACGGGAGAAAGTTTGACGGAAGCGCTCACCGGAGCACTTCGCGACCGCCTGGTCCGCGAGACGGGGCGGGGTCGTGACCCAACCTTGCGGGACGACATCCGGCGCATCCAGGCGGAGGTTGCACGCCTCTCCGTGCTCGACGACCGCAGCCCGGATGAGCTGATCGGCTATGACGAGCACGGCCTGCCGAGCTGACCGTGGTCATCAACACGTCGGCGGTCCTCGCGATCCTCTTCGGCGAAGCGCCAGCGGATGATCTGCTGGATGCGCTGGAGGCGAACCCGGTAGTGCGGCTATCCGCCGCTTCGCTCGTGGAAGCCGGACTCGTCGCACAGCGGCGGACCGGAGACGAGGGTGAGGCGGGGCTCGACCGACTGCTGCACCGGCTGGCGGTGGAGATCGTTCCCGTTACACGGGAGCACGCGGAGATCGCGCGAGCCGCGTACCGGCGGTTCGGGAAAGGGCGCCACCCGGCGGGCCTCAATTTCGGCGATTGCTTCTCGTACGCGCTCGCCAGCGCGCTCGGGGAGGCGCTGCTGTTCGTCGGCGGCGACTTCACCCGCACGGATGTAGATGCGGCGGACTACTGAAGGGTGCGCCGGATCCACGACTACGCCGGGGCATAACGTCCCCGCGTCCTTCCTGAATGCGAACAGTCAGGAAACCGTCGACTATCGTAATGTTTGCGACGTGGTTCGCCCGTTCCTTTCCGATTCCGCGCTTGCGTAGATACGCACGCGGGGCCCTTCATCACCGCTTGCGAGCTATGGGGATGGGGTGAAGTCCGTCTCATGTCGTATTCGGCAGACGGGGCCGCACACTGTGAGCCGCTTTGCCGCTCGCGAGCCTCGGCCGATCGTCAGCATTCCCCACATATGCGTATTCGGGTATTGTTTCGGGTCGGCGTCCGCATTTCGAGAGTTGCGAGAGAGAAAAACATGTCAGAGCGACGTGGCACACTCGAGGATTTTGGGTTCCGGCCGCACCAGGGGTACGTCCATCCCGATATGCATGGGCGGCTTACGCTCGGGTCGGCGGCAAAGGATGCGGAATACCGCGTGCTCGTGAATGACAGGGGTCAGATCCTATTGGACCCGGTCGTGGCGATTCCCGCGAGCGAAGCGTGGCTGTGGGAGAATCCGGCGCTGTGCGCCTCGATGGAGCGGGCACTGAAGCAGGCCGAAGCGGAGGGATTCGAGGATCTCGGAAGCTGGGGTCGGTTTGCGGACGAGCACGACTGAGCCGTGGCCTTCCGGCTCACCTTCACAGCCGAAGCGGCATCAGTGCTCCGACAGCTCGAGTCGGAGAACCCGCGGAAGTTGAAGAAGGTGCGAGCTGGAGCCGGCGGACCGATGTGGTGAGC
>JBBDRL010000107.1:0-15922 GCA_040905505.1 Gemmatimonadota bacterium | reverse complement strand
CTCCACCCGCAGGCCCCAACCCCGCCCCCTGACCCCTGACCACCCCCTACCGCTCCGACGAGATCGCGACCGCGCTGCTGGCCGCCGCCCGGGAGGCTGATCTGCCGCTGCGCCGGCTCGATGTCGTCCCCGACGAGCGCGGCCGCCGGTGGCTCATCCGCGCAACCGGGGCGGGTGGGGAGGAACACCGCCTGACCTTTCCATTCGCATCGGCGCGCGGTATCTACACCCCCGCGGAGATCGCCGCCCATCTCAGCCGCGGGACGTGGCCGTTCGGCTGATCGCACTACGCCAATCCGGATGACACCATCGAACCTTCAGATCCTCGCCTATGAGGACACGCCGCTCGGCCTGTTGTGTCTGCGTCGTCGTGAGCTCCTCTCAGCACCCGGCACCGTGGTGACCGAGATCACGCTCGACCATGCGTTTCTGATGAGCAGCTACAACACCGCCTCCGAGCGGGCGCTGGCGGGTGTCGCGCTTGAGATCCACGAGGGGGCGAATCTGCGTGTCCTGATCGGTGGCCTGGGGCTCGGCTACACTGCGGAGGCTGCGCTGGCGTCGCAACGGGTGGCGAGCGTCGAAGTCGTGGAGCTGCTTCCGCAGGTGATCGATTGGCTCGCGCGGGATCTGGTGCCGCTGTCTGCCGGATTGAAGGGCGATGCACGGTTCGCGGCGGTGCAGGGCGATGTGTATGCGCGACTCGCGGAGGAACCCGCTGCGGAGCGCTTCGACGTCATACTGATCGACGTCGATCACGCACCGGACGACAGGCTCGACGAGGCGAACGGCTTCTTCTACACGGTGGATGGACTGCGGCGCGCGCGAGAGCACCTGGCGCCGGGTGGGGTGCTCGGGGTGTGGTCCTACGCGGAGAACTCCGCGTTTTCGCGCGCGATGCGCGAGGTGTTCGACGAGGTCAGGGTGGAGCCGGTGACGTTCTTCAACGATCTCATCGACGAGGAGACGACCGACTGGCTGTTCTTCGGCAGGTGAGCCGGGCGCGTCCGAGCCGCGGCCACATGTTCCATCACCGCCCGGAGGATTGACCCGCGGCGCTTCAACCGTCCACCGGGGCTCGGTAGGCGACCAGATTGGTCCCCTGAAGCTGCACCAGGTCGAGCTCGCGGGCGAGCTCGTTGAGGTAACGAAAGACCCCCTCCGCATCCGAGTTCGGCCCCTTGTAATCGTGCCAGAGGACCACCCCGCCGGGGGCGACCATCTCGAGCGCCTTCTCGCTGTCGCTCTTCACATACGAATATGCATGCGAGCCGTCGACGAAGACGAGATCGCAGTCGGCGGCGAAGGGTCGCTCGTCGAGCTCCTTGCTGTCGCCGAAGAGCTGCTCGACCTTCTCCTCGGCGGGCGCCCCGGAATACATGAAGCGCGTGTAGCGCGACTCGAGCCGCGCGGTCTGCAGGGCACGCCGACTGTCACCACCCTCGTGCCGGTACTCGTCGGCCTCGTCGGGTGTCAGCGTGATCGTCGCGATGTGTGCGTCGGGGGGCGAGTTGCGGGCCCAGAGATAGGTCGTGCGGCCGGTGCAGGTGCCGAACTCGAAGAGCCGACTCGCGCGCTTCGCCAGAACCGCCAGGATCCATGCCTCGCGTTCCGTCGTCCCGCCGGGTACACCGTCGCCGTTGCCGATGAAGTGCACCTCGGTCGCGCGGGTCGGTCCGTGCTCGCCGCTCTCGAACGCGTCGTCGAACTGGCCAAGGGACACGAGAGGGATGGCCGGCGCGAGCTCCCGTCCCTCGCAGACGTAGAGACGTTGTCGGTACTTCCGCATCGTCAGGAAGGCGGCCATCGTGGCGATGAGGAGGAGGGCGTTGAGGACCAGTGAGGTCAGGAGCATCGCAGGCGCTTTTCGGGGGCATAGACTGCGGGGGTGCGGCTCCGCGCCGCCGGATGAGGGTACCCCATAATACATCGGGAGGCCTGCGAGGGTAACGGCGCAGCGGAACCCGACGGGTCATGCTGCCGGCAGGGAACGCGACTTGCGCCGAGCGGCCGGCCACATATCCCAGGTCTCCATTCGAACTTCCGGAGTTCCATCATGCGTAGATTGCTTGCCGCCGTGCTCCTCGTTCCGTTCGTCGTGGGCTGTGAAGCCGAGCCCACCACGCCGTCTCTGCCGGGTCCGCATGTCGGGCTCTTCACGCTCACGACGATCAACAGCGAAGAGCTGCCCGTCAGCTTCGAGCAGCAGGACGTGAGCTGGGACGTGATCGAGGGCTTCCTCGACATCAACGAGGACGCCACCTTCGAGCTCGAAGTCACCTACGAACTCGTCGAGGATGGCCAGCCGGTCATTCAGCCGGACGCGGTCGGCGGGACCTACGTGGTCGAAGACGACGTGATCGGCTTCGACTTCGGCTCGGGCACCATTTCCCTAGTCGGGACGCTTTCCGGCGACGAGGTCTCCGTGATCACCGAGGGCGATACCTACATCTTCGAGCGGGAGGGGTAGTCGGATGAGTCGAGCGCCCGTGGGTGTCGGGATGATATCCGTTGCCCGCCCTCGGGTCGGCGCCTAGGTTCAGGATCACGCGGAGCGCCGGGGGTGACGCGGGCGCGCGCAGAATCATCGCGGCGGATCTGAAACACAGAGGAAGACCATGGTAGCACATCTTACCTGCATCGGCCGGGCCGACCGGCGTTCCGGAACCGGAGGCTGGCTCTTCGTGGGCGTCTGGGTCGTGCTGGGCTGCGCCCTTGGCTGGACCCTGCCACTGACCGCCGTCGCCCAGGCGGGCACGGGCGGAGCGGCCGACTCCCGCGTGATCCTCATCACCGGCTCGACCGATGGCCTCGGCCGGGCGGTCGCGCTGGAGCTGGCGGAGCCCGGGGTGCACATCATCGTACACGGCCGCAACCAGGAGCGCGGGCTCGAGGTCGTCGGCGCGATCGAGGCGGCGGGTGGCAGCGCGCGCTTCTATCGGGCCGACCTCGCGGAGCTCGACCAGGTACGCGCCTTCGCGCAGGAAGTGCTGCGCGACCATGATCGCCTCGACGTCCTCGTCAACAACGCCGGCATCTGGCTCACCCCCGAACAGGGCCGGGTGGTGAACGACGCGGGCCATGAGCTGCACTTCGCCGTCAACTACCTGTCGCACTACCTCCTGACACGGATGCTGCTGCCGCGGTTGATCGAGACCCCTTCGGCGCGCATCGTGAACGTCGCTTCGGCCGCCCAGCAGCCGATCGACTTCGACGATGTGATGCTCGAGCGCAACTACAGCGACGGCCGCGGCTACGCGCAGAGCAAGCTGGCACAGGTCCTCTTCACCGTGGACCTCGCGCGCGAGCTGGACGACACGGGCGTCAGCGTCAACGCCCTGCACCCCGCTACCATGATGAACACCTCGATGGTCCTCGAGCGCGGCGCGTCGACGCGCGCCAGCGTGGAGGACGGGGTCGAGGCAGTGATGCACCTGATCACCGCACCCGACGTCGGCACCGGAAACTACTTCAACGGTACCCGACCCGCCGAGGCCAACGACCAGGCCTACGACGAAGCCGCCCGCGAGAGATTGCGGGAGCTGAGCGAGGATCTCACCGGCGTGGGGTGATCCACCGCGCCGTCCGGAGCCGCCACCGCGTTATCCCGAGCCGCCACCGCGCCGTCCCGAGCCGCCACCGCGTCATCCCGAGCCGCAGGCGAGGGACCTGCTCCCTGCTTTCCGAAGTGCAGGACCCTCGCTTCGCTCGGGACGACAGAATGGGCGCGTATGACGGAAAGGGCTGAGGACAAACGTCTGCGGGATGAGGGGAGGGACCTGTCAGTGCTTCCCGCCGCCCGCATGCAGCGCCTGTCCGTGCCGCACCACGATCTCCGGTAGGGCGTCGACGTCCTCGTCACGCGTGTTGATGTTGACGATGCACGCCCGTAGCGCGTAGCGCCCGCCGACCACCGCATTGGACACGAAGGCTTCCCCGGAAGTCTGGATTCGCTCCAGCAATCGCTCGTTCAGCTCGTTCAGGTACTTTTCCGTGTCGGTGGATCCGACGCCACCGCGCACTTCCGGCGGCACGTACCGGAAGGTCGTGATGCTCAGCGATTGGGTGAACGGGTCGAGGTCGGGGTCCGCGGAGACGGCGGCGTGGAGCCGCTGACTCAGGCGAATATTGTCGGCGATCGCGGCCACGTAGCCGTCGCGTCCAGCCTGCCGCAGTCCGAGCCAGACCTTCAGGGCCCGGAATCCGCGGGAGTTCTGGGGACCGTAGTCGAAGTAGTTGATCGCCTCGGTCCCGAAATGGTAATAGGGCGGGTGATAGGAGAAGGCGTTCCGCAGCGCATCCGGCCGCCGGACCAACACGCAGCCGGCCTCCAACGGGGCGTACAGCCACTTGTGGGGGTCGATGGCGACGGAGTCGGCGAGGGCGAGCGCGCGCAGCGCTTCCGGTGCGCCGGGCACCGCGGCCGCGAAGCCGCCGTAGGCGCCGTCGACGTGGAACCAGATGCCGGCTTCGCGGCACAGCTCGGCGATCTCGCCGAGTGGGTCGACCGCGCCGGTGCTCACCGTACCCGCCGACCCTACCACGACCATGGGCAGGTCGCCCGCGGCCCTGTCGCGCTCGATCGTCTCCCGCAGCCGGCCCACGTCCATACGCAGCTCGGAATCCGTGTCGATCCACCGGATCGCGTCCGTGCCGAGCCCGAACAGGTCGGCGGCCTTCTGGATCCACGTATGCGTCTCCTTCGACGCGTAGACCCGCAGCGGCCCCGCCGCCGACCGGCCCGTTTCACGAATGCTCCCGCCCGCCGCCGCTGTGCGCGCTGCGAGAAAGCCGACGAAGTTGGCCATGTTTCCGCCGCTCACGAAGAGCCCGTCCGCGTCGGCAGGGTAGCCGATCAGCTCCGCGACCCAGCGGACCGCCTGCGCCTCGATCTCGGTCGCCATCGGCGCGATCGTCCAGGCGCCGACGTTCGGGTTGATCGCCGCGGCCAGAAAGTCTCCGAGCATCCCGATCGGTGTGGGCGACGACGTGATGTAGCCGAAGAAACGGGGATGTCCGTTGAGCAGCGAGTGATCGAAGAGCAGCTCGGCGGTCGAGCGGAGCAGGGAGTCCGCGTCGGTGCCGTGCTCCGGTAGTGTGGCGCCCGCGTCGAGCAACGCGCGCACCGCGTCGGGACGCTCCGCCGGCGTGACGGGCCGCGACCCACGGGAGCCGAGGAAATCGGCGATGCGGTCCGCCATCTCGTGCGCGACGCGGCGGAAGTCCTCCGGGTCCATCGCCAGCGGTGCTGGTGTCGGCGGCTCGCTGGCCGGTCGGTCCTCCACAGGTGCCATCGTGCGCTCCGTCATCGGCTTATCCCTTGCTCGCGCAGTTCCGCGAAGAGGTCGGTCTCCGTTTCGTGGCCGCCATTTACGGTACTGAAGACCCGATAGAAGGTCCGCTCGCCGTAGAGAGCCTCGCGATCCCGCATCGCCAGCACGCTCAATTCACCATAGATGGCAACCTGCGTCCGGTGGCACTGGATGGCGCGCCAGACGGTGTCCACGTGGGAACGGGCGTCGATCCGCGTCGTGATGGACCAGTCGGGCCACGGAGCTGCCCGACGCTCTGGGTCCACCACGCGGTTGATCAAGTGTCTTGAATGCCGCCTGGTACGCCCCCCAGACTACGGCAGGCCACGCCAGGAAGTAGAACTTGTCGACCGTGTGGGCGCCAGGCCCGTCGGGCGAGCTCGACTTTCTCCCCGACCACCGGACCGCTGACGAAGATTCCCACCGGCTTGTCGCACCGTCGCCTGGTCCGCGAGGTCCGGACGCGAGCCCTGAGGCTAGCCCTGACGAGAGCCCTGACATCTCCCTTGACGGCCGACTGCCTTGCCCGGATACTTCAAGCGGAGGCGCACCTTTTCGGTCGCAGTATTCTCCACCTTCTCCGACGGGATCCGTTTTCCACCGCCCCGTGCGCCGCTTGCGCACGAGTGCGCGCTGAGCACCTTTCAACACTGCATCCCCGCTCATCAATGGCCGAGCCCGCCAGGTCCGGTCCGAATCTGACGTTCGCCTACCTGAGTGGCGCTGCGTTCGTGGGGGCCTTACTGATCGCTGCGTTCTTCATCGCCTTCGCGGACCGCCTGGCGTTCATCACGAGCGCGCTCTACTACGTCCTGTTGATGCCGATCGCGCTGGCGGCGGCGGCATTCCTTTTCGGCGCGCTTCGCTCGCACGCCCGTTACCGCGGACAGGTAGCCAAGGGGACGCTGGAGCTGGGCGGGCCCGTCGTCGTATTCGCGATGGTGCTGCTCGGGGGGCTCCTGCTGGCGAATCCGGAATCCACAGCCAATCTGACGGTACGACTCTCGGGGTCGGATGGCCAGGAGATCGTCAGCGAAGGACAGGTGGTGCTGGATCTGGGCGACGATCGGCGGACCCGTGCGGTGGGGCCGGACGGACAGGTGACGTTTGCCCAGGTTCCCCTTCAGTTTCTCTCCGGAGAGGTCGGCGTGATCGCCACCGCGGATCGGTACCGGATGAAGCGGACGGGGCCCTTCCCGATCCCACCGTCCGGCGTGATCGAGGTCGAGATGGAGCGGATTCCCGACGAGACGAGTGTCTCCGGAACCATCCTGGGCGTCGCCGGGCCGATAGCTGGGGCTCTGGTGAATTTCCGGGACGGGCTCGTGACGACGCGCAGTGATGAGAACGGCAACTTCAGCGCGGTGTTGCCCTTCGCCGAGGGAGCGGTGGTGCCGGTCACGGTACTGGCGGACGGCCGCACCGTGTACGACGACAATTACGTGGTCTCGGAGACGACGGGACTTCGCATTCGCCTGGCGGAGCGGGGCCCGTGAAGCTGCGCTGCCTGTATGCGGCGATGTGCGCGCTGTGCATTCTGGCCGCGGACCTCGCGAGCCAGCCGGTGGTGTTCCGCGGTCGGCTGATCCACGTAGACGGGCTTTCGACGGCGAACGTCACTGTCGGATTCGGCGGACTGGGCTCGACGGTGGTGCGGGGGAGCGGGCAGTTCGAGACGACTCTGCCGCCGGGAACGGCCGAGGTAACGGTGGAGATCCTGGACCGCGACTGGTCCGTGCTCTACCCGCGGTCGGGGCGTGTACCGGTCCCGCGTGACCCTTCGACGATCCCCGAAGTCGTGGTGGGTGAATCGGTTGAGGCGGCGACCTTGCGACTCTTTGCTGAGCGCCATGAGAAGCTGGCGATGGGGCTGGAGGAAGTGGGGGCGGGGCAGGAGGAGATCCGCGAGGTGCTGGAGGCGTTCGTCGCTGAAGTGACCGACCGGCTCGCGGTGGACGCCACGGCACTCGAGAACGAGATCCAGTTGGAGCGGCAGCGCCTGGCGCACTATCCGGCCCTGTCCGAGACGATCACCGCCTATATCGTCGCGGCAAAGGACCTGAACGAGTACTTCAAGCTGTACGGCGACATCGCGTTCAGCGACCGCGCGGTCTATGAGGGTCTCCATGCCGCCGTCGAGAGCTACAATCAGGTCTTCCAGCGGCTCAACAACGAGCGGATGGCCTTCGAGTTCCAGGTGGCGACGTACTGGGAGAGCGAGGAGCTCCGGAGCGATCTGCGCGCGCTGTTCGACTATGCGCTCGGTGAAGTCCACGAGATCCGAATCCTCCAGCTCAATCGCGTCATGCCGACGATGGGTGACGCCGTCTCAGGGCGCCGCCGCGACC
Organism: Gemmatimonadota bacterium; assembly: GCA_040905505.1. Taxonomy (GTDB): domain Bacteria; phylum Gemmatimonadota; class Gemmatimonadetes; order Longimicrobiales; family Longimicrobiaceae; genus WHSP01. The sequence goes on along the minus strand of JBBDRL010000107.1, from coordinate 8,262 downwards.
GTGCGGCGATCGCCGACGCGCAGGACCGGATCCGCCGGACCGTCGAGGAGCTCGATCTCCGGCTCGCCGAGCTGGACCGGCGTGCGGAGCGGGTGTTGGGCTACCTTACCCGACCCTGAGCGGCGGAACTCGCCGCGTGAAACCCTGAGCCAGGATCAGCGATGACAAGGACGATGCGCGTTGCCGGCGTGGTCTGTGCCACGGGTCTACTGTTGCTGTCGGCCGGCTGCGAAGGATCGCCGACCGGCGGGGGTGGTGGCCTGCCGATCGTGATCTCGGCGACCTGGACGGACGCCCACGATCCGGACCATACGGTCACCTTCAGATCGCCCGACGATGGTCGGACCAGCGGAGTGGTGACCGGAACCGAGGACCACGACGACTGCGCCGATCCCTGCCCGCTGGGTGGTTTCTGGGCGGACGGACGCATCGAGATCACGATCCTGCGCGACTCGGGCCGTCCCAAGTTCGTGGCGAACTACACCTGGGAGAATCCCACCGAGCTGACGTTCACCCAGGTCGGTGGCGGGGGTTCCTTCACGCTCGAGCAGTAGCGGCGAGAGGGGCAGGCCCCGGCCGTCGACCCGGAGCGCCGGCCGGAGGCGGGAGGGCCCGGCAGCTAGGTCAGGGGTCAGTGCGGTGCTGATCTCTGGGCGCTGACCGCTAGAACCGGTAGCTGTAGTTCACCTTCATCGCCGCGCCGCGGGAGAGCGTCACGAAATCGCGATCGAGCAGCCTTGCGGCGGCGTTCTGCCAGTTGTGCGTCCAGACGACGAAGACGTCACTTCCTGGCCGAACGATCCAGCGCATGCGAGCGAAGAGCCCCACGACTCGGCTGACGTCGTCATACTGGACATTTCCGGTGAAGGAAGCTCGCGGGTTCAGGTTCCAGGCGCTCGACAGCCGCACGAGGTTGGTATCGAAGTCGCCCTCGGCGAGGCGCACCTGGTTGCGCTCGTAATCCAGCGAGAAGTTGGTGCCGCGCCATGGGCGGACCGTTCCCCCCAGGCTCATCTCGGTTCGGTGCCCGGACCAGAAATCGGATCGTGACAGGTTGCCCCCGCCGGAGAGCATCCGGCGGCCCGCCGTCTGGAACCCCGTCGACCAGGTCCACGCGTCGTAATCGCCGGCCGGGATGATGATGGCGTCCTCGCCTTCGCCGTGGATGGTGAACGGTTGGTCGAGTCGCTCGAACCCACGCCCGCCCTGTGCGCTCAGCCGGTCGCCGCTCTCGAAGTTGAAGTTGAAGAGGGTGAAGTCCCAGTTCCGCAGGAGCAGCCGGTTATCGAGGTCGGTGAGGTATTCGAATCGCAGCTCCCACTCGAGCTGGCGCACGAGGTCCCAACCCTCGGGACGTGGGGCGATGATGAGGCTCGGCTGGTGGCGGCTATAGCCGCGCCGCTGGGTGAACCCGACTGCCGGGTTCCACTCGTTGCCGAAGTCACGGAACGAGTGATGGAAGCGGATCAGGTCGTTGGGGAAGTTGACCCGCAGGCCGCGGGCGCGGTGATCGGCGACCAGCATGTCGCCGCCGGCGTCCGGATCGGTGTGGTAGACGATGAACCCCTCGATCTGGGCGTTGTACCGGCCGAGCGCGTTCGAGGTGAAGAAGTCCGCGTCGAACCCCATCGTGTGCCGGTCGGGCGCGGCGAAACCATCGTCGGCGACTTCGGTCCCTCGCCGCGTGTAGATGGCACCGACGTGCGACTGCTCGAAGAGGCCTCGCCGCACGCGTGCGACGGTGAAGTCCTCTGGCGGCAGGAGCTGCGGCCCGCCGGGGACCTCGGGATCGGCCTCGCCAGTGCGGATCTGATACATCCCGATCTCGTACCGCCCGATCTGACCTCCGAGGCGGGCGCCCGCCTGGATCGGCACTTCCTGCCCCTGTACCAGTCCGATCCGCCGGCTGAAGAAGGGGTCGGCCCAACTGAACGAGAATACGCTCGAGCCCTCGAGGAAGAAGTCTCGCTGCTCGGGGAAGCGCAGCGGAAAACGTGTGAGGTTCACGCGACGCTGATCGACCTCGACCTCGGCGAAATCGGTGTTCACCGTGACCGCCGCGCGCAACGAGGGGGTGACCGAGTACGTCACGTCCACGCCCGTCTTGGCGCCGCTGTCCCACGAAGCTCCCGCCGCCGCCGCGTCGCTGGCCGAGGCCGATACGTACGGCTTGACCTCGACCCCGAGGCCCTGCGACACCCCCGCGATGCCCGTCATCGTCCCGGCGTTCGCCGGCCGGAACAGGCTCTCGTTTCGCAGCCACCCGCTCCACAGGATCTCCTCGTTCCGCCGCCGGATCGTCCGCTGGAAGTTGATCCCCCAGTCCTGCCGATCCGGATCGAAGTTCAACGTGGAGAAGGGGATGCGGATCTCGACCGACCATCCCTCGTCGTGGATCTGCGTGCGGATCTCCCAGATGCCGTCCCACGACTTGTTGACGCCGCCGCCGGGTCCCCCGCCGCCGCCGATCAGGCCGTCGCCCATCAAGCCGGCCGGGTTGGTCTCGAAGAAATATCCCGTCCGCCCGTCGCGGAAGGTGTCGAGAATCCACATGAAGCGGTCATCCGTTCCGAGCCCCGCGTCACGCTGGAGCTGGTGGGCGAGAATCCCGTCCGGATTCGAATCGCGCAGGAGCGCGCCGATGTACAGTGACTCCTCGTCGTAGACGATCCGGACCACGGTGGCCTCGGACGGCTCGCCGCCCTCGACCGGCTCCTGCTGGCGGAAATCGGTGATCGGTTCTGCGAGCGCCCACGCCGAGTCGTCGAGCGCGCCGTCGATGCGAATGTCGGCGGGCCCGGTCAGGCGCGTGGCCTCGACCGAGGGACGTGACTCACCCGGCGCGGTCTGACCGGTGACGGTCACGGGAAGGGCGAGGAACAGTGCGACGCCGAGGGCGGTGAGGAGCCCACGCCGGACGCAGCCATTTGAAGGCGATCGGAGCATGAAGAGTCACGATTTCGGGAACGGAACGGTCGGCCGGCAAGCCGCTCAGGGGCTTCCGGAGGGGTATCGCGACCCGGATTATATATCGATCGATGCTCCACACTCAACATCGTGGGTGGGGCGCTCTTCGGGCCCGTGGGCCGCGGGGGCGCTCACGCGTGGTGCTCGGCCTCGATCCGGTCGCTCGCCTCGGCCGCTTCGGAGCCCTTCACCGCGCCCGCGAACGCCTTGAAGAGGCGGACGTTGGGGTCCGAATCGGCCGCCTCCGCCTCATGCCGTTCGGGATGCCACTGGACGCCGACCACCCAGCGGTGCTCGGTCGACTCGATGCCCTCGACGAGCCCGTCGTCGGCCCGCGCGCTGACCACGAGCTGCGGAGCCAGCTTGCGGATCGCCTGGTGGTGGTAGGAGTTGATGCCGAGACGCTCCTCGCCGAGCGCTTTGGCCAGCCGCGTCCCTGGCTCGACGGTGACTTCGTGGTGGTGTGACCCCCAGGGCGTGGTCTGCTGATGCGAGAACGCGCTGCCCATCTCGACGCCGATGTCCTGGCAGAGCGTTCCGCCGAACAGGACGTTGAGCATCTGATGGCCGCGGCAGATGCCCAGGATCGGAATGTCGTGGCGGCATGCCTCATCGAGCGCTCGCAGCTCGGCGATGTCGTGCGAGGGGTTCACCGTGCCGAGCTCCGGGATCGCATCGTGACCGTAGCGCGACGGATCGATGTCGTCGCCCCCCGAGAGCACCAGGCCGTCGCAGACCGCGATCAGGGCGCGGATGGATTCCTTCGAATGCGCCGGCGTGATCAGGATGGGCGTCAGGCCATTCCGCTCCAGCGGCGTGAGGTAGTTCGCGTAGAGCCCGATCCGCGGCTTGCGATAGTCTCCGCCCTTCGGGTCGATCGATGTCGTGACACCTACCAGGTGACTCATGGCTACGTTGCGTTGAAAGATTCGGCGCCGAGCTCCTCGCGACGTCGGCTGCGCCGGTCGATTCCGGTGCCGGCGCGTGTCTCTTCGATCATCCACTCGACTACAGTCTCCGGTGCTGCGGCGCGGCTGAAGCGTTCGCGGATCCGTGTGGCCGCGTTTCCATTCTTCAGAATCTCCGTGATTCCCCGCAGCGCGTCGGCGTCGCCCAGCCTTGCGGCGACGGGGCCCACGGCCTCGGCCAGCTCCTCGATCGCCTCGCGCACGGGGACGCCTCCGGCCTTCGCTTCGGGCGCGATGAGGGTCGCGTCGAGGCCGTCGCGTGCAGTGATCCATTCGTTCTCGCGCAGCACCTCATCCTGGAGCGATGCGCTCAGCGAGCCGCCCAGCGGCTCCAGTAGTCCCTCCGCGGTGGCGACGACGACGGCGCGAGCGAGCGCGGCGATCGACACCGCGTCCGCGATGCGCGGGCAGACGTCACACATGCGCAGCTCGAGCGTCGGATACCGTGGGTTGGGTCGGACGCTCCAGTAGAGCGTCCGCTCGTCGGGAATCGAACCGGCGCGGAGCAGAAGCTCGACGTATGCCCGGTACTCGGCCTCGGATTCGAAGCCTGGGGGGGCGCCGACGAAGGGGAAACCGCGCCAGGCGACGGTGCGGAACGAGTCGTATCCGGTATCCTTGCCCAGGTGGACCGGCGAGCTGCACGAGAGGGCGAGGAGGTGCGGGCCGAAGGTGCGGACGGTGTTCATCAGGACGAGTCGGTCCAGAGTGTCGGGGATCGCCACGTGAACGTGCATTCCCCAGATGCTCTGGCGGAGCAGGAGCTTGCGAAAGCGGCGCGCCAGCATTCGCGGCCGCGCGGCGTTCGTCAGCACCTGGTCCTCCCAGCCGCTGAACGGGTGCATTCCCGCCGCGAGGACCTCGAGATCCTCGGACGCGGCCGCGGCACTCGCCTGGAACCGGCGGTCCCGCAGGCGAGCGGCGAGCTCTTCACTGTCGCGGCAGATGGGGGTGCCGATCTCGAGCATCGTGTCCTGGACCTCGCCCGCCACCTCGCCGGATCGGTCGGCCCGGCGCACCACGCCGGCGTGGCTTCGGAGCTCACCGGTTCCCGGCTCCACCAGTTGGTACTCCTCCTCGACGCCTACGGTGAACTGCTGGCGCAACTCGTGATCGTCATCGCTCTCCACTTCCACCCCCTCTTCGATTGGCAGGTCAGAATGGGCTAAGAGCAAGTGCCGCACCGTCATCGCGGGACCGGTCACCGGCGCCGTCCGGAGACAGCGGCGGAATCCTTGCACGAGCCGCCGGTCGTAACCTTCAATCTGCGAACATCAGGCCCCTACTGAATGGTTTCTCCGATAACGGACAGGATCCTGGAGCGCGTCGACGAGCACGCGAGCGTGCGCCACGCGCTGCCGCATGGCGGCGTACTCAGCCTCGACCGGTCGCTGCCGTACCTGATCGTGTATCGTGAGCCGCCGCGGCGCGAGGACGTCGGCACGGAGCGCCTCGTCGCAACGGAATCGGCGTACCTGATCGCCCGCCGCGGCGAGGATTCGGAGGTCGGAAGCTTGGTGCGGCGGCTGGCGCAGGCCGGGTCGGCGGCGCACGGTGCCTTCCTGGTCCTGGAGCTCTGGTCGTCGCCGGACCCGGCGAGTCGGCGCTTCGTGGTGCGGGCCCCCAGGGGGCCGGCGCCGGAGACGGTCGGGAAGATGGTCGACGCGCTGCAGCCGCTCGGGGACCTGCGACCGGGCGTGGAGGTGGTGCTCGAGACCGGCGACGAACGCCATCCACCGGGTCTGCCGCAGCTCCTGTCCATCGAGGAGAGCTGGCAGACCGAGGTGCTCCTGCTGGGGCTCGAGGTTCCCCCGATCTTCCGCGACGGGGGCACGGGTGCCGTCTATCCGCTCTTCCTCCGGCAGGTGCAGCATCACCTCTCGCGTGCCCTCCGCCAGGCCATCTACGAGTTCATTCGGGTGCAGACGAATACCAAGGTCGCGAACCATCTCGCGCTGGGAACCCGGTCGCCCCCGGACGACGTCTGGGACGTCGACCGCGCGCTCTGCGCGCTGGAGCACTCCGTCGACCTGCTGATGCTGACGTCGCCGGTCAACGGCTCGGATGCGTGGGCGCGCTTCCAGGCCGGAGAGTTCCAGCACAATCCGAAGTTCCACTACCGTCTGCTGCCCGTGGACCCGGACCTGCTCAAGCGGCGCCTCTTCGCGATCGAGATCGACCGGATCGACGATCCCGCGCTGGCCGATCTCTTCGAGGACAAGCGCCAGGAGCTGGACACCGAGTTCACGATGCTCCGGGAGCGGGGGGCGAAGAGCTTCCGCTACAACAGCATGCGTCTCTACGGCGAGGTGAACGACCGCCTGCGCGAGACCGCTGAATCGATCCTCGCGGACGTGCCGCGCGCCCGGCGGTGGCAGGGCGAGTGGGTCGACGCCGAAGCGTTCCGAGCCGCCGCCGACAGAGAGCTGGACTACTATCGCGAGCGGCATCCCGCGATCCGCAACACGATCGAGGTCCGACGCGATGTGAGCGGACTGCTCGTCTCCGAGGGGAATCTGATGATCGGCGAACGCCTGTCGCTTCGCCCCGACCGCGTGATGCCGCTGATCCATCACGAGGTCGGGACGCACGTGCTGACATTCGTCAACGGAAGTGCCCAACCCTTGGAGCAGCTCGCACTCGGTCTGGCGGGCTACGACGAGCTCCAGGAGGGTCTGGCCGTGCTGGCGGAATACCTCGTCGGCGGGCTCGACCGGTCGCGGATGCGGCTGCTGGCGGCACGCGTCCTGGCCGCATTGTCGGTACAGGAGGGCGCGGACTTCGTCGGCACCTTCCGCCTGCTCACGCGCGACCTGGGGTACAGCGCCGCGGGCGCGTGGGATATCGCATTTCGGGTCCACGCCTCGGGCGGCTTCACCCGCGACCTGATCTACCTGCGCGGACTGGCCCGGCTCCTGGAGCTGATCGCGAGCGGCGCCGACCTGGAGGCACTCTACGTGGGCAAGATCGCGCAGAAACACCTGCCGATCATCGACGAGCTGAGGCATCGCGAGGTGCTGCGTCGTCCGCCACTCACCCCTCGTTTCCTCACGCGCCCCGAATCGCTCGAGCGGCTCGAGCACGTGCGGCGCGGGATCACACTGACGGAGATGATATGCCCGGAACGCCGATGAGGATCGCCTTCCTCGTCAACGACGTCGGCACGGAGGTGCCGACCGCCGCCACGACGGTCATCGCCCATACCGCGGCGGCGATGGGCCACAAGGTCTACATGGTCGGTACCGGTGACCTCATCTACCGCTCCGACGGCCCGATCGGCGCCATCGGGTTCGAGGCGCCGGAGGGAGGAGGCGGCAGTCAGGAAGCCTTTCTGGCCGGCGTTCAGGGGCCTGATGCGGAACCGGTCGAGATCACGGCTGCCGACCTCGACGTCCTCTACCTGCGCTACAATCCCGTCGAGGACCTCGAAGGCAGGCCCTGGGAATACGACGCGGGCATCGTGTTCGGCCAGATGGCGGTGCTGCAGGGACTCATCGTCCTGAGCCACCCGTATACGTTGTCCTACGCGCTCAACAAGATGTACCTCGAGCAGTTCCCCGCGGACATCCGCCCGCGTACCGTCATCTCACGAAGCTACGAGGAGATCCTGCGGTTTCATGCGGAAGAGAACGGCAAGATCGTGGTCAAGCCGCTGCGGGGCTACGGGGGTCAGGACGTCTACTTGGTGAAGAAGGATGCCGCGAACCTCCGCCAGATCGTCGACTCCATCAGCCGCGACAGCTTCGTGGTGGCGCAGGAGTTCCTCCCCGAAGCGAGCGACGGGGATACTCGGCTCTTCCTGTTCAATGGGAAACCGCTGGTGCGCGAAGGGAAGATCGCGGCGGTGCGGCGGGTCAATGCGTCGGGCGACTTCCGGAGCAACATGATGGCCGGGGGCCGGCCACAGAAGGCCGAGGTCACGCCCAGGATGCTGGAGATCGTCGAGACCGTCCGACCGCGGCTCGTCGCCGACGGGATCTTCGACGTCGGTCTCGACATCGTCGGTGACAAGCTCGTCGAGATCAACACCATCAGCTCGGGCGGGCTCAACGCGGCCAGTGAGCTAGAGGGCGTTCCGTTCGGCGAGGAGGTCGTCTCCCTGATCGAGCGGAAGGTCGCACACCGCCGCCGCTACGGGCAGCAACTCCGTAACCGCGCCCTCGCCGTCATGGACTGACGTTGTCGCTGTCTGTGTAAGCGCCAAGGTCTCCCGAGGATCGTCGATCCCCGGGAGACCTCCCCCCCACCAGACGACCCCAGCCCCTGAATCCTGAATCCTGAATCCTGAATCCTGAATCCCGAATCCCGAATCCTGAATCCTGAATCC
>JBBDRL010000106.1:8875-16332 GCA_040905505.1 Gemmatimonadota bacterium | reverse complement strand
CTACTCGGCCTGCTTGCGCTCACCCCCCTTGTGACGGGGGCGGCGACGGCCGACACAGCGGCGGACAGGGCCACCACACCCACCCCAGCCGCCTCGGAGATGAGCCTGGAGATCGACATCTCCGAGCGGACGCTCTACGTCCGCCACGGCGACGATGTCGAAACGTACCCGGTGGCCGTCGGGATGCCCGAATACCCGACCCCCACCGGCGATTTCTCCATCACCCAGGTGACCTGGAACCCGGACTGGCGCCCGCCGCCGGACAGTGAATGGTCCGAAGACGAGGAGTACATGGAGCCCGACCATCCGGACAACCCGATGGGTAAGGTGAAGATCATGTGGAAGGCGCCGGACTACACCATCCATGGCACCGACGACCATGACTCGCTGGGCACCAACCAGTCGCACGGCTCCGTGCGGCTCGCCAATGAAAGCGCGGTCGCGCTGGCGAAGCGGGTGATGGCCCACGGCCGCTCTTCGCGGAGTCAGGAGTGGTACGAGATGGCGGTGAGGGACGATGGCGACCAGCACGTGGTCGAACTATCCAACCCCATCTCGATCAGCGTTCACGAGTAGGGGGAGAGACCGGCCCCACCCCGGATCGGCGCGGCTCCGCGGGGTAGTCGAACCCCGCGTAGCCGAAAGCGGGGGCGATTGCCTCGCAATCCTGCTCCGAGCCGCCCCATTTCAGCACCTCGAGGCGCCAGGCCGTCGACACCACGCTCGCGATTTCGTCGATGATGGCCGAGGCCTGGTCGCTCGTGAGTCCGAACTTCGCTGCGCCGGACAGCAGGTTGTCTCGCCTTGCCGCCCTGCCGAAGCGTCCGGCGGCGAGCGCCAGGTCACGCTCCATCGTGCCGTGCTGGGGGTTGGGTGTCAGATCGTATGCGGGCGCGAGGCGCCAATCGGGCCCGGCGGCGACCATGGCGTGATTGCGCGGGTGGTCGTCGTTGTTGGAGATGAGGGCGTTGAAGGCGGCCCTGCGAAAGAGCTCCACCTTGTCCTCCCGAGGCCGGGAAGACCATCGCTGAACCTCTCCGGCCAGCAGCAGATACGACCAGTTCTCCATGTCGGTCGGCGTGTCCTCGGCCCTCAGGAGCGTGAGGCCACTCACCATCCGGTGACGAAGATACCCGCCCTCGAGCTTTTGCCGGTCGAAGCGCCGCAGCAGGAGGATGGACTCACCTCCGAGCCGCTCGATACGGATCTCGGGAATCCGGATCTGGCATCGGCTCGCGAGAGACAGCATCGCTGCCTCCACGGGAGCGTTGTTCCATCGATCGGTGCGAGCCGGGAACTTGGCGATCCACAGCCCAGTGTCGTCCTCGACGGTGTTCTTGGGCCGCGCGCCGCCGATCGAAGTCGTCGGCTGCATGACTTGCTGGACCTGTTCACGGATCTGCTCGAGTGGCCGCTCCGCCTCCAGTAGCCGAGCCACCTCCCGCAGCTCGGCGAGTCGGAGGACACGGTTGAACTCCCTCACCGGCGCGGGGGGCACCTTCCCACGACCGAAGGACAACGTGCCAGCCCGGTCTTCTGGTGACTCGAGCAGAAAGTCCACCTCCGTCAGGTCGGAGCGGCCGAGCACCTTCTGGATCACCATCCGCCCCCATGCGTCGGGCGCGGAATCTCCGAGCGCGCCGAACACCCCGCCGAGCCGAGTCGTCTCGAATGTCTCCGTGGAAATGGGCAGATTCACCGGATCGATCGGTACGGCGTCAGTCCGGCTTCGATAGCTCTGACCGTAGATGAAACGGCCGCGGCCGGCGCCGCGCGGCAGCGGAGTCAGGACGAAGCGGCCGCAGGTGACGACCTCGAAGGACCGGGGCATCTGGATGTAGACGTAGCACGCCCGCTCAGAAGTCATCGCTCAGCCCCGCCGCCGGTCGAACGCGCTTCCCCCGGCGCGCCGCATCCAGCGTACGTCCCTCCAGATCGGCGTCAGGGTCCGCAACCGCAGCGAGGCCGCCCAGGAGCCCGAGGACCCAGAGAACGGCGGCATATACGCCGATACCGGTCCCCAGCTCGCCCGCTTCGGCCCTGCGGAGCGTCTTGGTGGTGATCCCGGCCCGGGCCGCAAGATCGACCTGCCGCATCCGACGCCGCTGGCGTGCGAGCTTGATCCTGTCCCCGAGTGCCTCAGCAGCCTCGATCACTGCCACGGGGGCAGCCTCCTCCGTGACGTTCTGCTTCGGCATGGCGACCTCCAGGTGTCATTGCGTACCACTTATCGCGTGTTATCGGCAATCTACGACCTTGATAACTGCAAAGCAAGTCACTAGCGGTCATAGATCACCTATTACCGACGTTTAGAAGCAATCTATTACCTTTCCGGGGCCCCGGTTCGGCCCTTCCCCCGTCGCCCTTCACCCTCCGAGCACCGCCTCGAACTTCCCCGCCCCCTCCGCCGCCGGCCGCGTCGCGAGGCTGACCCCCACGAACACCGCCGTCGCCGTCGCGAGCCCCCACACTCCCGGCCACTGCCCCAGCGGCCGCCAGCCCCCGAACTGCGTCACCATCACCACCACCGCGCCGGTCACGATGCTGAGCATCGCCCCCGCGGCCGAGCCACGCCGCCAGTAGAAAGCGCCGATGATCGTCGGGACCATCACCAGCAGCCCCGCCGACGACGCGACCGAGAGCACGGCGATCAGGTCCAGCCGCAGCCGCGCGAAGAGAAACGCGAGCACCGCGATGAAGGGGATGACGAGCCGCGCCGCCAGCAGTTGCCGCTGCTCGGTGCCGTCACGCCGCAGGTTGCCGTAGAGGTCGCGCGAGACCATCGACGAGAGGGTGAGGAGGATCGAGTCGACGGTGGAGATCGCGGCGGCGGTGATGCCGAGCATGACCATCAGCGCGAGCAGCGGGGGCACCACGCCGGAGCTGAGCAGCGTCGGCGTCGCGAGATCGGGGTTTTCGAGGCCCGGGAACATCACCAGCGCCGAGAAGCCCCAGACGATCGACACCAGCGTGTACACGAAGCCGAAGACGAGGAAGCCCAGCACCATCACCCGCATGCTGGCGAGCGACGCGGGCACGAACAGCCGTTGACTGACCTGCGGGTTAGAGATACTGAAGAAGAACCAGGGCAGCGAGAGGCCGATGAAGGTGGGCAGGTCGAAGTAGCCGGGCCCGGGGACCGTGAGCCATTCGGCGTGGTCGCGCTCCAGCGTCGCCGCGAAGGCGCCCGGCCCGCCGAGCGCCCGCACCACCAGCACGAGCACCGCGACCGCGGAGACGATCATCACCAGTGACTGGAGCGAGTCGGTCCAGGCGACGCTCCGCAGCCCCGCCAGGTACGCCCACGCGACGGCCAGCACCGCCGCCACCGTCACCCCCGCGATGAACGACACGCCCCCTTCGGTCAGCCCCTCGAGCAGGTACCCGATGCCCATGAGCTGCACGGCGCTGTAGGGGATGAGGAAGATGCAGGAGACGACCGCGACAACCACCGCGACGAGGCGGCTCTCGTAGCGGTCGCCCAGCATCTCCGCGGGTGTGACGTAGTCGTAGGCGTGCCCGACCCGCCAGAAACGGGGCCCGAAGAACACCACCAGCGACAGCCCCGCCAGGTAGATCAGCTCGAAGCCGAGCGCCCCCACGCCACCCTGATAGGTCAGGCCCGCCAGCCCGATGAGCATGAACGCGCTGTACGTCGTCGCACTGTAGGTCAGCGCCGCGACCAGGCCGCCGAGCTTGCGGCCGGCGAGGAAGTACTCGCTCATCCCGACGCCCACCCGGTGCCGCGCCATCCAGGCGATCGCCGTCCCGACGACGATATAGATGCCGAGCCCCCACAGCACCAGCGCGGTGCTCATCGCTCGCGCTTCCACCCCGCCGTGGCGACGAAGATCAGGGAGATGACGACGAGTGCGAAGATCGTCCAGAAGAGGAATGCGCCGGAGAGGCGGGGGACACCGGAGAGCAGCGTGAAGGGAACCGCGATCGAGGCGGCGACGAGGATTGCGATGAAGGTCGCGAGTCGTCTTTCAGTCATGGCCCAGCGGCAAGGTCAAGCTTTGTGCCGCCGCCTCGAATTTCGAATTTTGAACTTCGAGCTTTGAATTCCGGGCGGAGTTTCCGCCGCCTCTCGCCGTGTGCGGTTCCATCCAAGCTTCAAATTGCCGTTCTACCTCCCACCCGGAGGCCCGCCCCCCGGCCCTCCCCCATCCGGCGGTCCGCCGCCAGGGTTTCCACCCGGACCGCCGTCAGGATTTCCGCCCGGTCCGCCGCCAGGATTGCCCGGCGAGCCCGGCGAGTCCGGCGGCCCACCGCCACCGGGTCGTTGGCCCTGCCCCGGCACCCCCTGCGGAGGCCCGCCCCCGCCGGAATTGCCCCGGCCCACTCCCGCGGGCGGTCCGGCCCCCGCGGGCGGGCCACCCTGCCCCCGCCCCCGCGCGGCCGCGGCCTGGGCGGGGAGCGTGCGGAGCGCCTCGGACCCCCGCTGCATCGCGGCGCGGACCTGCGCCATCGCCTGACCGATGGGCATCCCCTGCTGGTCGTGGAGATAGGTCAGCACGGCGATGGCCACCGGCCGGTCCTCCGCGCTGCTGGCGCGTGCGATCTCGGCGACGGACTCGGCGCCGATCCCGGCTTCGAGCGCGTCGGCCGTGCTGGACAGATCCGCGCTCGTGGGAGCGCCGATGGTGCCGCGCATCACCTCGCTGGCGCGCGTCAGAGCCGTGGCCCGGCGCTCGACGGCGGCGGCGATACGCTCCATGGGCACCCCCTTCGCCTGCCCCTCCGCGATCCGATTGCGCAGTAGCGCCTCCGGCACGCCGGCGGCCTGCGCACGCGCGAGCGCCGCCTCGATCCGCGCGCCCGGATCGCCCGCCTGCTGCCCCGCCAACGAGGCGGGCAGGAGCGCGAGCGCGAGTAGAAGGTAGGTCCGTCTCATCTGGAAGTCTCTCTCGGTAAATGCGTCGAGTACCTCGCCATCGTCTGCACTATCAAGACGATCGCCCCGCCTCGAAAGTCACATACATCCGTCCGTGCTGGCTATTCCCTATTCCCTGCTCCCTATTCCCTGCCGTTTTCCGCAGTCACACACGCTCATTCACCTCGCCCGTCCGACGCAGCGATTCCTGGAGCGCCTCACGCGCCCGCTTCACCCGCATCTTGAGCGCGCTCACCGAGCTGTCGAGGATCTCGGACATCTCGTCGTACTCGAGGCCCTCGACGTGCTTCATCAGGAAAGCCTCGCGCTGCGCTTCGGGCAGGCGTTGCAGCGCGACCGAGACGGTCCGGCTCATCTCAGAACGCTCCAGCCGCCGCTCGGGGTCGTCCGTGTCCGGGGCGTATAGCGCCACCTTGTCGAGGGGCTGGTCCTTGCGCCGGCGCGACTTCAGGTGATCCAGGCACTCGTTCCGGAGGATCCTGAACACCCAGCTGCCGAAGCGGTCCGGCTGCTTGCAGCTCCCCAGGCGCGTATACGCCTTGACCAGGCTGTCCTGCGCCAGGTCGGCCGCGACATCCGGCCGCGACACCATGCCCAATGCGTAGCGATAGAGCATCGCCTGGTAGCGCTCGCAGAGCGGCGTGAAGAGCTCCCGGCTCCCCGCGAGGATGCCCTCGACGAGCTCGGCGTCCGTCCGCTCATCGGCGCGCGGGGCGGTCCTCATCGGACGACGATCACGGCCGACGTGCCGCCGAACCCGTCGTCGACCGAGGGCAGCCACTCCGGTACGAACCAGCTTCCATCGGGCCGGATGAAGGCGTAGTGATGGAGGCCGGGCTCCAGGGCGAGCTGAATCACCCACGCGCCGCCCTCGCGCCGCATCGGCCGGGGCTCCCAGTCGGTGAAGTCCCCGGCGATCGAGGGGGCATCGCCCGCGAGGTCGAGCGGGACGCTGAAGGTGACGAGCGCGCCCGCGGCGGCGACGGGCACGGCGGTCGGTGTCGCAGACGGCGGGGGACTGCCGAGCGTTCGGCTGATCCCGATCGTCCAGCGCTGCCGGGGGAGGCTGAAGTAGATCGGATCGGTCGGCTCGTCCGCGAAGCTGGCGAAGACCCGCGTTGCGCGGTTCAGTCCGAGCTGCGCGCCGGCCTCCCAGCCGGTCTCGGCGCCGCTGTCGAAACGCCACTGCCCCACGCCAGCCCACACCTGTAGCGGCCCGGACCCGTAGCTCACGCTGCCGCCGACATAGGGATAGTTGCCTTCCTCTGCCCGCAGGTAGCGGCCGTCCAGTCGCAGCAGAAGGTCCCCCTGGGCCGCGAACGCGAGGCTCGTCCCGCTGTCGTAGAGCGTGCGCGTGGCGGTCTCGAGCTCGGAGCCCTGCCCGAAGCGCCGGTGGTACAGCAACCCGCCCGAGTACGCCTCGAGCCGGACGGGTCCGGCCGCCCAGGCGAGGAGGGGAAGCGCCGAGAGGGTGGCGCCGCTGCCGGTCGCCTCCAGGTCGGAGACCCGGTAGGCGTGGCCGTTCGCGCCCAGGTCGAGCCCCGCTTCCAGCGGCCCCAGCGGTATGAACCGCCGCCCGCCTATGCCGACGGACGCCCAGGGGACGCTCTCGGAACCGAGCGGAATACCCGCCGTGACATACGCCCATGGCAGGCCATCGTAGCGGACGCCGAGCATCGCGTTGTGCGTGCCCACGTCGGCCGCCACGGACTCGTGCGTCGCGCCACCCGCCGATGCCTCGACCGTCCACGTCTGACCGGCGGCCGGCAGCGCCACCAGCGAACCGGCGAATACCACGAGAGGTCTGAAGGGAAGCACTCGCCTCAGACGCCCTGAACAGGCGCCGGCAAGAAGAGCCGGCTGTTGCTCCCGCCGAAGTCGTCCTCGACCGACGGCGCGTTCGGGTCGACGATCCAGCGCTCACCGTCGATCACGAAGGTGTAATCGTGCACGCCCGGCTCGAGCGGGACCACAACCGTCCACACCCCGGCACCCGTCTCGTGGAGCTGGTGCGCGGGCGCCCAGTCGGTGAAGCTGCCGGCGAGCTCGACGCGCTGCGCACCTGGGGCGTCGAGACGGAACTGCACGTAGATGGTCGGCTGCGGTCCGGCCGACTCGGCGGTCCCCGGCAGGGGCGGCGCCGTATCGCCGCCGGGCAGCCCGATGAGGAACAGCAGCACCAGGGCGAACGACGCCGCGGCGGCATACGCCGGGCGCCATTCGAAGCTGATCGTGCGCCGCCCCCACAACCATGACACGGCCCCGGCCACAGCGCTCGCCTTCGGGGACGCGGCCGGCGTCCGCTCCGGCAACCGGTCCATCACCCGCGCCGCAAGGTCCGGCACGGGGGCCGACCGAACGACGCCGGCTGCAGCGTCGATGTGACGCTGCAGCTCGGTCGCCCGTGCAAGCTCCCCGGCGCTCAGCGCGTCGCGCGTGAGCTCGCCGTCCAGGAACGCATGGATACGATCATCGTTCATCAGACCTCCTCAGGGTCGTCCTCCCCGTCATCCGTCCCGCCGTTGGTGTCGCCGGTCGTGCCGTCGTCGGAATCGTCGTC
>JBBDRL010000106.1:6495-8775 GCA_040905505.1 Gemmatimonadota bacterium | reverse complement strand
CCGTCGTCGGAATCGTCGTCGCTCCCGCCCTCGGCGTCATCATCCGTGCCGTCATCCGAGTCGTCGGAGTCGTCGGAGTCGTCGGATTCGTCGTCATCCGCATCGTCCCCGTCATCCGAATCGTCGTCACCGCGACCCGCGACGGTGAACACCGGCGGCATCTTCAGCCCGTTCCCGGTGCGGATGATCTTCTTGACGGAAGTGCCGGGCTCGAACAGCAGGATCACGTCCTCGCCCAGGTTCAGCGTGAGGCCGGACGCCGGAATCGTGACCTTGCCGCTCGGGATCGTCAGGTCCTCCGGTTCTCCTCCGTCCGAAAAGACGACGTGCGCGTCGCCGAAGAACAGCCGGATCATGTCGACTTCGCCCTCGAGGTCCGCCGGTGCGGTCGCGAGCTGCGCGGTCTCCAGGTCCATCAGATCGAACCAGTCCTGGTCCGGCTCGAAGTCCAGCTCGAGGTCGTGCCAGCCCGACGTGGTGGCGCCGGCGCCCTCTTCGTCGTCGGGCGAATCATCGGCACCGTCCGTCAGGTGTACCGAAACGCCGGTGATCTGGACGTTGATCCCGGCGATCTCACTGAGGTCGATCGGACCGTTGCCGGGACCGCCCTTGCCGTTTCCAGGGCGGCCCTGCCCATTGCCCGGGCCGCCCTTCGCCGCCAGCGGCACGAGGGCGGCGGAAAGGTTCTGACTGGTGCTGCTGCTCAGCACGATCCGGCTCTGAAGCGCGTTGCCGCCGGCCTCGAGCCCGGCGTCGGGCGCGGTGCTCAAGGATTCACAGCCGGCGAGAAGCACTCCGGCTGCGAGGGTGACGGTTCCCAGGATGCGAGTCACGTTCATTCGACTGGCCCTTGGCTCGGAGTTCGCGAAAATGTCGTCTTCCGGCCCTTAGACGATCGCCGCGCCCGGGAGGTCACATTTTCTCTTCTGGCGGTAGCGGACGCCGCACGGGGAAGTCCCTGCGGATGGCGCGGGTTGTTCCTCACTGAGCGCCGTCGCGTTCAGCTCTGTTCCCGCACCACGATCACCCGCCGCGCCCCCTCGGGATCCTCGTCGTAGCGCCGCAGTACGTCGGGCGCCTCGACGGGGGCGGTGAGGCCCTGGCACCAGTCGAGCAGCGCGGCCAGGTAGTCGGTATCGTCGGGGTCCCAGGCGAGGTCCGTTGCCACGCGGTGGGCGATGCGCGCGAGCCCGCCGCTGCCGATGCCCCAGAGCCGGCCGTCGCGGGTGACGAGGAACAGGTCGCGCGGGAGGGCGCCGGCCTCGAGGTCGGGGAGGAAGCGGCGGAAGGATTCGGGGGTGAAGCGGTACTCGACGCCGCCTTCGACGTGCACCCCGGCGACGTCGAAGTGGCCGGACGTATAGGCCGCGGTCCGGTATTCCGCGGCGTCGTAACCCTGCCGGTAGCCGGCGAGCCACGAGAGGTTCTCCAGGCGTCGCCGCAGACCGTGCGCGATGTCGTTCGGGTTCCGCTTCGCCTCGACGAGCGCCAGCACTTCGACCGGCGCGTCGGGTTCGGGCCCCGGGCGGACGACCAGCTGGTCGATCTCCGTGCGCGCGGCGCCGAGATCGACCCCGCGCAGGATCACCGGCGACCGAGCGCCGCCGTCACTCTCGAGCGCCGGCAGGACGACGCGCCGCACGGCCTCGATGGCGGTTCGCTCGAACGCGGTACCGGATCGCCCGCTGGAGCGGCCCTGCCGCCGCTGAAGCACCGACAGCTGGGCGACCGCTTCGTCGAACCCGACCGCCCTGCGCAGCCGGTCGAGCCGCTCGCGCACATCCTCCAGCGCCCGCCACTCTGGGCTGGCGGCGGTCAGCTCGGCGAGATCGGCCTCCAATTGGGCAACTCGACCGCGGAAGTCGTCGAGCTTGGCCTCCAGCCGCTGCCGCTCTGCGTCATCGTCCACACGCGACAGCGCGTGACTCAGCCCGGCCACCCCGTTGGCCGCGCCGGCGAGCTGCCGCCGCACCGCGTCGATCTCCTCGTGACCCCGCGACTCGGCATAGGCCGCGCTCGCCTCCAGGCGCTCAGCCTCCAGCGCCTGCAGCTCGGGATTCCCCCGCCGCAGATCGCGGATCAGCGCGCGCTGCTGAAAGACGGGATCGGTGCGCCAACCAGTCAGATGTCGCTCCAACCAGCCCGAGAAGCGCGCCACATCCAGGTCGCGCAGGTCGAATAGCCGCGCCGCGAGGAGCTGGCGAAGGTCCGTATGGTCGCGAGTCAGCCCATCCCCCGATCCGGCGGCGGCCGGTGCCCGGCGATGAGGTGCGCGAAGGT
>JBBDRL010000106.1:0-6395 GCA_040905505.1 Gemmatimonadota bacterium | reverse complement strand
AGCCCATCCCCCGATCCGGCGGCGGCCGGTGCCCGGCGATGAGGTGCGCGAAGGTCTTCCGTGTCATCGGTTTGTTTATCGTCATGCCAGATACGTCGATCATCATCCCCACGCGTTAATCGTCATCCCCGCGCAGGCGGGGATCCAGTAGCATGGCGACCATGAGCGATTGGTCGAGATCGCACTGGATCCCCGCCTGCGCGGGGATGACGCAGTGGTTGCCGCCGTAGAGCGGACTCGTGCCACTGGATCCCCGCCTGCGCGGGCTCTCCTCGCCGCGCGTGGATAACTCCCTCAGACCTACTATAGGGGATGACGACTGAGCGACAACCGAGCCAAGGGCAGGATGACGTTCAAGACTCTACTCGGCCCGAGGATCAAGAAAATTCGGCGACGAACTCTCAATTCCGCAGCCGACCTTCCTCGCTCCGGCGATTTCCACGCGCCGCGAGGACTCGTCAGGAGGCGCTCGAGGTCGTACTCTCCTGTGCCGTACGCGACACGCTCACCTCGACCGCGATGTTCGAAATCTCCTCGACCGTTCTGCTGATCGCGCTGTGCTTTCTGGCGGCCGCCGCCCTGTACTCGTCGGTCGGGCACGCGGGCGCGTCGGGGTACCTGGCGGTAATGGCGCTCTTTGGGCTGGCGCCGGAGACGATGCGGCCTACGGCGCTGCTGCTCAACATCCTGGTCGCCCTGATCGCATCATACAAGTTCTACCGGGCCGGGGCCTTCTCATGGTCGCTGCTGTGGCCCTTCGCGCTCACCTCGGTGCCCGCGGCCTTCGTGGGGGGGCGGCTCTCGCTCCCGGATGACACCTATCGCGCAGTGGTCGGCATGGTTCTCCTCTATGCCGCGTGGCGGATGTATCAGGCGGCGCGGGCTTCCAGTGGCGGGGAACCTCCGGCAATCCGTCCGGCGCGCTGGATCGCGCTTCTAGCGGGGCTCGGCATCGGACTGCTGTCCGGCCTGACGGGCGTCGGCGGCGGTATCTTCCTGAGTCCGCTGCTGCTGATGATGGGCTGGGCGAGGATGCGTGAGTCGGCGGGGGTGGCTGCGGTGTTCATCCTCGTCAATTCCACCTCCGGCCTCCTCGGAGTGCTCTCGCTGGTCCAGAACATCCCGAGCGGGATCGCGCTCTGGGCGCCAGCGGTCCTCGTCGGCGGCTGGGTCGGCGCCGAATACGGCAGTCGCCGCCTCGCCACGCCCATCCTCCGCCAACTCCTATGCGTCGTTCTCCTTCTCGCCGGCCTGAAGATGATCTTCACCTGACCCGCCCACCCCCTCGCCACATCCCCCTGCCTTCCTCACGCAAGGCCCGAGACAGCCTCGACAAGCCCTCGAGAGCCCGTCCCCCGCGCCATTCAAAATTCAAATTCAAATCTCAAATTTCTTCAGAATCACGAATTAGAGATCAATGGTTTGTCTCACCACCGCCGGATCGATCGGCCCGATCCACCGGGCGACCAGCCGCCCGTCGCCCCCGATCAGGAACGTCTCGGGCACACCGACCGTCCGGAACATCCGTGTGATGCGCCCCTGCGGGTCGTGCAGGACGGTGAAGGTGATCGCGTGCTCGTCGAGGAAGGTGCGCACCGCCCCCCCGGCGCTCGCCTGGTCTATGCTCACGCCGACCACCCGCAGCCCCGCGGCCCGGTAGTCCTCATGGAGGGCCTGGAGGTCCGGCATCTCCTCGCGACAGGGGCCGCACCAGGTCGCCCACAGGTTGAGCAGGACCGGCGACCCCTGGAGGTCGGCTAGCGCGAGCGAATCACCCTCGAGGGTCGGTGCGGCGTAGGCGGGCACCGGCTCGCCGATCGCGACCCCGCCTCCCGCGCCATTCGCCTCGCAGCCGGCGAGCAGCGTCGCGCACAGAGCGGCCAGCACGCCCGCCATCGCTCGCGACCGCTCCAGATCAATCCTCATCGATCCCCCTCAGCACGTGTACGGATTCGCCCTCGAGCCACGCCGCCGCCAGGTGCGGGTCGGACGCGGCGAGCGAAGGCAGCGCCCCGGCCGGGCCACCGAGGTCCACCGGCTGGAGCGTCCCATCGGGGACGACGCGCGCCAGCTTCACCGAGGGCACCTCCCCCTCTGGATCTTCCCAGGCCACCCATACGCCGCCCGCTCCGTCGGCGGTGACGCTGACCTGCGTCGTCGGAATGGCGCCCTCGGGCGTCAGCCGGGTCGGCGGGCCGAAGCTCGCTCCACCGTCTTCGGAGACGGCGAGGTAGGCGCCGGTCCGGTCGGGCGCGCCGGTGTACCAGGCGACGTAGACGCGGCCCTCGCGGTCGACGGTGACGTCGGCGCCGGCGTGCGGGCACCCGGGGAACACCCAGCCGTCGAGGTGCACGCGCATCGGCTCGCTGAACGAGCGGCCCCCGTCCGTCGAGCGCGCCAGCGCGATGTCGCGGACGTCACCCTCGTAGATCTTACGCCAGGTGACGTAGAGCGCGCCGTCGGGGCCGGCGGCCATGGACGTGCGGCAGCACGGGCAGGAGTTCGTCTCGAGCACGACGCTGTCGGAGAACGAACGGCCGCCGTCCGTCGAGCGCGCCACCCGGATCTCGGTGCCGGGCTCCGCGGCTGCTGCGTCCGGCGCGCCTTCGGTCGATTCCCCGGCAGCGGCTGCCTGGTACCCCTCCATCCGCTCGCGGTCCCGGACCCGCGCGTCGATCCAGGAGACGTAGATCGTGCCGTCCGGCGCGACAACGATGTCGTGGAAGGTGTGGCGGGCGGGGGCTTCCTGGGCATCGTCGTTCACCGTGATAGCTGGTTGCCAGGTGCGACCGCCATCGCCCGAGCGCGCGAATCGGACGTCCGCGGCACCGAAGTCTAGCCATTCGACGTCCCGGGTGTTCTGCCAGACCACGTAGACATCGTTGCCGGGACCGGTCGCGACCTGCGCCGGCGCCTGCGCGTGGGGCGCGGCGTCGCCCGGGATGTGATTGACGCGCACCCGCTCACCGTCGTCGCCGTCCAGTCCGATCCGGGCGACGAACACGTCGGACTCCCCGCCCGTCGTTTCCACCCAGGCGGCATAGCCGACGCCTGACGCATCGTCCAGCGCTACGGTGGGATTCGACGCGCCCGCCTGCGCGAGCGTCGTCTCCGTCGTGGAGGTCAACGTCGCGCCCGCGCCCGCTTCCGCGCATGCGGCGAGGCCGCCGAGCCCCGCCAGCGCGGCGCCTCCGATCCCCCTCGCCGCGCCCTTCATGATGCGATGTATCATCACAGTCCTCCTGTGAATGTGACCTGCGCGCCGACATAGAGCGTCCGGGGCAGTCCCGGGGCGAACTCGCGGCCGCGGAAGGCGCTGTAGCCGGCGCTCTCGGCGTAGGTCTCGTCCATCACGTTCTTGAGCTTCCCGAACACCGCCACCGTCGGGTGTACCGGCCAGTTCGCGCTCAGGTTGACCAGGTGGTGGCCGTCGTAGCGCTCGGTGTTCTCCGCATTCAGCCAGTACCCGCCCTGGTAGACCGACTCGAGCTCGACCCGCGGACCGGCGGGGCCGTCGGGCGCCCACGCGAGCGAGGTGTTGGCCATCGTGCGCGGCCCGTTCTCGATCTCATTGCCGCTGAAGTCCGTCCCGGCGTTCGGCCGCCAGGTCTCGTAGGTATGCCGCATGATCGACATCGCCGTCCGCAACGTCAGGTCGGCCGGCAGGGCGACTCCGAGGCCGAGCTCGATGCCGCGGTGCAGCGTGCCGCCGGCGTTCTGCGTCTCGCGGACGTCGTCGGCGCGCTGGAAGTCCAGGATGTCGTTCGTCTTGGTCATCGAGTAGGCGGCCAGATCGTAGGTGAACCGCCCCGCGATCGAGCCCCGCAGCCCCGCCTCGTAGTTCGTCGCCTCCACCGGCTCGAGCCCGACGGTGTTCACCGCGACCCCCTGCCGGAAGAGCTGCGACTCGGACGGCGCGCGAAACCCCTGGCTGTACGACACGAACACGCTCGCGCCCGAGCCGAGGTCGAAGGTGGCGCCGAGCTTCGGGCTCGCTTCGGAATACCGCACGCTCGTGCTCGCCGGCCGCCGGTGCGACCCGCTCTGCTCGGCGGTCAGACGGTTCTCGTAATCGTATCCGATGCGATCGAACCGCAGCCCGGCCGTCACCCGCAGCCGCTCGGTCGGTGAGGTCTCCGCGTGCAGGTACGGCGAGACACCCAGGAAGGTGACGTCGTAATCATAGAGGACGTCGCCCGTCGTGTAGTCGGTGAACACACCCCCGTCACGAAACGGGTCGATGCGTCGCTCGAAGTGCTCGCCCGGGCTCCAGTCGACGTCCAGCCCGACGATCACCCGGCTCTGGAGCGGATCGAAGTCGCGGCGGAACTTGGCCAGCACGCCTAACGACCGGTTGGATGTCTCCCATATCGCCGGATCGTAGCTGAGCGACCAGTTGGGGAGGATGTCCATCGCGTTGTAACGCGCGAAGGGCGTGACGCTGAGGAGCGAGCTCGCCCCGGCGCGCTCGTACTCGGTGGAGAGCCGCGCGGCGGCCACCTCGCGGAATGATACGGGCGTCAGGTTGAGCGTGGGATTGTCGAGGAACGCCTGCTC
The DNA here is from genome assembly GCA_040905505.1 of Gemmatimonadota bacterium. GTDB lineage: Bacteria > Gemmatimonadota > Gemmatimonadetes > Longimicrobiales > Longimicrobiaceae > WHSP01. The sequence continues at coordinate 1,838 of JBBDRL010000106.1, read as the reverse complement.
CGGAAGCCGCGAGGAGCCGGCGGTCTGCTGATCGATGCGCGAGAAGGCGGCGACCGTCTTGAGCGACTGGCCGCCGCTCAACGCCCGGTCCCAGCGCAGCGTGGCGCCCTGCCGGTCGTAGGCGGTGCCGTCGCGCCACCCATCGGTCCGCGTGAGGTTGAGGTCACCGCGCAGGCCGTCGGCGTCGGTGGTGTGCGCGTAGGAGCCGAGGAGGCGCAGGTACCCGTTGGCGCCGACCTCCGTCGTCGCCTCCAGGCCCGGCGCCGCAACGGCGGGGCGCGTCTCGACGTTGATCGTCCCGCCGATCGCGTCCGATCCGTACAACGCGCTCGACGGGCCCTTGATCACCTCGATCCGCTCGGCCTGCGGCAGGTTGATCTCGTAGAGCGCGTTGTGGTTGAAGAACCCCGTCGAGCGGGTCGGGACGCCATCCTCGAGGAAGAGGTAGACCGGATCGGTCGTGAGCGGCTGCCGGATCGCGGTCGCGTGACCCTCGCCAGCGGTCACGTTGACCCAGACGCCCGGGATCTTGCCCATGATCTCCGACGGATGCGTCGGGCGAGCCTGGCGGATCTCTGAGCTCTGAACCACGCCCACGGTCGCCGCGGTCTGCGCCAGGCTCTGCGCCTCGCGCGTCGCGCTCACCACCACCCCGGCGATCGGGAGCGCCTCGGCCGACATCTGTACGTCCACCGCGAGCGCGTCGCCCGCGCTCAGAGTGACGGGGCGGCGCTCGGTCCGGTGACCCAGCACCTGGAAGACGACGACCCGCTCACCGGCGGGCACATCGTCCAGGCGGAACGCGCCGCGTTCACCGGTCAGCCCCCCGCGCGTGGTACCCTCCACATACACCCGGACCCCGGGGAGCGGCGCTCCGTCGTCGGCGGATGTGACGCGGCCCTGTACGGTGCCGCTCGCGCCCTGCGCCACGGCCGCCGGCGCGTCGATCAGTGCCGCCCCGATCGCGAGCAGGGCGACGAATACGCTCTGAAACGCGCGCCACGATGCGGCGCACGTGATTCGCTTGTCCATGACGGTACACTCCCCGTGTTCGTCGATATCGCTTCCGGACCCGACGCCACTCTGGCGCGGGCCGGACTGGACTCACAGGAGTCGCGTCTGCGACTCAGGCGAGCCGGGGAGGTCCGTTCGCGAAGGGGAGAAGACGGAGGAGGGTGCGGGCGACGACCACCTCGTCGGAACTGACGATCGCCGGTGCCGGCGTCTCCGCGGCGGAGACGACCGTGGCGCCGCCGAGCGGCGGCGTGGCGACGACGCCGGCAACGTGGCAGGTGCCGATGCAAGTGCACGGGGTGTCGTGCTCGCCGCCGTGACCGGTATGCGGAACCTCGGCCTGCGCGTCATCACCGTGACCGGCGTCGTGCGCCGTGCCGTGCTCGCCCTCGTGCGTGGTGGGTGGGCCCTGCTGATCGAGGTCGTGGTGCGCACATGCCGTTTGTCCCACCAGATCTCCGCCGCCGGCCAGCAGAAACGCTGCCGACAGCACGGAGGTGCTGAGGCGCCGCGCGAGGCGGCTGCGCATGATGGCGAGAGGCGAGATCCGGTTCATGACATGAAGTGTAGCGCCGTCAACCGCTGAATTCCAGGGGGAAACTCCCGCGGGACCTGTCGGGCAGCCTCCTACCAACCGGATCAGGAGGGCGGCTGCAAGATCCCTCTCAGTCATCCCCGCGTGAGCGGGGATCCAGTACGATGGCTCCTTTGAAGCAATGGGTGAGATCCAACTGGATCCCCGCATGCGCGGGGAAGACACGGCGGCGCGGGGATGACACGGCGGCGCGGGGATGACACGAAAGGTCGCGCGAGCAGGACACGAA
>JBBDRL010000105.1:0-16415 GCA_040905505.1 Gemmatimonadota bacterium | reverse complement strand
CACTGACCACTGACCACTGACCACTGACCACTGACCACTGACCACTGACCACTGAATCCGACGAAGCATCGATATCCGACAACATGTCTAACGCAACCGCAGCACACGCCGCCGAGCCGGCGCACGTAGATACCTCGACCGGGCTGGACAGCCGGAAGCTCGCGTTCTGGTCCTTCATCGGGTCGGAGTGCCTGCTCTTCGGCACCCTGATCGCCTCGTACATGGCGTACAAGGGTGAGAGCGTTTCGGGGCCGTATCCTCACGATACGATCCTGCCGGACGGCACCGCTGTCGAGGGAATCCTGGACATTCCTCTGACCTCGCTCAGTACGGCCGTGCTGCTCTTCAGCAGCCTCTTCATGGTGCTCGGCCTGGCGGGCGTGCAGCGCAACGACCGCAAGAGCGGTGCGTTCTGGCTTGCCATGACGGGCTTCTTCGGATCGATCTTCCTCGGCTTCCAGGTCTACGAGTTCACGCACTTCTGGAACGTAGGTCTTACGCTCGACTCGAACCTCTTCGGCTCGACGTTCTACATGCTCACGGGCTTCCACGGCGCACACGTCCTGGTGGGCGTTCTGTACATGATTACCCTGGCCGTACTCGTCTGGACCCGCCGCATCGGCGCCGACAAGTCACTCAACGTGGAGATCGGCGGGCTCTACTGGCACTTCGTCGACGTGGTCTGGATCATCATCTTCCCGCTCATATACCTCATCCCGTAGACAAGAATGGGCAGCGAAAGCCGCGAAGTACTCCACGATCTCGACGCGCATCCGGTTCACGGGACGAAGACTTACTGGGTCATCGGTCTTTACCTGTTCATCCTGACGGCGCTCGAGATCGCGTGCTATTACATCGAGGACCAGCTGGGCTCCCTCGCCACGCCGATCATTCTGGCGCTCTCGGCTGGGAAGTTCATCCTGGTGGTCATGTTCTACATGCACCTCAAGTACGACAGCCGGATGTTCACGGGCGTTTTCATCTTTCCGATGGCGCTGGCCACGCTCGTCATCGTGTCCCTCATCGTGCTCTACCACGTACTGCACCCCATGCCACGATGAAGCGATTTTGAATTATGACTTATGAATTTTGAATTGCTCGAGCTGGCTGGCAGACGTCAGTTCAGAATTCGAATTCACGATTATTATTACCATGCTTGGATTCGCCGTATTGCTTCATAAGGAGGGCTTCGCCTGGTCGGAGTGGGTCCTCTACCCTGACTTCCTGATCGGGTGGTTGCTCTTCGGCGGCGTCTACCTTCTGTCTGCCGGTCCCCTTCGCGAGCGCTTCCCCGGGTCCGAACCCGTCCCCAGTTGGCAGATCGGCTCGTTCGCCTTCGGGATGTTCCTCATGTTGGTCTCTCTCCAGGGACCGCTCCACGAGCTTTCAGACTACTTCCTCTTCAGTGCTCACATGGTGCAGCATCTGCTCATCATGTTGGTGATGCCGCCGTTCCTGATGCTGGGCCTGCCGGCCTGGATGGTCCGGCCCCTGCTGCGGATCCCGGGGGCGTTCAGAGGAGCGCGTTTGATGACCCGCCCGGTCGCAGCCTTCCTGCTTGTGAATCTGATCTTCGGCGTCTGGCATTTTCCGGTGCCCTACGACCTGATGATGCGGGATCATACGGTGCACGTCGGCATGCACCTCATGATCATGGCTGTCGGAGTGATCATGTGGTGGCCGGTGATGAGCCCGCTTCCGGAGCTCCCCCGGATTCCCGGCCCGCTCCAGATGCTCTACCTGTTCGTTCTCGGCATCCCGATGATGGTGGTGGCGGTCGTAATCGCATTTTCGGACACGCACTTCTACACCTGGTACGCGGAAGCACCTAGAATTTTCCCGCTCTCCGAGCTCGACGACCAGAGGCTCGGTGCGCTGATCATGTGGGTGCCTGGGGCGTTGGTGATGTGGCTGGGGATTAGCTTCGCCTACTTCCGCTGGAGCCGGCGGGAAATTCAGGAAGACGAGGCCGCGATCGGGATAGCCAAGGTGGGTGAGAGCGGCATCCTGATCGCCGCGCCGCCCTACCCGAAACGCCATTGAGGTGGCCCGTGGCCATCACCTTCGATGGCCACTGCCTGACTGTACCTCACCTGATCGACTGCTTCACTCGAGCTCCGGCAAATCCGCGCATGCCTGCGTAGCTTCCGCGGGGAGTGTCGCGGCATCCGAGTCCTGAGGATTCAGCAGCCGGATGGAATGCGCTCCGTCGAAAAGCGGACGGATCGGCTGATCGATCGTGGCCTCGAGGTTGGCCACGCCTGCGGACCCCACCTGCATGACCGGCTCTACGACATGGATCGCTTCGGCGGTCTCGCCGCAGACGCCCCGGGCCAGCACGACCTGCAGATCGGAGTCGGGTTCGTAACCGTCCAGCGTCACCAGCAGATCCGTTCCGCCCTCCACTTCCGTAACGGTCACCGCCCCCGGTGTGCTTCCTTCCACCTGTCCTCGGAAGTTGCCTGTCGCGGTGAGGGGTCCGCCGACCACGTCCCCGCCCTGCACGGCCAGAACGCCTACCGGGTTGTCCGTAGTGAATGATTCGGCGGTATCCGCTGCAATCGCCAGGTCTTCGTAGGGCTCCGTTTCAACGCGGCCCGGCGCCTCGGCGGTATCGCTATCGCCGCAGCCTGCCGCGGCGAGGACGAGCCCTGCCACGCATGCCGTCAACGCTCTGTACATCCCCTCTCCTCATCTACTTAACGCCGGTAATCGCAGCATTTTGCGGAGTCGGTTCAAGGCAAGTCGCGTTCCATCATCTGATTCGCCTCGGCTAGCCGCTCGGGCTTTCCGATATCGATCCATTCGTGCCCGCCGGCATCGAACGGTAGGATCCGCTCGCCCGCTCCGGCCAGGCGAAGATACGGATCGAGGATGGAGAAAACGCCCGTCTCGTTCAGCAAGGTCAGAAGCTCGGGCCTGATGACGTGAACGCCGGCGAAGGCAAGCGCACGCACCTTCCCGACGGCGGTTCGGCTGCGAAGATCGAGATTCTTCCGTTCGTCGACCCGCCCGAGCAGCCCCTGATCGTCGAAGAGGAGGTAGCGCTCCGTATCCCTCTGCATAACGGCGAGGGTTACAAGTGCGCTCGAGCGCTCGTGCTCCGCGACCATGGCCGGAAGCGGAAGGGTCGTGAGGATGTCAACGTTATGGACGATGATGGGTCCATCGGCACGGAACAGGTCAGCGGCGTGCTTCAGAGCGCCCCCGGTCTCCAGTGGCGCCTCCACTTCGTGGGAAAAAACGACCTCGGCGCCGAATCCTCCCCGCGAGCGGGCGTAATCCACGATCTGGTCGGCATGATGATGTGTGTTGATCACGATCCGATCCACTCCGGCGGAGACCAGTCGCCGAGCAACCCGCTCCAGCATGGGCACGCCGGCGACCGTGACGAGCGCCTTGGGAGTCTCGCGAGTGAGCTCGCCGAGTCTGGTGCCCAGACCTGCCGCGAGGAGGAGCGCCTCCATCTACGTCGCCGTTTGCCGACCCGCGGCTTCCGGCCAGCTCCCCCGCTCGCGGTGCTCGACGGCGACGTTCACCTCGGGGAAGCGCGACCGCAGATGTCTCGCGAGCCGCTCGACGAAGTACACCGACCTGTGTTGGCCACCGGTACAGCCGAAGTGGACGCTGAGACTGGTGAAGCCGCGCGTCAGATACGTCTCCACCTGCATCTCCACGAGGTCGCGCACATGCTGCCAGAAGCGGTCTACCTCCGGAACTCCTTCCAGGAACCGTTCGACATCGGAATCGAGACCGCAGAGTTCGGTGTAGTCGGCGTAACGGCCGGGATTGTGGAGTGCGCGCATGTCGAAAACGAATCCTCCGCCGTGCCCACCGACGTCCTCCGGGTAGCCATGTTTGTAACTGAAGCTACCGATTTGAATGGTGAGTCCCGGCTTGGGACGCGTGGGTCGCTGGCGTAGTGATCCGGTGCCGCATATTCGCTCCAGCACGCGCTCGAGCTCCGGAAGCTCGAGCGGCAGACCCCCGCTGCTGAGAAGCTGCTCGATGTTGTCGATTGCCGGCGGGACGCTCTGGAGAAATCGAATCTTCCGCTCGAAGAACCCGCGGTACCCGTACGCGCCCATGGCCTGCATGATCCGCACGAGGACGTACCCCCGATAGTAGACGCGGAACTTCTCGCGATCGACCCGAACGTAGCTGGTCAACGCGTCCAGATAGTGCTCCAGCAGCTCCGATCTGACGGGATCAGGAAGGGCAGCTTTCGCGTCGTAGAGCAGGGACGCGATATCGTACTGGAGCGCCCCTTTTCTCCCGCCCTGATAGTCGATGAACCATGGCTCGCCCTCGCGGATCATTATGTTGCGAGACTGAAAGTCGCGATAGAGGAAGTGGCGGCGGTCGGCCTTCAGCAGGAAAGTCGTGAACTTGCGAAAGTCGCCCTCGAGCCGCGCTTCGTTGAACGGGATCTGGGCGAGCTTCAAGAAATGGTACTTGAAATAGTTCAGATCCCACAGAATTGACTGCCGGTCGAAGGCTGCTCGCGGGTATGCGACCGAATAGTCCGCGACCCGGCCACCCTCGACCTGGAAGCGAGGAAGTTCCTCCACGACCCGCCGGTACAGCGCGCTCACGGAGGTGGGAAATTCCCCGCCTTCGTGCTTGCGTGCCGAAGTGAGCGCGTCGAAGAGCGTGGTATCGCCCAGGTCCTCCTCCAGGTACGCACCTGCAGCCTCGTCCGCCGCGTAGATCTCCGGGACGGGAAGCTCGGCCGAACGGAACGCTCGCGAGTACGCAAGGAACGCGCGGTTCTCCTCGGCATCCGGACCGACGACCCCTATCGACGTCTGGTATGCGGGACCGATCAGGCGGAACATCTGCCGTCGTGACCCGTCCCCCTCCAGGGGCAGCACGGTGACGGCTTCAACATCGAAGTGCTGCTCGAACAGCTCGGTCAGAATACGTTGCGGCACGGTACGCTAGCGGAAAGGGTTGCCGGGACGTGGGCCGAAGATACCCCGGGTGAATGACACGGGCCAGTCCACGGTATGTGGCTTGCCCCGGATGATCGAGCCGCACGGAACTCCAAATCAGAAAGCCTCACGATGGCGAATCGCCTCGCGAACGAATCGAGCCCGTATCTCCTGCAGCACCAGCATAACCCCGTCGACTGGTACCCCTGGGGGGACGAGGCTCTCGCTCGCGCCCGGGCGGAGGACCAGCCGATCCTCCTCTCCGTGGGATACTCCGCGTGCCACTGGTGCCACGTCATGGAGCACGAGTCCTTCGCCGATCCGGAGACCGCAGCGCTGATGAACGAGCGCTTCGTCAACATCAAGGTCGACCGGGAGGAGCGCCCGGATATCGACTCTCTCTACATGCAGGCCGTGCAGCAGATGACCGGCCAGGGCGGGTGGCCGATGACTGTCTTTCTCAAGCCCGACGGATCGGCCTTCTACGGGGGCACCTACTTCCCGCCCGAACCGCGCCACGGAATGCCATCGTTCCGCCAGATCCTCCTCGGCGTCAGCGAAGCGTACACCGCACGGCGTGACGAGGTGGACCGCAGCGCGGCGGGTCTCAAGGAGGCCCTGAGTCAGGGAATGGCGGTAAACCCCGAACCCGCAACGGTGGACGAAGCAACCATGCACCGGGCGTTCCAGACGCTGGCCGGCCGGTTCGACTCTCGCTTCGGCGGCTTCGGGGGAGCACCCAAATTTCCCCAGCCGATGATCATCGATTTCCTACTCCGCTACTGGTCCGCGACCGGGGTGGGCGAGGCCCTATCGATGGCCGAGCGCACGCTCGAGGCCATGGCTCGAGGGGGGATCTACGATCAGGTCGGCGGCGGGTTCCACCGCTACAGCGTCGACGCTCGGTGGCTGGTGCCGCACTTCGAGAAGATGCTCTACGACAACGCGCTGCTAAGCGCCACCTACCTCGCAGCGTACCAGGCGACCGGCCGCCCCGATTTCCGCGAGGTTGCCGTGGACATCCTGACGTTCGTGGAACGGGAGATGACGTCACCCGAAGGCGCGTTCTACTCGAGTCAGGACGCGGACAGCGAGGGGATCGAGGGGAAGTTCTACGTGTGGTCCGCCGACGAGATCGATGCGGCACTGGAGCCGGATGAGGCCTCGCTTTTCCGGCGCTGTTACGGCATCTCTGAAGCTGGGAACTGGGAGGGAACGAACATCCCGCACATGCCGCGCTCGATCGGCGAGGTAGCGGCGGAAGTTGGCGTTTCGGAAGAGGAGATCGATACCATCCTTCAGCGCGCTCGCCACACCCTCTACGAGAAGAGGGCGGGGCGAGTGCAACCCGCCCGGGATGACAAGGTCCTCACCGGTTGGAACGCGATGATGATGCGAGCGTTCGCCGACGCGGGGTGGGTGCTGGCCGACGACCATTTTCGGGAAGTGGCCGTCGCGAACGCAGACTTCCTGCTCGGGGAGATGCGCTCCGAAGATCGCCTCCTCCGGAGCTGGCGGGCCGGCACCGCACGAATCGACGCCTTTCTCGAGGATCATGCCACGCTGGTCGAGGCGCTCGTCGCACTCTACCGAGCGACGCTCGACCCGCGATGGGTGGCGGAGGCCCGGTGGGTCGCCGACCGGATGATCGACCGGTTCTGGTCGACCGACGAGGAAATCTTCTACGACACACCCGAGGACGGCGAGTCGCTGATCCTCCGGCCGCGCGATATTTACGACAACGCGTCGCCGTCCGGCACATCGTCGGCGACGCGAGCGCTCCAGGGGCTTGCCAGCCTCACGGGCGAGCCGGAGTATGAGCGGATCGCGACGCGCGTCGTACGGAGCATGGCCGAGGTGGCCAGTCAGGTTCCGCAGGCGTTCGGACATCTGCTCGGTGCGGTCGCCCATCATCTCGCCGTCCCTTCCGAAGTGGCGATCGTGGGGGATCCGGAAAGCGAGGACACCGCCGCGCTCCTGGACGTCCTTCGTACGCGTTTCCTGCCGTACACGGCCGTCGCGCTCCGCTCCCCCTCCAGCGATGAGGACATCGAAGCGGCGCTTCCCGTTCTTGCTCACCGGACTGCTCGCGGTGGCGCCGCGACCGCTTATGTATGCCGCAGCTACACCTGTCGCCAGCCGGTCACCACCCCCGCCGAGCTCCAGGAGGAGATCAACTACGCGGTTCGCCACTGAGGGGCTTGGGGCCCGTCGGCCCGTAGCCTCTTCCGGGTCGCCGACCGTGCGTGTTGACGAGAGCAGTGGTACCCGCTCTCTTCCTCCTCCGCGGCACCACCGAGTTTGATCGGGATTATCGATCCTTCACCTCGACAGAGCCAGAATCGGATGAGCACCGAACCCTCTCGTACGAGCGGCGGATCCTGGGCGCTGCAGGGATGCCTCATCGGGGCAGTGGCGCTCTTCGCCGTGCTCCTCGTCGTCCTCCTGTTCCTGGCGTATCGACAGTTCCGCGCCAACACGCAGCCTCCGCTCGACGTGAACGAGACGTCGGTAGGATGGGTAGACCTGCGGCACAACGAAGCGAATGGCTGAGACGTTCGGATTCTTCGGCGGGATAGACTTTTCGGGCGCCCGTGAGCCGCTCTCCACCCTCTGGTCTGCGCTCGGGCACGAGGGCGACGGGCGTCTCACGATCGTCTCCCTCAGGCCGCATGCCTTCCGAGCGGACCTCGCGGGTTACGTCGTCGACGGATGGCGTGACGGCCACGCGGGGCGCGAGGCGCGGATATTATGGGGTGCCGACTTCCCTTTCGGGCTGCCTTTCGACGTCGGCCGTGACATCGGGGCGGGAGTGACCTGGCCAGAGCTTGCCGCCTGGGTCGCCGATCGACCGCCGAACGAGATCCGGGAGGCCGCGGGGAAGACCGCCAAGTCGTTGCGAGCCACCGACTCTGGCGGCCCGCTCGCCCCGCTGGACATGCGCCTATTCAAACAGACGGTCGAGGGGATCCGCTGGATCCATCAGCTGATGGAGGACGGGGAGGTCTCCGTGCGGCCGCAGGCCCCGCTGCCGGATGCGCCCGTCACACTGATCGAGGTCTATCCCACGGGCGCCGGGCAGGAGCTGGGACTCCCAAGGCGGCGATCGCCGTCTCGACCCGGCGAGGCTCGCGCTCGCGCAGCAGCGCTGCGGACTTTCCTCGATTTCGCCGATGCCGATGCCGAGGCGCTTGCGGTCACCCTCGAAGATGCCTGGGATGCGACCGTCGCCTGTCTGGCTGCCTATCTCGCCCGTGACGACCTGGACCAGCCGTTCAGAATCACCGCCGCGCCCCGCCACGAACAGCTCCGCTGCGAGGGGTGGAGTTATCGCCCTCCCGCCGCCCTGACCTGACCCTCTCCCGCCGCGTCCGCGAGGATCTCGCGGGCGCTGGTGAATACGTCGTCGAGCATGCCTTCGGTCAGGCGGCCGGTGAAGGTATTCTGCTGGCTCGGATGATAGGACCCGATGAGCGTGATAGCGGGGATATGGACCCTCGCACCGTGCCCGAATGACGGCTTTGGACGCGGAACGTCGGCGCCCGTTCTTCGCAATAGCCGGAGCGCCTGATCCCAGGCGAAGCCGCCAAGGCATAGGATCACTCGGACGTTCGGCAGCGCGCGCAGTTCGTCATCCAGAAACCCTCTGCACCGGTCCCGCTCGTCCGGGAGTGGCCGATTGTCCGGCGGTGCGCACTTGACCGGAGCGGTGACGAAGACGTCGCGAAGCTCCAGCCCGTCGCCGACCCGTTCGGATTTCGCCTGGCTGGCGAAGCCCGCGCGGTACATCGCCGCATAGAGCCAATCGCCGGATCGATCGCCCGTGAACATCCGACCCGTCCGATTCGCACCATGCGCGGCCGGTGCCAGACCGACGATGAGCAGTCGAGCGGCCGGGTCTCCAAACCCCGGAACGGGCCGAGACCAGTAGTCTTCGGTCGCGAACGCCCGCCGCTTCTCGCGCCCGACCTGCTCACGCCATTCTACGAGCCGGGAACAGGCACGACAGCTCGCCACACGATCGGCGATGACATCGAGACTCGGCGGGCCGGGATGCGCAACCGCCTCCGATCGTCTGGAGGGGGTTGCGCCGTTTCTCGAGAGGGAACGTGGGCCGTTCTTGCTCATTCCGGGGCTGGTCGGCGTTCGCCGGTTCCGGCTCGGGAATCACTGCCGCCACCCGAACGTCCAGACGCTTCACTCGGCGGTGCTGCCGGTCGTGAGGCAGGGCGAGCGCCCGCCCCCCGCTCCGAATCCGATCCACTCGAGCCGCGGTCGCGACTGGGGGCCGCACCTGAGCCCTCCACCCCGCGGGCCGGCCGTCGCCCGATCCCGGACGACCCTGGGTCCCGCCTCCGCGAGCTCGCCGCCGGATCCTCGATGGCCCCGCGCCGGCCGCTGACCATATCATCGCCCTGCGCCGCGCGCCGCACACGATCCCACTCGGCGGGGTTACTGAGCTGCGTGCTGCCGATCCGGTCGTTCGCCGCTGCCACCGGCGCTCGCCGCGCCGCCTCGACCGTGCTCGACGAATCGCTCGGCATTTCGTCCTCAGGCGCCTCGCCGGTCGGACAGAGCTGCCGGTATGCCATGGCCGCCGCATACGCCGGAACGAAGAAGGTCTGGCCGCCACAATCGATCCGCACCGTCTGCTGAGTTCGCCTGCTGCGAACCGTTTCCGGCCAGTGTACGTAGAAATCAGTCGCCCAGCCGTCAGCCATCGGATCCGGCACGACGAGCGAGACGAGCCGTTCCATCGCGTTGTACGCGCTGCCGGTCGCGAAGTGAATCCCCATGGCCGAGCGAAGGCCGGACCCGTACGCTCCGAACCGCTCCGCACTCAGCGGGCGCTCCGACGCGATCATGAAGTAGTATTCGGGCCCGTAACCAGCGGAGGCCAGCATGGGGGTGAACTGGTCGCGATTGAAGGATCGGTCCAGAGCAACCCGCCGGAAGCCAGCGAACACGCGACCATCCATGGACCCGTAACCTGGAGACGGATAGACTAGACTCGTGCCCCGACCAGGAACGATGCGGAAGATCGCCACATGCGCTGCGCGGTCGACGTGGAACTGGAGACCTGCACGGGAGCCCGCCTCGGGAACCAGATAGGCCTGCAACGGCCGGGAGGGGCCCGAACCGGCAGACGGCAATGAAGCGCATCCAGCCAGCGTCGCGACGGCGGCGATGCACGCGAGTGCAAGTCTCATGGGGATCTCCCGCTCCTACGAGTAACAAGACGTATCATCTAGGGCTACCCGCGCGGTGGAGCAAAGGTCCGCTTTTCCGCCGTCATCCCCGCCACGCCGCCAGCGCCAAACAGAGCCATCCGACCAGGAACGCGGCACCGCCGATCGGTGTGATCGCGCCGAGCCAGCGCACGCCGGTGAGCGCCAGAACGTAAAGACTGCCGGAAAAGATCACGATCCCCACGATGAAGAGCCATCCAGCGGCCGTGGCATACGCGCCTGACCATTGATTCACTGCCCACCCCGCCGCGAGCAGTGCCAGCGCGTGATACATGTGGTACCGAGCTCCCGTCTCGAAGACCGCCAGGAGGTCCTCGGATAGGCGCTCTCTGAGGGCATGCGCGCCGAACGCCCCCGCCGCCACGGCGAGGAGGGCGAGGAGCGAACCGACCATCCAGAAGGTCCGAGCCATCCGCATCTCCCGTAAAGTATGGTGATACAACACCTTATGGCGGCCTCGGGTATGCGACTTGCAACTCCGCGCGGCAGCCATGACCACCAGCTCCGCAGGAAAGATGAACTTCGACATCCGCGCCGTCAAAGAAGTCAGGAGAAGGCACCCGGCGTTCTTCTGGGGCGTCGCCGCGGTGCTGCTGCTGCTGACCACGGCGACGGCCGTGGTCGCCTCGCGGATTCCAACGTACCAGCGTCAGTCGGACGCTTACGACGAGGCGATGACGGCGGCCGAGCGCGAGACTCGCGACCGGATCCTCAACTCAAGGGCGCGGCGCAGTCAGCTGGCCGTCGCCCTTCTCGAGCGGGAGATGCGGTTGAAGGCTCTGGAGGAAAATTCGACCCACCTCGCGATCAGCACGGCCGATTCGACCATCGAGTTGCGGCATGGACGAGCGACATTGCGGACGATCAGGGTGACGATCGGACCCGACTCGACCGTGCGGGCGAGCGATGGGCGGGCTTGGCGGCTCGTGCGGGCACTCGGCGAACGACACCTGGTGGAGAAGGAGACGAATCCGACTCTCGCGATCCCCGACTGGGTGTACGTAAGCCGCGGCGATACCCCGCCGCCTTCGAGCGAGCGCCAGGTGGAAGGTGGGCTGGGATCGCACGTGCTCCGCCTGGACGATGGGACGGAGATCCACACCCGGCCGGAAACCGGTCCCTTCGCCGACGGTCCGCGGCCGGCCGCGTTCATCGTCGAGGATCCCGGCGAGATGCGTGCGATATTCGACGCGCTCGCACTTGAAACCCCTGTCTACATCTACTGATGACCGCCAGCGGACAAGGAGCCGATCGGCGCGGAGCGCCCGCGGGCGAGGAACGCCGCGACCATTCGCCGCCAGGCAGGCTGAGGCGAATCTCGTTCGATCACCGTGCGGCGGTCTGGGCCATGGCCGGCGTGGTTCTCGTCACGCTCGCCCTTTTCGCGGCCACTACCGCTTTCGCAATCAACGAGCGATTCGAGCGCAACGTCGCCGAGATCGCGTATACTCGCGACGCTCAGGCCGTGCAGTTTCTGCTCGGCAAGGAGGCCGAGGCCCTCCGGCAACTGAACGATACCGTTGCCGTCCTGGAGGAGCGAGTCGGGGAAATGGCGTCCGGAAGCGAACGATACCTGGTCGTTTCGATCGCAGAGCGACGCGTGTGGTACGTTGATGGGCGGGACACCGTGTTCACGGCGCCCGTCGCGGTGGGCTCAGGGACAACGATGGTGCTCGGGGGCAGAACGCAGCGCTTTCAGACTCCGCGAGGGCGGCTCTCGATCACGCACAAGGAGCTCGATCCCATATGGGTTCCGCCCGACTGGCACTACCAGCGAATCGCCCAGCAGCGCAGCCTCCGGGTGGTAAATATGAGCAACGAGCCTCGGGACGCGCTGACCCGGCGCGGATTTGCACCCGGCCAGGAGCCGATCGCCGACGGTGTCATCTACATCCCACCCTGGGGAAGCCCACAGCGCAAGCATACGGGCGTGCTGGGCGCGGCGAAGCTCGAGATGCGCGACGGCTATTACTTCCATGGCACGAACAACGAAGCGTCGATCGGCACCGCCGCGAGCGCCGGCTGCATTCGCATGCGGAGGGCGGACATCCTCTGGATGTACGAGAACGTCCCGGTCGGGACAGAGGTGTATATCTACTGAGGGAGTCGACGGTCGACAGTCGACAGCACCGGGGCTCGAGCCGCTGCCGATGGCGGCCATCCCTGCTCCCGACTGTCGACTACCCGGCGGGCAGCTCGATCTCTGGCTTGTCCGGGTGCCGCCGATAGAGGACGACGGTCCTGCCGATCGTCTGGACGTGCTCCACTCCCGGGATTCGGTCCGCGTAGATGCCGCCCGCGGCGCGGGCGGACTGCGGGGACGCCTCCTGAACCTTGATCTTGATCAGCTCACGCTGGTTGAACGCTTCTTCGACCGCGGCCAGGCCGGCTTCGGTGATGCCCTCCTTTCCGACGTGGTGTAGCGGCTTCAGGTGGTGCGCCACAGACTTGAGGTGAGATCGTTGCTTGGGCGTCAAGACCATCGAAGGCGGGTTCCTTTAGTGGTAAACATCGACCTGGGCCCGCGCCGTCAGGTGGCGCTCGACCCGAGCCCGATCAGCCGTGAGTTCGTCGAGCGCGGGCCCTGCCGGGCTCACTAGCGGTCCAATGTCGGCTAGCCCTGACTCTCGACGTAACCGCACCAGAAGCAGAATCTCGCATCTTCGGTGGCGCTGAACGCCGCCTTCCGGGGCTCGACAAGCTGACCGCATCGGATGCAGACAGGTTCCCGGCCCGGCCGCATCGCGTCCGCCGGTATCCGATCGACGTCGGGGGGTGGGGGACGGCGTGCGCTCATGCAGCCAAGGTAGCACCATCAAGCCGGTACGACCTGATCTCGACCGCCCGACTTGGCACCGTAGAGCGCCCGATCGGCCGCTCGTACGAGATCCTCGGGACTGGCTGCGTCCAAGGGGTAACCCGCGACTCCGATGCTGGCCGTGATCCGTACCGGATTGAGGGCATCCGGGAAGATTGACCCGATCTGCTTGCGCAGCCGCTCAGCGAGCCGGAGGACATCGCCCTTGGGGGTCTCGGGAAAGACGACGGCGAACTCGTCGCCACCATACCGGCAGACTCTATCCGTCGTGCGGAACGCATCCCGGAGTACGTCACCGACCCGCTGGAGCGCATAGTCACCAGCGGGGTGTCCATACGTGTCGTTGACTTCCTTGAAATCGTCGAGGTCCAGCAGGAGGAGAGTCAACGGGCGTTCATAGCGGCGGGCGCGAACCAGCTCGACGGAGAGGTGCTCGTCAAAAGCCCGGCGGTTGTAGCAGCCTGTGACGAAATCGATGAATACCTGTGACCGCAGGCGTTCCAGGAGCTCGGCGTTCCGAAGGGCGTCGCCGCAGATGTCGACCAGTGCCTGAATGCCCTCGATGAGATCCTGCCCGTATTCCCCGCCGAGCCGGGGGCCAATCAGGAGAAGTGCGGGAACGAATTCGAACTCGGACGCGACCGCCGTACAGAGGACAGCGCCCGATGGAGCGAAAGCATCCTGGCCCGAGCACGGGCGGAGGCGATGGTCACCGGAGAGGAGTGTCTGAATCGTACTTTCATCCAACTGCTCGGGGAGCCCCAACTCGGGTTCGCCCGCGGTGTGGGTGTGTCGGTAGCGGCCGTGGTCCGGCTTGTAGATGGCGACCCACTCCGCATCGCCGAATTCCTTCACGGCGCGAGCGACCAGTTCCTCAGCCTCGGCGACCTCGCGAATCGCCAATAGCTCGCGGGTCATGGCGCCAGCGAAAGCGATCACCGGAGGACCGCCGGCGTCGCCGAATCGGTTCCGGCCGGCCGTTTCCCTGATCGAAGAAACGATGTTCTTGCGCGGTTGATCCAAAGTGACAGAGGATCTGAGCGACATTGATGGATTGCCGTTGGGAGAGAAATGCTGCCGCTTCATCCCCGACGGAGGGCTGGCGCATCTGCGGGTACAGCAATCTGGTTATCCGGACCCCTCCGGTCAACGGCGCTGGACCGTCATCGAGCCAATATGGCATCCCCTGCGGGGTCAGTCGCCCAGTGAGACGCCTATCTGACGGGCCGTCATCACGGTATCGCTATCCGTCGGCACCCGCTTCAGATCGCGAACGGCTCGCTCGAGCGGCACGGCGTGGACCTCGGAGCCCTGGAGCGCCACCATCGTGCCGAGCATCCCCTCATGAATACAGCGTACCGCCGCAGCTCCGAACCGTAGCGCGAGATTGCGGTCGTATGCCACGGGCGTGCCGCCACGCTGAATATGGCCGAGCACCAGCGTGCGCGTCTCCTTACCAGTCCGATCCTCGATTTTCGCAGCCAAGCGCTCCGCGATCCCACCATAACGTCCGGTGTCGTCGGCGTAGCTCGGCTCGCCCCCCGCCGGGACCGCACCTTCCGCGATCACGATGATGCTGAACCTCCGCCCCGCCCGGTCGCGGTCCAGCACCTTTTCGGCTATGGCATCCACCCGATACGGAATCTCCGGGATGATGATGACGTCCGCCCCGCCCGCCAACCCTGATTCGAGAGCGATCCACCCCGTGTGCCGTCCCATTACCTGCACGATCATCGCCCGCTGGTGCGCCTCGGCGGTGGAATGGAGCCGTCCGATCGCGTCGGTGGCAACTTCGACCGCTGTCTGGAATCCGAAGGTGGAATCGGTCGCCGCGAGATCGTTGTCGATCGTCTTGGGTACGCCGATTACCGGCAGCCCTTTCTTGTCCAGCGCATTAGCGATGTTCAGAGAACCGTCACCGCCGATCGCGATGAGTGCGTCGATGCCGAGCTCGCCGAACCGCGCAACGATCTCACGCGAGCGATCCTCGACTCCCCAGGTCCCGTCCGGCTGGCGCACTTCCAATCCGAAAGGGTTGCCGCGCGTGGTCGTTCCTAGAATCGTCCCCCCCAGATGGGTGATCCCGCGGACAGCATTGGCCGTGAGCGGGAACACACCCGGCTCGCCATCGACCTCGCCCTCGAGCAGACCCGTATAACCTCGGCGAATCCCCAGAACCTCCCAGCCGCGCTGAAGACCTGCCAGAGTCGCCGCACGAATCACGGCGTTCAGGCCGGGAGCGTCGCCTCCGCCCGTGTTGATCGCGATTCGTTTTACACCACCCGTCGCCCCGTTCTTAGTCATCGTCTTCACTTTCGAATCGTTCGCAAGTTCGACTGGAAGCCTGCGGTGTGAGGCAACCTACGTGCCTCCCGGCACGGCAGATGCGCACTGGGAGGGCCGACGGCTCCGCACGCTCACGCCGTTGACAATCGGGGGAGGCGAAGCGTATCCTCATGCCGATCCGCTCAGGCGTCCCCGCTGTAGATTGGCCATAGGAAGTCATGATAACTGAAGATCAGGTACGGAAGGCATTACGCAAGGTCAAGGACCCCGAGCTGAACATCGATCTCGTCGTCCTCGGCCTGATCTACGATATCAATATCAAGGCATCGCACGTGGACGTGACGATGTCGCTCACGTCGCCCGCCTGTCCAGTCGCGGGTGAGATCGTGAGCCAGGCGCGACAGGCGGTCGAAGGGCTGGAAGGGGTCGATAGCGCCGATGTTGAGTTGACGTTCGATCCCCCCTGGACGCCGGAGCGCATTCCCCCGCTCATCCGGTCCGCTCTGGGGATCTGATCTCGTTCGGTAGCCGGGATGAGTTGCACAACCGTTTTTTCAATCCTTTGAGGAGATGCAGATGCATAACCAGTCCCTGCTGAAGTCCCTGGCAGTCGTGCTCGTCGCAGGCACCTTCGCGGCCTGCGGTGATGCGGGTGACGAGGCACCGCCTCCAGCCACGATCGATCCAGCCGCCGCACCAGCCGAGACCACACCGGAGCCAGTGCCGGAGCCGGAGCCCGCAGATGCGCCCGCCGCCGACGCGCCTGCCGGGGCCACGCCGGAGCAGATCGAGGCCGGTAGGCAGGTCTACACCGGTGCCGGTATCTGCTTCACCTGTCACGGCCAGCAGGCTGAGGGCACACCGCTCGGCCCGAACCTCAACGACGGGGATTGGCTTTGGATCGAGGATCCGGAGACGGACCTCCACACGAAGCTCGTGACCCTTATCCGCACGGGTGTCACCCAGCCGGCCGAGTACCCCGCGCCAATGCCGCCGATGGGCGGAGCCAGCCTCAGCGAAGAACAGCTCGAGTCGGTAGCCTGGTATGTGGTTTCGCTGAATCAATGAGGGCGTACCAGCGATCGGCTACGAGCGACCCGAAGGTCGGACGGTGCCGTACTGGCTGAT
>JBBDRL010000104.1:2358-16460 GCA_040905505.1 Gemmatimonadota bacterium | reverse complement strand
CCCCGCCTGGGCGGGGATGACACCAGCGGAGCGCAACGGACTCTCCGGACTCCACTTGGATCCCCGCCTGGGCGGGGATGACACGAGCGGAGCGCAACGGACTCTCCGGACTCCACCTGGATCCCCGCCTGGGCGGGGATGACACCAGCGGAGCGCAACGGACTCTCCGGACTCCACCTGGGCGGCGCAACGGACTCTCCGGACTTCACCTGGATCCCCCCACGCGCGGGGATGACGACCGTCGGGATCTGGCCATCCACCCTTCACATCGCCCCACATGACCGACGTTCAGACCGACCCGACGCGAGTCCCCGAGCGTGACCTGGACACCTCGGGAGGCAAGGGGTCTCCCGATCGGGGGGTGCAGCCGCCGGCCGACCGACCGCGCCGCTGGGGCTACGCGCTCGCGCTCGTTGCCGCACTGATCCTCTTATGGACGTTCGGCGCCGGCGAGCCCGCGGCCGAGGGAGAGCACATCGGGGTCTGGAGCCTGCTTCCGGCGGTCACGACGCTGGTGCTCGTGTTCGTCACCCGTGAGGTCGTCTCGTCGCTTCTGCTCGGAATCCTGGTCGGTGGGCTGGTGAGTGGGCAGGTGAACATCATCGCGGCGTTCCTGATCCCCGCGATCGGCAGCGCTTCGTACGCGACGATCCTGCTCGTCTACCTCTGGGCTCTCGGCGGGCTGATCGGACTCTGGACGCGCACGGGCGGCGCGCGGGCGTTCGCCGAGTGGGCCGGTCAGCGGATCGTGCGCGGTCCGACGTCCGCCCGCTTCTTCGCCTGGCTGATGGGCGTCGTGTTCCACCAGGGCGGGACCATCTCGACGATCCTCGCCGGGACCACCGTGCGGCCGGTGACCGACGCGCACCGGGTATCCCACGAGGAGGTCACCTATCTGGTCGACTCGACGGCCTCGCCGGTTGCCTCGATCATCCCCTTCAACGCCTGGCCACTCTACGTCGGCGGCCTGGTCGTCGGGACGACGCCGCTCTTCATGACCGAAGCCGAGGCCGTGCAGTTCTTCTTCCGGTCGCTTCCCTTCAATTTCTACGGGATCTTCGCCATCCTATCCACCCTGCTGTTCGCGCTCGGCCTGCTGCCGTGGACGGGCCGGAAGATGGGTAGCGCGATCCGCCGCTCCCGCGAGACGGGCGAGCTCGACTCGGCGATCGCCAAGCCGCTCGTCGCGGACGAGCTGACGACCCTCCGCATCCCCGACGATTACCGCAGCGGCGTCATCGACTTCGCCCTGCCGATGGGTACCCTCCTCGGCGTAGCCATCATCCCCTACTTCTTCATTGGGAGCGTGATGATCGCCGAGGCGTTCGGCCTGGCGGTCGTCGTGGCGTTCCTGCTCGCGCTCGCCAAGGGTATGACCCTTTCGAAGGCGATGGACGGCTTCATCGATGGCTGTAAGGGCGTGACGATCGGCGCGGTGATCCTCGGGCTCGCGGTGACCCTCGGCTACGTTTCGGGCGCGCTGGGCACCGCGAGTTACATCGTGGAGACGACCAGTGGCTTCGTGCAGCCCGCACTGCTCCCGGCGATCCTGATGATGATCTGCATGGCCGTCGCCTTCTCCATCGGATCGTCCTGGGGCACCTACGCGGTGGTTTTCCCGATCGCGATGCCGCTCGCCTATGCCATCAATCCTGACCCGACCTACGTCTCGCTCGCGTTCGGGGCCGTGCTGGGCGGCGCCGTCTTCGGCGATCAGTGCTCCCCCATCTCCGATACCAGCATCCTCTCGGCGCTCGCCTGCGGCGGCGACCTCATGGATCATGTCACGACGCAGCTCCCCCTCGCGCTGGCCGCCGCCGGCCTCGGCGCTGTCGCTTCGACCGCACTGGCCTGGATGATCTAGCTACGGCTCGATCCGCCCGCGGCGGTCCGCGACCTGGCGGGATACAGGCGCGGACGTCGACTCGCTCAGTCGCTACTTCGTGTGTAGACCGCGATCACGCCCTGACTGTGGCCCGGGCCCCAGCGCTGGCTCGCCGCGGTCGTGTCGAACATCTGAACGCGCTCGATCACGTCGGCCGGGATCTGCAGGAGAGACTCGGAACTGCCGAATCGCACGTTGTCCAGGTAGACCACGAGATCCGTCTCCCGGTTCTGAACGCTCTGAATCGAGCGCCGATTGAGCCAGAGCGGCCGCAGGTGGTTGATGGCTTCCCATGCGTTGGCTTGACCCGCCTCCAGGATCTGCTCCCGCAGCAGGACGCTGCTGTCCCCACCCCGCACCGTGCCCGGCGCCATGCTCACGCAACCTGCCAGGCCAAAGACTACGAGGATTACCGCGCGGCGCACGTTGGGCATCTGACACCTGGAGTGGAGGGTGAGTCGGTGGGCCTCCGGGAAGATTGTGGTTCTATCGCCTCCAGATCAAGGGGTCGAGTCGGGATGGGGACGCCCGTTCTCGAGCCACTGCCGTATGGTGCTCAGGAAGGTGGGGACGTCGATCGGCTTCGCCAGATGGTCGTCGCAGCCGGCGTCGAGCGCCATCTCGCGAGAACCAGCCATCGCGGTGAGCGCGAGGATCGGGACCTGCCGAAACACCTGCGACGAGCGCAGCGTCCGCGTGGCCTCCAGCCCATCCATCACCGGCATCATGATGTCCATGAGGACCAGATCGGGCTTCAGGTCGATCCCGCGATGCACCGCCTCCTGCCCGTTCTCCGCTTCCAGCACCCGGAACCCATAGGCCTCGAGAAGCGCCCGAAGGGCGTCCCGGCTGTCCGGGTTGTCCTCGGCGATGAGTATCGATCGGGGGGCCTGAGCCCGCTCCGGTTGATTGAACTGATTCACTTGGTTCGAAGTGGAGAGTCCGACGGTTGGCTAACCGGGCTATGACCAAGCGGTGACGAATAGCAAGAGGTGTTCCGGCCAGGCGGTCATGAGCCAGCATGTAAGCGACAGAAAATGCTCGTGCGACTACTCGGCGCCCGCCGTTTCGGCGCTCCGGTCCTCCGGCGCGCTTCCGCGTTCGGACTGTTCCTCCCGTCCGGCGTCTGGCGTCTCCTCCTGGAGCGGGAGCTTCAGCACGAAGGTCGACCCCTTCCCGAGTTCGCTGTGCAGCTCGAGCTCGCCACCGAGGAGTTCAGCGAGGCGCTTCGAGATGGGGAGTCCGAGACCTGTCCCGGCGCCCGAGGGCGTGCGGTGGGTCTGCTCGAACTCCTCGAAGACGCGGTCGTGGTCCTCGGGAGCGATGCCCGGTCCGGTGTCCGAGACGCTGACCTCGAGGAGATCGTCGAGCTGTTGGAGGCGGACCGTCACCCGACCGGCCTCCGTGAACTTGATGGCATTCGAGAGGAGGTTCAGCAGGATCTGGCGTACCCGCGCCGGGTCGGTAGCCGTGGTGGCCTCGGTGGGGGTATCGACGTCGAGCTCGAGCCCCTTTTCCTGGGCCTGAATCTGGACGGTGGTGACGGTTTCCTCGATGAGTCTCGCGAGGTTCGTGGTCTGTGGCGAGAACTGCATCTTACCGGCCTCGAGCTTGGAGATGTCGAGGATGTCGTTGACGAGCTCGAGCAGGTGCTGCGCGCTGCGGCTGACGCGGGCGACCGCCGTCAACTGCTCCCCGGTGAGGTCGCCATACGCGCCGATCTCCAGAAGCTGATTGAAGCCGATGACGGCATTGATCGGCGTTCTCAGCTCGTGGCTCATCGACGCGAAGAACCGCGATCGCTCGGTCATCGCGCGCTCGAGCTGCAAGGCCTGCTCCTCCATCGCCTTGGCCTGCGCCTGCGTACGCTCGTGCAAGAGGGCGTTATCGAGCGCGATGGTCGCCTGCCGCGCGAGCAGGTGCAGCAGCGGGGCGTCGCTCTGGCGGGCGAATCTCCCGCCCCTGTTCGCGAATACCGCCAGCAGGGTGGGTGGACGGTTGCCGTGCTCGAGGCGCGTGGCGAGAATCGACTCGAATCCGACGCGGCTGGTCAGGACTCCGGCCGGGCCTTGGAGGTCCTCCGCCTCCAGCTCGGCCTGGATCTCCGTTCTGGAATCGACGGCCTCGTGCAGGGCCTGGGCGAGCGCTTCGATCATCGGCGGCTCGGCGTCGAACCCGGCGACCGCGTATTGCGGGGGAAGCTTGGGGTCCGCACGGTAGGCGAGCAGCACCCCCGCCGAGCGGAAGATGTCGCGCACCTGATCGGCGAAGCGCTGGCCCAGCTCGTAGGGGTCCAGGCTCTGGATCAGCGTGTCGGAGATCCGCGCGACGGCGCTGAGCTCGTCGTTGCTGCGCTTGATACGAGCCATCACGCCGACGCGCGCGAGCAGCTCTGCCCGGCTGCAGCCCTTGCTGAGGAAGTCGTACGCGCCCAGCTCGAGCCCGCGTACGATCAGATCCTCGTCGGGGGCGCCGGCCGTCAGGAAGATGACCGGGGTCGGGGCCGTCTCCGGGTCCGCCTTCAGGCGCTCGACCGTCTCGAATCCGTCCATGTCCGGCATGTAGACGTCGAGCACCACGACATCCGGGGAGGTCTGTTTTGCCAGGCGCAGGCCTTCCGCGCCGCTGCCGGCCGTGGCGACCTCATGGCCCGCCTCCTCCAGGATGCCGGCCACCGCGACACGCGGAATCTTCTGATCGTCGACGATGAGGATTCGCGGCATCAGCCGGTACCCTCGCTGGCCGGCCGCTCCGAGCAGATCTGGACCAGCGTCGTCGGGATCTGCGACACCGGAACGATTCGCTCCGCGGCGGCTGCCGCGACCTTGGGCATTCCGTAGATGACGGCCGTCTCCTCACTCTCGGCGATCGTCCGGCCCCCGGCGTCGCGAATCGCCTGGAGGCCAGTGGCCCCGTCGTCCCCCATCCCCGTCAGGATCACCCCGATCGCCCGGTCTCCGACGGTCTCCGCCGCACTGTGGAACAGGAAGTCCACCGACGGGCGATGAAGGAGTTCCGACTGGTTGGCTTCGATCCGAACGGCGAGCTCGTCGCCGCGCCGCTGCAGCGAGATCTGTCGGCCGCCCGGTGCGATCAGCGCGCGGCCGGGTTGCACGCGGTCGCGGTCGGAAGCCTCGCGAACTTCCAGGATCGAACGGCTGTCGAGCCGCTCGGCGAGTGTCTCGGTGAACCCCCATGGCATGTGCTGGGCGATGACGATCCCCGTCGGGAAGTTCGCCGGCAGCCTCGACAGGATCTCCAGGAGGCCCCGAGGCCCACCGGTCGATGCGCCGATGACGATTGCCTCGTAGGCGCTGCCCGTGGGCCCATCGGCGACGACCTCCGCGGTGGTGGGGACCGCATCCGGAGGCGTGTGCGGGACCGCCGCGCCGGCGACGGCCAGGATCTTTTCGCGCAGCGCGGGGGCCAGCGCGTAGATGTCCATCACCGTCCCGGCCGAGGACTTGTCGAGGAAGTCGACGGCGCCGAGGTCGAGGGCCTTCAGCGTGGTGTCGGCCCCCTCGCGGGTCATCGAGCTCAGCATCAGCACACGGCTCGGGGCTTCGGCCATGATCTGCCGCAGGGCCTGGAGTCCGTCCAGGCGCGGCATGTTCACGTCCAGCACGATCACGTCGGGTCGCAGCTCCTTTGCGAGCGCGACCGCTTCAGCCCCGTTCCCGGCGGTGCCGACGACTTCCATGCCGGCTTCGCTCGCGAGCATTCGCTCTACCGCGCGGCGGACGAACAGCGAGTCGTCCACGAGCAGGACGCGGACGGGATCACTCACCGGTCTTCTCCGGCCGTCGATAGAAGACGGTGCCGGGTCGGCGGACCGCTTCCAGCCGCGTCGGCACGCGGCTCAACGACTCCGAGTGTCCGAGGAACAGGTACCCGCCCGGGACCAGGGCGTCATGGAAGGCCTCCGCGACCTGCCGGGTCGTCGCCTCGCCGAAGTAGATGAGCACGTTTCGGCAGAAGATGACGTCGAGACGGCGAAGGCTCGCGGGCCAGGTTCGGTCCGCGAGGTTCGCGCGCTGAAAGGTGACCATCTGCCGTATGCGATCGTTCAGTTCCCACATACCATCGTCCTGCGACGTGAAGTACTTCGCCTTGATCGAGGGATCCAGCCTGCGAAAGGCGTTCTGCGTATAACGGCCCGCTCTCGCGCGCTCCAGCGCTTCGGGGTCGAGATCGATCCCGGTGAGCCTGACCTTCCAGTCGGCAGGAAAGAGGTTCGACTCGTGCACCGCGATGGCGAGGCTGTATGCCTCCTCGCCGGCCGCACAGCCAGCGCTGAGAACTCGGACCTCATGCCGCTTTTGTGCCGCGAGACGATCGCGCAGGCCGGGGAGCACCTCGCTGCCAAATGCCGCGAGTTGCTCGCGCTCCCGAAAGAAGTAGCTCTCGTTGTTCGTCAGGTGGGGGATGAGCTTGTCGCGTTCGCTGTCTCGCTCCGGGTGATACTTCACGTGGAAGAAGAGCTGCTCGAAGGTATCGAAGCCGAGCTCCGACCGTCTCGGTTCCAGGCGTGATCGCAGGATGTCTCGCTTCTCGGGGCCGAACACGAGCCCGTACTCCTCCGCCAGCCAGTCACTGAACCGCCGATACTCCACATCCGTCATCGGTGGCCGCATCAGCCCTGCTGCGGGTCGCGGCGTTCGCGAACGTCGACGACCGCCCGGCTCACAGCCTTGCGCACGTCCGCATCGGCCTCGTTCTCGGCGCGTCGCTCGAGCGCGGCCTCCGCGGCGCTGCCGCCGACCCGGCGCAGCGTCTCGACCGCGGTCAGCCGCACCTCCCGATCCGGGTCGCTCAGGGCTCCGGTCAGGCGATCGACCGTGCTGGCATCGGACAGGTGACTGATTGCGCTCGCCGCGGTCCGTCGCGTCTCACGATCGGGCTGGCGCAGGTGCCTGGCCAGGATCGGGGCGGCGCGCGCGTCGCCCAGCTCGCCGAGCGCGCTCAGGGCGGCGATGCGAACTTCCGAGGCGCGGTCGGCGAGCGCGCCGAGCAGCGGCTCCAGGGCGTCGATGGCTCGCGTGCGGCCGAGCGCGCGCGCGGCTGCGAACCGCACGGACGGGCTCGGGTCCCGCAGCGTCTCCGCAAGCGATTGCACCGCCTGGGGCGCTCCGATGTCGCCCAGCGCCCCGATGATCGACTGCCGAACCTGTGTGTCATCCTCCCGGCTGAGTCGGCCGACGAGCTGGTCCACTTCGCCGGTGCCACAGCGAGCGAGGCCGTCCGCCGCCGCCGCGCGAACGAGCGGGTCGGAATCGTCCAGCAGACCGGTCAGGGGCGGGCAGCGCTCGCTACCGAGACGACCGAGCGCGACGGTGACGCCGACCCGCAGTTCGGGCCGGTCGAGCGCGTCGGCGAGGGCCGGCAGCACGAGGTCGGGGTCCGAACGCCCGAAGACCTCCGCCGCCGCCGCGCGCGCCTCGTCTGCCTCGTCACCAAGGTGATCGATGATCGTCCGAATCGACTCGGGCGTGTTCAGCGCAGGCAGGAGGTTCAGGAGCGCCGTACGAGTCGCCCGGTCGGCACCCGGCAGCCGCTCCAGGACCAGCGAGCGACGCTGTTCTACCGGCAGCTCCTGGATGCCGATGGCCGCCACCGCCTGTGTATCGGGGTCCTCGAGGGCACGGGCGAGTGCGGCGGCCGCTTCCGGTGTCGCCGCGATCCCGAGCAGGCGGGCCGATGTCGGATCGTGGTCGCGAAGCACCCGGGACAGCAGGTGCCGATCCGCTCTGCCCACGGTGGTGCGGAGCCAGTCGGGGACCGGCAGATCCGGGTTGCCGCCATAAATCTGCCCGACCGATCGGAGGGCGGCGATCCGGGCCTCGCCGTCGGCCTCGAGAGCCGGGCGGAGGATGTCGATCCCGGCGGGATCGCCGATCTCCCCGACGGCCGTTGCGGCGGCACCCGCCAGCATGGGCTCCCGCATCGCCGCGTCGAGCGCCGGCAGTCCCCGCGGGTCGCCAATCCTACCGAGCGCGAGGGCCGCCGCCGTTCGCACCCATATCGGATCGGACCGGGTCGACACCGCGAGCGCGGGTACCGCTCGGCCGTCTCCGAGAATCCCGAGCGCTTCGGCGGCCGCGGCGGCGACGTTCGGCTCCGGATCCGAGAGCGCCTGCTCGAGCGTCTCGCGCGCCCGACCGTTGCCGGACTCCCCGAGGGCGGTCGTCGCCAGGAGGCGGACATCCGCGTCCGGGGTACGGCGGGCGAGCTGCGCCAGCGTCTCCAGCCCCGCGTCGCGGGTAAGCGCGTCGGGTGCGGCGAGCCGGGCGAGGGCCGAACGGGCCGCGTTACGCCGGCGCGGCTGTCGTCCGTCCCGGATCGCGTCCCGCAGGTGGGGGAATAGCGCGGCGCCAGCTTCGAGCCGCGCGAGGCGTTCGAGCGCCCGCTCCCGCCGCCAGGTCGTCTCACCCGCCAATTCGGACAGCAATCCCTCGGCGAACTGGGGCGCCTCGCCCCCGGAGATCGCCCCCCGCGCCGCTTCCAGCGCGCCCGGCTCGGCAGCCTCGATGAAGCGGTCGATGGCGCTCTCAGACACGGAATTGCGATGCGAGCTCGGATAGCCGGGTAGCATGATCCGAGAGGTCTCGGGCCGCCTGAGCCATCTCGCGGATCGCCTCCTGCGTCGTTCGTGCCCCGTCCTTGATCTCCTCGGTCGCGCTCAGGACCATCTCGCCACCCTTCTTCTGCTCGTTCGTCGCCGCGAACACCTCCTGCGTCTGCTCGCTCATGTTCTCGACGGCCTCGGCGATCTGCCGGCTTCCGGTAGCCTGCTCCCGCGTCGCGATGCGGACCTCGGCGGTCACGTCCTGGATGTGGCGAACAGCGTCCTGAGCCTGTTCCGCGGCGTCGATCTGCTGGCGGGTCGCCAACGCTACCTCCTCCATCAGCTCTCGCGTACGGCCGGACGAGGAGATGATCTTCTCGAGGGCACCACCGGCACTCTCGGCGAGCTCGATGCCTTCGTGCGTCCGCGAGGCGACGTCGTGGCCGGAGCGGATCACCCGCTCCATGTCGCCCACGACGTCGCGGACGGTGGCGCCGATCTCCCGCGTCTCCTCTACCGATCGCTCCGCCAGGCGCCGGATCTCCTGTGCGACCACCGAGAACCCCCGGCCCTGGTCACCCGCGCGCGCCGCCTCGATGGACGCGTTGAGCGCCAGCAGGTTCGTCTGATCGGCGATATTCTCGATCACCTCCGAGATGCGGCCGATCGACTCACTCGTGGACCCCAGCTTCTCGATCGTCTTCGTCAGGGCTTCCATCTCCGCATGGATGCGGCGCATGCCGTGGGTCGTGCGCTCGACCGCCGCGCCGCCGGAGCGCGCATCCTCCTCGGCCGTGGTGGCGATCTCGCGCGTCTCCTCCACGTGCCGCCCTACCTGGACCATCGAGACCGCCATCTCTTCGATGGTCGTCGAGGTCTGCTCCACCGAGGCCCCGAGCGACTCCGTGCTCGTGGCCGTCTGCTCGATCGAATTGCTCATCTGCGTGATCGATGTCGATGTCTGGTCCACCGAGGTGGCGAACGACTCCGCGCTACGCGCCACCCGAGCGATCTGGGAGGCGATCTCCTCCATCGAGCTCGAGGTATCCTCCGTCGCCTGCACCTGCTGGTCCGCGATGCGGGAGATCTGCTCCGAGGCGGCGGCGATCTCGTCGGCGGCGGTCGCGACCTGCGTGGTCGCGCTGCCGACGCTCCCCACCGTCCCCCGCAGATCGGCCGACATCTCGTTCAGCGTCGTGACGAGCTCACCCAGCTCGTCGTCGCCGGCGGGGGGGATCTGCTGAGTGAAATCGCCGGCTGCAACCGCGGCCGCGAAGTCGACGGCCCTGCGGAGCCGAGCGGCGATGATCCCCGCGAGCCAGGCAGCCAGGAGAACACTGAGGATCGCGCCGGCGAGCGTGGCGAGCAGCGTGACGTTGCGGATCTGTCCGATCGCCTGCTCCCGAGCGAGGGATGCGGCATCGGCGACCTCCTGCTGATCCGTCCGGAACTCGTCGATCTCGGCGATCGCGGCGTCGGCCCTGGTCTCCCCGACGTCCTGGAAGAAGGCGATGATCGAATCCATCGGCGGACCGCCCGGCTGAAGCGAGCGCTGGCGCAGCTCGAACCCCGGGATCGCGACGGTCTCCTCCCAGGCGTTCGCCGCGCTCTGGACCGTTTGCAACTGCCGGATCTGCTCGGGGGTCGAGATCGAGTCGAGCAGCGTCGCGAGGGTTTCCTCGAAGCGGAGATCCGCATTCTCGTGATCCGTCATCGATTCCTGGCTCGCCGAGAGCATGTAAGCCCTGAACGATGCGACCCGCTCCGAGAGCGCGACCTCGAGCTGGTCGCTCAGAAGGAGTGCGTTCGTGGCCCGCCTGCTCTCGACCCCGAGATCCTGGACCCGTTCGGTCTGGATCAGCACGAGTACCGCGACGGTCACCAGCAGCAGGACCACTGCGCCGAAGCCAGTCAGAATCTTGTTGCGCATCCGTGTGTTCGCGAACCACCGCTTCGGACCTTTCATCGACTCTCCTCATCAGCCGGGTCGCTGCGAGCGAGCACCGGCTCCAGGTGTAGTAGAGTGACCAGACGACCCCCATCCGCGGCGATCACGCCTGCGATCCAGCCGGCGGGCAGTGACGCTTCGACTTCCGGGGGAGGTTGCTCCGGCTTTCCCGCCAGGGGGACCACGTCGACCACGCCGTCGACGAGCAGCGCCAGGTCGCCATCGGCCGGCTCGGTGACCACCACGATCCGGCCGTCCCGGCGGGACGGTCTGCCGAAGAGCCTGTGGCCGAGGTCGAGGACCGGGAGTACCTCGCCCCGCACGGCGACCACCCCCGCGACCGAGCGAGGGGGGAAGGGGAGGCGGGTGATCGGCGGGACGTGCAGGATCTCGCGGACGAGGGAGATCGGTAGGCCGAACTCCGTACTTCCGATGCGGACGGCAACGACTTGCTGGGTCGGATCCAGGTCGGCAGGCTCCTGCTGCTGCGTGATGGGGTCGGCGGTGTCGGTCATTCCGGGGAAGATCCCGCCAGCAGTGGTTCGATCGTCGCGAGCAATTGGTCCGGCGTCCACGGTTTGCGGAGGTAGGCGGCGGCTCCCATCGCCTCGGCATCCTGACGATCGCGATCCTCTCCTTCGGTCGAGATCACGACGGCGGGGATCGAGGTCGCGCCGAGCTCCTGGCGCGCCCGACGGAGGAACTCGAGCCCGTCCATGTGGGGCATGTTGATATCCACGATCATCAGGTCCAGATCGGGTTCCTGCGCCACACGGTCGAGCGCCTCGAGACCGTTGGCGGCGAAGACCAGATCCACGTCGCCCCGGGTCTCGAACACCATTCGGTAAAGGTGGCACATCGTCGGGCTGTCCTCGACGATGAGAATTCTGCTCCTCTCATTTCCCACGCGTGGCCCTCCGCTGGTTTTCGATACTTAAATCGAGCATTCCCTGAGTGTCGAGGAGTAAGACCGGCCTGCCGTCCGTCGAAACGGTCACGCCGGATATGGCCTGGACTCTGCCGAGATACGCGGGGAGTGCCTTGACCACCACGTTCCGCTGATCGATCATCCGATCCGCGGGAATCGCCGCGGTTCGCTCATCCTTCTCGAGGACGACCGCGAAACGGAGACTGCTGCCCACCCCGTCCTCGGCCTTCGAGCTCTCCCAGCCGAAAATTCTGCGCGGACGGGTGACGGGCACGACCCTGTCGTGGTACCGCAGGACCTCGGCATCACCGAGCCGCTCGAGCGGGATCTGACGCAAGGTCTCCCGTACTTCCGAAGCGGGAAGCGCGAGGATCTCGCCGTCACTTTCGAAGATCAGCGCGGGTACGATCGCGAGAGTCAGAGGCAGGCGCAGCTCGAACCGCGTGCCGCCGGTATCGGCCGCGTCGACGGTGAGCGTGCCGCGGAGTCGCTCGATCCCGCGGCGTACGATGTCCAGGCCCATTCCCCGCCCCGAAACCGTGCTCGCCTCCGCGCGCGTCGAGAAGCCCGGCGCGAAGATGAGATTCCGGATCGTGCGCTCCTGCGACCCACCGTCCCCGTCCTCGAGCCCGTCGTCCACGGGGATCCCCGCTTCCCGGGCGCGGCGCAGGATCGCTGCACGATCGAGGCCGGGGCCGTCGTCGGAAACCTCGATGCGGATGTGATCGCCCTCGCGTGACGCGCTCAGGCGGATCGTCCCGGTTTCGTCCTTCCCCCGGCGGCGGCGTTTCTCCGGCGCTTCGATCCCATGGTCGACGGCGTTTCGAATCAGGTGGAGCAGGGGCTCTGCCAGTGCGTCGGCCGCGCTCTTGTCGACTTCCGTTTCGTCCCCCTCGATCGCGAGACGCGCCTGCTTGTCCTGGCTTCGGGCCAGCTCGCGCACCAGCCCGGGGAATCGGCCGAAGACGCTCCGCAGGGGCAGCAGCCGCAGTTCCATCGTCGTCTCGCGCAACGCGGCGGCGCGGGCGGCGAGGTCCTGGACGCTCTCCTCGAACTCGCGCCGCAGCCCGACGCCCCCGAGCGCATCGCGGTTGCGGTCGATCAGATCCTCCAGCCGGGCATGGAAGCCGACCAGCTCGCCGACTTCCGCCAGGAGCGTATCCAGCTTCCGGAATGGCACCCGGATGAGTTCAGTGCCCGCTGTGGCGGCATCGTCGGATACCGCCGCGGCGACGTCCTTCCGGCTGCCGGGATCGCCGACCTCCCCGGCGAGGTCGTCACCCGTGCCGCCCTCGTGGACGATCTCGGCGGCGACGGCCTCGATCGTGTCCTCGCGACCCCCTCCCTGCTCGGCCAGACCGGCGAGGTCGATCGCCGCTACGCGGTTCAGCGCAGCGTCCTGCTCGTCGCTGCCGATCCGGTCCACGGCGCTGCGGAGCGTCGCCGACAGCTCGAAAAGACGATCGAGCTGGGCGCGTCCTCCTTTCGGATCGCCGCCCTTGAAGACATTCTCGATGACGTGCACCTGATCCGCGATCGGGTTCAGACCGATCATCGCCGAGTTGCCCTTCAGCGTATGGAGCACGCGCAGCAACGTCAGCCGCTCGTCGTCGGTGAGCTTGCCGCTCTCCTCCAGTTGGAGCAGGGCGTGATCGAGCTGCTCGAGCTGCTGCCGCGCTTCCTCGCGGTATTCCGCTAGCAGGTCGTCGAAGGGCATGGGGTGGGGTCAGGAGTCAGGATTCAGGATTCAGGATTCAGGGGGAGGGGCGCCGGGGAAATTGCGAAAATAGGGAGCGTGGATTGCGCTGGCAGGCGAGCCGCGACCTGAGTTCTGGTTGGTGCTTGCAGAAAGCGATCCGTACTTTTGGGGGGATGACGCGAGAACCGGGGGAGGAAGATGGTGACTTATCTGACGCGGGTCGTGGAATTCAGTGCCGCACATCGGTACTACCGGCCGGACTGGTCGGAGGAGCGGAACCGCGAGGTGTTCGGCGCCTGTGCGAACCCGCACGGGCACGGGCACAACTATGTGCTGGAGGTGATGGTGGCGGGTGAGCCCGATCCGGAGACGGGGTTCTCAGTGGATCTGGGGCTGCTCGACAGGATGCTGGAAGAGCGGGTGCGCGGGCCGCTGGATCACCAGCACATCAACCATGCCGTTCCTGAATTCGGCGAGGGTGGGATGGTTCCGACGACGGAGAATATCGTGATCTGGCTGTGGCGGCAGATCGCCCCGGCGATGAAGGGGGCGCGGCTGGTGCGGTTGCGGCTGCGGGAGGAGGCGGGGCTGTTCGTGGATTATTACGGCCCCTCTGCGGCCGCTGGCGGGGAGCGAGGCCCGATCGAGGTATGATGCGTTCATGCAGAAAAGCCCTCCGATGCGGCCTGGCAATCGGAGGGCCTCTCTGCATGTTCGCCGCACAATCTTCAGAGACTGCGAGCGTCCGTTACTCGACCAAGGCGCCCAGAGTGATTTCCTTGCTGTCACAGTCCATGGTCTTCGAACGGATTCCGGTTCCATCCTGCGCGGTCGCGGTTCCGACGCCGGCACCGAAGGTGAACGCGTATTGATCGGTGGTCGGCTCGGCCCAACCCGGAATGGCGTCGACGTCGGCCGGCCAGGCGTTCTCTCTCATGAACTCGGCCTCGGCCAGCGTGCACATTTGCTTGAGGACCGGATCGGCCTCGGCCTCTTTAGCGGTCTGTGAAACGCTGGTGAATCGCGGAATCGCGATCGCCGCGAGGATGCCGATGATGACGACTACGATCATCAGCT
>JBBDRL010000104.1:0-2258 GCA_040905505.1 Gemmatimonadota bacterium | reverse complement strand
CGCGGAATCGCGATCGCCGCGAGGATGCCGATGATGACGACTACGATCATCAGCTCGATGAGCGTGAAGCCCTTGTTGTTGCGAATCTTACGCATTGTCAGTCTCCCGAAATGGTGAAGGCACTACTGAGTCGCCCGCAGGCATTGCCGGTCACTGGTAAGGGCAACGCCTATGCCCTTTGCGGCATGATCAGCTAAAGTGTTGATGTGGTGATGTTTGCGTAGTCGAGGCGATTCGTGGAGGCCGGCCATACGCCGCGCGATCTTGCACTGTTCCTTGCAGTCTGCAACGCGATCGGGTCTCCGGCCCCATCCATCGCTGAGGTCCGTCGCTGGAGAATTCTCGGCGCCGATGGAGGCGGACTTGAGACTCTCGACGCCGGGTTGCCTCGGGGTCGTCTCCCGCAGTACGTTCGGCGACGATTTCCCCTCTCGACAGAACTGGAGTGCTGGCGTGGCTGAAGGGCATAACGATATCAAAGACGTGACGGTGATCGGCGGCGGACCCACGGGGCTGTTCGCCGCGTTCTACGCGGGTCTCCGTGGTGTCAGTTGTCGCGTGGTCGACGCCCTTCCTCAGCTCGGCGGTCAGCTCATGGCGCTCTATCCCGAGAAGTACATCTACGACGTGGGCGGGCTCCCGAAGATCCTGGCGAAGGACCTCGCGGCCAGCATGATCGAGCAGGGGACGCAGTTCGGGCCCGAGGTGGTTCTGGACGCTGAAGTCCTCGATCTCCGGAGGGACGACGATCATATCGTCCTGAAAACTCGGGCGGGTGACTACCTCAGCCGGACGGTCGTGATCACGGCGGGCAAGGGTGCACTGAATCCACGGGTCCTGGAGTGCCCCGGCTGGGACGAGCTGTACGGCGAGAAGGGTAGCGGTATCCACACCCACGTGAGGCAGCCGGAGGACTTTCGGGACCGCCGCGTCCTGATCGTGGGCGGCGGTGATTCGGCGATCGACTGGGCGCTGGGGCTGCAGGGGATCGCGCGCGAGATCACGCTCATCCACCGGCGGGACCAGTTCCGGGCCCACCGTGCGACGGTCCAGGAGGCGCGGGCGCTCGCCGCTCAGGGGAAGCTTTCCATCCTCACCCCGTACGAGGTCGAGTCGATCGGTGGCGACGGCGGGTGCGTACGGAATGTGGTCGTCTACAACAACGACACCGACGAGCAGACGGAGCTGGAAATCGACGCGGTGATCGCGTTGCTCGGATTCAGGCCCGACCTGGGCCCGATCGCGAGCTGGGGCCTCGAGCTGGAGCGCAATACGATCAAGGTCTCGTCTCTGATGGAGACCAACCTTCCGGGAGTGTACGCGGCGGGCGACGTGGTGAAGTATCCCGGCAAGCTGGAGCTGATCGCGACGGGGTACGGGGAGGCGGCGATCGCGGTGAACAATGCGGTGCATTACCTGAACCCGAAGGCGCGCGTGAATCCGGGCCATTCGACGAACCTCAAGGTCTTCTCACAGGAAGAGGAGGATGCCGGAGTCGCGTAGCGGTCTCGAGCGGGGTGGGGGAGTGGACCTCCGCGGGAGAACGGCGCTGGTGACGGGCGGCGCGGTGCGGGTCGGCCGCGCCGTTTCGCTTGGACTCGCCCGGGCGGGGGCGCAGGTGGTGATCCACTACAATGCGTCGAAGGCCGAGGCGGAGAGCGCCGTCGGGGAAATCGAGGAGGCTGGCGGGCGAGCTGCGACCGTCGGGGCGGACCTTCGGTCGACCGACGCGGTCGCCGAGCTCGCCGACGATGCGAGCCGGCCGTTCGGGCCGATCGACCTCCTGGTGAACAACGCCTCGGTCTTCCCGGCCGAACGGTTCGACGAGGTCGATCCCGAGCTCTGGAACGAGACGATCGCCGTCAATCTGCGCGCGCCGTACTTCCTGACGCAGGCGCTCGGGGGGACGATGAAGCGGGGCGGCCGCGGTGTCATCATCAACATCGCCGACCTCGCGGGGCTTCAGGCGTGGAACGCCTATGCCGCGCATTCGATCTCCAAGGCGGGCCTCATCCAGTTGACACGGGTCGCCGCACGATCGCTGGCCCCCGAGGTCCGCGTCGCCGCCATCGCGCCGGGCACCGTCCTGCCGCCGGACGACATGACCCCCGCCGAGATCCAGGAACTCGCCGACCGCGCGCCCCTCCGCCGCATCGGATCTCCCGACGACGTCCTCGGAGCCGTCTTCTACATCATCGGCGCCGACTTCGTCACGGGGGAGGTGATCGTGGTCGACGGGGGCAGGATGCTGCGGTAGG
>JBBDRL010000103.1:67989-74924 GCA_040905505.1 Gemmatimonadota bacterium | reverse complement strand
GGTCGCAGTCATGCTCGAGAAGTACGAGATCTGCTGCGGCCTCTTCCATGGCTTCGATCGGTCGAAATGGACAACCGGAACACCGCAGGAGCGGCTCGGACTTCTGCCCGCGGCACAGGAGCACATCCTCAGGCAGGAGAACGGCAAAGAGCGCTGCATTCACGCCGTCCGTGAGTTATCGCAGGCGTTCGCGCTTTCGGTGCCGCACGAGGAGGCGATTCGGATTCGGGACGATGTGGCGTTCTTCCAAGCCGTGCAGGCGGTGCTCGCCAAACGTGCGCCCGGCGATGCCCGTCCCGAGGAGGACCTCGACCACGCCGTCCGCCAGATAATCTCCCGAGCCGTCTCACCTGAGGGCGTGACGGACATCTTCGCCGCGGCTGGACTCCAGAAGCCGGACATCTCGATCCTCTCCGACGAGTTCCTGGCCGAAGTGCGCGGGATGCCTCAACGCAACCTCGCCGTCGAGCTGTTGCAGAAGCTTCTGAAGGGCGAAGTCAGAACCCGCCGCCGCAAGAACGTGGTCCAGGCCCGCTCCTTCGCGGAGATGCTCGAGGAGACGATCCGGCGTTATCAGAACCGCGCCATCGAGGCAGCTCAGGTGATCGAGGAGCTCATCGCGCTCGCCAGGGAGATGCGCGAGGCGAACGCTCGGGGAGAGCAGCTGGGCCTATCCGAAGACGAACTGGCGTTCTACGACGCATTAGAGACGAACGACAGCGCGGTGAAGGTGCTCGGCGACGAGACGCTTCGTTCGATCGCACGGGAGCTGGTCGAGACGGTGCGAAAGAACGTCACCATCGACTGGACCCTCCGCGAGAATGTGCGGGCGCAGCTGCGAGTCCTCGTGAAACGTATCCTGCGGAAACATGGGTACCCGCCCGATAAGCAGGAGAAGGCGACCCAAACGGTGCTGGAACAGGCGGCGCTGCTGTCTGGCGACTGGGCCCTCGCATAGCTGGCGTCTCACGGATTCGGAGATTCGGGGCGTGAGATATTGATTCTCGTGAATACTCGGTCCTGGGCGCTGCCGGAATCCCACTCTGACAAGGGACTTGAGGGATGATGAGGCACTGGGATGACTTCGCGCGGTCTGTCAGAACTCGGGGGATTCGCGCTCGGAGCTCAAGGGATTTCCAGGGATGGGTGAATTCTCGCAGATTGGCGGACGGACAGCCTCTAGCGGGGGAATCGCACGTCCTACTTCGAAGAATGCTTTTCTGACGGTTCCATAGCTTCCGTGATCGCCACGACGTTGATTGGGGGCAGCAAGACCTGGCCAAAGCGGCTTGCGCGAGTCGCTTGGGCGATTTCAGCCCTCGCGAACGGCATGAGGATGGCCGGGGCGTGGGTCCGGGCAAACTCCTCGATTTCGACTGTCACGGCAGGACCCTCCACCACGAATCGCCCCTCAACCGTGGCGGAAAGTTCGGAAAAGGGGCCATTCTGAACGCTCACGCGTAGCTTGCACGCGCACCAGCCCCGATCCTCCGCAACAGTTGTATTTATCCCGAGATCGATCGAGAGCGTACCTAGCGGCGCAGGTTCGGAAGCTGTCGTGGCGTCACGGAAAACGACCTCGCGAACGAGTAAGCGATCAAATCGATATCCGGCTTGGTCCGACTGCTGCACACCTTGCATTAGCGCGTTACCTGGGCCGGGCCACTCCATCCGTCAAATCTCTGACTGGGCCAGTCAGGACGGCCGAAGATTTCGTACTGATTCTCCGAGTCTGTGCCGCCAGCCTGCTCGGGCACGGCGTCTCCGCCAAAGTCGACAACGATCCGGGCAACATGCGCCGTGGGATCAATCTCCGCTCGCTGCCTCGGAAGATCCTGGTCATGAATCGTGAGCGACGTGGCGCGGAGCACCTGTTCTAAAGCTCCACCTACCCACTCACCGCGAATACCATCGACCCAGGCAACTATCTCCCGCACAGTAATCAATTGGCCGGGATTGTTCTGGACAACCGCTTGAGCCTCTTCGGGGGGAGCGGGAACTAAATCATCGGTGAAGGCTCGGCCTGAGAGATGCGACCAGCGCTCAAGCTCGCCTGACTGGAAGCGCCTGATGCGCCGGCGCTGCCACCATCTCGGGCGCGAGCCAAGCCCTTGCCCCGTCGGCACGCCCCGACCGTCCATCGCAGCCCAATATGCATCACGTACCTTCTCGAGCTCGTCCGCGTTGATGAAGCCAGCAATCGATCCTAGATCGTCCTGAAGAACGGGGCGCGCATTCCAGACGCCGGCGAATAGGGTACGTCCTTCGACCGCTAATGGTACATCTTCAGAGGAGGGAATGAAGCCCGGGAAGTTCGGCGTGTAAACTGGCACCACTAGGAATTCCCAGGTCCTGCTCGCCGTAGCGAACGGTCCTGCGACTACAAGCGCCTGAGCTCCCGGGGCGGCTCCGACAGCGCAGATCCGGCCGATAAGAGTACCGGAAGTAAAGGATTCCATGTCTTCTATTAAACCCTGGAAACGTTTGAGTTCCTACGTGCCAAGGCGACGAATCGCGGCCAGCTTAGTCCGGAACGCCTGATAGATCGGTTCGCGGAGCCTGCCGACCTTCCTTCGCAGGTGCTGCTGCTGTATTCGAATCGGCTGATTGATCAGAAAGTAAGTAGTACCCTCGAGCGTTCCCCCTCCCCCAGTTCCCTCTTGAATATCGACAGGGTCAACCGAAAACAGGCGATTTTGAATATCATCCCTCTGGTGGCGAGTTCCGGGAGCCACAGCTACCGGGCCTCGATTCTGGTTCGGTCCTCCAACCACTAGAATCGGGTGCTCCGTGGTGTTCGGATCCAGGATCTTCAGCACGGCGTTACTCACCCACCATACCTCACCTGGCAGCGGATCTGGTCTCCGTGCAAGCCTGTGAAGAATCGCCGCGACCAGATCCTCAAGTGGTTCCCGCCCCAGCCGGGGCTCCGTGGGGGGCACGTCCGCACACGGGCGGGCACGCCAAAACTAGCCGGAGCACGTAGCATGCCCGGTGAGGAGACGATGGTGGGTGGTGACGATCCCCTTGATAAGGGGAGTTTGGCAGGAAAAGATTGCTTTGTGCCTCACGGCCACACGGTACTCGCCAGATGCGCGCTCGTCAAGCCTTTCAGTGGCCCTTCCGAATCGCCGGTATCGTCGCGTGAATTCTTAGAGCCGTTCAGATTTTTGCCTGAGGTACTCAACCCCACTTTTTTGCGACGAATTGCCGCCTCCCTTTAGTAGAGGGGGCGCGCTGGCGCGCCCCCTCTCCCATGTTGATCCATTGCGACGGTACCCGCTCCGATTACCTCGCGCTCTCGAGCTCCATCGTCTCCATCTCGGCATAGATCAGACTCATCAGCCGGTAACACCGGGCAGCATCCATCGGCTGAAGATTGAGACCAATCTGAACCCGCCCGTCATCCGTCCGCGCTAGCTCCGCCGGCACGAGTGGATCGGCAACGGCGAGTAGCGCGTGAAACGGACTCTCGAGTCCTTCGTTCTCCCGTATTTCTTGGTCCGAGAATGCGCTGGCATGCCGGGAGCCCTTTATGGGTGTTTCCTCCGGATTCACCTCGGATTGAACGGGCTCCACCTGCATCGTTGCTTCGGCGGGCGCAGGCTCCGTAGCGTCCACGTAGTTGCGCCCGAATGCGACCGGATCCTGAAACTGGAATGGCGTACGCTTCCTCACTTCATCCATTATCTGGCCGCGGTGCCACCCCGGTTGATCCCGTTTGATCACCGCGACTAGTTGAATTACCTGAGCCCGCTGACTCGAGGGGAGATTGAGCTTTCCGTTGCCTGGACGACGTGCCGTCATTTCCTCACGTAGTTGTCGGACCTGAGATGGAAGGCGCTCGAGTGCCTGTCGCCAATACCCGTTGTGAAAGGTGCCATCCGCCACGGGTACCCCTCCTTCTGCGTTCAGCAGCTCGAGCCCTGTGGAAGCCGTCATTCCGGGGTCTAGTTCCAACGCCTCCGCAAGCATCGTCCAGCGCCGAACTTTCTCTTCCCCCGATACCGTCTGCGCTGCGATCCTTCCGGGCAGCAGCCCGCCACGAGCCGCTACCTCCGCTACGACGATGTCCTGAATCGCTACCGCCTGTGAGACGAGCTCTTCACGCTCCCTGGGCGACAGTTCAGGAAATTTTCTGCGTGCCCGGACTTCGACTCTGTCAGGCGTCAGTTCGCCGTCGAACGGCAGCAGGAGCGCGCAAGCATCCGGGTCCGACTCCTCAAACATCAGCACGCCCTCGGCCAGTGGAGAGACGGGAGGAGCGGCAGGGAAAATGGCTCGAGATTTCATCCGGTCCTCCTTTGGTGCAGATCCATGAGAAGGGATGCCGATGAGGACTCAGGTAGAATGAAGATCCCGGTCCGCCTGCACACCTCCGCTGCGACAGCGCGAGTACCGAGGTGTGGAGCATGCGCCCGAAGGATAGCGGCGGTATTGCGGATATGAGCTCGCTCTTGAGGCGAGAGGTTATCCGCGTGCTCTGCTTTTTGGCTACCACGGCGCCGACTGTGCGTGATCGCCACGACTTGAAGGGTTCCCCTCTCCACCCGGCTACGTGCTCCGGCAGCTGTGCCTCCCTGGCGCTCGGCGATTTCGGCGCAGGATAAGCCATCAACGAAGTACATCCGAACCGCGCGTCGCGTTTTGCGCGGCAGCTGCGGGAGGGCTCTCGCAATCGCGGTCTGTCGCGCATCATCCTCCTCAGGATCAGAATCGCCTTCAACGGTCTGGTCGCGTGCAGGGAGACGCTCGATCCACTCGCCGTGGACAGTCGGTCGCTCACTACGCTGCCGGAAGGCACAGTTTCGCGCCACTCTCACAATCCAGCGGGTCGCGTCCTCCGGACGATGCGGAAAGCTGCCGGCGGAGGCGAGTTGATGCACCCGGAGAAGCGCATCGGAGGCTGCGTCCTCCGCGTCATCCTGGTTCCGAAGAATGCCTAATGCCACCAGCCGAAAGCGATTATGCCACCGGAAAAAAAACGCTTGGAGAGAGTCTGAGTCGCCCATACCTATGCCTCGCAGCAAGCGCGAGTCGTCGGGTGTTTCCTGGGCAGCCGGTGGCGTCTTCTGGTGCGCGTCCATGGAGCTCCTCCGAACTGAGGTGAAGCCTGTATGTCCAGTTTGCCGGCTGACGGACGGTGTCTAATGGGCTCCGTCCGAGCGCGACGACAGGACACACGGGCAGGATAAGGGAGCGTCGAATCGCCGCAGGTTCGACGCCCCCTTATCTCCTCCTTTGGGGTATTTGAGAGGCAGGTGTCCACCCCGGCTCGACGTGCGCCGGAAAATGGGCGGAGAACGCCTGCCCGTGCGTGCGCTATCGAAGGAGTTCCAGCGCGTCAGGCCGACCGTCGCACCGCGTGGTCGTGCGAAGGGAAACCGCCGCGCCACACACGCGAGGTGGGATAACTTCTGGGATAGGTTCACCCCCCAAACCCGCCTTTCCCCCCTCAAAACTCCGGCAGGGCTCTTCCGGAACATCGAGGTTTCACGCCATTTTGCCGCCTTCCCCGCCCCGCGTGACCCGGCTGTTAATCAGAGGGTCGTAGGTCCTACCGCAGGAGCTGACCGGCCTCGAAAGCGTCTGACATTGTCAGGAGCTTCCGAGGCCGTCGTAATTATTGGCGCAGGGGAGCGGTCCGCTGCACGACTCGCGCGCGGGCGCCCGTTCCGACCAGCGCGTAGCCGTCTTTCCGCTTCCAGCGCCGTCGCTCTGAAGATGTCGGGACGTCGTCGAAAGTCTGCGGCAGGAGTACAGCGCATCGCGGGTGAGGTCCGGACGGATGAGCACGCGCAGCGAGGTGATGCCGGACGCTCGTGGAAGCCAAACCTGCTGCAAAGCTACCGGGGCACAACGTCACTCAGCGGCCACGCGGCGGCCAACGCCTCTGCACCGCATGCCAACGAACAGACCGCCGTGCGCGCCGCGCCTGAGACCGGCGCGGCGCGCGTTACCGTCTGGCCGACATCACAATTGATTCACCTCGGCGGCCCGATTCGTCCCGACGCCCCAGAGACTCAGGCCCAGCAGCACCGCAATCACCGGCAGTGGCAGCCGGGAACCTCGCTGACCACCCGCCTCTGCGGTCTCTGCCCGCAGCGCGATGTCGGCGCAGCTATAGTAGATATCGTCGTTGTCGTCGGCCCCACCGCTCGCCCCGCCGAACCCGTTCCCACCCTTGTCGTGCATCACCTGGATCAATTGCAGCGTACCGTCCTCGGTCACCACTTCAGGAAAGGTGATTTCCACTTCCTGGATGGCTGCCTCGTCGTCGGGGATTCCGTCGAGGAGGACGTAGGGATAATCATTCTCCGTGTCGTCGACCGCTTCCGGGTCCCGAAAGCGTTCCCCGTCGGGATCGAAGGCGATGCGGTAGTGACTCGGATGATCGATCGTTTCGCGCAGGCGCACGGTGATGCTCTGACCCGGGCGGAAGACGTTGGCGTCCGCGCCGCGTGGGACGGGACACGGCCCGACCTTCTGAGGTGATCGCGGGACGCACTCGGCTCCGACCCTCGATAGCGGGAAGTCCATGCATACGTGAGCCGAGGCTGCGCTCGGCGAACCGAGGAGGAGAAGGGCGACTCCGCCTACGAACGCCAGTCCACTCCAGACGAGCTTGCGATCCATTCGTTGCCTCCGGGTCAGGCGAGATGAGGATCGTCAAAGATCCGCATCCGGGGCGCTGGCGGCAAGCTTTCCGAATCTCGAGACGCCACCCGGGCGAGCGTGGGCGTCAGGGAAAGAGCTCGTGGTACGGCCGGATCACGCTTGCGAAGTCGGCGAACACCGCCGCCAGCTCCCGAAATCCCTCCGCCTGCTCCGGGCGAATCCTGTGGAAGAAGAAGTCCACGAACCGCCCCTCGCGCGTCGCCCGCTCCAGGTATGCGCGCACCTTGTTGCGCCCGTTCGAGGTCGTGAATGGCGCG
>JBBDRL010000103.1:57278-67889 GCA_040905505.1 Gemmatimonadota bacterium | reverse complement strand
CCGCTCCAGGTATGCGCGCACCTTGTTGCGCCCGTTCGAGGTCGTGAATGGCGCGTACTCCGGCTCGTATCCGGTGATGTTGTAGGCGTCGGGCGCCGGCCAGACCATCATGCTGTCAGGCCAGAACTGGTTGACGGTGTAGCCGCGCGCCACCTCGTAGTGCCGCCGGATCGCGTCCTTTTCGCGTTCACCCCAACTGTGGAACGGGACGATGAAGATGTTGCTGCCGCGGTATCCGTGATCCTCGATCCACTCCTTGCTGTCGACGAGCTCCCGCTCGAGGTCGGCCTCCGACAGGTTCTGGAGATTGGGATGGCTCCACGAGTGACTGACGATGGACCAGGCCGGCCACAGCGACGATCGTCAGGTCCTCGCCGGCGCTGACACTGTATTCGGAGTAGGGGATCACCGTCGTGTGCTCCTGCACCACCGGCCACTGCTCCTCCTGCCGCGAGAAGGCCCAAGGGCTCGCCCGGCCCGTCGCGTCCGTGTAGATGCCGTACGTGGTTGGTGACAGGGACAGCAGGGTATTCGAGATGAACCACTCGTCCGAGGTCCGGTAGGTGACGTAGAGGGCTGTCTCGTCGTTCATCATCCGGACTGTCCCGATCGGTTCGCCTTCGTATCGTAGCTCCGCATCGTGGGCGGGACCGCAGGGGACGACGCCCGAGAGATCCATGTTCGGCTGGATCGACCACGCGGGCGGTCCGGAGGTCCAGACGTCGTCGTGAGTCGGCGGCACCGACCCAGTCGGACCGAGTGGCGCCGCGGGGTCCCTGTCGCTACATCCCGCGACAAGGAGAGCGGCGGCGACGACGATTTTCAGTTGGAACGACTTCATCTGAACTTCTGGCGATGTTGTGGAGCAGGTATGACGCGCTTTGCCGTTGCGATCTCTATGCCATATCTCTCGCCATATCAATACTATAGGTCCGCCCCGACGTCCTGCGGCGTCACCTCACGGGTGCGCCGCCTCCGCCCGTAAACGTCTGATATTCCTGGATCGCCGCCATCGATCCCCGACCCCCACCAGGGCGGGCCGGGCGCAGCCGACAGCGAGTTGCGCGAAGCACACAGGGAGGCCGACGCAGAGGACCCGCGACTCGCGGTTAGGTCGAGTCGCGGGTCCACTGGCTTGCTACGAAGCCGAGGAAAGGATCACCCGATCCAGTAGGTCGCCTTGATCTGGAACACGTTCGTAGCGCGATCGTCCAGGAAGAGCGACCGGGCGGCGCCGGTATCGAAGGCGGCGACGCCGTCGGAGCCCGAGCGGTCCTGCGTCCACACGAAGAACAGCGTGGAACCGGGCCGGTACTCCCAGCGGAGCACAGCCGTGCCGCGGACTGACCGGCGGGTGAAGTCCGGATTGTCGAAGGTGAACGACTGCGCCGGCCCCGCGGCGTCCGGATCGACGTCGTACTCTTCGGCACTCTCGTCATAGGAAATGGCGCCGATGTCGCTACCATAGTCGAGCTTCTCGATCGACCGCGGGGCCGCGAATTCGCGAAAGCGCGAGTAGTCGCCGGTTGCGATGAATGGCTGAGCGTACAGTTGCAGCGTGAGGTTCGGGGTGAACGTCGCATTCAAGCGCGTCTCCAGTGAGAGTGTTCGGCTCTCGAGGAACGCGAAGACATATCGCTCGCCGTAGAACGCCGTCGCCGTCGGGTCGCTGGCGCGGGTGACGTACTGCGCGACGTTCTCCGAAAACGAGTAGCTGGGTGAGAGCTGGACGAAGACGTTTGGCGACGGCTTGATCGCCATGCCGGGTCGCAGTGTCAGCGACCGCCGGTCGCCGTGGTTGCCGAGCGCGCCCTCGACCTGAAGGTCGAGGACGACGGGGGAGCGGGCGTCGGTCGAGAGGCCGAAGTTCCCGATCGTCGCGCCACTGGACCGCACCACCGGGCCGCCCCGCGTGAGTCGATCGTCGTACGCGTCGGTCTCGTGGATGACGAAGGTTCGCAGGTTCCAGTAGTTGAGGAACTGCATGCCGTAGAACGCCTGGAACGTCGCTCCGAGCCGGTCGCCATCGAAGTTGTAGCGGGTCGACCCGCCGATCGAGTTGAAGACGTTGCGGTACCAGCTCGTCGGGGTCGTCCAGTTGCCGCCGACATTCGCGTTGAACCACAGGTAATCCGCGCGGTTCTGGAAGGCGAGGTCGTTCACCTCGAGCCCGGGGCTCTGGACCGCGGACATCGCCTCCCAGCGTAACCGGCCGCCGCCGTCCTTCCCCACCCGCGTGTACATTCCGTAGCCCTGGAGCGATGTCGACGATGCGTCGTAGCGGGTATCGAAAAGGCCGTCCCCCGTCACCCGCCGGTCCGGGCGCTGGAAGTAGCGGGCGCTCGACTGCATGGTGCGGGCGATCGCTTCGGAGGTGCCGCCGACGTTCGAGAAGAGGGTGGTCCCCATCCAGGAGTAATCCCGGCGGCTCCAGCTATGGTACCAGTCGAACCCGACGGCTTCGGCGTGCCCGCGCAGGCGGTCCCGCACCATGGGATCGTTCGTCTGCCGCAGCGTGGAGGTGACTATGCCGCCGAACGTGCTGGAGCCGTCGCCGAAATCCTTGTTGACGCGCGCGACGAAGTAGTTGGTGAACGGTTCGACGACCTGCGTCTGCTCGGCCCCTCCTTCTTCCGGCAAATAGCGCGCGCTCTCCTCACCCGTGACCGCGTTCAACACGCCGACCGTGTACCCGTCCTGCGTCCTGCCCGTGACCTTCGCCGCCGCCAGGATCGACGTGTTCTCCGGCGAGTCGGCGTAGCTGG
Source organism: Gemmatimonadota bacterium (assembly GCA_040905505.1). Classification (GTDB taxonomy): domain Bacteria; phylum Gemmatimonadota; class Gemmatimonadetes; order Longimicrobiales; family Longimicrobiaceae; genus WHSP01. The sequence goes on along the minus strand of JBBDRL010000103.1, from coordinate 65,124 downwards.
AGATATCGTCGAGGCCGCCGAGCAGCTGCGGCGAACGGCCGATCCGACGGGAGTAGAACGCGCTCACGCCACCACCCTGCGTGCAGAACATGCAGCGGTTGCGGCCGAAGCGAAACGCGCTCGCGCCGGCGACGAAGAACGGACGCTTCTCCTCGTAGAAGGTCTCGAAGGCGCTGAGGTTCAGCGTAGCCGGGTCGACTTCCACCTGGCCGAAATCGGGGTTGAAGGTCGCGTCCAGCGTAAGGTTCGAGGTGAGGAGATACTTCAGGTCTCCGCCGACGCCCAAGCGGAATTCGCGGCTCTCCAGGTAAGGATCGGTCGAGCTCTGGTCCCGGAGCGTGCTGCCGGTCACCAGGTACGGCAGCACTTCCAGTTGCCGGGGCTGCTTTGCCATCGCCAGGCCTCGCAGCTCCCCGAAGAACGCCGGCCCGCCCTGTGTGGTCTGGCTCCAGAACGACCACATGTCGCGCTCGTTGCGGGCGTCGATGTAGCGCCAGATCTGCATTCCCCACGTCTGGGTCTCGTCGGGCGAGAAACGGAGCTGGCTCAGGGGGATGCGCATCTCGGCGCTCCAACCCTCCGCATCCACGCTCGCCGCCGCTTCCCAGATCGGATCCCACGAGCTGTCGCCGTTGTATTGGTCACCCCTGACACCCGCCGGGTTCACCTCGAACAGCACGTTGTCCAGATGATTGTGGTACGGGTCGAAGGAGACGACGAGCTTGTCGGTCGTAAGCGAGTTGAACGAGCCGTTGTTCCCGCTCGCGTCCACTAACTGGTCCCGCCTCGCCAGCGGCGCGACCACGCCGTCCGGCTGGGTCATCCGCGCGGCGATGTACAACGCCTGATCGTCGTACAGCACGCGCACTTCCGTCGGGAGCGACGCCGGCGCACCTTCGTCCGGCTCGTACTGGCGGAAGTGCGTGATCGGTACCGCCCCCTGCCAGGCATCTTCGTCCAGTCGCCCGTCAATCTGGACGGGGCCGTCGCGCCGACCCGCCTCGGCGGCCGGCGGAGCGTTCGGATCGGAGGACGCAGTGCCGTTCTGGGCCGGCGCGGCGATCGGGACCAGGAGCAGGGGAATCGCCGCCAGTATCAGACGAGAAGTGGTATACATTCGATCTTGGGCGCGGAGCCGGGTGATATGTCAGGGTCGGAAGCGGGCCTCGTACGCTTCACGGCCGCATCTGGATACATGTCTTAGATGCCACTACGGTACGAGTTGATTAAAAGTTTTCCGACGAGACGGCGCTTCCCCGGCTCATCGAGGCGGTGCTACTTTCCTGAGGGGGAGCCGCAACCCGGTGTCGCCCCGCGCAGAAGTGCCTTCCGCCACCCTTCCTCGCGTACGCCCATGCCCATCCCGCTCTGCTCATCCGCGACCATTATTGCGCTGACGCTCGCTACCGCTGTTCGGCTCGAGGCTCAGGAGCCCGTTGCCTGGGGCGATCCGCTCGAGTTCAGCACGTTTTCGATCGCGGCCGTCGACCCAGTCACGGGCGAGACGGGTGTTGCCGTGACGACACGGGTGCCCTGCGTCGGCAACGCGGTCCCGCACGTCGGCGTCGGCGTCGGCGCCGTCGCCACCCAGGCTTCGACTCGCGTGGCGTACGGCCCTGAGCTTCTCGCGCTCCTCGAGTCGGGCGTAGCGCCCCGGGACGCACTCCAGGGTTTACTCTCGGAGGACGAGTCGGCCGAGCGGCGGCAGGTGGGGGTGATCGCCATCGACGGGCGCTCGGCTCAGCATACCGGGACGGAAAACAGCGCTTGGGCGGGAGACCGGGCGGGGCAGTGGTACGTCACCCAGGGCAACATCCTGGTGGGGCCGGGGGTGCTCGACTCGGTGGCGACGAGCTTCGAGCGCACCGCGGAGAGCGGCCGGCACCTCGCCGATCGGCTGATCGAGGCGCTCGCGGCCGGTCAGCGCGCGGGTGGCGACCGGCGCGCGGGGCGCACGCAGTCGGCGGCCGTCGTCGTCGCCGACCCGCGGCCGGGCCGCTCGCGGCGGCCGGACGGGGTGACAGCCGACATCAACGTTTGCGAACATCCCGATCCGATCGGCGAGCTGCGCCGGATCCACGATACGATCTCGCAGACGCTCGGCTTCCGCACGCTCCAGCAGTTCAGCGGTGCGGACGTATGGCAGCTGAAGCTGATGCTACACGCACTCGGCCACTTCCGGCCGGGCGATCAGCCGCTCGAGCGCGATGGCGAGGCTGATCTCTTCACGGCCGAGGCCATCGATGCGGTGGAAGCGTTCCGGGAGGCGGAAGGACTCTCGACCCGCCGGTCCGGCTCGCCGCCAGGGCTGGTCGACGAACCGACCGTCCGCCGCCTCTGGGAGGCGCTCGAACGCGCCGGTCGTGCCCAGTCGGTACGCGAGCAGATCCGCGATCTGACCGCCATCCGTCGCTGAAGCAGACCTGGGCGCTTCGCTGGTCGGCCATATCGGCGCGCGCGGGAACGAGGGGCAGACGCGGGCGGAGCGCCTCCCACAAGCGCCGCGATTGTGACCTCGACTGCCCGCGATTACTATGAAACTTCCAGACTTTTTCATAGCGTCGCCCCTCCGGACGCCCAACCTCTTCCGGATCGACCGTTTCCCGAACATCCAGAAAACTTCAGGAGGTGCGCCTTGAATCGGAATCGTATCAGCGTCGTCGCAGGTCTCCTCGCAGTCGCCGCATACGCCGGCGGCCTCGAAGCGCAGCAGGGGGTTCAGACCTATGTCCGCTTCGAGCAGGCCGGCGAGGTCCGCTGGGGCCACCTGGCAGACGAGACGATCCATCCTTTGACCGACGCGCCGTATCTCGGCGGGTCGATGGTGCCCGGCGAGGCGATTCCGCTCAGCGCGGTGACCCTGAAGGCTCCTGTGGATCCGGCGAACGTATACATGACGGCCTTCAATTTCCGCAGCCACATCACGGGTGAACCGGCCCCGTATCCCGGGATCTTCATCGTTCCGGCCGGCTCGATCATCGGGACGGGCGAAGACATCATCCGCCCGCCCGAGTCGACCAACTTCCACTACGAGGCGGAGCTGGTCGCGGTGATCGGCCGGGACGCGAGCAATGTCTCGGTCGAGGCGGCCGGAGACTACGTCTTCGGAGTCACCGCGGGGAACGACGGGAGCGAGCGTGACTGGCAGGCGAACGACACGCAGTGGGTACGCGCGAAGGGAACCCGCACGTTCAATGCGGTGGGGCCGGTGCTGGTGACCGGGCTCGACTATCAGAGCCTCGACATCGAGGGGCGGCTGAACGGCGAGGTGCGCCAGGGTGAGAACAGCGGCGACATGCTGTTCGGCATGGATCACATGGTGAGCTATATCTCGCGCTACTTTCCGCTGAAAGCAGGCGACCTGATCTGGTCCGGCACCATGGGAACGACGCAGCCGATGCAGCCGGGAGACGTCTACGAGGTGGAGATCGAAGGGGTGGGCGTGCTGCGCAACCGCCTGGTGCAGGGGCAGTAGCGACCCCGCGACCCGGATCGCAGCCGGGGCGAGGCGTCCCAGGACCCGCCCCGACACGGCTCCTCTCGCCCCAGGCCCACCGATGTCGCTGATCCTGCTGCTCGTTCTCCTCGCCCTGGTCGGCGGTATCACACTCCAATTCTTCGCTCGCGGTGCGTCGATCCGCTCGATCGAAGATGTCGACGGAGCGGGCGAGACGCTCGAGGCCGGCAGCGATCTCTTCTGCAAGACGTTCGAGCGGTTGACGAACACGGCCTTCTCGACCGAGAACACGATAGAGGTGCTGCCCAATGGGGACGGCCTGTTCCCACGCCTGATCGAAGACCTGCAGAATGCGGAAGACCTCGTCACCTTGCAGGTCTTCTGGTTCAAGCCGGGCCGGCTGGCCGAGAGGATCCGCCAGGTGCTCGAGGAGCGGGCCCGCGCCGGCGTCCGGGTATACTGTCTTTTCGATTATTTCGGTTCTCAGGGATTGCCGAAGGAATACCGCGAGAGCTTGCGCCGGGCCGGCGTGCAGACGGGGACCTTCCGGCCGCTCGAGTGGAAGTCCCTCTACAAGGTGCAGCAGCGAAGCCATATCCGGTCCGTCGTGATCGACGGAAGGATCGGATACACGGGGGGGTTCGGAATCGACGACAACTGGTCGGGCGGCGGGCGGAGGCCGGGCGAGTGGCGCGACACGAACGTGAGGCTGCGCGGCCTCGTCGTGAATCAACTACAGGCCGCGTTCGTGGTCAACTGGGCCGACTCGACGGGCGAGCTCCTGGTGGGCGAGCCGCTCTTCGCTGGCGGCGGCGAACCGAAGGGGCGCGAGGAAGCCGGGATCATGTACACCGAACCCGGCCTCGGCACCACCAGGGCCGAGCGGCTCTTCGTGCTTTCCATCGCGTCCGCGCGCCAGCGGCTCTACATCACCACCGCCTACTTCATCCCCACGCGTGGGATGAGGAAGCTGCTCAAAGATGCCGCGGGGCGTGGGGTCGACGTCCGCGTCCTCACGCCTGGAGAGAACACCGATCACCCGGTCGCATGGTGGGCGGGCAGGGCGCATTACCGTGAACTGATCGAGGCCGGGGTTCGGATCTACGAGTACGAACCGACCATGATCCATGCCAAGACGCTCGTCGCCGACGATAGGTGGAGCCTTCTCGGCACCATCAACTTCGACAACCGCTCGCTGGTCCTCAACGACGAGGTCGTACTGGTCGCGCGCGGCGCTAAGCTCGGTCGCCAGCTCGGATCGATGTTCCTCGACGACCTGGAGTTCGCGGCGGAGGTCTCACTTGACCGGCTGGCGCAGCGCGGGGCAGTCAAGCGAGCACAGGAGACCGCTGCCCGCATCATCTCACCGTTTCTCTGAGGTGCGGTGGGCCGCCACCTGCTTGCCGTCGCGTTCCAACAGCGATCGTCCGAAAGGTTGAACGAAAAAGAGATCCTTATAAAGACGAGCCCGGCGCCAAATGGCGCCGGGCTCGTCTTCCACTCCGGCAGCGGCTAGTTCAGTGAACAGCTACCGGCCGGTACGAAGTTCGGCCGAAATACTCACGGCAGCGCGAACGCGGCGAGCGATCCCGACATGCCGTTGTCGCCGCCGGCGACCTGCAGGACGATGTACTGCTTGCCCTCGTGCGTGTAGCTCATCATGCCGTACTGACCAGGCGCCGGGGTCTCGATCGTCCCCAGATGCTCGCCAGTGAGCTTGTCCCACGCATGGAGCACCGCGGGTCCGCCGCCTGTCGTGAGGAGCAGGTCGCCGGCGATCATCTGGATCGACGACCGACCGCCACCCGTATTCGACAGGTCCACACCCTGCAGCGCCGGATGGTTCCGTACGTTCTCCGGCGTCTCGCCGATCGGAATCCACCAGATCCGCTCACCGGTGTTCATGTCGTAGGCCGACAGCCGGTTGTACGGAGGTTTGTAGATGGGAAGTCCCTGCGGACCGGTGATCCCGCCGCCCGGCCCAGCAACCCACTGCGAGATCGTGGTGCCGGTGGTCATCAGATCGTCCGGCAGGTCCATGTCCGCCCCCGGGGCGAGAAACCCGCCGCCGCAGCTCGGTCCGTGGGACGCGTAAAGGATTCCGGTCGTCGGATCCAGTGCCGCCGGGTTGGTGATGTTCAGGCCCCCGGCACAGCGGATGTTCGCCTCCACTCCCGAATCGTGCCCCACATGCAGCCGCGGCATGTACGGTCCACCGATACGATATCGGCTCATGATCTCTCGAGCTTCCGCGCGCAACTCCGGCGTGAAGTCGATCAGATTCTCATCCGTGAGGCCCAACGGCTCGAACGGCTCCGGCCAGGTCGGGAAGGGCTGCGTCGGGCTGGTCCAGTTTCCCGGCACCTCGGTCTGCGGAACCGGTCGCTCCTCGATCGGCCAGACCGGCTCGCCCGTCTCCCGATTGAACGTGAAGATCAGCCCCTGCTTGGTCGTCTGGATCAGTGCCGGGATCTCCTCACCGTCGACCGTTAGGTCGGCGAGGATCGGCACGTTCGGCAAATCGTAGTTCCATTGGTCGTTGTGAACCGTCTGGAAGTGCCAGACACGCTCACCGGTCGTGACGTCGACCGCGATGACGCTGGTCCCGAAGAGGTTCGCACCCGGCCGGAATCCACCGAAGTAGTCGATGGTCGGCGGATTGGTGGGGATGTAGACGATCCCGCGCTCCAGATCGGCCGAGAGCGGTGCCCAGGACGAGATGTCGCCCGTCCACTGCCAGGCGTCGTTCTCCCAGGTCTCGTGACCGACCTCACCCGGGCGCGGAATGACGTTGAACTTCCACAGGAACTCACCCGTCCGCGCGTCGTAGCCGAGGATGTCGCCAGGGACGTTCTCGATCCGCGTCTGGTTGTAGCCCTGCTCGGCCGAGTTGCCGACGACGACCACATCGTTGACGACGATGGGCGGCGAAGAGCTCGTGATGTAGCCAAGCTCGCGCGGGATGCCGAAGTCCGGGTCGTACGGCTCCTCCCAGCTCTGCCACGGACCCCAGTCTCCGATCAGGTCCGGGATCATGTCGACCACGCCCGTGCTCGGGAATCCCTCGAGCGGCACCGGCTTACCCCAGTTCTCGAGCGGCTGTCCCGTCTTCGCGTCCAGCGCGTGCAGGAAGAAGCTGGGCGAGATGTAGTAGATCACGCCGCGCCCGTCGACCTCGTTGTAGGCGACGCCCTTACCGTAGTTGGCGCGCATCGAGCGATCCCACCGCGTGGTGTGCGGCTCCCGGTGCGTCCAGAGCGTCTCACCCGTCGCCGGATCGATCGCCGCCACCGTTCGCCGGTAGCCGGCGAGCGTGTAGAGCGTTCCGTTGATGTAGCTCGGGGTCGAACGGGAAACGCCGTCCGGCTGCGGGCCGAAGTTGTCACCGCGCCAGGTCCAGGCGACCTCGAGATCCTCGAAGTTGCTCCCATTGATCTGATTCGCCGGCGAATACCGGGTGCCCCAGGCGTCACCGCTCTGGAAGTGCCACTCACCCGGCGGTGAGCCTCGATCCTGTGCTTCGGCCGGACTCGCCAGGACGATCGGCAGCAGCAGCGCCATCGGGAGACAAAGCCGGAGAACTCGTTGCCGCGGGAGGCGCGGCGCTACTCTCGTCATCTTCATCTTCCTCCGAGTTTCGAGATCCTGAAGTTGCCACCCCGGACGGGGTGATGGAAAGCAGGTGGGGAGAGATGCCTGCCGGGAACTTTGCAGACTCCAGTATAGGGGGTGCCCCGACGGATGTCCACGAAAAAATCGCCCCGGACCGTGAAGGGCCCTGGGCGGCGGTGGGCTTCGACCTCGCTATCGGGGACTGTGCGCTACTGGACGATGACCCGGCCGGTCATCGAGACATGGCCCGCTCCGCAGTATTCGGAGCAGACGAACAGGTGCTCGCCAGCTTCCTCGAAGGTGTGGCTCGCCTCCGTGATGGTGTTCTGCTGCAGGGACAGCAGGACCGGCGTCCCGACCAGCGCGAGACCGTGATAGTCCTGAGCCGAGCGCGCGCGGAAGGTGACCTGAGAGCCTACCGGGACCCGGATCTCGTTGGGCCGGAACGCCCAGTTGTAAGCCTCCATCACCACCACGTAATGCCCCGGTGAAACCTCTGTCACGCCGACCGGCTCATCGAGGCCCGCGCTGACGCTGAGCGGCTCCCACTCGGTCTGGCCCGGCACCCATACGTCCTCCGCGCTCCGCCGCTGCGACCAATCGCTCGGAACGAACATCAGGACGACGACGATCAACGCTCCGATACCCATCGCGACGGCGGCCAGCACGTACATGATGGCTAGCGGGTCGCCCCCGCCGCGGATCTCAGACGCCTCCGTCGTGTGCTCTGCGTTCAATGCACGATCCTCGTCCGGTCGATGGATGGATGGATGGATG
>JBBDRL010000103.1:0-57178 GCA_040905505.1 Gemmatimonadota bacterium | reverse complement strand
GATGGATGGATGGATGGATGAATGGGGATGCTGGTTGCACGATAATAGTAGCCGATGCCTGAGCGGGATACAACGCACAACGAGTGTTCACGCGAGCCGCCGGAACTCAAACCATGACGCGGTCGCCTCCGGCCACTATCTTCCGGATGGCGGTGAATCCCGGACCCTTCTATCGACACTCCCCACACCGAGATCGCTCCATGCGCATACGATTCGCCGTCGCCATCCTCCCGCTCCTTTCCGTTCTGGCCTGTGCCCCAACGATCAGCGGCCAGGCCGCCGAGTCGCAGGTGGAGGCGACGCTCACACGGCTGTTCGATGCGATGCGTACCGCTGATGGGAACGCCGCCGCAGCCATCTTCCACCCGGAAGCTCGCCTCCAGAGCGTCAGCGTCCAGGACGGCGAACCAACCCTTCAGACGATCCCCGGTTCCGCTTTCGTGGAGGCGATCGGCACACCCAGAACTCAGATCTGGAACGAGCGCACGTGGGACCTGGAGATCCGGGTCGATGGCAATCTCGCCACCGCCTGGATGCAGTACGCATTCTTTCTCGACGACACCTTCAGCCACTGCGGCGTCAACGCCGTTCAGCTGTTCCGCGGTGACTCCGGATGGCAGATCATCCACGTCACCGATACCCGCCGTACGAGCCCGTGCTCCCCTCCGGCCGACTGAGCCGTTGACGATCACCCTCCCGCTCTCCCACGCCGCAGCCCGCGACCGCGCAGTCGCACAGTAGCCCATCACCTCTCCCGCCCTACCGTGGTCTGCTTGCCGCGCCCCAGCCGGAGCCGCCCCGCCGAGTGGGCGGCCGCGGCATGTGACCACAGCGCCACTATTGGACCGAGGCAGATCAAGAAATCGGCTGTCCGGCAGGTTATCCTCAAGTTTGCAACGTCGCGCTAAAGTTCCGCCTGCCGGTGGCCGATACTCGCATCCAGAATGGCTGCACCCCGACCGCCGGAGTCCTGCCTGAAGTAGGGGGTAAGGTGGCGCGGATCGGGTGCGAACAGACGGGCCGCTCGGGTTGTCCAAGAATGCCGATCTTACCCCCGCTGTCCTTGAGGGCGGGCACGGCTGAGGCTGATCCGGGCGGCCCGCTGCCGTTGGTACGGCCGGAGCAGTGATGAGGAAATAGGGTTTCGCCTACGACAGCGAGCCCAATCAACGAGGGATCTGTACCTGGCCGCCGTATGGCGGTCGAGAGTTCGGGTCCCTCGTCCTGTTGGGAGTCATCCGGGCGAACGCAGGCTCGTTCTCTGAGCCACGCTCCCCATCCTCCACTCACCCGACCGTGCCGCTACCCAGCAGGAATGCGAGAATGAGCGCGCCGGCGATGACCATCCATCGCAGTACACGGTCTTTCGGACTCTGGCCACGCTCGATGGCGACGTAGAGCCCAGCGAGCAGGAGGAGGAGGATGGCGAGTCCGGTCATGATTTCGTCAACTGCTGAAGTGTGTGTGACTCATTCGCTTCCGTGGCTGAGCCGTCGAAGCTTCCGGTCCCGTCCACGGGAGAGCGCGTCGGTGGTTGGTCGTAACACCATGCAGGGCACCGCTCTTGCAACTATCAGGTGGGCGCCTACGAGGCGTCAATGCTAATGAAACTCAGTACTACAAGGAGACAGCGAATGGATAAGTTGAACAACCTGGGAGATCTCTTCAAGCACGAGCTGAAGGACCTCTACAGCGCAGAGCAACAGATTCTCCAGGCCCTACCGAAGATGGCCAAGGCGACCGAGCATCAGGAGCTGCGTCAGGCCTTCGAGGATCACGAGCGGATGACTCGCGATCAGGTGCGGCGCCTCGACATGATCGCCGATGAGCTCGGCTACGACATCAAGGGTCACACGTGCAAGGGCATGGCGGGCATCATCAAGGAGGGCGAGGAGCTACTCGACTCCGATGCCGAGGCGGATGTGCGCGATGCGGGCCTGATCGGCGCGGCCCAGCGTGTCGAGCACTACGAGATCGCCGGCTACGGCACCGCCCGCACCTTCGCCCGTCGGCTGGGGCATGACCGGGCTGCCGAGCTCCTCCAGGAGACGCTCACCGAAGAGGGCGACACCGATCAGCGCCTCACCAACATCGCCGAAGGCATGGTGAATCGCGACGCCGAGATGCGATAGGCCAAACGGCAATTTTGAATTTTGAATTTTGAATTCGTGTCGGGCGGCACAGGCGCTAGAGCCAGGCTGCTACCGTAATTCAAAATTCAAAATTCAAAATTTATCTAAAGTCTCGCGAGCTGTACTCCAGAGTTTCGACTTCCAGCCTGCGGAATCGCCTGCCCACGACGTTCAAGACCGACTCTTCCCGCTCGAATCGACCCTCCACCAGAAGGAAGGGAGAGAAACGCACCGTTTCCCGGTTCTTCTCGTAGAGAGGAGCCGGTACGATGACGTTGATATAGCCGAACTCGTCCTCCAACAGTAGGAAGACCGTCCCCTTTGCCGTGGCGGGGTGCTGCCTGGCGATGACGAGACCCGAGGTGAGAACGGTCGAGCCGACGGGGTCGGATGCGAGGTCGGCGCTGGAGGCGACGCCGGCGCCACGCAGACGTTGACGGAGGTGCTGCATGGGATGGCCCTCGACGCAGATACCGGTCGCGAGGTAATCGAGGAAGATTCGCTCCTGACCGTGGAGCTCCTCGGGATGGAAAGGGAGGTTGCGCGCGGGCGCGAGGGGCAGAAGGTCGCCGGCTGTGCGGAGCGCCTCCCATGCGGCGGCGTAGCGACCCGGCTCGAAGGCTTCGAAAGCGCCGGCCCGGGCGAGGTGGAGGGCCTCGGCGCGACCGAGATCGGCGCGTCGAATCACGTCGTCGATGGAGCGAAAGGGGCCGCTCAGGTGGGCCAGCCGGAGGCGTTCGCGCGCTTTCTCGCCGAGTCCGCGTATGTGGCGCCACCCGACGCGCAGAGCGGGTTCTCGCGGATCGGCGGTCGGCTCGAGCGTACAATCCCAGTCGCCGCTGGCGAGGCACGGAGGGCGGACGTCGACGCCTGCGCGGCGGGCATCGTGGACGAGCGTGGCGGGTGCGTAGAAGCCCATCGGCCATGCGTTGAGCAGCCCCAGCAGGAAGGCCGCGGGGTAATGTGCTTTGAGGTACGCGGTCGCGTAGGCGATGAGCGCGAAGCTCCAGGCGTGGCTCTCGGGGAAGCCGTAGTTGGAGAAGCTGAGCAGGTCTTCGACGATGGACTCGGCGGTCCCGGTCGGCACTCCGCGCTCCTGCATCCGCTGCCGTAGCTGCTCCAGCGCGTTCTGGAGTCTGGAGAGCTTGCGGTGGTTGCCCATCGTCCGGCGCAGCTCGTCGGCCTGTGCGGCGGTGTAGCCGCCGAGCGCCATGGAGATCGCCATCGCCTGCTCCTGGAAGATGGGGATCCCATAGGTCCGCTCGAGAATCGGCGCGAGGTCCGGATGGGCGAACTCCACCGCCTCCACCCCACGGCGTCGGCGGGTATACGGGTGAACGAACTGGGCCTGGATGGGTCCGGGCCGGATCAGCGCGACCTGCACGACCAGGTCGTAGAGCCGGTCTGGCTTGGTATGGACGAGCGAGGCGATCTGTGCGCGCGATTCGATCTGGAAGGTGCCGATCGTCTCACCGCGGGTGATCATTTCGAAGGTCTTGGAATCGTTCTGCGGAAGGTTGTACAGCTCGAGCCGCTCGCCCGTAAAGGCCTGGATGGCGTCGAACGAGTGGCGGACGGCCGAGAGCCCGCCCAGACCGAGGAAGTCGAACTTGGGAACGCCCGCGGCGTCGAGGTCGTCCTTGTCGAACTGGAGAATGGTGCGCCCCATGGTGGTCCGTTCGATGGGGATGTACCCCCCCAGGGGCTGGCAGGAGAGGACGAAACCGCCGGGATGGGTGGAGCGCATGCGCGGCAGATCGTCCATCGCGCGCATGGCGGCGAGCACGGCGCGGCCGCGCGGGTCCTCGACATCGAAGCCATGCTCCCGGCCCAGCCCATCGGCGAGCCCGTCCGCCCCGTCGGCCGGAGAGCGCCAGTGGAGACGCTTGGAGAGCTTGAAGCTCAGCTCGGCCGGGTAGCCGAGGGCGCGCATCGCGTCCTGAAGCGCGCTGGGTGCGTGGTAGATCTGAGTGACGCAGGCGATCGCCGCATGCTGGCGGCTGTAGGCTCCGTAGACGTAATCGAGGACTTCTTCACGCCGATGCATCTCGAAGTCCACGTCGATGTCCGGCGCTTCGTTCAGACCGTCGGTGCGCGCTTCGGAGAGGAATCGCTCGAAGAGGAGACCGTGCTCGACCGGATCGACCGCCGTGATGCCGAGACAGTAGGCGACCGCGCTGTTGGCGGCGCTGCCGCGGCCCTGGCAGAGGATACCGCAAGAGCGGGCGAAGCGGACCGCATCCCACATGATGATGAAGAAGCCGGAGAAGCCGAGCCGGGCGATCACCCGCAGCTCGTGCTCGATCTGCCGCTGCCTTCTGTCATCGATCTCCCCCCATCGCTCCGCCGCGCCGGCGTACACCCGAGCTCGGAGGAAGGAGTCGTCGTCGTGCCCCGGCGGGATGGGGAAGTGGGGGAGCGGAGGGCGGAGCCAGCGCAGCGAGAAATCGCACTCCGCGGCGATGCGGACGCTCTCCTCGAGTCCATCCTCCCAGCCCTCCCAGAGCGAAGCCATCTCGGCAGGTGACTTGAGTCGCCATTCCCCGTTGGGCAGAAGCTTCCCCTGGCGGCGCGCCGTCGGCACGTCCAGACCTGTCCGCAGAGCGGTCTGGACGTCATGGACCCAACGGCCGCGGTCGTCGAGGTACCGTGGTTCGTTCGTGGCGACCCAGCGCACGCCCGAATCGCGGGCCAGTGAGATCAGCGCCTGAGCGAGTGACTCCTCGGTACCCGATACGTGGTGACGCTGGGCTTCGACGGCCAGGTTGCTGCCGAACACCTCACGCCAGTACGCGAGCTTTTCCCGCGCCGCCTCGGCATCACCGGTCCGCAGCAAGGCGGGGATCTCGCCCATCGCGGAACCGGTGAGGAGATGGAGCCCCTCGCTCCGCGCCCCTACCTCGTCCACCGTCAGGCCCGGCTTCCCGCGGGTACTCTCCAGCCGCGCCTGCGTGACCAGATGAGCCAGGTTCCGATACCCGGCCTCGTTGCGTGCCAGCAATGCGATCGGCCGCCCCTCCACCCGCAGCTCCGACCCCACGATCGGCTTCACACCTCTCGACTGCGCCGTCAGCGCGAAACGGATGACACCCCCGAGATCCGCCGAGTCGACGAGCCCAAGCGCCCGATAGCCGTACTCCGCCGCACGCTCCGCCAACGCCTCGGCGCTGGTGGCTCCATCGCCAAAAGAGAATGCGCTGCGGCCTTTCAATTCGACGTATCCAGGCATAATTAATGGAGAACGACGTGCACCACAGAGGACACTGAGGTCACAGAGGACTGGATGTGGATGTGAATGCGCTGACGGAACAGGTCATCGCGGGGGCGATTGAAGTGCATCGTGAGCTGGGGCCGGGGTTGCTCGAGTCCGCATACGAAGTGTGTCTGTTTCAGGAACTGATGGAGCGCGGACTCCGGGTTCAGCGGCAGCTGCCGGTGGCGATCACCTATCATGGGAAACCGGTGGAGTGCGGTTATCGCATCGACCTGCTGGTGGAGTCGACCGTAGTCGTGGAGATCAAGTCCGTCAGCGGCTTCGAGCGAATCCACCTCGCACAGATGCTCACTTACCTGAAGCTCTCCGGTCATCGAATCGGGCTCCTCATCAACTTCAACGTGCCGCTGCTCAAGGAAGGCGTCCGTAGGGTATCTCTCTAACGACGGGCGCACCACAGAGGACACAGAGGACCGCTCTGGGTGTGGCTTCAAGAACCTGCTGATAGACTACTTCAAGGCGGTTCTCTGTGTCCTCTGTGTCCTCTGTGGTGCACCGCCGTAGCCAGCGCCCCCGAAGACATGAAGGATTTGATTTTCCACTCCACGGGCCACTGCCGCCGACCACCGAACCTCAATCCCACCACCCATGTAGATACCATCGCTCCTCCATCGCATCCCGGTAGATCCAGAGCAGCGACCCGGCATCACTGACGCAGCGGTAGTATTCGCGGGCATAGGGTCGCGCCTCCTCGTGGCCACCGGAGATCCGGTCCGGGCCCGCGGAGTTGAGGTCGAGCCACTGCTTCCCTTCCAGGTAGCGGACGGGAACGAGATGATCGCGACGGCCTCGGGTGCGGACGCGGATCGGACGGGGCGCCGTCAGGAGCTGAAGCGCGAGGGCCGGGGGACCGGCATTCTCATCCTCCGCGCTTCCACTGGCCACGTCTTCGGGTGTCAGGTCGGCCCAGCTCGTTCGGCGCTCGGCGAGGGGGTGCCCGGAGGAGCGCTGCCGCACGAAGAGCCCCCGGTACCTGTCCAGCAGGCGGGCCACCGCCTCTTCGACGAACGAAGCGGTGGCGAAGCCGCGATCGAAGAGATCCCCCTGAAGGGCGGAGACCGGCTCGACCGATCCCACCTCGAGGGCGATTCCCGAGATCGCGTCCCCGAGCTGTACCTTCTCCAGCGCGGCGCGAAGTCGTCGCACCCAGAGGGCGCGATCGGCGGTGGGCCGCGCCGTGCGCAGAACTTCCCTGGCGCTCCCGCCATCCGAAAGGCTGAAGGTGAGGGTGATGCTGCGCGCCCGCTGCGCACGCGCCCGCAGGGTTTCACATACCTGATCGAGCAGCGCGTTGAGGGGGAAGACGAGACGGGTGGCGTCCCGCACGGTATAATCGACGAAATCGAGCGTCGCATGCGGCCGCTGAGGAGGAATGGGTCGGAAGAGGACCCGCCGGTCGTCACCGCGCGCGCGGCGCCAGGCTCGCACGGCCTCACTTCCGAATCGCACCTCGACCGCCTCCGCGGTCAGCGCGGCCAGGTCCCCGCAGCTTCGCAGTCCGGCACCCGCCAGCAGGTCCAGCAGGTGACCATCAGCCGTCAGCAGGTCCAGGGGTCGCGAGGCGAGGAAGGAAGCCTCCTCGCCCCGCTCCACCACCGAGACCACCGCACCCCCGAAGCGCGCCGCCGCCTCGGCCACGATCGGCGCGGCGCCCACCCCCGCCCTCACCTCGCCCACCTCCCGCTCCGTCACCCGCTCGACCAACCTTCTCGCCACCCGTTCCGCCGGCAGCCCGCGAACGTCCATCCAGACGACCCCTCGCTCCTCCACCGCCAGCCGCGGCACCTCTTCGAGGAACAGCGGCGTCAGATCAGCGGAGGACTCCTCGCCGATCCGCCAATCCGGGATCCAGAGACAGAGAATGCTCATGATTGCTCACCATCAGTGCCACGTCCGATTCCCGACTCCACCCCGCCGCCGCCACCCGCACCCGCAACGTCACCGCTTCAACCGCCACCGGCTCGCCAAGATCGTTCGCGCGCCAATGAAAACTCTCCGCCGACGCCCGCCCCCACATCCGAACCGCCGCCATGTGCGGCTCCGCCGAAAGCTCCACCAGCGCCGACCTCCCTTCCCGCGCCGCCCGGCACAATCGCACCCGCTGCGCACCCGTGCTCCCCTCCCCCACCAGCACCACAACCGCAAAACCACCCGACCGCAGCAGCTCCTCCGTACATTCCAACGCCTGCACCTCCGTTCGCGGCCGCGCCACCGCCACACCCGACCAGACCATCCCCGGCGCTTCCCATCCCATCCCGTCCACCCACGCCGCCCGCTCGCCTCGCTCCACTGCCCGCATGCAGGCCGACCTCAAGACCGCACCCCCCCCGATCCCCGGCGCCCACACCGACAAACGCCCCCTCGGCAACCCTCCACTCGGCAAAATCTGATCGAGCGCCTCCAGACCCGTCGAGATCTGCGGAACCGTCCGCTCCGGCAGCGGCACCGCATTCGGAAAGCGCGCCTCGAGAACGCGTCGCAGGTCGGCAAGTGCGGACATAAGGAGGTTCCCAGCTATCAGCTATCACTCCGGCGGGTCCCGGGGGCACGAACCCCCCGGCGCTCTCAGGGCACGCGGGGGGCAGGTTGTTCCGTCCTTCAGTGTACCCGAAGAGAACCCGAATATCAAGAGGGTGGAGTGGAAGGATCATGCCGGCAGAAACAAAAAAGCCGCGGTCAGGAATGAACGCGGCGGATGAATCGAACTGTCTCGCTTCTACTTACGGCGCATCAACTCGACGTCGAAGGCGTCCGGATCCTCGAGATATTCCTTCTTCCAGTCGGCGAACTGAGGGAGGTTCATCTCGCGTGCGAGCACGAGGGTGGTTTTGCGGACGACATCGAGATAGCCGGGGATACGATCAAGGGGGGCCTGGGAGCCGCTCTCGCCCCCCCGCGCCTCGGTGGGTGCCGCGGGCAGAGCGGCCGCCAGATTGGAGCGGAGCCAGACCTCGTCATGGCTCAATTCAAGGAACCGCCTGGCGACCTGAGCCGAGCACCAGTCCAGGTACAGGAGCCGGAGCTCTTCCTCCGACAGCTCGGAATTGATGAGAGTTCTGCGCATGCCCATAAGCGGCACAAGATCCATGCCAGGATCCGTACGCTAGCATCGGGGGCACACGTAGTCAACCGTTCCTTCGATCCTCAGCGTCTTCCCGCCAAGCCGCTCCACGACCTCATGGATGGCCGATGGCGGGGATCAGGGGCAAACAGCGAGATCCTTCCCGTCGTCAATCACCCCGTCCAAGCCCGGCTCAACGTTTCGAAGACCGTCTTGTGCGTGATGCCATAGAGGAGGATGCACCGCAGGAATTCCGGATCCTGGACCTGAGCGTCGCGGATCTGCTGGGCGACGTCCGATGGGAGATCATCGACCGTGAGCTGAAGCGGTTCAAACGCAGGTGAGGCAGAATGATCTGACATGGAGAGAATGCAAAAATGCAAAATAGGGGCGGGCCCGAGCAGGGGTACAGGTCAGCCGCCAGGACATGACATTCTGAGAACGGGAAGCCCAGTATACACCTCCGGCCTTCGCTCGTCAAGTGTGTCGTAAGCGATTCACTCACATGTACTTACATGCAAACACCTGCCCTGGAACGGCTTAGCGGATTCGGGCCCGCCCAGAATGCTGAGGAAGGGCCGAAAGAGAGCGTGCGCAGCGGATCTCCAGAGTAGTTGTCGTAGTGAGTTTTTTCAAAAAAGCTGGTGACTACAGGATCGTCCACGGGCTCGAAAAGCCGTAGTGAATCAGGGAGAATCGAGAGGGTGGGCGTGGAAGTCCCGAGTGTAGGAAGCGGTCAAGTGCAGACGTTTCCGTCCCGCGGACCTCCGCGGAGCGGCGGCCGGCGCGGGCGGGGGGGAGTCAGTCCATCTGCCGTCGAATGAAGGTCGGGATCTCGAGATCGGTCTGTTGGTCCGGGCCATCGGATCTTGCGCCCCCGGCATCGGACTTCTCGGGTCGTACGACGCGGGTGCCCTGAAGGTTGAGCCCGGAAGGCTGGGAGCGTGCGTCGGGCGCTCCCTCCGCCCGCAGGCGAGCCGCGAGGGAGGCGTTCGAACGCGATCTGGTCGGCTTCTTCGGTTCGAAATCCATTGCACCTGGGCCGAAGCCGGTGGCAATGACCGTGACGCGCACCTCTTCGATCATGTCGGTGTCGTGCACGGCGCCGAAGATGATCTCGGCGTCGTCGCCCGCGGCCTCCTGGATGATCCGGCTGATGATGGTGACCTCGTCGATGCCGAGGTCCATTCCGCCGGTGATGTTGATCAGGACCCCTGCCGCACCCTGGATGCTGATGTCATCGAGCAGCGGTGAGCTGATCGCCTCCTGCGCCGCCTGCATCGCGCGATTCTCCCCCCGTCCGAAGCCCGATCCCATCAGCGCCGGACCCCGATTGCTCATGACGGTCCGGACGTCCGCGAAGTCGACGTTGACCTCGCCGGTCACGCGGATCAGGTCGCTGATTCCCTGGGTGGCGTGCAGCAGGACCTCGTCGGCCTTCTTCAGCGCGTCCTTGAAGCTGGTGCCCTGCCCGACCACCGACAGCAGTCGCTCGTTTGGCACGACGATCATCGTGTCCACGGTCCGCTTCAGTTCAGCGAGTCCTTCCTCCGCCTGCCGCAGGCGCTTCCGGCCCTCGAAGAGGAAGGGCTTGGTGACGATGGCGATGGTAAGGGCGCCCATATCACGGGCCATCTCGCCGATCAGCGGTGCTGCCCCGGTGCCGGTGCCGCCGCCCATTCCGGCGGTGATGAAGACCAGGTCTGCGCCTTCGAGCGCTTCGGCGACCTCCTCGCGGCTCTCCTCCAGCGCCGCCCGACCGATCTCCGGCCGCGCGCCTGCCCCGAGGCCGCGCGTCAGCTTCCGCCCGATCTGCACCTTCGTACCGCTCTTGTTGCTCTTCAGCGCCTGCGCGTCGGTGTTCACGGAGACGAAGTCGACGCCCTCCAGATCCTCATCGATCATCCGGTTCACGGCGTTGCCGCCGCCGCCGCCGACGCCCACGACCTTCATCAGAGCGTTGCGGACCACCGACTCGTCGAATTCGAACACGCCCGGATCGGAATTCAGCTTGTCTGCGCTCATGGGCTCGGTTTCAGGGAATGTTGAATTCAGATCGCGAATCTCGAATCAACCACGAGGAGCCCCCATAGCCGCCTGCCAGGACGAGATCCAGCATTCAGAACTCAAAATTGCGAACGTTCGCGTCCGCCTCCTTGCGCTCCGCCTCCAGGCTCGCCGGCCCGGGGTCCCGGGCGAGATCTTCAGGCCGTTCTTCCGCACGTTCCGCCGGCTCGACCTGCCCGGATCGCAGCTGTTCCAGCAGTTCGAGGTCTTCCTTCCACACGGATTGCAGGACGCGATAGCGCCGGCAGTACTCCTGCAAGCCGTCGACGAGGGCCTCGAGGTCGACACCGGCGAAGTCTTCCGCGAACTGCGCGGCGCGGCTCTCCTCGAACCAACGGGCGTGGCCGCCGGCCATCATGACCCCGTAGCGCTTTCCGTCCGTTACGTAATCCGTGGCGCCATCCCACGGGACGACGTCGAAGATCTCTTGGCCGGAGTACGTGCGACGAGGCAGATAGAAGCGATCAGGGAGGCGGACGACGCGAACGTGCTCCATGAAGCTATCCGGTGAGGATTTCCTGCGTCTCGCGTACGCGGTGGCCGTCGACGTCCATCATCGGCGACCGCAGGATCACCTCCTGGGCTAGCGAGAGGTACGCCTGCGCGCCGCCGGAGGCGACGTCGTAAAGCAGGGTCGGCTTCCCGAAGCTCGGGGCCTCGGCCAGCCGGACATTTCTGGGAATCGCGGTGCGGAACACCCGACCGCCGAAGTAGGACCGGGCCTCCTCTGCGACCTGCTGCGCGAGCCGGAGCCTGCCATCGAACATCGTCAACAGCACCCCCTCGACCCCGAGGCGCGGGTTGAGGTGCTTTCTCACGACCCGCAGGGTTTCGGCGAACTGCGAGAGCCCCTCCAGGGCGAAGAACTCGGCCTGGAGCGGGATGAGCACGGTATCGGCGGCGACCAGCGTATTGAGGGTCAGGACGCCCAGAGCGGGCGGGCAGTCCATCAGGATGAAGTCGTACATGTCACGCGTGCCGTCGAGCGCCTCGCGTAAGCGGAACTGCCACTGCGGCTGCCCGATCAGCTCGGCTTCGGCCCCGACCAAGCTGGTCGTAGTGGGTACGACGTCGAGGAAGGGGAAGTGCACGTTGCGGACGATCGCCGAGCCCAGCGGGAGCTGGTTCAGGAGCACCCCATAGACCGACGCCTTGGTGGCCTCGGCGTTGACGCCCAGGCCGCTCGTGGCATTGCCCTGTGGGTCCATGTCGATCACGAGAACACGTTTCTCGGCTGCGGCAAGGCTGGCGCCGAGATTGATGGCGGTCGTCGTCTTACCGACGCCGCCCTTCTGGTTCGCGATCGCGATTACGTGTGACATGGCGTGCCGGGTACGCGGTAGCGGTGGGCCACGCTGGAGGAGAGCGCCGGTAAAGTTGTCAAGCGAGCCGCGCACGCACAAGGGGAGGCGGCCGACGGCGCACCGACCGGACGCTGGATTCCGCGGCACTGCTGCCCGGATCGAGCGCGGGACCCCCCGGCGGACCCCATCCGATTCAGCAGCCCGCATTTTGCATAAACGGATGGGGTACAGTCACTTCGAACGCCAAGGACCGAAGGAGGGAGCCATGCCATCGTGGAGCAATAAGGACGAGAGGAAGTACGAGCACATCAAGGAGAGCGCACAGGAGCGAGGCAAGCCGAAGGACCGTGCGAAGGAGATCGCCGCTCGGACGGTGAACAAGGATCGCCGGGAGAGCGGCCGGACACCCAACAAGACGAGTCAGGGGACGGGCAATCCTGGGCGGGGTCTTGAATCGCGCTCCAAGGACGAGCTCTACAACCGGGCCAAATCGCTGAACATCGAGGGACGCAGCAAGATGAACAAGGACGACCTCGTAGCGGCCATCCGAAAGAAGCAGTGAGCGACTCGCGGCGCGAGCGGGGCCCCGCCACCCTGTCGGAATACCGGCAGAAGCGCGACTTCGGCAAGACCGCCGAGCCGGAGGCGGGTAGGGCGTCCTCGCCGGCCTCGGGCGATGGGCTACGCTTCGTCGTACAGAAGCACGCAGCCTCACACCTGCACTACGACCTCCGGCTCGAGATGGAGGGCGTGATGCGGAGCTGGGCGGTGCCGAAGGGGCCCAGTCTCGACCCCGACGTACGCCGCCTCGCCATGGAGGTCGAAGACCATCCCATCGCTTATAACGAGTTCGAAGGCACCATCCCCGAGGGGGAGTATGGCGGCGGCACCGTCATGCTGTGGGACGTCGGGACGTACACCCCCGACGACTGCGAATCAGGCGAGTCGCCTGAAGAGACGGTCGTGCGGGCATACCGAAAGGGAAAGCTTTCCATCACCTTCCATGGGGAGCGACTTCAGGGGTCGTTCGCGCTGGTCCGAACGGACAGCGTGGAAGGCGGGGTCCGTTCCAAATGGCTGCTCATCAAGCAGAAGGACGCGGAAGCAGACTCCGGCGTGGACGTCACCGAAGAGGTGAAGACGTCGGTCGTCTCGGGCCGCACCATGGACGAGATCGCCGCGGGCGCGGGTGGCAAGCGCGTTTGGCAATCGAATCGATCCAAGCCGAAGCTCGCCGGCCGGTCTGCGAAGAAGCGATCTTCGACGGAGTTCCCCGACCTCCGCCCGATGCTGGCGCGTACCGGCACGGAGATCCCCGCGAGCGGAGACTGGGTCTTCGAACCGAAATACGACGGCATCCGCGTGCTGGCCTTCGCTACTGCCGAGGGGGTCGCGCTGGTCACCCGGAACGGCCACGACAAGTCGGGCCAGTTCCCCGAAGTGGCCGAAGCGCTGTCCGCTCTCGTGGAGGACGTCGGCGAGTCGCTCGTGCTGGACGGTGAGCTGGTCGCCCTCGACAACGGAGAGATCGCGCGCTTCGGAGCGCTTCAGGCGCGTATGCACGTTCGATCGGCCGGACGGGTCCGCCGGCTGGCGGAGGAGAGTCCCGCGGCGTTCGTCGCCTTCGACATCCTCCTGCGTGGCACGGACGTGCTCGTCCCGCAGCGCTGGACGGAGCGTCGCGGCGCCCTCGAGGAGGTCGTCGCCACCCGGGAGACGGAATGCGTCCGCCTCGCACAGACGTCGCGGAATGCCGAGGCGCTCATCAAGAGGGGGAGGCGAGAGGGCTGGGAAGGCGTGGTGGCGAAGCGGATGGACGCGCCCTACCGGACCGCCCAGCGCTCGGCTGACTGGTTGAAGCTGAAATTGGAGAATCGCCAGGAGCTCGTGGTCGGAGGATGGACGGAACCGAGGAAGAGCCGAAAGTTCCTCGGCGCCATCCTGCTCGGCTATTACGATGCGAATGGCAAGCTGGTGTACGCGGGGCACACCGGCGCGGGCTTCACCGGGGCGCTGCTGGAGGAGATGCACCGTCGCCTCAGCCGCTTGGAGCGGAAGACGCCGCCGTTCACCGAGCGACCGAAGACCAACGAGCGTGCGCACTGGACGACTCCGAAGGTCGTCGTCGAGGTCAAGTTCAACGAGTGGACGCGGGACGGTAAGCTCAGGCAGCCGGTCTTCATCGGTATCCGCGACGACAAGGACCCCACCGAGGTGGTGCGCGAGGATCTGGCCGCCAGGGTTGATCGCAGCGCCGGCGACGGAAAGAGGCCGGACGGGGTCGGCGATCACGAGAAGGCGGCGCCGGAGACGCCCACATCACTGCGCATCCTTGAGATCCGTGAGCGCTCCGGTGAGGGCAAGCTCAGGGTTGGCGGCGGCTCGCTACCGATCACGAGCCTGGAGAAGGTCTTCTACCCCGAGACCGGCCACGCGAAAGGCGACCTGTTCCTCTACTACGCCCGCATGGCCGAGCACATCCTTCCGTGGATGAAGGACCGGCCGCTGGTGCTCAAGCGTTTTCCCAACGGCGTGGCGGGGGAGTCCTTCTATCAACAGACCGCCCCCGATCCCGTCCCGACCGGCGTCCGCGTCGACACCCTGGAGGTCGAGGGTAAAGCGCAGCGGCGGCTGGTGGGCGGGACGCTGGCCACACTTCTCTACACCATCCAGCTCGGCGCGATCTCCTACGATCCCTGGCACTCGCGCGTCACCGACCTGTCGACCGCCGACTACACCGTCCTCGACCTCGACCCCGGGCCGGGCGTCGACTTCCAGCAGGTGGTCGCGGTCGCACGTTGGGTCAAGGAGGAGATGGACGAGCTTGGACTCCACGGGGCCGTGAAGACGTCCGGGTCGACCGGTCTGCACATCTATCTACCACTGCCCCGGGGCGTCCCGCTCGACGCCGCCACCCTGGTCGCCCAGATCATCGCGACCCGCGTCGCGCGGAAGCACCCGAAGCAGGCCACCGTGGAGAGGATGACGAAGAAGCGGCCCCGCGGGACCATCTACGTGGACTACCTGCAGAATATTCTGGGGAAGACCGTCGCGGGTGTGTACGCGGCGCGGGCAAAGGATCGGCCGATGGTCTCGACGCCGCTATCCTGGGACGAGCTCACCGACCAGCTCGACATCGGTGCCTTCACGGTCGACACCGTCCCGGCGCGCGTCGCGACCGTGGGAGACCTGTGGAGCCCGGCCCTCGCGCGGCCCAACGACCTGCGGCGGCTCAGGGCAGATTAGAGGCGATCTCCATTCCCCCGCTGGAGGGGATCGAGTGCGGGCCACGAAGCCGCCGGAGCAGTCGATACAGATCGTCCGGAGCGAGGACTCCCGCCCCGAGCTCGGGGCTCATCGCCGCCACGACGCGCGCATGCAGGTCCTCGCTCGCGAGCGGCTCCTCGAGATCGAGGTACCCGTTGTCGAGGAGGTAGTCGCGGAGCTGCTCGAGCTTGTCCGTCCGGAACCGCTCGGCGGCGCCGTTCTCGAGCCGCTCGATCAGCAGCCGAGCATCCCCACCCGTCTCATCCGCCAACTGGGCGACCCGATCGATGAATTTGTCCGACACGGCGCCGGAGCGCTCGAGCGCTGGTCGGTCGACGGGCTTGCCGCGCCCGATCCTGGACCCGGCGAAGAACGCCCCGAGGCCTCTGGCAACGGCGTCGAGCCGATGACGGCTCCGGTCCAGCCGAGGAATCGCGTCCGCCCCCGCATGCTCGAGGTAGGTTCGCAGCGGCCCGAGGCGCTCGATGCCGAGCGAGAGGCACTCGCGAAGGAGAGCGATATCATCCAGGAAATACCAGAGGTGCACACTATCGAGTTCCTGACCGATCGCGTCGAGCGGAGCTACCCCGAGCGCGCGGCCGTAGGAATCGTGGTCGTGTCCGGCGGCGTTCGGGACTGCGGGAGCGCCGGTCGCCACGTCGAGCCACTCGGGGGGAGCCGTCGGATTCGCCGCGCTGCCCGAGGCGCTCAAGTCGACGATGCGATGGGGCACCGAGTCGCGCTGGAGCGCGGCCGTCCACTTGGCCACCTCGTCAGCCTGTGCCGTGAAGTAAAAGACCTGGCGTCCCGCCCGCGCCATCTCGACCAGACCCTCGATGATCGCGGCCGCCCGCTGGTCGTCAGCGGTAGCGAGCGTCTCGTCCAGAAGGAGCGGGAGGCGCAACCCGGCTTCCTGGGTCTCCACGAAGGCCGCCCGTACGGCGAGAAGGAGCTGGACACGCGTTCCGCCGGAGAGCTCGTCGAGCGAATGCCCCATGCCGGTCGCGGTATCCGTGGCGCGAAAGGCGGCCGGCTCGCCCTCATCGAACTCCAGCTCGCAGCGGCCACGGGTGATGCGAGCGAACCACCGGCGAGCGCAGTGGAATACTTCCGGGCGCCGCTCGTCGCGGGTCTTCTCCCGCAGGAAGTCGATCAGCTGCTGCCTGACCATCGCTTCCACGTCGCGGTCCCGCGCCAGCGCGAGGTTCTCCTCGGCGCGATCGACGTCGAGGAGAGCGGCCTCGACATCGTGCCGCCTGCGCGCGTCGGTGATCCGCGTCTGCGTTTCGGTGATCGCACTCTCGAGGTCCATGAGCCGCGCCGCGCGCGCGCGCTGACTCTCGAGTTCCTCGTTGAGAACGCCGATCTCCATCTCGAGCAAGGCGGCCTGGAAGTGGTCGTGCGCCTCCAGCGCTTCACGGGCGATCCGCGTCGCGGCTCGCGCCCCCGTAAGCGCCTCGTCCGCGGACCGGTAAGTGTTGAGCATGGCACACCACCGCTCGACCTCCGGCTCTGCGGCGACATCGATCGCGAGGCGCTCCCGCAGGTCGCTCCGCGCTTGCCGGGCGCGGGTGATCTGGCCCTCCAGACGCTCGATCTCGCCTTCCGCCATCGCCTGGTCACGTCGGGCCATGCGCCAGGCCTCCGCCCGGCGCTTGAGCGCCTCGAGGCCGCTGCGAACCTCCGACAGAGTGTCGGGGCCATCGTAGCCGAACCGACGGAGCGTTCCGGCAGTGGCGGCGATCCGACTCGAGAGTTGGGCCTCGGCAGCGTGGAGCGCTTCGCCAGCGGCGGTCACCCCATCGTGGGCGGCCTGCCAGCGGAGGATCCGCTCGACCAACCAGTGAAGACTCTCGATCTCCAGTTCCGCGGGCAGGCCGAGCTGATCGGCGATGCCGCGCGCGCGCTGGCGGAGCTCCTCTTCGGCTTGCGCGATCAGCTCCAGCTTCTGGCGGGCATCCCCACAGCGGCGGTGCTCCCGCGCCGCCACCTCGGCCGCTGCACGCTCGCGTTCCAGCTCCCGCAGGCGATCACGCACGCCGTCCGTCGCCCACGCGGTCGGCCCGGGGACGTTCAGCTCCTGAAACCGCCGCTCTATCGCAGCACGCTCGTCCCCCGCGCCACCGCCCCGCGCCAAGACGAAGGCCGCAAAAATCAACGCACAGGCTGCGAGCAGATGGAAGGCGGGATGGAAGACGACGCCGAGCAGTACGGAAGCCGCGCCCAGCAGAATGAGCGCGGCGATCGCGATCGACCTGCTGAAGCGCGTCCGATCCCGGACGGCGGCGGGGTCGGGCGTGCGGAGCCATTCGGAGAGGCTGGAGGCGGCCTCGGCGAGGTGAACTGCGTCGATCTCCTGGTCGGCCCCGCCGAGCGAGCGAATGACGGACTCGGCGGCGAACCGCTGCTGCCGAATTTCCGAAGCTTCGCGCGACAGCCCCTCGAGCTCCCGAACGCCGTCCAGGTTCAGCACCGCCAGGCGCTCATCGTTCAGCACACCGGCAAAGGACCTGGCCGCGCTGTCCATTGCCCCCCGCGCTTTCCCCCGCTCGGCACGAAGGCGGTCGATCTCACGCGCGGTTTCCTCCAGCAGGCGCAGTTCCTCCTGCAGGGCTTCGATCGCGCCCGGTGAGACACCTTCGTCGAGACCGGTCGCGCTCGCCGCGGCTTCGGCGGCACCGACCGCGCCGCGAGCGGCCTCGACGCCGGCCTCGGCTTCGGCGATCTCCGCGGCGAGCCGGCCGAGCCGGTCGGCATCGTCGGCCTGGAGCCGGGCCATCTGCTGGGGGAATTCCCCCAGCTTCACCCGCGCCTCGGCCTCGCGCTCCTCCGCCCGCGCATGGGTGATCGCCAGCTCGAGAAGGCGGCTCCGCGATGCGGCCTGGCGCGCTTCGGCCAGAGCCTCGCGGAGATCCGGCAGCCGTGCCTCGTCTTCACGGACCGCCCTCTCCTTCGCCTCTGCCTCCTTCAGCTTCCCGCGCGCCGCGTCCAGTGCCTTCTGAAGCGCTCCGCTGCGCATGGGCACACTCCGAGCACCTACGGCCTCGGCCAGAGCGGCGAGGTCGTAGCCACCGGCCGACTCGCGCGCGATCGCCTCGGCGAAGCTTCCCCCTTCCTCCTGCAGGAGGTCCTGCAGGGCGAGCCGATACCGATCACGCTGCTCGGCGGGCGGCAGAGGTGGTGGCGCGGCGTCTCCGCCGGCGCGTTGCCAGCGCGTCCTGCCGCCGTCCAGCTCCGCGGACCAGGCCGCGCCACCGATGTCGAGCCGCCCATCGAGTGAGGCGTGCGGCAGAGCCGTCCTCGGCCATAGCAGCCAGTGGATGGCGTCGGCGGTCGAGGTCTTCCCGGACTGCTGCGGCCCGAAGACGATGTTGATCCCTGGGGATAACCCATCCAGGGTGGGTCCGCCGCGGGGGAAGCCCGGAGTCCGCCGCAGATGGATCTCACGGAGCGCAAGCGAGTCCGGCATGTCAGCCCGAGCCCTTCTGGCCCACCAGCTCCTCGAGGAGCAGAGATGCCTGCGCGCGGAGGACGTCGGCCGTCTCCGTCGGCCGTGAAGCGGTCGCCCGCGCCCGTAGCGGGAGATATGCGCTGGCAGCGCCAACCTGCTCCGCCGCCTCCCGGGTGCGCGTGAGCAGCGCTCTCGTGACCTCGTCGTCCGTGCCGTCCCGCAGTGCGACGAGCAGCGCGGCGAGAGTGCCGGGCGCATCGGCCGCCCGGGCCAGGTCGTCGAGATCCAGCGCCGGCTGCGTATCGACCGTCACCCTGTCGACGGCGCAGCGGACCTGCCCGCCGATGTCGAGATCGCCGGCATCGGCCACAATCTCCCGCTCGACGAGTCGGGCGCCCAGGGGTGTACGCCCTGTGAGTCGGAGCCGGATGGAGAGATACTCCGGCTGCGTGCCGGACTCGAGCAGGACCCCTTCGCGCAGCGCTTCCACCTGGTCGACGACCCGGGCCTTCACCGCGTCGATCGTCGTGAGGCCCGCCACGTCGACATCCCGCGCCTCGTAACGTACCGTCGCCACCGGAACGAACCGGGGCTCACCGAAGTCACTTCCCCTCGTCTCGACGACCCAGACGCCGTGCGCACCGGCTTCGCCCGGATCGAGTGGTTGGGGTGAGCCGGGGTAGAGCAGGTCGGCGGCGCCTGCGGCATGGTGGAGGCGGGGGTCGTGCAGGTGGCCCAGCAGCCAGAGCCCTGGCGGTCGGCTGCGCAGCGCCGCCGCCGACACGGGCGCATAGCTGCTCGACGAGGCGTTCAGATCACAGTGGAGGAGACCGAGGGTGGGAAGGGCCCCGTCGGGCTCGAGATCATAGCCGTGAAGCGGATCGGTGCTCACCCGTTCGGTGGGAAAGGACCACCCGTGGACGTCGAGCCGCTCGCCATTCGCGCTCGAGACTCTGGTCCGCTCCCATCGTCCTCCGCGACCGATCAGGTGGAATCGATCCGAGGCGACGTTCTCGGCGAGCGGCGGAAGCACGTCGAAATCGTGGTTGCCGGCCACCGCGACGATGGTGATGCCAGCCTCCGCAAGCCGGCGGACGCCGGACTCGAGCGGCCCATACGCCTCGAAGAAGCGGTTCGCGCGGTCGACCAGGTCACCGCTCAGGGCGACCACATCGATCCTCTCTGCAATCGCCAGATCGACGATCGCAGACCATCGCTCGGATACTGCGAGCGATCGGCGCGGCGCGTCGGCGGGGAGCCGCGTCGGGAAGCGTCCGATATGAAGGTCGCCGGTACAGAGGATCTTCAACCGCGGTACTCCGGTGGGGATGCGTTCGCGTGTTCGGCCGCGGTGCCGCCGGGTAGCGCCACAGGGCCGGACGCGGCCAGCGCATCGACGAGAATTCTCGTCACCTGGTCGGGCTCGAGCAGGAATGCGTCGTGGCCGTGTATGGACTTGATCTGCTGATACTCGGCACGCGCAGGTCGGGTCCACGCGAGCACGTCTTCCTCTCGATAGAGCAGGTCGCCGGTGATCCCGACGCCGATCAGACGGTCTCCGACAGGCGCGAGTGCAGCTTCCACTCCGCCACGCCCCTCCCCGACGTCATGGTCGTCCATCGTGTCGAGCAGCGTCAGATAGCTGTGGAGATCGAAGCGGTCCCGGAGCTTCTCGCCATGACGCGAAAGGTAGCTCTCAACCGCGAACGACCCGTCCGGATTGTGCGTTCGACCGAAGCGCTGCTCGAACTCACCCGCGGTCCGATAAGTCATCATGGCGACCATGCGGGCGATCTCCAGGCCGTCCTCGCCGGCTGCCTGAATCATCCGGCGCTGGATGTGGCTCCAGCCAATCGCCCCCGCTGTGTGAGCGGCGGGCGCTGCGAAGACCACGGAGCGATCCGTGAGCGTCGGGTAGGTCACGGCCCATTCCAGAGCGACCATGCCGCCGAGCGATCCGCCCGCTGCGGCCCGGACGCGCGTGACCCCCAGGTCAGACACGATCCGGTGGACCAGCTTCGCCAGGTCCCGCGCGCCGATACGGGGGAACGGCCGCCGCTCTGGATCCCAGGCACCGGTGCTCCCGTAGCACGAGCCCACGAAGTTCACACACAGCACGGCGTACCGATCCGTATCGACCGCCCGGCCCGGCCCGAGCACATTGCTCCACCAGCCGCCCAGCGCATCGGCCGAACCGGTCAGGGCGTGGAAGATCACCACGAGGTTATCCCGCTCCTCGTTGAGCCTTCCATCCAGGAAGTACGCCTGTTCGACGTTTCGGAGAACTTCGCCGGATTCGAGCTGGAAGCTGTCGATCCGGTGAATCTCTCGTGTACGCTCCTTCACCACATCACCTCACAGAGCTGTTGCGCGAGCGGCCGTTGCGGCACGCCCGCCCGGTTCGCCCCGGCCGCCGAAGACCTCCGTCGCAGCCGGGGCGGCATGCGTCAACGGCCGGTTGCGGCGCGCAGTGCACGATCCAGATCGTCGATAAGGTCTGCCGGGTCTTCGATCCCGACCGACAGCCGGATGAGATCCGGGGTCGCCCCCGCCTCCTCCCGCTCGTCCGCCGCGAGCTGCTCGTGCGTCGTGCTCGCCGGGTGGATGATCAGGCTCTTGGCGTCACCCACGT
The DNA here is from genome assembly GCA_040905505.1 of Gemmatimonadota bacterium. GTDB lineage: Bacteria > Gemmatimonadota > Gemmatimonadetes > Longimicrobiales > Longimicrobiaceae > WHSP01. The sequence continues at coordinate 35,990 of JBBDRL010000103.1, read as the reverse complement.
TCGCCACCAGCGAAAAGAGCTCCGATTCCTCGATCACGCGCTTCGCGGCGGCCTCTCCGCCATCTACGCCGAACGTCAGGACCCCGCCGAACCCGCCCGAGAGGTACCGCTTGGCCTGCTCGTGCGTCGGGTGCGACTCCAGTCCGGGGTAGCTGACCCACCGTACGGACGGATGTTCTTCCAGGAACCGTGCGACCGCCAACGCGTTCTCGCTGTGCCGGTGAATACGGAGATTGAGCGTCTCGAGTCCCTGCAGAAACAGGAACGAGTTGAATGGAGAAAGCGCCGGGCCCAGGTCGCGGAGGAGCACGACCCGCAACCGGATCGCATACGCGATGTTGCCGAAGGTCGGCGCGAAGGACAGTCCGTGGTATGCCGGCTCCGGATCGACGTAGAAGCTCCGGAATCGCTCGGCGTTCGCCCAATCGAAGGTCCCGCCGTCGATGACCACGCCGCCGATCGACGTGCCGTGCCCACCAATCCACTTCGTCGCCGAATGCAGGACGACGTCCGCACCGTGCTCGAGCGGGCGGCAGAGGAAGGGCGTCGCGAATGTGTTGTCGACCACGACCGGGACCCCCTCGGCGTGCGCGGCGTCACAGATGGCGCGGAGGTCGGCGACCTCCAGCTTCGGGTTGCCGATGGTCTCCAGGAAGACGGCACGAGTGGTGTCGTCGATCGCAGCCGAAAAGGCCTGTGGATCGCGCCCATCCACGAAGCGGGTCGTGATTCCCAGCCGCTTGAACGTGTGCTTGAGCTGGGCGAAGGTACCGCCGTAGAGCGCCCGCGAAGCCACGATCGAGTCGCCCGATTCCGCCAGATTGAGCAGCGCGAGCAGCTGCGCCGCCTGTCCGCTCGCCACTCCGACCGCCGCGACGCCCCCCTCGAGATCGGCAATGCGTTTCTCGAACGCGTCCGTCGTGGGGTTCATGATGCGCGTGTAGATGTTCCCGAACTCCCGTAGCCCGAAGAGGGCCGCGGCGTGCTCCGGATTATCGAACACGTAGCTCGTGGTCGCGTAGATCGGCACGGCGCGCGCGTTCGTCGCCGGGTCGGCCTGCTCCTGACCTGCGTGGACCGCTCGCGTCGCCAGTCCGTACTTTCGCTCCGGCTCCCCTGTCTCGCTCATTCGTTCTCCAGAAAGTTAGGTGCACAAAAATGCCCGGCCGTTCATCGAGAGGGCCGGGCGGCAACCGAGAGATCTCGGAGTGATCAGAGGCTTTCTTGCACCTCGATCCCGTCTGCCCGACCAGCTTCCCGGGGGAAACTCAGCGCTCCAGGTACGGCGGGCATTGCGGTCTCGAGCCATCGAACTAAACCAGCCTCGTCGTCGAAACGACAAGGGGGTTCCGGGCGACGTGGCGCGCCCGGAACCCCCGGAGCGGTTTTAGCAGTTGATGACGCGGATGCAATCGCCACAAATCGCCGCGGTGCCGAAGCACGCAAAAATCCTAATGCCCACGGAGCCGTCGTGTCAAGCTCCTCGTGATATCGCGCAGACCCTCTGCGTCCTCGAGAAGAGCCGACGCCCGGCCAAGCGGGGTCAGGACGGTATGGCGGACGTGTCCACGGCGGCGGGGGGAGGCGGCGGCGTTGCCGGCTCGGCATCGAACATCTCGATGAAAGCCCAGACGAGCAGCGCGAGAACGATGAGCCCGAGGATCCACGGCCACACGCTCGGTCCCTTTCGCTCCACATTGATGTCCGCCATGGGGTCTCCCGTCGATGCTGGGGGCTCGGCTGATCGGTGCGCGCGAACGGCCGGTGTACGGGCGATTGCATTGCAAAGTCGGTACCCGCATCTTTGCGGCCCGGAGCCGCATCGAACCCGAACGGAGCCCCCGTGAGCGAGATCCTCGACAAGCTGCTCGACCTGCTCGACCTCGAACCGCTCGAAATGAACATCTATCGGGGGCTGAACCGCGATATCGGCTCAGGAAGGGTGTTCGGTGGCCAGGTGCTCGCTCAGGCGCTGGTGGCGGCGCGGCGCACGGTGGACGAGGAGCGGGAAGCCCACTCGCTCCACGGATACTTCATCCTGCCCGGCGACATGGCCGCCCCGATCGTGTACTTCGTCGATCGTCTCCGCGACGGCCGCAGCTTCACGACCCGCCGCGTGACCGCAATCCAGCACGGCCGCGCGATCTTCAATCTCTCCGTCTCCTTCCAGGTCGCCGAAGAGGGCATCGAGCACCAGCTCGACATGCCCGATGTCCCGTCTCCGGACGACCTTCCCAGCGAGCTCGACCTGATCCGGCAGATGGCCGATCGCATCCCGGAAAGGCTCCGCTCGGTATACACGCAGGATCGGCCGATCGACTTCCGGTCGGTCGCTCCCGTCGACCCATTCGATCCCGAGAGACGCCCGCCCCTGAAGCACACCTGGCTGCGCGCCGTCGGCGAGATCGACGCGGAGCAGCTTATCCATCAGGCGGTCCTGGCCTACGCATCGGACTACGGCCTGCTCGCCAGTGCGCTCTTGCCGCACGGCATTTCCCTCCAGACGCCGCGGCTTCAAGCGGCATCGCTCGATCATTCCATCTGGTTCCATCGACCCTTCCGCGCCGACGACTGGCTGCTCTACGTGCAGGAGAGCCCTACCGCGGGCGGCGCCCGAGGCTTCACGAGAGGCAGCATCTTTACGAGCGCCGGACAGCTCGTCGCATCCGTCGCACAGGAAGGACTGCTGCGGCTTCACGCGCGGGAGTAGTCGACAGGCGACAGTCGACTACCGCCTCCCATGACCCCAGCGCCAATTCTGCCGCTTGTCAGGGGCCGTGCGGCGAACCATCCATGACCCACGCCAACGCGGTCATCTGTCTCAGCGCCCCCCTTTCAGATGCAGACGGCCTCTCCCGCCACCGCGACTTCCTTGCTCGTCCGCGTCCTGCCGCTCGATGATGCGGACCCGGCGCTGTCGAACACGGAGGTTTTGTTGGGGCTTCCCGAAGCCGCCCGGCCGCTGCTACGGGGAAGGAAGATCTTCCTTTATGAGGCCGCGCCGGGCGGGGACCTACCGAGGCAGGCCGAACGCCGGTGTTTGCGTCGGGGAGTCGAGCAGAGCCATGGGCGCGAAGCGCTGGTGATCTTCACGGACACGGCCCGTTCCGCGTACGTATGGACCTGGCGTGGTTCGCCCGCGCAACACGGCCGATATCTGGAGCACCGGACGCCGTCGGGCGAGGCGGCGCTGCTCAGAGACCTGGCGCCGGAGCCGTCCGCGCCGAGGGGAGATGCCGGGAGAAGCTTCAGTGATCACCTGCTCGGCGACCGCATCCGGGCCGAGCTGTGGCGTACGGCGACTGGAGCAATCGCTCCAGAGGAATGCGCCGCCGGGGAGCTCCGCGAGGGCCTCGAGGACGCGGAGTCGCCTGCCGTCCTGCGGGCAATCTGGCGATCGCTGACGGGCTTCACGGCGCTGGATCTGGTCTGCGGTACGGGTGACTGGCTACTGGCCGCCGCCCACGTCCTCGAGCCGATCTATCTCGGATGCCTCGACCGGATGCGCTCGTGGGTAGTGGACGACCTCGGCTCCCGGGACCGACGCAGACCTGAATATCTGCGAGATTTCAAGACGATCATCCGGCGGCTCGATGACCCCGCCGGCGCCGAGCGGCCGGTAGCGCTCGTCCGGCGCTGGATCGTCCGAGAGAACCTCTACGGCGCGGATCCCACGGCCTGTGCAGTTCGGCGTTGCCGGGAGCGGCTACTGGCATACGGCGGTTCCGCGGATGATCGGATGCGATTTCTCGACGCCAACATCCGGTGCTTCGACGCGGGACCTCTGTGGGAGGGGGCCACGGCGGCGCGGTTGCAGGACGGCTGTGGACCCCGGGGTCTGACTGCCGCAAGCCGGAATCGCACGATCGCGGCGGGAAGCATTGCAGAAGAGGCCGTGCTGCTCGCCCGCGCCCTGGAGCTCCTCCGCGAGCGGCGAAGCTACCAGAACGGAGCGGACGACGACCTCCATCGCGCCGGCGTCCAGCTCGAGCGCCGTCGCAGGGCGCTTTCGAGCCGCATGAAAGGGAAGACGTGGCTGGCCGACGCCGCCTCGACCGAGCGGATCCGATTGGAGTTCCTGCGCATGCGGTGTCAGCCGCCCTTCCGGATCGTCCGCTGGGACCGGTGAATGCGCGACGATCTCATCCTGCGATCCTGTCAGCCGCCCCGGATGCCGAGATCCGCCGGTACCGGGCCACACGAAACTCTCGACGGTCAGGGCGGCTTGACGACGATCGGGCGATCCGAGATCCTCGAGGCATCTCTTCTGGGCATAATCGGGGCGAGGATGCTGCCGGCGGAGCTGATCCTTCCGAGCTTCGACCTCGCCCGCACGCTTCGGCAGACCGCCTCGGCGGTGGTCGCCGGATTTCAGACGGCGGTCGAGCGGGAGATCCTGCGAATCCTGCTGGCCGGGGACGCGACAATCGTGATATGTCCGGCGCGAGGGCTGGAGGGGATGCGCATTCCGAGGACGTGGCGACGGCCACTTCAGGCCGGACGGCTACTGATCGCATCCCGGGTTGGAGCAGGTCATCGCCGCCCAACCGCAGCCACGGCCGCTGCGCGAAATCGGCTGGTGCTGGAGCTGGCAAGCACCGTCTGGGTGCTACACGCGTATCCGGGCAGCCGGACGTTCGCGCTCGCCACCGCGGCCGTGCGCCAGCACAAGCCGGTCTACTGCTTCGATCACCCCTGCAATCGCGACCTCGTGCTTCTGGGAGCCGAACCCGCGGCCGTCAAGGCTTCATCGCCCGCATTCCATTCATGATGACGAGCAGGCTCGTCCCCATATCGGCGACGACCGCCATCCAGAGTGTTGCCCATCCGCCGACGGCCAGGGCGACGAACGCAGCCTTCGTGAGAAGAGCGAGGCCGATGTTGAACCGGATGATGCCTTCCGATTTCCTGGCGATCCGGATGGTGAGCGCCAACTTCTCCAGGTCGTCCGCCATCAACGCGATGTCCGCCGTCTCGAGGGCGATGTCCGTTCCCGCCGAGCCCATTGCGATGCCTACGTCGGCCGCGGCAAGCGCCGGGGCGTCATTGATCCCATCACCGACGAACGCCACCCGTCCATGGCGTTCGCGAAGCTCCCGCACCACATGAACCTTGTCGTGCGGGAGCAGTTCCGCACGGTATTCGTCGATCCCCGGAAGGGACTCGGCGACGGCGCGCGCCGTCCCGGGATTATCCCCGGTCAGCATGACGATTCGCTTGATCCCGGCATCGTGGAGTGCCTTCAACGCATCCGCGGCGCGAGGTCGGACGCGATCTGCGATCGTGATCATCCCCTGTAGCGACACCGGGCCATCCTCCCGCGGCGCGCTGCCGACGAGCACCACCGTCCGCCCGTCGTCAGTCAATGCGCCCACAGCCCCACGTAGCTCCGCGGCCGGAACGCCGAGCTCGCGGAACAGGCGCTCCGTTCCTACATGTACCACCCTTCCATCCACCTCGGCTCGCATGCCCTTGCCTGCGATGGCCGTGGCGTTGGTCGATGCCAGCGGCTCGATATGAAGATGTGCGGCGTGTCGGAGTATCGCTCGCGCGAGTGGGTGCTCGCTCCTCGTCTCTGCCGCGGTCGCGGACGCGAGTAGCGCTTCCGGACTGCTCCCGTCGAATGGCCTCACGTCCACGACGCTCGGTTCGCCGCGCGTGAGCGTACCGGTCTTGTCGAGCGCTACGACATTCGCCCTGCCTGCGTTCTCGAGGTGCAGCCCGCCCTTGATCAGGATGCCGCGCCGGGCGGCGCCCGCCAGCGCGGAAACGATCGTCACCGGTGTGGAGATCACCAGGGCACAGGGGCAGGCGACGACCAGAAGCACCAGGGAGCGATAAATCCAGACGTCCCACGCGCCGAGGCCGAGCAGGGGCGGCAACAGCGCCGTGGCCGCAGCGGCGATCACGACCGCCGGCGTATAGATCCGTGCGAAGCGGTCGACAAAGGTCTGGCTGGGCGCGCGATTGGCCTGCGCCTCCTCCACCGAGTGGATGATGCGGGCGAGGGTCGTGTCCTCGGCCGGCCGACCGGACCGCACTTCGAGAACACCTTCACCGTTGAGCGTACCCGCGAACACCTCGCCCCCCGGCTCCTTCTCCACTGGCACGGACTCACCGGTGATCGGCGCCTGGTTCACGGACGAGCGGCCACTGGAGACGGCGCCGTCCACCGGAATCTTCTCGCCCGGCCGCACCACCACGGTCTCGCCCACGCGCACCTCGGCAGCGGCCACCCGGACCTCCACCCCGCGCCGGAGGACCGAGGCGGTGGCCGGCGAAAGATCCATCAGCCCGCGGATCGCGTTGCGCGCCCGATCCATCGACCGGGCTTCCAGCATCTGCGCCAAGGCAAAGAGGAACATCGCCGAAGCACCCTCCAGGTACTCGCCGATCAGGAGAGCGCCCACCGCGGCGATGGACATCAGGAAATTCATGTCCAGCGCACGATTGCGCGCAGTTCGGATCCCGCGTGGTACGATGTACCGCCCGCCAGTCGCCAGGGCGGCGATCGCGAACACTGCGACCAACTCGTCAGCCCCGAGGACGTACTCCGAGAGCAGTGCCGCCAGCCACAGAATGCCCGCAAGCGTCACCAGCAGCAGCCGCATCCGTCGCCCCGACGATTCCTCCTGCTGCACCTCGCCGCCAACGCGACGAGCGCTCATACCGAGCTGCGTGACAACCCGCCGCACGTGCTCCGGAGGGATCTGACCCTCGACCGTCATGCGCTTTCCGACGTAGTCGAAGTGCAGCCGCGTCACATCCGCGCGGCCGCCGAGCCGATCCTCGATCTGACGCGCTTCGGTCGCGCAGCACAGTCCGTCCACCCGGAAAGTCGTGGTTTCCGCAGGCCGGTCCTCTCGCACGCGGTATCCAGCAGCCCGAACGGCATCCTTCAGCGCCTCCTCGCCAACACGCCGAGGTTCGAAACTGACGGTCACCCGCTCGTTGACGACGTCCGTCTGCACATCCTCCACACCGCTCACAGAGGTAAGCGCACGCCTCACGCTCGACGCGCAGCTCGCGCAGTCGAGACCCTCCACGGGCAAGATGCACGTGTCGAGAATCGCTCGACCGGTATCCGCCGGTTCCCGAATTTCAGTTCTGGACATCCTCGGTCCCCGCGAGTTCAGCTCTGGCAAAGCCCTGTTGAATTTATCAGAGGAGGCCAGCCCGCGTCAGTCCCGCCGGGAGGTCGGGCGGCCGAACGCCCGACGCGACAGCCCCGCACGCGTTCGCCTCACCCGCTACGATCCTCTTGACGCGCGGCAGACGCACCTGTACTCTTCCGACAGTTTCCCCTGACAACAGAATCCGGTCACTCTCGATCAGGCGCCGCGCCCTGGTCCAGGCGGAAGGGTCCACAATGGAGTCGAGTAGCGAGGGACACAGGCGGGAGGGTGGGCGGGAGCCGGCCAACGACTCCGAGGAGCAGGCCGAAGCCGGCGCTCGCAAGCAGATTTACCTGCGGACGGTGTACCCGCTGAATCCGGGGATCCCGCACTACGTGGACGTACCGGGAAGCTGGTAGCTCCTCAGGCGAGGGCGGGGCGCCGTCGCATCAGGCCCCCGTGCACTGCACCTCTGCCGGCGGGGCGTTCCGGCAGGCGATCGTCTCCGACATGCCACTCGCGTTACCCCCGCAGACACTCTCCTGGGCGGCGCGCTGGGCTTCCTCCACGGTCCCTCCCGCGCCGCGTCTGCAGACGAGATTACCGTCGAACTCGAGGCAGACCTCGCACTCCACCTGGGCGCGAGCGATCGTGCTGTATACCACGACGCCAGCGAACAGGATGATTCCCAGAATGACGATCCACTTCATCGAAGCCTCCAGCAGTATGGCCGGCCGTGGCCGGGGGAGCGGTCCAGGGCCGATATAGTCTGGTAGACCGGCTCGGCGCAAGTCATCGGCTACAGGCCGCCCTGGGCGATTGCTCCGTCAGGCCGCCGCGCGGATGCGGACGCCGTCCTCGACGCATCGACGATCGCCACGCCCATGGCGGCCGAGATCGGGATGTGCCAGTGGAGATAGCTCTCCAGGGCGCCTGCTTCAGACGTGGTCGACCGCTCCTTGCTCGCCGGCCGCGCGGGCGCAGTGCGCACAGCAATAGAAGGTGCCTTTCCCCTCGATTCCGTGCCCCGCGATCTTCACCCCGCAGTGGTCACACACCGGGGCGAGCTTGTGGATGGCACATTCGAAACTGTCGAACACGTGCCGGTTTCCGGCGGCAATCACCTCGAACGCGAGGTGATAATCGTTTCCGCAGACTTCACACTTGGCCACTTCTTCCTCCGCGTGCAGGTGAACGGCGATGGACGCGACACCATGGCGCATGCATCCGCCGCGCCAGCCAGGAGGCGGAGAGCGGGATCTCGAGGCGTTTTCGGAGGGGCGAGGGCGCTGGAATCGATCCTGAGGTGCGCCAGCCTGGGCGGATAGGGGGTTCAGAGTACACCGCGCGGCCGCCCGCTCGATCCCGAAGGCTCAAATCTTCAGGGCTGACCAAGCGCGAAGGCCAGCAGCTCCTCGGGGTTCGCGCGGCCGGTGACCAGAAGGCGGAACTCCTGCTCAGTCAGATCGCTCGCGAGCGCCTCGGCGAGCATCTCATCCTGTGTCGCGACCTCGGTAAGGGCGGTCGAACTGGCGGGATCGAGCACCTGATTCACCAGCCCCGGACCCATCCACAGGGCAAAGGCGATACTTGCCGCGACCGCGAGGCGCGCCACCGCGCGGAACGTCGGGTGGCTCCTCCGCACGCGCCGGCGGGCGAGCGCCAACTGCGCGCGCTCGTTGATGGACTGGCGCAGAGCCCCCCAATCCACGTCGTCCGGGACGTCGCTTCGGAGCTCCGCAAGCGCGGCCTCGAGGACGGGGTCTGAAACCTGATCTCGACGTTCTTCTCGGCTCATGTCTTCCTCCTTACAAACGGCTCCAGCTCTTTTCTGAGCACTCGCCGTGCCTGATGGAGATGCCACCGAACCGTACCGTCCGAAATACCGAGCGTCTCGGCGATTTCCGGACTGGAAAAGCCCTCCAGATCAAACATCGTTACGATCGTTCGCTGCCTGGCCGGCAGCACGTCCAAAGCCCGCGTGAGATGTCGCCGAAGCTCCGAGCGCTCCGTCTCCAGTAGCGGAGACGCCACGCTGGAAGCCGTCTCGGCGGGAAGATCGACCGAGGACCGCCTGGACCTCGCCTTTCTCGCGTTCAGGCACCGGTTCACCAGAATGCGATAGAACCAGGGTGAGAACTCCCGGTCGGTATCGAAGCTGTCGATCTTCTGAAGTGTGGCGAGAAACGCCTCCTGAACCAGATCCTCCGCGTCTTGACGCTGGCCTAACAACCGGAGCGCCACGCTGAATGCCCGCTGCATGTGGCGTCCGACCAATACGTCGAAGGCGACCGCATCGCCCTGCTGCACACGGGTGGCAAGCTCCGTATCGGAGGAATCCGTCAGTGGCTGATCCACCGGCTCGGACTCCCTCGACCCGGGGCCGACCACGCCCTTGACGGCGTCAGTTCCCGCGATCAGGTGGCCTCGAAGAGCGGCCGCTTTGCTCACGATCTGGATCCCGTTGCTTGAGAAGTCGCGACATGGTGGCCTTCTGCGTAGCCGTCAGCAGCCTGCCGACATCGTGCATCGCCGAACGGTTGTTTCGCTCGATCTGCCGGATCAGCGGCCGCGCCTCCGCGACGTACGACTCGTACAGGCGCCGCTCCTCACGATCCATCCGACGCCGCGGCCCGAGGCTACGGATTCGTGAACGAATCTCCATCATCTGAGCGACGAGAGGCGCATTCGTAGTATCCATCTCGTCGTCGATCCGTTCCAACGCGACCACCTGCGAGTCGGTCAGCGCCAGTTCGGTCCGGAACTCGAGCAGGGTACTGACCGGACCGGGGTCGCCCCGATCACGTCCATCCTGCCCTCGTAGATCCATGCCCGCTCCGCCGAGCAGAACGAGCACGATGAATAATGTACGGATCATTCCCAGCATAGCCAGCGTTTCGGCTTCGCCACCCGAAAAAGTGACGTGTGTTCGCCGTACTGGTACACCGGTTCCGGAGCGACCGTTGGCCTGGCGCCTCCTCAGCCGAGTTCGGGGAAGGGGTAATTGCCACCGCCACCTTTCTTCGGGCGCTCGGAGCGCACGCGGCTGAATGCCCCGCTTTCCGCCCGCGAAATGCGGCGATGGGCAGCGAGGCCCTCGAGAAGGAGCTCGGCCGCGGCGACCTCGCCGGGGCGGTCTCCGGCCTCGCACATGCCGGTCTGCCGCACGGCGTCCATCAGGTGAGGCACGGAGTCGAGGGCCTGCCAGCAGGCGTCGACCCCGGCGCTGTCGGAGATTCGGAGAACGCCGCCGGTTTCGAAGTATTCGACCGCATCGTCGAAGAGTTCCACATCGGAAACGCGGTCGAAGATCTCCCGCGCCGCCGACGCGATGAGATCTCTGGCAATGGCATCGGATCCCTGGAGCTCACCCTCGTACTCCAGCTCCATCTTACCCGTGATCGCCGGAAGAGCCGCGTAGATGTCGGCGATTCTGGGAACGATGCGCTCCTCGTCGCTCAACAGAGCGCGACGCTCGGCGTTTGACACGGCGGTCTCCAGGACGGTGATCGGCATACGCTGCGACACGCCGCTCCGCCGATCGATCCGCTTGTCCTCGCGAGCCAGGAACGCCGTCCGCTCGACCAGCTCGGGAACGAACGTCGGGAGATCGACGCGCCGCCCATCGCGCTCCAGCCATGCTTCCTGGCGGGTGATTTCCATCCCCTCGTCCGCGGTCCGCGGGTAGTGGGTCTGGATCTCCGCCCCGATCCGATCCTTCAAGGGCGTGACGATCTTGCCACGCGCCGTATAGTCCTCCGGATTCGCGCTGAAGACCAGCATGACGTCGAGCGGTAGCCGGACCGGATAGCCCTTGATCTGCACGTCGCCCTCCTGCATCACGTTGAAGAGCGCGACCTGAACCTTGCCCGAGAGGTCCGGAAGCTCGTTGATCGCGAATATCCCGCGGTTGGCGCGAGGGAGCAAGCCGTAATGAATGGTCAGCTCGTCGGCCAGCAGGTGACCGCCACGTGCCGCCCGGATCGGATCCATGTCGCCGATCAGATCGGCGACCGTCACGTCCGGCGTGGCCAGTTTCTCGACGTACCGGGCGTCCCGGTCCACCCAGGTTACCGGCGCGTCGTCGCCATGCTCCTCGACGAGCTGGCGGCCGAACTTCGATATCGGCGCGAATGGGTCGTCGTTCACCTCGGATCCAGCCAGCGCCGGGACCTGCGGATCCAGCAGGTCGGCCAACTGCCTCAGGATCCGACTCTTCGCCTGCCCCCGCAATCCCAGCAGGATGAAGTTGTGACGGCCCAACACGGCATTCGTCAGAGCCGGCACTACCGTGTCGTCGTACCCGACGATACCTGGAAACAGCCGATCACCCGTGCGGATGCGGGCGATGAGGTTCTCTCGTAGCTCGTCCTTGACCGGCCGCGAGCGATACCCCGAGGTGCGCAGCGCGCCGAGCGTCGAAGGTCTGGAACTCATAACTGCGGATTCGGATGAGGGAGGGGCCGCCCGGCTGGCGGCGACAATACAAGCTAGCGGCTATCGGGGCCTTTTGTCACCCGTTATGCTCTTCCTTCCCGTTCGGCTCCGGCCCCGACTCTCCACGGTCGGCGATCTGCCGCAACGGCGCGTTCATGCCTGGCCGACAGCTTCGCCAGCTATGGCAAGCCGGAACGGCAGACCGGATTAGAATTCTGTTAAGTGGTTGTTCCGGGGCATTATAGCCCGGCACGACGACGCTTTCGCAGGGTACTCCGAACGTGGCAAAGGATGTGCACCCGCAGACGGCCATCGATCTGAACTTTCTTTCCGGACGTCCGCAGGCTCCGACTGCCGAACGCAGGCGGCGAGCGGGGTGCGTCGACGGTGAGTTGCCAGTCGCAAGCAAACGAGGATGAACGATATGAGTGAGCGAATCACGATGCCCGTGCTCCCGCTGCGGGAGACGGTCGTCTTCCCTGGCGTAGCGGTTCCGATCTCCGCAGGTCGGCCCGGGACTCTGCTGGCGATCGAAGCGGCGCTGGAGGGGGATCGGCGCCTGTTCGCCGTCGCGCAACGTGAGAATCGGGACGAGGTAGAGACGGATAATCTGTACACGATCGGGACGATCGTGCGGGTAGCCCAGGTGCAGCGCGGGGCAGGCGGGATGCAGCTCCTCATCCAGGGCGAGAGTCGCGCGATCGCCCTGAGCTACGAGCAGGATGAGGATGAGGGGCTCACGGCGGGCGTACGGCGGTTGGAGGAGATCGATCCCGTGCTGCCCGACGATCCGGCGTTCCTGGCGCTGTACCGGGAGTTTCGTGACCGTTCGGCGGAGCTCGGCCGGCGCCGTGGGATCCCTTCGGAGATGCTGCAGCAGTTCCTCGACGGGGTGACGGAGCCGGGGCCGTTCGCGGATCTGGTCGCCTTTTACATCGAAGCGGAGACTGCTACGAAGCAGCAGATCCTGGAAATGATCGGGATCGAGGAGCGGCTCCGGACGTTGCTGGTGCACGTGGAGCGGCAGCTGGCGCTGCTGGAGGCCCAGGAAGACATTCAGCAGCAGGTTCAGGAGGAGCTTGGCGAGCGTCAGCGTGAGATGCTGCTTCGCGAGCAGCTCAAAGCGATCCACCGTGAGCTGGGCGAGGATGCGGAAGGCCAGGAGGCGGACGAGCTACGGGAGCGCCTGGAAGCGCTGCCGCTGCCGGAGGCCGCCCGCGAGGAGGTCGCACGGGAGTTGAGCCGTCTCGAGCGGACGAGTCCGCAGAGCGCCGAGTACCAGGTGATCCGCACGTACCTGGAGACGGTCGCGGACCTGCCGTGGGGGGAATGGACCGAAGACAAGCTGGAGTTGGGCGACGCCGAGCAGATTCTGGACGAGGATCATTACGGTTTGCAGGACGTGAAGGACCGGGTGCTGGAATTTCTCGCGGTACGGCAGCTTGCGGCCCGAAAGGCGGCGGAAGACGCCGGGGCTGCGGCCGTCGACGAGCAGGAAGAAGACGCTGAGGATGCCGCCGCGGGGCAGGAGGAGGAGCGGAAGCTCGCGGCGCAGGCGACCGCCAAGGGGCCGATCCTCCTCTTCGCCGGCCCGCCGGGAGTGGGTAAGACGTCGATCGCCAAGAGCATCGCGCGGTCGCTGGGTCGGAAGTACGTACGCCTGGCGCTGGGCGGAATTCGTGACGAGGCCGACATCCGGGGCCATCGGCGCACCTACGTGGGTGCGATGCCCGGCCGGATCGTGCAGGCCCTGAAGCAGGCGAAGTCGCGCAATCCGGTCATTCTGCTGGACGAGGTCGACAAGCTGGGGATGTCTCTGCAGGGGGACCCTTCGAGTGCGCTGCTCGAGGTGCTGGACCCGGCGCAGAACCACGAGTTCACGGACCATTACCTCGGCGTGCCGTTCGATCTTTCGGAGGTCCTGTTCATCGCGACCGCAAACTACATGGAGGCGATACCCGCGCCACTGTACGACCGGATGGAGGCGGTCGAGTTTCGTGGGTACACGGAGCAGGAGAAGAAGGAGATCGCCGAGCGTTATCTGATTCCGCGGCAGCGCGAAGCGGCTGGATTCGAAGGCAGGGAGTTCCACATCACCGCGGACGCCCTGAGCCTCGTGATCTCGTCGTACACGCGGGAAGCGGGCGTCCGGCAGCTCGAACGTGAAATTGGTAAGCTGGCGCGCAAGGCAGCGAGGAAGATCGCTTCGGGGCGCGCCAAGCGGGTGCGGGTGACGGAGAAGCAGGTGCGGAAGCTTCTCGGGCGATCGCGGATCCACCCGGAGAGGGCCGGCCTCGAGCACATGGTCGGCGTGGCGACGGGGATGTACTACACGCCGATGGGCGGCGACATCATGTTCATCGAGGTGAGCGCGCAGCGCAGCGGCTCCGTCGCTGCACCGGTTCCGACGGAGGGCGAGAAGGTCCCGACCGGCACCGGCTCCCTGGTGCTCACGGGCCAACTCGGCGACGTGATGAAGGAGTCGGCTCGAGCAGCCCTGACCTATGCGCGCGCCAATGCCGTCCGCTTCGGCATCGACCCGCGCAAGGCGTGGGGATCGGAGATTCACATCCACGTGCCGGCGGGCGCCGTTCCGAAGGACGGGCCCTCGGCGGGCGTCGCCATGAGTGCCGCGCTGGTCTCGGGTCTGTCCGACAGTCCGGTCCGATCCGACGTGGCCATGACCGGTGAGGTCACTCTGACGGGACGCGTGCTTCCGATCGGCGGCGTGAAGGAGAAGCTGCTCGGCGCGTATCGGGCCGGGATCTCGACGGTCGTGCTGCCGAAGCAGAACGAGGCCGATCTCGAGGATCTGCCCGACGAGGTGATCAGGGCGCTGGACATTCACCTGGTCGAGACGGTCGACGAAGCGCTCGCGGTGGCGCTCGAAGGCGCTTCCATCGCGGAGGGACACCTGCGCTTTCCGCCGGCTTCGCTGCCCCATTCAAGGGCGGAATCCCAGCTCCATCAGGGATGTTAGAGTCTGATTGAAAGGTCGTCCGCCGCCGGAGTGGCCCGCGGGCTGCGCCCGTGCAAGGACTCGGGCTCAGGGGTTGGCGGTGCCGGCCGATATTCGAGATCAGGGGCGGCTCGGTGCCCGCCGGTGAAGCCATCCGTGCGACGGGTGGGAACACGTGAGGCCGCCGGCTGTACACACTGCCCACGCGCTGCGATCAGCGAGGTTCGCGCGCCGTGGCGGAGCGCGCCACACCGGCCCCGAAAGGACCGCATTACGCCCGCGAACAGGCAGAAGTCTTGCAGCATATCAGGGCGAATGGGCAGTCCGATCGACCGATCGAACGAAGACGTTTTCACGCGGGTGGAAGATCCAAAATGGCTACGGCAGCACGAAAAACGAGACGGCGCAAGCGAACGAGCCCTTCCCTGCGGGAGGGGTTCAACGCCGCCACGGCCGAGGATCAGTCCAGCCTCGATCAGTACCTCAAGGAAGTCAGCACGCACCGTCTGCTGGCGGGCACCGAGGAGGTCGAGCTCGGCCGTCGCGCGCAGCAGGGCGACGAGCAGGCAGTTCAGGAGCTCGTGCGCGCCAACCTGCGTTTCGTGATCTCGGTCGCTAAGAAGTACCAGAACCGCGGCGTGAGCCTCTCCGACCTGATTCAGGAGGGAAACGTCGGGCTGGTGACGGCCGCGCGTAAGTTCGACCCGGAGCAGGGGGTGAAGTTCATCTCCTACGCCGTGTGGTGGATCCGACAGGCGATCCTGTCGGCACTGGCGAATCAGGGTCGTGCGGTTAGCGTCCCGCTCAACCGCGCCTCCGACCTGTCGAAGATTTTCCGTGAGCGGGAGCGCCTCAAGCAGGAGATGGGGCGCGACCCGAGCCCGCAGGACCTCTCGGCCGCGACCGGCCTGTCACCGGAGATCGTCGTGAGCCTGCAGACCCTGAACTCGGCCGAGATCCGCCTCGACGCGCCGATCGGCGATACGGACGACTCGCAGCTCATGGACCGCTTCATCAGCGACGAGGCGATCGTGACCGAGGAAGAGGTCGAGGACCGGCTGCTGACGGAGCGGATCGGGCGCGCGCTCGAGACGCTGCAGCCGCGCGACGCCAAGGTTCTGCGCCTCTACTTCGGGCTCGAAGGGGGCCGCGAACACACGCTCGAGGAAATCGGCGACATTCTGGGCGTTACGCGCGAGCGTATCCGCCAGCTCCGTGATCGCGCGCTCAAGCGCCTCCGCGAGGGCGATGAAGGCACCGCGCTCGCCTCCTTCGCCGCTTAGCGGGCGGTGCGGCCACGCGAGGTTACGCGAAGGGCACCTCCCGCCGGCGGGGGGTGCCCTTTTGTCGTCCGCTACGTGCGCGAATGCTGAACGGGATCGTACTCCGGTCGCGGGGAGGGATCTACGAGGTCGAGACCGATGAGGGAGTTCGGGAGGCGGTGTTGCGGGGGCGTGTGAAGCGTGAGGAGCGGGTGGGCGACCGGGTGATCGTCGGCGACAGGGTCGCGATCCGCCTGGACCCCGCCAGCGACGCCTGGACGATCGAGAGCGTCGCGGAGCGGGAGAGCGCTCTGGTCAGGCGAGCGCCGGGCAAGGCGCCGCGCGCCAAGGCGATCGTCGCGAACATCGATCGCGTGGTGATCGTGTTCGCCGTCGCGAGCCCCGCACCGCACCTGCGGATGTTGGACCGGTTCTTGGTCCTCTGCGAGAGTAGCGGGGTCGACGCACTCATCGTCGCCAACAAGGTCGATCTGACCACCGAGCCGGCCGCGCTCGCCATCTTCGACGAATACGAGCGCATCGGCTATCCCGTGATCCGAACCTCGACGAGCACGGGGGAGGGTGTCGCGCAGCTGCGGAAGATTCTCTGCGAGGGAATCTCAGCCCTCACCGGTCCTTCCGGCGTAGGCAAGTCCAGCCTGCTCAACGAGGTTCAGCCGGGGCTGGGTCTGCGCGTCGGCAAGGTGAGCGAGCACGTTCAGAAGGGGCGCCACACGACCGTCACCGCCGAGCTCATCCACCTCGAGTGCGGTGGCTATGTCGCGGACACTCCAGGCCTCCGCGAGCTCGGCCTCTGGGGAATCGACGCGCGTGAGCTGGACCTCTACTTCCCCGAATTCGAGCCCTTCCTCGGCCAGTGCCGTTACCGGAACTCGTGCACCCATAGCCACGAGCCGGAGTGCGCCATCAGGCAAGCCGTCGAAGATGGCGCCGTCTCTGCCACCCGCTACGACAGCTACCTCCGGCTCCTCCGCGGAGACGAAGACGCTTGAGCACGCCCACCCTGACCCCTGACCCCTGACCCCTGACCCCTGAATCCCGAATCCCGAATCCTGAATCCCGAATCCTGAATCCTGACTCCTTCCGTCTTCCTGGCCATTCCCGCATCACGTCGATAGCTTAACTCAACAGCCGCCAGGGGTACCCCGTCATCGGGGTTGAGACAGTCCCTAGGAACCTGATCCGGGTCATTCCGGCGTAGGGAGCGCGGCGCGATTGAAGAAGGCGGCCCGCAGACCCCACCGCCATTCCAACGCGCCTCCAGGATCGGTGGCGCGTTTTTCGTGCGCCCCATCCCGCTACCCGCCGCTACACGTCCACGAAGGAGGATGCGATGGCACTCGCGACGAAATCAGCAGAGCCGGGCAGCGCGCCGGCCACGAGCACCGCCGATTACGGCGACGCCTTCCCTGCATCCCGGAAGGCATACGTGGAGGGTCCGTCCGGCGTTCGGGTGCCGATGCGCGAGATCGCGCTTTCCGGCGACAACCCGCCGCTACGGGTCTACGATACCAGCGGCCCTCTCGGCCTCGACGTTCGCGAAGGACTGCCGCCTCTCCGCGCCGAATGGATCCGGGCGCGGGGCGATGTCGAGGAAGTGGCGCCCGCTCGGTCCGCTTCGGACCTGATCCCTCCCGCGCTTGAGCGCCAGCGTGTGCGCGCCAGGCCCGGGACCTCCGTGACGCAGATGCACTACGCCCGGCGCGGCGAGATCACGCCGGAGATGCACTTCATCGCGCTCCGCGAGGGTGTCGACCCCGAACTCGTCCGGTCCGAGGTGGCCCGCGGGCGCGCCATCATCCCGGCGAACATCAACCACCCGGAGCTGGAGCCGATGATCATCGGCCGCGCCTTCACGGTCAAGGTGAACGCCAACATCGGGAATTCGGCCGTGTCGTCCTCGATCGACGAGGAGGTCGAGAAGCTGCGGTGGGCGACTCTCTGGGGCGGCGACACCGTGATGGACCTTTCGACCGGCAAGAACATCCACGAGACCCGTGAGTGGATCATCCGCAACTCGCCGGTACCGATCGGAACGGTGCCCATCTATCAGGCGCTCGAGAAGGTCGGCGGCGTTCCGGAGGAGCTGACCTGGGAGGTCTACCGCGATACGCTCGTCGAGCAGGCTGAGCAGGGAGTCGACTACTTCACCGTCCACGCCGGCGTACTGCTACGCTACATCCCGATGACGGCGGAACGGATGACGGGGATCGTCTCCCGCGGCGGATCGATCATCGCCAAGTGGTGCCTGGCGCATCACCAGGAGAGCTTCCTGTACACGCGTTTTCGCGAGATCTGCGAGATCATGCAGGCGTACGACATCGCCTTCTCGCTCGGCGATGGGCTCCGGCCTGGCTCGATCGCCGACGCGAACGACGAGGCGCAGTTCGCCGAGCTGAAGACCCAGGGCGAGCTGACGCGCATCGCCTGGGAGTACGACGTGCAGACGATGAACGAGGGGCCCGGTCACGTGCCGATGCACCTCATCCGCGAGAACATGGAGAAGCAACTCGAGTGGTGTGACGAGGCGCCGTTCTACACGCTCGGGCCGCTCACAACAGATATCGCGCCGGGGTACGACCACATCACCAGCGCGATCGGCGCCGCGCAGATCGGGTGGTACGGCACGGCGATGCTCTGCTACGTGACGCCCAAGGAGCACCTGGGCCTGCCCAACCGCGACGACGTCAAGGAGGGCGTGATCGCCTACAAGATCGCGGCGCACGCCGCGGACCTCGCCAAGGGACACCCGCACGCGCAGAAGTGGGACGACGAGCTCAGCCGGGCGCGATTCGAGTTCCGCTGGCGCGACCAGTTCAACCTGGCGCTGGATCCGCAGACCGCCCTGGCGTTCCATGACGAAACGCTGCCCGCGGAGGGGGCGAAGATCGCACACTTCTGCTCCATGTGCGGGCCTAAATTTTGTTCGATGAAGATCTCGCAGGAGATCAGAGCGTCGGCGGAGGCGGGAATGCAGGAGAAATCAAGGGAGTTCAAGGAGAGGGGAAGCGAGATTTACCTGACGGAAACTCCGAAATCTTGATCTACTGGTCCAACTCTGGTGCCACTTGAAAATGGCAACAGACACCAGTTTTCCGGGCAAGCGATAGAATAGACGGGGCTCCAAGCTCGATTTGGAGCCCCGCTTCATGTCCTCAACTGCCGTCTTTCCCAAACGACGATTTCCGCTGCCGCCGTGGCGCTGGTGGGCGAACAAGTTCGTAGGCGATCCATGCGAGCCGCGAACTCGGAAGGATCGCGTTTCCGGCAGCTTGGACTCCTGATCGTCACCTTCTCACCCGCCAACTTGACAACTTGCCAAGCCGCCCGTTAGCAAGTATTGTCAAGTATGACGAAAGAGGAACTCCTGGCGACCGTCGAGGATCTCAGACGATTCGCCACCGACCATCAGCACGTCGAAGCCAAAGCCGCAGCAGTTGGACTTCCTCGACGGCTCTGGGAAACAGTATCGGCCTTCGCCAACACCGCCGGAGGAGGAACGCTTATCCTCGGTGTAGACGAAGCAAGAGATTTTTCCGTTGTTGGAGTCCATGATCCTGGAAAGGCGAGCCAGGACTTGGCCTCCATCTGTGATACCATGGTTCCACCAGTGCGGGCGCTGATCGAGTTGCACGACGTGGAAGGACTTCCAGTGCTGTCAGCGGAGATCCCTGAGACGACGCTGGAGGACAAGCCCTGCTACTACTCCGGCGCGGGGTTGACTAACGGAGCGTTCATTCGCGTAGCTGACGGGGATCGCCGCTTGAACCAGTATGAGGTTCAGGTCATGCGCGCTTCCAGAGGCCAACCTCAGGAAGATCGAGAGCCAGTGCCGGGCAGCACACCTGCCGATCTTCATCCTGATCTCACGCGTGCTTTTCTCGAGAGGCTTCGTTCCGAGCGCCCTGTCCTGGAGAACCGCTCTGATCACGAACTCTTGTGCATGAGTGGAGTGATCCAGATCCATCAGGACGGAGAGGGCATTAGCCTCGGCGGTCTACTCGCACTCGGCGCCGAACCACAGAAATTCTTCCCTGAGCTCGGCCTCACATTCGTCGCGTACCCCACTACCCGTGTCGGCGAAGCCGGTCCCAGGGGCGAGCGCTTCGTGGATGAAGCTCGCATTGATGGGCCGATCCCCTTGATGATCGAGCCGGCGCTGCGCGTTCTGCAGCGCAATATGAAGCGCAGAGCCATCATTCATGGAATCGGGCGAGGAACGGAATGGGAGTACCCGATTACGGCGTTGCGAGAGGCGTTGGTCAACGCACTGGTCCACCGAGACCTCAGCGCTCTCGCTCGCGGAACGCCCGTGCAGGTTCAGCTATTCCCAGATCGCCTCACCCTCATCAATCCCGGAGGTCTCCACGGGCCTGTAAGTGTCGACAGACTGGGTGAGGCTGGCGTTTCCTCATCCAGAAACGCCACGATGATGCGCATCCTGGAAGACACGCCGGTTCCGGGGACGGGTCATCTCGTGTGCGAGAACCGGGGATCGGGTATCGGCGCGATGCTCGCGGCGCTCCGGGAAGCCGGGATGAGCCCTCCAAACTTCCATGATGCAGTCGCCACATTCAGCGTTACTTTCCCGAACCACACCCTCTTCGATCGTGACACGCTCGAATGGCTCGCAGAAGTTGGAGCTGACGAGTTGTCGGACAACCAGCGTGTGGGTCTCGCACTCTTGCGGAATGGCCAATCGCTGTCAAACGAAAGCTATCGCAAGTTCAACAACATCGACAGCCGGGTGGCGACACGCGAGTTGCGGG
Source organism: Gemmatimonadota bacterium (assembly GCA_040905505.1). Classification (GTDB taxonomy): domain Bacteria; phylum Gemmatimonadota; class Gemmatimonadetes; order Longimicrobiales; family Longimicrobiaceae; genus WHSP01. Next base: position 15,427 of record JBBDRL010000103.1, on the reverse strand, counting down.
AGCTGGTTCAACGAGGATTGATCCACGCCGTGAACTCAGGACGGTGGACAACCTACCGGCCCACTGGCATCACTGAGGTTCCGCATCAGTCAGAGCTTCCCATCGAGTCACCGGGGCCGACTCCTATCGAGGAAGGGTCGCTGGACAAATCAGGTGCTGACATCCTGCGGTTGCTGGAGAACAAAACGGAGTTGTCAAGCTCGGAAATTTCGAAAGCGCTAAATCTGCCGGGCAGCACAACCCGCTTTTGGCTCAAGAGATTGCGGGATTTCGGCCGAGTTGAGCCGACGACGGCGAGCCTTCATAATCCGGGAGTGAAGTATCGACTTTCTCAGTAGCTTGACAACTAGCCAACCGGGGTTGTCGAGTCTTCAGCAAGTACCACTGCTTTCTGCTCCATGTGCGGGCCGAAGTTCTGTTCGATGAAGATCTCGGAGGAGATCCCGGCGAAAGCGGAGGCGGAGGCCGGAATGGCGCAGAAGGCCGCGGAATTCCGGGAATCGGGTGGGGAGCTTGCCGGGGAAGCCCCGGACCGGATCGTGCTCTGCCGGCCACCGATCTGAACGCCTGAACCGAATCCGAACGCTGCATGATGCTGATCGAATTGCTGAAGGCCGTGATCCTGGGGATCGTCGAGGGGGCCACGGAGTTCATTCCCGTCTCCTCCACCGGCCACCTGATCCTCGTGAGCGGCTGGCTGGGCTTCGTCAGCCGTCAGGCGGAGGTGTTCGCCGTCTTGATCCAGCTCGGAGCCATCCTGGCAATCGTCTGGCTATACCGGTCCACGTTCGGCGAGGCGCTGGGGCGCTGGCGAAGTGACCCGTCCGCGCGACGCCTCCTCCGAACAGCCGTTCCATGATGAAGTCGTGGGCCAGGAAGCCGACGGACTTCCTCACCTACTTCGTCGCGGCGCTGATCGTGGTGAAAGGATTCCTGCGGTTCATCACGGGCCATACCTTCCGGGTTTTCGCCTGGTATCGGATCATACTCGGCGCTTTCATGCTGCTGGCATATGCTCGGATCGGATAGGACCGGAGGGCGGATGGAAACGGATCGTGAGAGGCGGGAGGGGGACGGGCTGTTCAGGACCGCGGTGGAGAGCGGGGATGCGGCTGTGATCTCGCGCGCCGCGGGCGACCTTCGAGCCCCCGAGATCCTGGAGCACTGGCACGACTGGCCACCGGAGGCCCGGGCGCTGATCGTGACGTCTCTCGCGCCGGAGCCCGCCGCGGAGCTGATCTCGAACCTGCCCCCGGAGGAACAGGCGGAGCTCCTGGAGGCGCAGCCCACCAAGAGGGCGCGGGAGGTCCTGGAGGCCTTCGACCCCGACGACCTCGCCGATGTGCTCCAGTTCCTGGACGCGACCGCGCCGGAGCACGCCGGAAGGATCCGGGCCCTGCTGGCTCCCTCCACCCGGGAGCTCGTCGAGAAGCTCGCCAGTTACGAGGAGGATGTGGCCGGCGGGTTGATGACCCCCGAGTTCGTCTCCCTCCAAGGCTCCATGACCGTCGCGGAGGCACTCACCTATCTGCGCGAGGCGAGCCCCGACGCCGAGACCATCTACTACCTGTACGTGGTCGACCCGGGGCAGCGGTTGCTGGGCGTGCTGTCGCTGCGCGAGCTGATCATCGCCAGCCCGGACACCTGCGTCGAGGACCTGATGGGTCGCGATGTGCTCCACGTCCGGACTGGCACCGATCAGGAGAAGGTCGCCCAGATCATGGCCGACTACGATCTGTCGGTGCTGCCCGTCGTGGACCAGGCCGATCGCCTTGTGGGGATTGTGACCATCGACGACGTCCTGGACGTGGTCGAGGTCGAGGCCACCGAGGACATCCATCGGCTGGGCGGCGCCCCCGTCGACCTCGACTACGCGCGGGCGCGGCCGTGGACGCTTTTCCGGAAGCGCGCGCCGTGGCTCGTGCTCCTCGTAGTTTCCATGACGCTCACCTTCAACGTCATCTCCCACTTCGAGGACGTCCTCGCTGAGGTGGTCATCCTCGCCGCCTTCATCCCCCTGCTCATCGGCACCGGCGGGAACGTCGGCGCGCAGGTGGCCACGATGGTGGTGCGCTCCCTGGGCACGAGGAATCTCGAGCCCCGCGACTACTTCAGGGTCTTCGCGAAGGAGGTGGGCACCGGGCTGATGCTGGGGCTCGCGTTCGGGGTGTTCATGACGGCGTACGTGCTGCTCTTCCAATCCGAGCCGTCGGTCGCGGTGGCCCTCGGCATCACGATGGTGCTGATCTCGCTGGTGGCAAACCTCGTGGGCGCAAGCCTCCCCTTTCTGTTCCATCGGCTCGGGATCGATCCGGCGCTGACCAGCTCGCCGGGGATCACCACCGTCATGGATGTGGTCGGCCTCCTGATCTACTTCCATGTCGTGATTTGGGTGCTGGGGCTTGGCGCCTGAGGCCAGGACCGCTTTCTCTATTTCCTTGTCTTCCCGTGGGCTCTGCCATTCGTGGTCAGCGGGATCCCAAAACGTCGGCTCGGAGCCCCACTTCACACCATCAAGCCGGCCATCTTCCGGAAACGCTCGCCGGGGGCGTCCGCGTAGCGGAGAATCCAAGAAGCTGGAATCCGGGCGGCTCATCATTCGTCGAATGGCTGTTCGGAACCGCCGAGTGGCGCTGCCGGGTGCCCTCATGCTCCTCCACCTCCGCCCGTCGGGTCGTCTCCCTAGGCTCACCTCTCTCCTTGACAGCTTAGGGGAAGGCGGCTATTCTCCTCCTAACCCACATAGGAGAGAGAGCCATGACCGATTCCGCCGCGCTGCTGCCCGGCACGCTGGACCTGCTGATCCTCAAGGCCGTCTCACTCGGGAAGCTGCACGGGTACGGCGTGCTGCTGCGCATCGAGCAGATCTCGGGCGGTGCGCTCCAGATTCAGCAGGGCGCGCTCTACCCCGCGCTGTACCGGCTGGAGCACCAGGGTCTCATCGAGAGCGAGTGGGGAGTATCGGAGAACAACCGCCGGGCCAAGTTCTACCGCCTCACCGCCGCGGGCCGGACAGGCCTCAAGGAGGAAGTCGCGAGCTGGAACCGGCTTGCGGATGCGATCGCGCTGGCGCTGCGCACCACACCACAGGAGATCTGAGCATGAAGACGATGTTCGCGCGGCTGCGGTCGTTCTGGCGTGGGATGCGGAGCCCCGACCAGGAGTGGGCGGAGATGAGCGAGGAGATGCGCTTTCACGTGGAGATGGAAGCCGAGCGGCTCCAGCGTGAGCGCGGTCTGGATGCGGCGGAGGCGCGCCGGCAGGCGACGGTCGCATTCGGCGGGGAGGAGAAGTACAAGGAAGCGGGCCGGGAGGCGCGGGGGATGGCGTGGCTCGGAGGGCTGAGACTCGACCTCAAGCTGGGCGGCCGGATGCTGGTCAAGTACCCGGGGCTCACGATCATCGGTGGACTCGCGATAGGGTTTGCGATCTGTGTGGGCGCGGTCGTGTTCCAGATGGTGATGATGTTCGTCAGTCCGACGCTGCCGATGCCGGAGGGCGACCGCATCGTGCACCTGCGGAACCAGGATGTGGAGGCGAACGACCCCATGCCGGGCTCGCTGTACGATTTCGGCGTCTGGCGTGAGTCGATGCGGTCGGTGACGGACTTCGGAGCGTGGCAGGACGTCACGCCCAACCTCATCGCACACGACGGCGAGTCGCGCCCGGTGCAGGCCGCGGCGATCACCGCCTCGGGATTCGGAATCGCGTCGACGCCGCCGACGCTCGGCCGGCCCCTGGTGCAGGCGGACGAGGCGGCCGGAGCCCCGCCAGTGGTGGTACTCGGCCACGGCCTGTGGCAGGCGCGCTTCGCGGGCGACCCGGCGATCGTCGGTCAGACCGTGCAGCTCGAAGGCGTGTACGCCACTGTCATTGGCGTGATGCCGGACGGTTACGCGTTCCCCGTCGCGCATGAGGCGTGGCTGCCGTTGCGCCCGAGCGTGCTGGACGACACGCCGGGGGGCGGGCCACCCGTCACCATCTTCGGGCGGCTCGCCCCGGGTGCCTCGCTGGAGGATGCGCAGGCCGAGCTGACGACGCTCGGCGAGCGCGTGGCGCTGGAGCTCCCTGAGACGCACGAGCATCTGCAGCCCGAGGTGATGCCGTACGCGCACATGTTCGCCATGGGCCTCGACGGGGAGGCCCTCACCGTCTTCGCGCTGGTCCAGGTGTTCGCCCTGATGCTCCTCGTGCTTGTCTGCAGCAACGTGGCGCTGCTGCTGTTCGCGCGAGCGGCCACACGTGAGAGCGAGATCATCGTGCGGAGCGCCCTCGGCGCGAGCCGCCGCCGGATCGTCGTGCAACTACTCGCCGAGGCCCTCGTGCTCGGCGCGGTGGCAGCGGCCCTCGGGCTCCTCGCCGCGCACACCGTCCTGCGTCAGTGGGCCGTGCCGTTCCTGGAAGCGAACATCGGATCGATCCCCTTCTGGTTCGACCTGAGTCTGTCGCCTGCCACCGTGCTGTACGCCTGCGCGCTCACCGCGCTCGGGGCGGTGATCGCCGGCGTGCTCCCCGGTCTCAAGGTGACGCGTGGGCTGGGGTCGCGGCTGCGGGAGGGGACGGCCGGCGGCGGCGGTCTGCGGTTCGGCGGCATCTGGACCGCGGTAATCGTTGCACAGGTGGCCGTGACGGTCGCGTTCCCTGCAGTGGCCCTCGTCGTCTCGAAGGAGCTGAACCGGGTCCGCTCGTACGACCTCGGCTTCGCCGCCGAGCAGTACCTCGCGGTGAACCTCCAGATGGAGGCCTCACCGGGGGCCGGCGTGGACAGCGTGACCATGGCGGCCCACCGCGCACGGTTCGGGACGGTGGTCGAGACGCTGCGCCAACGCGTGGCATCGGAGCCGGGCGTCGTCGGCGTCACCTTCATCGATATGCTGCCGCTCACGAACTACGCCGACTATCGCATCGCGCTCGACGACTCGGCGTCTGTCGCCGCGCCGCCAGCCCCGGCGACCGCATCCGAGGGGCTGCCTCCGCTGCGCCGCACGACCGTCGCGCGCATCGACCCGTCGTACTTCGACGTGCTCGAGACGCCGATCCTCGCGGGGCGCGGCTTCGGGACCGCCGATCTGGCGCCCGGCGCGCAGGTGGCGATCGTCGACGAGAGCTTCGTGGACGAGGTCCTCCAGGGGCGGAACCCGATCGGGCGGAACGTGCGGATCGGCGCGGGCGGCATCGCGCCCGACGGCCCGGGCGCCGGCTCGCTCCCGTGGCACGAGATCGTGGGAGTCGTGAACGACCTCGGCATGACCGGCGCGGCAGAAGTCGGACGGTCGGCCGGGCTCTATCTTCCGGCTGCGGCCGGGAGCGGATTCCAGCCGCACATGGTGATCCACACGCAGGGCGATCCGGTGGCCCTCGTGCCGCGTCTGCGGGCGGTGGCGGCCACGGTGGACCCGACGCTGCGGCTCACCGAGCTCCGACGGGTGGACCAGGTCACGAACGACTTCCTGTGGGTACTCGGGATGTGGTTTCGGGCAACGCTGGTGATGACCTCCGTCGCACTGCTGCTCTCGCTCGCCGGCATCTACGCGGTGCTGTCGTTCACCGTGGCGCGACGCACCCGTGAGATCGGCGTGCGCGTCGCCCTCGGCGCGAACCGGAGCCGCGTCCTGACGGGCATCTTCCGGCGGCCGCTCATGCAGGTCGGTGCCGGGATCATGGTCGGCTTCCTCATCGTCACCGCCGGGACCGGCTTCCTCTCGGGGCACGTTCCCGATCAACCTATAACGTGGGGCGGCCTTTCCGCCGGACAAGCGGCGCTGCTCGTGGGCTACGCGGCATTCATGCTGGGGGTGTGCCTGCTCGCCTGCGTCGTCCCCACGCGGCGCGCACTCCGGGTGGAGCCGATGGTGGCGATGCGGGTGGAGTAGGCCGATCCGAGGATTTGCTCCTCCTGCCCCTATACACGTGGGTCCAAGCGGTCGTTGCAGCCGGGCGTTGGATTGAAAGAGGGTGAGCTCGACTCCGAAGCCAAACTCCATTCCGCACCGATAATCAGGATTGACGGCGGCATCACCCCTTTCAATAGGCCCGGGGAGATTGCGCTAAGGCTGATCTCTTGATTCTGGAATCTGCGTCTCCATCTCCAGATGAAATCGCATCTCCTCGTTCATGCGCTCCTCAGCGGCCCTCCCGCAAGCCGCAGGCGGATCAGAACCGATCCTGACTGCCCCCTCCGCCAAAGCGTGTGTTCACCACGTTGTTGTAGATCGAGCCGAAGCGGTACCGCAATCCGAAATTGAAACCCGCCCGGTAGTTGGTCTCGAGCTGACGGCGTCGCAAGAGGATCTCTTCCAGGTCGGCGTCGCCTTTCGGGAGGTTGAGCTGGTTATGGATGAACGCGACCTCCCCACCAACCGAGACCGACAGCCCCTGCGTCACGCGCACCTCGACGCTGCCCCCGGTTTGGACGCTGTAGCGTTCGAGGTCGTGCAGGTACTGCGAGGCGTTGACGCCGACGTCGACTTCCCCCCAAGGCTGGGTGACCTCGTAGCCCGCGCTGAGCGTATGCTCCGGCAGGAGTTGCTCCGTCTCGTCGTAGATCGTCGTGTCGCGGTAGGCAATGTGTGAGCCGCCCAAGCGGTAGGCGATCGTCAGCTGGCGCCGCGTAGCTTCCCGGTACGGGTACACACTGTATTCGACGGCCGGCATGAGCCGGTACCGCAGATCCACGTTGTCGAAGGTGGACGTGAAGACGTCCCCGAAGGCCCCGACCGACCAGTGCGGCGAGATGCTGCGGACCACGTAACTCGTGAAGCCGTCGCGACGGGACGTGCTGGTGATGGTCCCTTCGTCGCGCTCGAAACGGTCGTAGTTGTAGTTGAAGAACGGCCGGAGCTGGATCTTCCAGTCCTCGGTAACGCGATCGACGTACATGCCGTAGCGCGTGTCGAAGGCGTCCTGCCGGGACTCGAAATCCGCGCTGCCGTCCGCGTAGACCTCGAAGGTCCAGTTGCTCCAGCGATCATCCTGCGGCGCCGCCTGGCCGATCTCCGCCCCCTCCAGGGGCTCCACTCCGACGGTCAGCCGCGCCCCCATGGGAGTCTGGAGCAGGTAGGGGACGAGCGCCGCCTGGAGCGTGCGGAGGAACCCGTCCCGCTCTTCCGCGTCCGTGGCGCTTGCGCTGGTCGTGTAGACCGTGGAATAGTCCATTCCCTCGAACGGGCTCCGGCCGATGAGGTCGAACGTGCTGGCCTCGCCGCCCGCGCCGGTGTTCTCACTGGTCACGAGCACGTGGACGTGGGCTACCTCACGGTCGCGCACGTAGTCGACGTACGTCATCTCCTGCCGGATGAACGTCTCGTCGCAGAAGCCACAGTCGAGGAAGACGGCGAGTCGTTCGGGCACCGCATCCGGGGCCTGCGACGCGGCCGGCTGGGCGGTCGCTACCATCCACACGAGGGCCCCCAGACAGGCGGCCACCAGGGCGCGGCGTCCGGGCGCAAGTAAGTCCTTTCGACGGGACGCTGCTGCGTTGGAAAGCATCGGATCCGGGTCGGCTGGAAGGGTCGTTCACGCTGATCAGGCAGCCGGAGCATGGCTTGCCGGCTCCGCGATGTCAACACGGCCCTGGTGCGGAATGGGGGGGGATGAGGATCAGGGGCCCTGACGGTACGAAGGAGATAGGGTTTACGATCTGGATGCGCTATACTGCGCGTCTCGCCGTGCAGCTTTTCCCTTCCCAAGTTGCACGCAGGGCGATACGGGACACCGTGTAAATGCGCGATCCGCCCCTGTCGCCAATCCTCCTCCCAGGAGGTCTGGCATGACCCTCTCCCTCCGCGCACTGAACGGCGACGCCACCGCGGTGCAAGACAGCGAGTTCGAATGGCTGCGCAGCCTGGTTCAAGAGCTCATCACTCCAGAATCCCCCGAATACGACGAAGCACGCGCGATCTGGAACGGAATGATCGACCGGCGCCCGGGCCTGATCGCCCGCTGCCAAGACAGAGAGCAGGTCGCTCACGCAGTCCGCTTCGCGCGAGATCACGAGTTACTTGTGGCGGTCCGCGGCGGCGGGCACAATATCGCGGGCAATGCCGTCTGCGACGGCGGGCTCGTGATCGACCTTTCCACGATGACGGATGTCGAGGTCGACCAAGCCCGCGGGACGGTGCGCGTCCAGCCTGGGTGTACCTTGGCCGACGTGGACCGCGAAACGCAGGCGCACGGGCTGGCAGTCCCTCTGGGAATCAACTCCACCACCGGAATCTCAGGCCTGGTGCTCGGCGGCGGCTTCGGCTGGTTGAGCCGGCAGCACGGGATGACGGTGGACAACCTCCTATCGGCGGAAGTCGTTACCGCGGACGGGCAGATCGTTCGGGCGAGCGAAACGGAGAACCCGGACCTTTTCTGGGGGATCCGCGGCGGGGGCGGCAACTTCGGGGTAGTCACTTCGTTCGAGCTCAGGCTCCACCAGGTGGGACCAGAGGTCCTGTCGGGGCTGATCGTGCACCCCTTCGAGGATGCCGCCGACGTCCTCCGCTTCTACCGGGAGTTCGCCAGCACCCTCCCGGACGAAACGGTCGTGTGGGTGATGATGAGGAAGGCCCCGCCCCTTCCGTTTCTCCCGGAGGAATGGCACGGCCGCGAGGTGGTGGTACTCGCAGCCTTCCATGGTGGGGAGATTCGGGAGGGAGAGAAGATCCTGGAGCCGCTCCGCCGATTCGGCCGCCCGATTGCAGACGTGATCGGGCCACACCCCTACACTGGCTGGCAACAGGCCGTCGACCCGCTTCTCACACCCGGCGCTCGTAACTACTGGAAATCTCATGATTTCCTGGAGCTGAACGACGCGTTCTTGGATACTCTCATCCATTCCGCCGGGCGGCTTCCGTCATCTGAGTGCGAGATATTCATCGCTCAGGTGGGCGGGGCGATCAACCGGGTGGCCGGCAACGCGACCGCGTACCCGCACCGGGAGGCGGAGTTCATCATGAACGTCCACGCCCGCTGGAGTGAGCCCTCCGATGACGGCGCCTGCACCCTGTGGGCCCGTGACCTCTTCCGCGAAGCCGCGCCCCACGCCACGGGCGGGGTCTACGTCAACTTCATGCCGGAAGATGAGCGTGATCGGATGCGCGGGGCCTACGGCCCGAACTACGAGCGATTGGTCACCTTGAAGACTCGCTACGACCCGACGAATCTCTTCCGCATGAATCAGAACATCGAACCAGAAGGAAGTGACGGCATCGGCCCCATTGTCACCGCCACACCCGTCCCGGCATGAATGACGGTCACGGGTGGGCCCCGGGTCGGCTCACCCGTGACCGGAGGCACGCCCCCCCGGCAACCGCCGGCGCCGACTCCCGCCTGCTCGCCCTTGACGCATCAACATCAGTTGATGTATACTATCCCCATGGACACGACCAGAGCCGATCTTGCGCATGCCAGCCGCCTCTTCCAGGCGCTCTCCGACGAAACGCGTCTCCAGATCGTGGAGATGCTCTCGCACGGGGAGCGCTGCGTCTGCGACCTCCAGGAGGGGTGCGGCGCGTATCAATCACGGCTGTCGTTCCATCTCCGCAAGCTGAAGGACGCGGGTCTCGTAGAGGACCGGAAGGAAGGGCGGTGGGTCTATTACAAGCTCGTTCCCGAGGCATTGAACGAGATGCGCTCGTATCTCGGGGGCGTGACAGCGGAGGCGCCGGCCTGGTCGGGCGCGGCTGATGGCTGCTGTAGCTGAGCCTTATTTATTTCTCTATTGCATCAATATTTATTGATGAGAAGGGTGAGGGGGACGATGAGTACCGAGCTGAAGGCGGTCGTGCGGGAGAAGTACGGGGAGGCTGCCGTGCGTGCGGCGGGTGGCGGGAAGGGGAACTGCTGCGGAACGGGGTCGTCGTGCGGTGCTGATCCGATCACGAAGGACCTTTATGATGAGGTAACGGCAGCGGCGCTGCCCGAGGAAGCGGTTCTGGCGTCGCTGGGATGTGGGAACCCGACGGCGCTGGCGGAGCTGGGAGAAGGGGAGGTGGTGCTGGATCTCGGATCGGGCGGTGGAATCGACGTCCTGCTGTCGGCAAGGCGGGTGGGGCCGACGGGAAGGGCATACGGGCTCGACATGACGGACGAGATGCTGGAACTGGCCCGAAAGAACGCGGCAACAGCCGGGGTCGAAAACGTCGAGTTCTTGAAGGGGGAGATCGAGAGCATACCGCTGCCTGACGATTCGGTCGACGTGATCATCTCGAACTGCGTCATCAATCTGTCGGGTGACAAGCCGCAGGTGCTGCGCGAGGCGTTCCGGGTATTGAAGCCGGGCGGCCGATTCGCGGTATCGGACGTCGTCGTGCGGGGGGCGGTGCCGCCTGAGGTCCGCCGCAGCATGGAGTTGTGGGTCGGATGCGTGGCCGGGGCTCTGGAGGAGCAGGAGTTCCTGACGCTTCTCAATGAAGTCGGCTTCGAGGAAGCGGCAATCGAGCCCACCCGCATCTACCAAACCGAGGATGCGCGGGGCTTTCTCGAAGAGGCCGGGCTGAACGTCGAGGACTTCGCGGATGCGATTGAGGGGCGTTTCATGGCCGCCTTCGTCCGCGCCACGAAACCGGCCGGTTCGGCGTCGACGCACCGCAAGGCGGAACCGTGCTGCGAGCCGGGGTGCTGCGCCTAGGCCGGCGAACCGCGGGCTAGATACCTCCGCGAAGTAGTGCTTCGGCACCGGGCAGCGGGCTTCCCGGTGCCGGAGCACGCCCCGTAGAACGGTTGGAACGCCGCTTTCGTGTGACTTAGCTCCGCGTTACGGTAAGGGTCGAGAGATCAGCTCACAGTGACGTGCTTGAATCCCAGGGGGGTTGATGGGAAGCAGCCAGACAGAGCTTGGGGGCCTTTCCGGTGCCGTCGTCCGTACGATTCGCGAGCCGCTTCTCATTCTCGACGAGAATCTGCGGATTTCGACCGCGAACCCGGCGTACTACAGAACCTTTCAGACGGATCCCGAGAATACCCTGGGCAACGCGCTCTTCGATCTGGGAAACGGGCAGTGGAACATCCCGGAGCTCCGGCAGCGTCTGGAACAGGTCCTCTCGCGCGGCGAGCCGGTCGAAGGCTTCGAGGTCGCTCACGACTTCGTCCCGCTTGGCCGTCGCCACCTGGTGGTCGACGCGCGTCGACTCGAGAGCGGCGGTGATGAGCCGCCTCTGATTCTCATCGCCTTGCAGGACATCACGGCGCTGGTCGAAGCGCAGGCAGAGCTACAGCGTTCGAATCAGGAGCTCGAGCGCTTCGCTTACATCGCATCCCACGACCTCCAGGAACCGCTTCGGATGGTCGCCAGCTATACGCGGCTCCTCGCCCGGCGCTACCAGGGTAAGTTGGACGACCGCGCGGACAAATACATTCGCTATGCCGTCGAGGGCGCCGAACGCATGAAGATGTTGATTCAGGACCTTCTGGCATTCTCGAGAATCGGCAGCCAACCCGTCACGCCGGTTCCGACCGACACCGATCGGGTCCTGGACCAGGTGCTCCAGGATTTTCGCATCAAGGTACAGACGACCGGCGCCCGTGTGACGCATGACGCGTTGCCGCGGCTTCGCGTCGACCCGTCGCAGCTACGGCAGCTCTTTCAGAACCTGCTGGAGAATGCACTGAAGTTCGGAGGGGATGCCCCTCCGCGCGTCCATATCTCGGGTCACCGGGACGGAGCCTGGTGCCACATCGAGGTCCGCGACGAGGGCATCGGGATCGCACCGGAATACCTCGAGCAGGTGTTCGTGATCTTTCAGCGGCTCCACGGAAGGGAGCAGGAGGGGACCGGTATCGGTCTTGCCGTTTGTCGGCGCATCGTGGAGCGTCACGGCGGCCGACTCTGGGTCGATTCCGCACCCGGTGAGGGCGCCACATTCCACTTCACCCTTCCCTCGGCGGGCTCATGAGTACTCACCCTGTGGATATCCTCCTCGTCGAGGACAATCCCGGCGACGTCGACCTGACATTGGAGGCGTTGGAGGAGGCCAAGCTCCGCAACAACGTTCATGTGGTGGAGGACGGTGTCGCGGCGATGGCGTTCCTCCGCAACGAAGGTCGCTATGCGGGCAGCCCGCGGCCCGATCTCGTTCTCCTCGACCTGAACATGCCGCGCAAAGACGGGCGGGCGGTTCTGAAGGAGATCAAGGAGGACGACGATCTCCGGCAGATCCCGGTCGTCGTCCTCACGACCTCCGAAGCCGAGAAGGACGTGCTCGATGCCTACGAGTACCGGGCCAACGCTTACATCGTGAAGCCGGTCGACTTCGAGCAGTTCTTCCGGACCATCCGCTCACTGGAAGATTTCTGGCTTACGGTGGTACGTCTGCCGCGCAGGGGCGGAGGCATATGAGCGGTCCGGCCGCGAACGCCCCGAATCAACTGCGTCTGTTGCTGATCGAGGACAATCCGGCGGACGCCGATCTCGTGCAGGAGTATCTGGAGGACGTCGGCGAGGAAGTGCCGCGGCTCGCCATCGCCGCGAGCATTGGGGCGGCGACCGACGTCCTGGCCGCAGCGGAATTCGAAGCTGTGCTGCTGGACCTGAACCTGCCCGATTCGCTGGGCCTCGAGAGTCTCGAAAGGATGCTGTCCACAGCTTCGGCGCCGGTCATCGTGCTCACCGGCGGCGCCGGCGACGAAATGGGGGTTGAAGCCGTGGCCCGCGGCGCGGCTGACTTCCTGCCGAAGTCGGAGCTGACGGGCCGGCTCCTGCTGCGATCCGTCAAGTACGCGGTCGAACGCCACCGGCGACGGGGCGTGGAGGCCCGCTACCGCGCGCTGGTGGAGAACTCGCGAGACCTCGTCCTCATCCTCGATGCGGATCTCGGGATTCAGTACGCCAGCCCTTCGCTCTTTGAAATCCTCGGCTACGAGCCGGAAGAGAAGATCGGGACTTCGGCCGCGCTCGAAATACATCCGCAAGACATGGAGAGAGTGCGGCGGGAGCTCAGTCGGTCGCTGCACGACCCGAACTATACCTCCCACCTCGACTATCGAGTCCGACGGCGCGACGAGAGCTGGTGCGTACTGGACACGATCACACAGAACTGTTTCCACGAGCCGCAAATCGGTGGCCTGGTGGTGAACGCTCGAGATGTCACAGATCTGCGCCAGGCCGAGGAGACGGCCGTCCGTACGGCGCGGCAGCTCGAGCGCACGCTGGGCGCTGTCGAAGATGCTGTCTTCACCCTCGAGACCCCCGGGCGTACCATCCTGGCGTGCAATCCGGGAGCCGAGCTGATGTTCGGATTCGCCGAGGATGAGATGGTCGGCCGTAGCACGGACTTCCTTTTCCCCGACGAAGATTCCTTCCAACGATTTTTTGACGAGGCGCTTCCAAGGCTGGAGCCCGGCGAGGCCTACCATGCGGAACCCCGGATGCTACGCCGAGATGGGACGACCTTTCCAGCCGAGGTAGGCGTTACACTTCTACATCCTGAGCGCGGTGTGGAGGGGGGCTTCGTCAGCGTGATCCGAGACATCACGGAACGGGTCGAGCAGGCCCGTCAGGTACGCTTTCAGGCGGCGCTGCTCCAGCAGGTCGGCCAGCCGATTCTGGCGGTCGACCAGTATGACAGGGTCGCCTACTGGAACGATGCGGCAGCAGAGTTGTCTGGTTATTCGAGCGCCGAGGTCGAGGGCCGCGACATCGTCGACATCATCGTTCATGACCAGGATCGAGATGCCGCGAAGTCAGCCCGGGCCGTGAGCTTCACGACTGGTCGCTGGCAGGGCGAAGTCAGAATCCGGAAGAAGGACGGCAGCGTCGCGATCGTGCAGGCCACCTCGAGCCCGGCCGTCAATCCCGATGGATCGCCGGGCGGCCGCATCACCGCGGGGGTCGACGTGACCAGTCTTCGCCGCGCGGAGGAGGCGAGCAGACAGTTGGCCGAGCGGATGCGATTCCAGGCCGAGATGCTCGAGGCGGTGGGGCAGGCGGTCATCGCGACCGACGTCGAGGGCCGGATAACCTACTGGAACCATGCGGCGGAGGAGCTCTACGGCTGGAGCCGCGACGAGGCGATCGGAAAGTCGATCCTCGAGGTGACACCGACGACGGCCAATGTCGAACAAGCCGAAGAGATTCTGCGCACGCTCACCAGCGGCGACATCTGGACCGGAGAGTTCGAAGTCAGTCGCCGCGATGGAAGTACCTTTAACGCTCTGGTGACGGACGCCCCGATCCACGACGAGGAGGGCCGACTGTTGGGAATCATCGGCGTTTCCTCGGACATCAGCGAACGGAAGGCTCTGGAGGGTCAGCTTCGACAGGCCCAGAAGATGGAGGCGATCGGCCGACTCGCGGGGGGTATCGCGCACGACTTCAACAATCTCCTCACCGCAATCGAAGGCCATACGAGCTTCCTCCTGAGCGAGCTTCCCGAGGACTCGCCTCTGCGAGAGGACGTCGAAGAGATTCTGAAATCGGGCCGCCGCGCCGCGGACCTCACCGGGCAGCTACTCACGTTCAGCCGCAAGCAGGTGCTCCAGGAGCGCAGCGTCGCTCTGAACCGGGAAGCCGACGGCCTCAGGGGCATGCTCCGGCGCCTGGTGCCCGCGCGCATCGATTTCCAGATGAAGACTGGAACCGAGGACATCGTCGTCCATGCCGACCCGGGCCAGATTCAGCAGGTCGTGATGAATCTCCTGCTCAACGCGGTCGACGCCGTCGAGAATGCTGGCTCTATCGTCTTGGAGATCGACGAGATCATGCTTTCTGAAGAGGACGCCGAACGGATTCCCTGGGAGGTTCGCCCAGGGCGGTACGCATGCTTGACCGTCAGCGATACCGGCAGCGGCATCGACCCGGCTGCGCTGCCACACATCTTCGAGCCCTTTTTCACGACCAAGCCCGAGGGCCATGGTACGGGATTGGGTCTGGCGACCGTGTACGGAATCGTCAAGCAGAGCCAGGGTCACGTACTGGTGGACAGCGCCCCGGGCGACGGTACGACATTTCGCGTCCTGCTGCCCCGGATCGAGCAGGAAGCCGAAGAACCACGCCCGCCGACGCGTCCGGCCGAAGCGACCAACGGTGCCGTAGTGCTGCTGGTCGAGGACGATGAGGCGGTGCGGAGCATCGGCCGCAGAATTCTCTCGCGCGCAGGATACACCGTGCTCGAGGCGCCGAATGGAGTGGAAGCGCTCGAGCGTGTCGCGGGTGGCGCAAAGGTCGACCTCGTCATCAGCGACATCGTGATGCCCGAGCTTGGTGGCGTCGAGTTACAGCAGCGCCTCAGAACCGAACGGCCAGGAATCAAGATGATCCTCACGTCGGGGTACTCGGCGTCCGACGTCCACGGAGAGATCCGCGAATCAGGCCTACCCTTCCTGGCGAAGCCGTTCACACCCGACGCCCTCCTCCGCTGCGTCGCCGAATGCCTCGCCCACGGGCAGGAAGCGGAATCATCGCGCAACTAATCGCGACCGAACGGGAAGGCCCCGGCTCCGCCGC
>JBBDRL010000102.1:0-16822 GCA_040905505.1 Gemmatimonadota bacterium | reverse complement strand
CTATCAGCTATCAGCTCGACCGCCCGGCAAGATGACAGAGGATGTTTCGCCGAGACTTTCTGCCTGGTAATCTGAGATGTGGTCGCGATATCGTAACGCCTGCGGCCCCAGCTTTGCGCACGCCGCTTTAGGCCGATAGCCGATAGCTGATAACCGACAGCCTCCACCCCCACACGGAGTCCGCCTCATGTCTTCCCTGAACCGCCCACTCACGGGTCCGATGCTCACCTTCGACCTCGGTGATCAGCTCGCGGAGCTGAGGCGAGAGGATGAGCTTCATCATGGCGGCCGCGCCGGTCGCACACTCGCCAAGTCCGGACGCATGCGCCTCGTGCTGATCGCGATGGACGAGGGGAACGTCATCGGGACGCACCAGGCGGACAGCCCGCTCACGATCCACGTCCTGGAGGGCGACATCGAGTACCGCGCCGACGGGGGGAAGCACCGACTGCGGGAGGGCGAGGTCCTCTTCTTCGGACCCGGCTCCGCCCACGACATCCGTGCGGTCCGGCCGAGCGCGCTCCTGCTGACCATCTCCGCGATCGGCGACGACTTCACGGACGACGCAGACTGACCCCTGCGGCTCCGCTCTCTCCGACCGCTCGCCCTCGAACCGGACTTACCGTGCTCAAGCCCCAGAGGCACGCCGAGATCCTCGACATTGTCCGACATGCGCGCGTCCACTCCCAGGAGGTGCTCCGCGAACGGCTCGCCGAGCGCGGCTTCGACGTCGCCCAGGCCACGCTGTCGCGCGACATCCGCGAGCTCGGTCTCGTCAAGATCCCCGACGAGGACGGCGGCTCCGCCTACGTCGTCCCGGCTCACGTCACCGACCCGACCCCCACCCTCGCCCGCCTTCTCCCCGCCCTCTATCTGGGCGCCGACGGCGTCGGCAACCTCCTCGTCGTCAAAACCCTCACGGGCGGCGCCCAGCCGATCGCCGTCGCCCTCGATTGGGAAGAATGGCCCGAGATCGTCGGTACCGTCGCTGGCGATGACACCATCCTCGTCATCCTCCGCGAAGCCGGACGGCTCGACTCCGTCAGCCAACGCCTACAGGAGCTCGCCGGGCTCTAGCCACGACGGGCACCCTGTCGACCGCCCCGCCACTGCCGACACCCACGCGGGGGGTGGCTTCCATCGCCCGCATCCGGCATCTTCCACACCGTTGACGCGAACATCTGAATGAATATATTTCGATAATTATGAATGATTCCTCACTCACGCCAGTCGGGGTGATCGGTGCGACGGGTTACACGGGACGCGAGCTGATCGGGCTGTTGGCGAGGCATCCGCGCGTGCGGATCGTCTTCGCGACCTCGGAGAGCGAGGCCGGCACGTCGATGCGTCGTCTGGCGCGGGCCGCCCCGGACGAGCCGCTCGTGCGGGCCGAAGATGCGCCTCTGGAGGAGGCCGAATTGATTTTTTCGTGCCTGCCGCACGGGACGTCCATCGGGTGGGTGGAGCGAATTCGGGCGGCGGGTGTGAAGGCGATCGATCTGTCGAACGATCTGCGAGTCCCGGGTCCAGGAACGCCGGAGTGGGCGAGAGGGGTGGTCTATGGGCTTCCCGAGCTGCACCGGGAGCGGATCGCGGGGGCGGAGCTGATCGCGAATCCGGGATGTTATCCGACGGCCGCGATACTGGCGCTGGCGCCGCTCGTGCGGCGGGGGGTGATCGGCGGGGGTGCGGTGGTGATCAATGCTGCGTCGGGCGCGTCGGGGGCGGGGCGCTCACCGAAGCGCGAGCTGCTGTTCGCGGAGGTGGCGGCGGACTATCGGGCGTACGCGGTGGGGAACGTTCATCGTCATCTGAACGAAATGCGGGATCAGGTCGGGGGTTTGGCGAACGGGGGGCCTGCGCCGGATCTGGTGTTTACTCCGCACCTTCTGCCGGTACCGCGGGGGATACTCGAGACGATCTACGTTCCGCTGCACGAGCCGATGTCCGCCTCAGAAGCGACGGCGATGTTCCAGGAGGACTACGCGGGCGAGCCGTTCGTGGAAGTTCTGGAGGAGGGTCACCCATCTCTGAGCGCCGTGGTGGGGACGAATCTCGTCTCGATCTCGGTGGTTCCAGTGGCGGGAGTCGCGTCGCCGCTCCTGACGGTGATCGCGGCCGAGGACAATCTGATCAAGGGCGCCGCGGGTCAGGCGCTACAGAACCTGAACGTGATGCAGGGCTGGCCCGAGGCGGAAGGGTTGGGCTGACTCGATGGCGAACATCACGGTCGTGAAGGTCGGCGGGAACGAGGTGGACGATTCCGAGTGGATGGAGCGCCTGGCCGCCGCCGCCGTGGCGTCTCCTGCCGGTACCGTGATCGTCCATGGCGGCGGCAAGGAAGTCTCGGACCTGCAGCGGGCGCTCGGGGCCGAACCGCGATGGCACGAGGGCCTCAGAGTCACGACGCCGGAGGGTTTGAAGGCGGTGTCGATGGTGCTTTCGGGGCTCGTGAACAAGCGCATCACGGCGGCTCTGATCAGCGCGGGCGGGTCGGCGGCCGGGCTTTCCGGAGAGGACGGTCCCACATTGGAGGCGGTACCGGCGCGCGGGGGTCAGCTCGGCCGAACGGGCGAGATCGCCAGGGTTCGTCCCGAGCTGCTGCTCACGCTGTTGCACGCCGGGATCACGCCGGTCCTGTCACCCGTCTCGCGAGGTGACGATGGCGTAGCGCTGAACGTGAATGCGGATGATGCGGCCGCCGCTGTCGCCTGGGGCTTGAAAGCGGACCGGTTCCTCCTGGTCTCGAACGTCCCCGGTGTGCTCGAGGATGGGGACAAACTGGAGCATGTGGACACGGTGGAGCTGGAGTCATTGATCTCCAGAGGGGTCGCGAGTGGGGGGATGATCCCGAAGCTCCGGGCCGCGATGAGGGCGGCGGGCGCGGGTGTTCGGGAAGTACGCATCGGAGATCTGTCTCTGCTGACGGGCGGCGGAAGCGGGACCCGGATCCTGGCCGCGGGCGCCTCCGCGGCGCCACCGGGCTGAAGGCCAGACGACGGAGCTCACAGTGATGCCAAGCAGAATCGGAGTGAAATGAGCGCGACGACAGAGCAGCAGACGGATGCCCTGCTGGGCGTCTACCGGCGAGCCGGCCCTACCTTCGTCGGCGGTGAGGGCTCTCATCTGATCGCGGAGGATGGATCCCGTTTTCTCGACTTCACGAGCGGAATCGCCGTGAACGCGCTGGGATACGGGGATCCGGATTTCACTGCCGCGGTCCAGGAGGCGCTCGCGACCGGGCTGGTGCACACCTCGAACCTCTTCAGGACGCGTCCGGGCGAGGAGCTGGCTGGCTGGTTGGTCGAGAATTCGTTCGCCGATCGCGCCTTCTTCTGCAATTCCGGCGCGGAAGCGAACGAGGGCGCATTCAAGTTCGCGCGCCGCTGGGCCAGGGAGAACGGGCCGGAAGGCAAGATGGAGATCGTAGCCTTCCGCGGGAGCTTCCACGGTCGAACCTTCGGCTCTCTGGCGGCGACCGACCGACCCGCTTACCGGGAGCCGTTCGAGCCGCTGATGCCGGGCGTCACGTTCTGCGACGTGGGCGCGGTCGACCAACTGGAGCGCATCGTATCGCACGATGCGACTGCCGCGGTCATCATCGAGCCGCTTCAGGCGGAAGGCGGGATCCTGCCGGTGCCGGAGGAGTTCCTCCGCGCCATCCGGGAGATCTGCGATCGTGAAGATGCCCTGCTCATATACGATGAGGTCCAGGTCGGGCTCGGCCGGACCGGTAGCCTCTGGGCGCATACGCCGTCCGGCACGGAGCCGGACATGATGACGCTCGCGAAACCGCTCGCCGGTGGGCTTCCCATGGGCGCGGTTCTCCTGACCGAGCGTGTCGCCGCGGCGCTGCGGCCCGGCGACCCCGCGACGACGTTCGGCGGAGGCCCTCTGGTCTCGGCGGCTGCGCTCGCCGTCTGCCGCAGGATCGGTGAGCCGAGCTTCCTACAGGAGGTGCGACGGAAGGGGGCCTGGCTCGAACGGCGACTGGCGCAGCTCGCCCGCGATCATGAGTGTGTCGAGGCGGTGCGGGGTGTTGGGATGATCTGGGGAATCGAATTGAAGACACCCGCGGCCGACCTGGTTTCGGCCGCGCGCGAAGCAGGGCTGCTGCTAGTCGCCGCAGGCCCGAAGGTGGTGCGGTTGGTTCCGCCGCTGACGGTCTCGGACGAGGACCTGGACAGTGCCATATCCATCATCGCGGGAGTGCTCTAGGTTGGCCACTCGACTCGGCGACACGTCGATCGCATCGGCGCAGCCACTCGTCGTGCTCGGAACCGTCGATGCACGCCGATCGGTGGATGCGGCGGTGTCGGCGCTTCCACTCGAGGAGGTCGTCGTCCGGCCGGCGGTGATCGGCGACATGAAGGCCGTCGAGCCGCTCGTTCGGACATTCGCGAACGAGAACCTGATGCTGCCGAAGGCCTACGATCAGCTCGCCCGGAATTTCCGGGAGTTCGTCGTTGCGACGGCGCCGGCTGGCCAGGTGATCGGCTGTGGCGCACTGCGGATCTACAGCGAGAGTCTGGCTGAGATCTGTTCGCTGGCGGTCGCCCGGCCGATGCAGGGGTCCGGCGTGGGCCGGCTCGTCGTCCAGCGATTGCTCGACGAGGCCCGCGGCTTGAACGTCGCGACCGTGTTCGCGCTGACGCTCAGGCCCGAATTCTTCGAACGCAACGGCTTCAGCCGTGTGCCTCGCGAGATGTTTCCGCTCAAAGTCTGGGCGGATTGCCGCAATTGCCCGAAGCTGCACGCGTGCGACGAGATCGCTGTGGCGATCGACATCTGAACCGACCGACCCATGGATAAGGAGTCCTGATGGCGTCGCAGAAACCCGACGCCCCTCATCTTCCGCGCCTCTGGGGCGGCCGCTTCGACGCGGAGCCTTCCGTAGAAATGGACCGCCTCAACCGTTCGTTGCCGGTCGACCGCCGCTTGTGGCGCGAGGACGTCGCGGGTAGCCGTGCGTGGGCGGCGGCGCTCGGCGGAGCTGGCGTCCTTTCAGACGAAGAAGTTCGCCAGCTCACCGAAGGGCTCGACCAGGTGGAGCGGAAACTTGCCAGCTTCGCGCGGGACGACTGGGAAGGCTCGCCCGACGAGGACATTCATTCTCTGGTCGAGCGCCTGCTGCGCGAGACGGTCGGCTCAGTAGCCGGCAAGCTGCACACGGGCCGCTCGCGAAACGATCAGGTGGCGACGGACACGCGGCTCTGGGCGCTCCATGCGATCGACCGGCTCGATGCGCTGCTCGGCGGCCTCCTGAAGGCGCTCCTCCAGCAGGCGGACGCGAACCTCGAAACGGTCATGCCGTCGTACACGCATCTGCAACGCGCCCAGCCGATCTCGGCGGCACAGTGGGTCCTCTCTCACGGCTGGGCTCTCGCACGCGATTCGGATCGGCTGGGCGAAGCGCGTGCCCGGGTCAGCGTCCTGCCGCTGGGCTCCGGGGCGATCGCCGGGTGCCCCTTCCCCATCGATCGTGAATTCCTCAGAACCACCCTGGGTTTCCGCGCCATATCGCCGAACAGCATCGACGCGGTGGGCGACCGCGACTGGATCGCCGAGCTGCTGTTCGTCTGCGCCTCGATCGGCGTGCATCTCTCGCGTCTCGCTGAGGACCTGATCCTCTTCACCTCGGCCGAGTTCGGCTTCGTCCGCCTCTCCGACACCTTCTCCACCGGCAGCTCGCTGATGCCGCAGAAGCGGAATCCGGACGCCATGGAGCTCGCGCGCGGCAAGGCGGGCCGCCTCATTGGCAGTCTCATGGGATCGCTGACTCTACTCAAGGGGCTCCCGACCGGTTACAACAAGGACCTGCAGGAAGACAAGGAGCCCCTGTTCGACTCGGTCGATACGCTCGGCGCCCTGATCCCGGCCGTTGCGGGCGCGGTAGCGACGATGTCGTTCGACCTGACGCGGTGCGCGGCCGCCATCGACCCGGCGATGCTCGCGACAGACCTCGCCGACTTCCTGGTGCGCCGTGGCGTTCCGTTCCGCGAAGGGCACGAGATGGTGGGGCGACTCGTGCGCGCTTCCGAGGAGCTCGGCTGCTCACTCGCGGAGCTCCCCTACGACCGCTTCATCGCAATCTCACCCGAGTTCGCCGACGCGGACCTCGAGGCGCTCTTCGACCCCCGCAAGTCTCTCGAGTCGCGGGGAAGCCCGGGGGGCACGGGCACCGAGGCGGTTCGGGCGCAGATCGAAGCACTCCGCCAGCAGCTTCCCGCATCTCGAGCGCAGTAGGCGAGAGCTCAGGGCAGCTCCTCCAGCAGCACCGCCAGCACCCCCTCGGGATTGTCGACGTTGAGCCAGTGTCCGCCTTCCACGACGTGGAGGTCGACGCGTCCGGTCCGATCGGCAGCGGCGCGAATCCTGGCCTCCACCTCGTCGTCCACCGCCTGAGACCGGCTCGCCTTCATCACGTGGAGCTCGACGCCTTCGGGCGGATCTTCCACGATCTGCCAGACGTCGGTCGCGAAGTAGTCCCTCAGCATCTGCTCCACACCCTCCCAATCCAGCCGCCAGGTGAACCGCTCACCTTCGCGCTCGAGGTTCATGGCGAGCCACTGCCCGACGCCCCTTGCATAGCCGCGCGCCTCGAACGCGTCGGCGACCTCGTCGCGCGAAGCGAAGCTGTCGGGTAGCGACCGTACGATCTCGATCACCTCCCACGCCGTCCCCTCCGGTCCACCGGTTGTCAGCGTGGAGTCGATCACCCAGAGCGATTCGGGACTCGGTGTCGCGGCCGCGGCCGTCAACAGCGCCACCTTGCCCCCGAAGGAGTGCCCGAGAATCGCCGTCGCGGCGATTCCGAGCGATTCCTGGAGCTGGGCGACGTCCTCCGCACACGCTTCGACGGTATGGGGCGGGGCGAATCCCTGAGAACCCCCATGAAGTCTCAGATCGACGAGAATCACCCCCCATCCAGGGCGTTCATCGACGAGCCGGCGAGCGAGGCTGCCCCAGTTCCGGCCGCTCCCGTAGATCCCGTGGAGGAGGTAGAGCCAGCGCTCGGGCTCGGTCTGGCCGGCTGTGACGCGGGTGTGGTTCAGAATCGGCGACATAGGCGAATCGGATGTCGAAGTGGCGACGCCCCGGCGAAGGCGCTAATCGCGCGGCCGCCCCTCAGCGTCGAGGAGCTGGATCTGCTGGCGCGGAAACGCCGCGACGATCTTCCCGACGTGCTCGGGTCGATCGAACTCCGTCAGCACCGCCGCGGCCAGTTCGCTTTTCCATCGCCGACGCTCCCGCGCGCCTACCAGGTAGCGGGCAGTCAGGTCGACCCGCGCGTCACCCGCCGCGATGTAGACCTCGGGAACCCGCGAGACCGCCGCCTCGAGGCCGGCGGAGCGAAGAATGGTTTCGTATGCGGCCGTCGGCCGCTCCATATAGTCCGCCAGGTGCTCGGACGCCACCCGCCGCAGAAGGGCGGCGGCGTATGTCAGGTCGGATTGGTCCGCGACCGGGATGGTCAGCTCGTCCCACACATACGGAAAATCGCGCGTGAGGTTGACGATGGACCCGGCCAGCACCTCACTGTTGGGGAAGGTGATGAGCCGACCCGTAGGCTGCTCCGCCTGGACGAACCCGGGTCGCTCCAGACTGCCGATCTCCCAGACTGTCGTGGTAAGGAAATCGATTCGGAAAACGTCCCCGAAGACCTCGCCCACCGCGACCCTATCGCCGACCCGGTAGTATCCCTGGAACGAGTTGAGCAGCCAGCCGGTGAAGCTCTCGATGGGGGTCTGAAGGGCCCACGAGAGCGCGAGTCCGACGAGCCCGAGCGACCCGACCAGCGCCCGGATGTCGCCAGCGATCACGCTCACTGCGATCCCGATCGCAAGGAGCCACACCGCGATCCCGATCAGCGCCGTCGTAGCCTGCGCACGCTCCC
This sequence comes from Gemmatimonadota bacterium, assembly GCA_040905505.1. Taxonomy (GTDB): domain Bacteria; phylum Gemmatimonadota; class Gemmatimonadetes; order Longimicrobiales; family Longimicrobiaceae; genus WHSP01. Next base: position 8,925 of record JBBDRL010000102.1, on the reverse strand, counting down.
ATTCGCGCAGCACCCGGTTCAGCAGCGGGCGGAGCAGCCGGACGGTGAGCCAGGCCAGGAGGAGAACGCCGCCGGCGACGAGGAACTTCGGGAGATTCCCGAGGAAACCGAACCAGAGGCGGCGAGCCGTACGTTCTGCCTCCTCCCGCGCCGCCTGCACCAGTGTGTCCGCCCGCACCGCCTCCGGCTCGGCTGTCGGCTCCTGCCCGCTCTGAAGGTCCTCTACCGGTATGTTCTCGATGATGGAGACGGTATCCGGAAGATCAGTCGGCGCGGTATCCTGCGGGGTCTGCTGGACCGCCGGAGCGGCGCCTGTCTGCGCATCCCCGGCCGCCTCGTCCGGCGGCGTCAGGAGGAGAATGAAGAAGGCGGTGATCGCTACGGCGACTATCGTGGCGCCCCGAAACCTGCGGAGCCCGGCCCTCGCGCGGTCCGTCGCCCCCGGGCGCTTGCCGCGCCCCACCCGGCGACGCAGCCGCGCTCGACCGCCCCGGCGCGACCATGCGCCTCTCACCGCCCGGCGCCGGGGGCCCCTGCGGATCGGCGGCATCAGCGGTGCTCCCCATGGCTTCGCGCCGAGACCCCGCCGACCTCCCGCTGCGCCGGACCGCGGCTCCTGCGCCGGCGGACCGTCTCCACGCCGAGCACGCAGACCGCGGCCCAGCTTAGGCCGATGAGGTAGCCGGCGAGCACGTCAGACGGGTAGTGGACACCGAGGTAGATTCGGGAGGCGCCGACGAGCGCGATCACGACGGCGAACACCGCGGTCGTGACGCGGCGAAGCGTCGGCGTCGGCTCCAATCGAAAAACGACGTATGCGAGCGTCGCGTAGATGACCATAGCGGTCGTCGAGTGGCCGGAGGGATACGACGCACCGCCCGCGTATGGCGTCCGCCACTCGAAAAATTCCGGCCTCGCGCGGTCGAACACCGTCTTGAGAAGGCGGTTGAGCACCCAGCCGCCGGTCAGCGCGATCCAGACGAGAATGGCGGAGTAGCGGTGCCGGTGCTCCCAGAGGAAGATCGAAGCTACGACCGCGACGATCGTGGCCACGTAAGCGGAGCCGAGTGCGGTCATCTCGAGTGCCGCGCCATCGAGCCGCGGAGTCGCCATGCTTTCGAACCACCCGAGAACCGCGGCGTCCATGCGGCGGGTCAGCTCGGCATCGACCAACGCGGTGACGCCGAGGAACAGAAGCAGCGTGGCGATCGCGAGGAACAGACCGACCGAGGCGCCTCGGCTGAACGTCACTCTCCGGCCGCGCGGGTTGGACGAGTCATCGCTGCTGGGTGGCTGCATAAGGGGTCCGCGGGTGCAGAAAGCATACCTTCCGCGTGCCCCCTCGCTCCCTGTTCACCTCCCGGCTCGCCCTGTACCTTGCCTCCACGATGATCGAGCTAGATGAGGTCGTGAAGACGTACCGGGAGAGCTTCCCCCTCGCGGGCCGCCGTGTACGAGCGCTCGACGGCGTGTCGCTGCGCGTCGCGCCGGGCACGGCTCTCGGCATCGTCGGCATCAACGGGGCGGGCAAGAGCACACTGCTCCGCATCCTCCTGGGATATCTCCGTCCGACGTCGGGCGAGGCGCGGATCGATGGCTCCGCACCACGCGCCTACGTGGAGGCCCGCGGCGCGGCCTACGTCCCCGAACACGCTTCGGTCCCCCCCGGCTGGACAGTGAGGGGAGCCCTGCGCGCCTACGCGATGCTTGGGGATCTCGGCCACGACGCCTGGGAGCGCGTGGACGCCGCCATCGAACGTCTCGGCCTCGCAGAGCTCGCTGGCCGAAGGGTCCGGGCGCTCTCGAAGGGGAACCTGCAACGCCTGGCGATCGCCCAAGCGCTCCTCGGCGACCGCAAGCTGATGGTGCTCGACGAGCCGACCGACGGGCTCGACCCCGTTTGGATCGCCGAGCTGCGCGACATCGTGCGCGAGTGGCTGGCCAGGGACCCCGCGCGCATCCTCATCCTCGCTTCCCACAACCTCGCCGAGGTCGAGCGCATCGCCGATCGCGTGCTCCTCCTGCATGCGGGCCGGATCGAGGGCGAGCTGGGTACCGGCGACGGCGGCGCGTCGCTCGAGGACCGCTTCGTAGCGCGGGTCCGACGCCTACAGGAGCCTCTTCCGTGATCCCGGTCCTCCTGCGCGATCTACGCTGGCGCTTGCTCACCCTGCTGCTCGTCTCCTTCGCTCTTTATGCGCTCGAGCCCGGATTCCACCAGCACGAAGAGCTCGACCTGCAAGCAGTCGCGCTGGGACCTCTCGGCATCTCCTCCACCCTGTCGTATTTCGCGGGGTTGGCGATGATCGTGCTACTGGCGGGCTTCGTATCGAGGGACGTCCGCGAGGGGCACACCCGGCTGTTCTTCGCCCATCCCACGTCGCCCCTCACCTTCTACGCGACCCGGTGGGCACTCGCCTACGTACTGACGATCATCGGGGCGACACTCTTCCTGGTGCTGGGGCAGGTCATCGCGTGGGGTGAGTTTCGCGGCGGGTGGACCGGCTTGATTCTGCCCGCCGTGTCAGCACTGATATACGGTGGGCTGATCGCCTTCTTCTCCGTCCTCCTGCCGCGTGGAGATACCTGGGTCGTCTTCCTCCTCTTCCTGCCGACCTTCTTTCCCCAGCTACTGACCATGGGGTTGGCCCCTCTCAGCCCCACCGTCAGGGACGCCATACTCCTGCTGATGCCGCCCCACGGCGCCCTTCAGGAAATATGGGATGGACTTCTCTCGGGGTCGGTCGCATGGGGGGCTGTCGCCTTCGCCGCAGCCTACGGCGCCGTTCTCCTCGGCGCGGCCGGTCTGATCCTCACCTTGAAGGAGTGGCCCTGATCCGACCCCGGCGCGGAACTTGAAAGTCCGTGATCGAGACGCTTCGCCACACCCGGCGCGCGACGGGACCCCGACCACGCTCGTGGTTTTCCGAGCCTCGTCGAATCCCCTCACCTGTAGAAGAAGAAGCGAAATGGCCGCACTCCGCGACATGTCGACCACGAAACAGCTCGCCATCCTGGTCGTGCTGCTGCTCGCCGTGTTCCTGATCGGATTCCTGCCGCAGTGGAGTCGAGCGCGATCTCTAGAGGAGACTGTGAGTGAGACGCGCCTGGAGTTGTCGCTTCACGAGCTCGGTGGCAGGCTCGGCGCCGCCCTCGCCGAATCGCAGCGGGGAAACTACGAACGGGCAAGACAGCTGATGACAGGCTTCTACTCGCAGCTTCAGGATCGAATTCCCCAGATTGGGGATCCCGCCCAGCGACAGATGCTCACCGGACTGCTCGAGCAGCGTGACGAAATCATCACCCTCCTGTCACGCGCCGAGCCGGAATCGACCTCCCGGCTGAACATGATGTACAGCAACTACTTCGCCGCCGTCCATCCGGTCGGACGAGCCACGCCGGAGGCGGTGACCGGGGCGAGCCCCTGATTCTTCGTGGCCGCGACGCAACGACGATTTCCCTGCTGGGGCCCTACGGAATGCGCGCGCGTCGAAACCTCACGCAGCAGCGGCCGCTTCCAGCGCCTCCCGCGCCGCCCGATACCCTTCCTCCATGAAGAACTGATTGCGGTCGAAGTCGAATATGTGCAGATGCCCGACCCGGGGCCGAATGTAGAGAAATGGCAGCCCCGCGTGGCGCTCCAGCGTCTGCTCCCGCTGCTTCACCAGATTCAGGTTCAACACCCGGTCGTGAATGGCGATGAGCCCCTTGTCGAAGTAGCCCTCGTGCGGCGGTACCAGCTCCGCGCCCACGTCTACCGCGATGATCCGCTCCGCACCCCACCGCTCCGCCTCCGACAGCGCTAGCGCATTCACGATCCCCCCATCGACCAGAACGTCATCCTCGATCCTCGAGGGCGGAAAGTACACGGGTAGTGCGCACGACGCGTATACCGCATCCAGCAGAGAGATCTCCTCCCGATAGCCATCCCCGAACCAGACCTCCTCGCCCGTCACCAGCGAGGTCGCATTGATCCGCAGCGGCGTCATGAGCTCCGCAAAATGCTGCGCCGGCAGAATCCGCTCGATCCATTCACGAAATGGCGCGTCCTCGAAGACCGACGCCGCGCGGACACCGCCGAACCATACGGCCCGCCGATTGACCGCAACGATGTCCTGGCGCCGCAGCCGCTTCACGATCTCCGCCAGCTCGCGCCACCCCAACCCCCCAGCCAGGAGCGCTCCCGCCAACGCCCCGATACTCGTCCCAACGATCGCGTCCGGGCGGACTCCCGCCTCCTCCAGCGCCTTCACCACCCCAACGTGCGCCACCCCCTTCATCCCCCCACCGCCGAGCACCAGGACCGTCCGCGGAGCGGAGGTGTCGTCTCCGGTCCCCGCGGGCTCCGCCCGAACCGCACCCTTCGATCCCCCGCTGTTCTGCGTCATCACCCCTCCGTTCAGCTTGCCAGCCCGTCCATCAGCTCGCCTTCCGTACCCGCCCGATCCTTCGCAAGATCCGGTGCACGCCGAGCCTTTCACGACCCCCGTAGACCCATCGCGGCGAGCCCCTTGCGTGCTTGACATCGCCCCGTCCAGCCGGTACGTTCGGGGTTGATAAGAAGAATCATTCTTGGTGAAGATAAACACTGGTAACGCGTCCATCGTGGCGCGAGGGGGATCAATGGCGGAGCCGCTGCTCAAGATCGTCAATCTGCACGCCGAAGTCGCCGACGAAGGTTCGGAGATTCTGAAGGGTGTCGACCTGGAAGTCGGGCCTGGAGAGATCCACGCGATCATGGGTCCGAACGGCTCGGGCAAGAGCACCCTGGCGAAGGTGATTTCGGGCCATCCGGCGTACGAGGTGACCGACGGTGACATCCTGTACCGGGGCGAGAGCATCCTGGACATGGAGCCCGACGATCGGGCCCAGGCTGGAGTGTTTCTGGCCTTCCAGTACCCGGTCGAGATCCCTGGGGTATCGATCGCGAATTTTCTGCGAACGGCTCTGAACGCGCGCCGCGAGGAAGAGATCGATATCTTCGAGTTTCAGGATCAGTTGACGGAGCGCATGGAGATGCTGGGCATGGACCCGGTGTTCGCCGAGCGTTCGGTGAACGACGGCTTTTCGGGCGGCGAGAAGAAGCGCAACGAGATCCTGCAGCTGGCGATGTTGGAGCCGACGCTGGCGGTGATGGACGAGACGGATTCGGGCCTGGATATCGATGCGCTCAAGGTCGTATCGGCGGGGATCAACAAGGTGAAGGAGCAGCACTCCGAGGACATGTCGGTGCTGCTGATCACGCACTACCAGCGGATGCTGAACTACATCACGCCCGACTTCGTGCACGTCATGCTGGCCGGCCGTGTAGTACGTTCAGGCGGCCCCGAGCTCGCGCTGAAGCTGGAGGAGAAGGGCTACGAATGGGCGAAGGAGCTGGCGCCGGCCTGAAGGCGGCGCCGCTATCGGCGAGACAGCTATCGGCAATCAGCCAACAGCTATCAGCTCACTGAGGATGGTATCGTTCCGTAACGTGTGGGTCGGCGGCAAGGGCGAATCTGAAAGCCGTGGTGCTAAGCCGATAGCCGATAGCTGATAGCTTATAGCCTCTTTAAAGGAGCACTTATGCCGGAAAATGAAGCAGTTGCCCAGTTAGGGCTGGACGAATACAAGTACGGCTTCCGGGACGAAGTCGAGTACAAGTACAAGTCGCGCAGGGGGCTGGACGAGTCCGTGGTGCGCGAGATCTCGGAGCAGAAGGGCGAGCCCGAGTGGATGCTGAAGACGCGGCTGAAGGCGCTCAAGCACGCGCAGAAGCGTCCATGGCCGAAGTGGGGCGGGGATCTCTCGGGTCTGAACTTCGACGACATCTTCTTCTACATCCGCCCCTCGGAGCGTGGTGTCGGTCGGACCTGGGACGAGGTGCCGGAGACGATCAAGAACACCTTCGAGCGGCTGGGCATCCCCGACCAGGAGCGACGGATCCTCGCGGGCGTGGGTGCGCAGTACGAGTCCGAGGTGGTCTACCACTCGCTGAAGGAGGAGTGGGAGAAGCAGGGCGTGATCTTCAAGGGAATGGACGATGGACTGCGCGACCACGAGGATATCGTCCGCGAGTACTTCGGCACGGTGATCCCCTATCGCGACAACCTGTTTGCCGCGGTTAACACGGCGGTATGGTCCGGCGGATCCTTCGTGTACGTGCCCAAGGGTGTGAAGCTCGACATGCCGCTCCAGGCATACTTCCGGATCAACGCGGAGTCGATGGGCCAATTCGAGCGGACCATGATCATCGTCGAAGAGGGCGCGGAGATCCAGTACATCGAAGGGTGTACCGCCCCGAGCTACGCGGAGAGCTCTTTTCACTCGGGCGTGATCGAGATCATCGTTAAGGACGGCGCCCGGTCGCGTTACACGACCATTCAGAACTGGTCGCACAACGTCTACAACCTGGTGACGCAGCGCGCCACCGTCGGGCGCGACGCCACGCACGAGTGGATCGACGGGAATCTCGGCTCCAAGCTGACGATGAAGTACCCCTCGGTCTATCTGATGGGCGAGGGCGCGCGGGGTGAGATCCTGAGCATCGCCTACGCCGGCGACGGACAGCATCAGGACGCCGGCGGCAAGGCGGTCCACATGGCATCCCACACCTCGAGCCGGATCGTCTCGAAGTCGATCTCGAAGGGGAGTGGGCGCAGCACCTATCGCGGCCTGCTGCGGGTGGACCCGGGTGCGCGAAAGGTGCGTAGCAACGTGGAATGCGACGCCCTTCTACTCGACGAACAGGCGCGGACGGACACCTACCCGTACATCGAGATCGAGGAGACGGACGCGCAGATCGGCCACGAGGCGACGGTATCGAAGATCGGCGACGAGCAGCTGTTCTATCTGATGAGCCGCGGCCTCTCGGAGGACGAGGCTGCGACGATGGTCGTCCGCGGCTTCATCGAGCCGATCGCTAAGGAGTTGCCGCTCGAGTACGCCGTCGAGTTGAACCGGCTGATCGAGCTGGAGATGGAAGGGTCGGTCGGCTGACGCGGGGCGCCAGCCGAATCATGAATTTTTAATTTTGAATTTTGAATTGGCCGCGGCGGCGTCGGTGAAGGACCGGAGCTTCGTCGGCTGATTCGGGATTTGGAATTCAACGTCTGATAATCAATGGCAGAGCTGACGACAGCAGAGGAGCTCGGGGTCTTTACGGCCGAGCAGGTAGAGATACTCTCGGCTCAGCGTGTCGAGCCGGACTGGCTCCGGGCGCAGCGGCAGGAGGCACATCGCACCTTCGCGAGCATGCCGATGCCGGACACCCGGCCGGAAGAGTGGCGGTATACCGCGATCGCCGAGCTGCTCGATCTCGGCGCGCTGAAGTTGGGCGACGAGAGGCCGCCGGTGACGAGCGACGCGGACCTTCCCGCGCAGCTCGGCGAGATGATCCGGCAGGTGGGCGACAGCGCGGGGCGCATCGTTCAGGTCGGATCCTCGGTGGTGCAGCGCGAGCTCTCGGCCGAGCTGGCCGAGAAGGGCGTGATCCTCACCAGCCTCGAACAGGCGGTGCGCGAGCATCCCGCACTGGTCAAGGAGCACCTGGGCTCCGCGGTCGTCCCGGACGACGGGAAGTTCGCGGCGCAGAATGGCGCGTTCTGGACCGGCGGCACGTTCGTGTACGTCCCGGCAAACGTGAAGGTGGAGCTTCCGCTGCGGTCCTTCCGCTGGTTGGACGCGGCGGGCAGCTCCCTCTTCGGCCGCACGCTGATCGTGGCGGAGGAATTCGCCGAGGTCGCCGTCGTGGACGAGCTCGCGTCCGCGGACTTCGACGGTCCGGCGTACTCGAACGGCGCTACGGAGATCGTGTCCGCTGAGGGCGCGAAAGTCACCTACGTCGCCGTGCAGCGCTTCGGACGCGGCGTCCGGCACCTGACCACCGACCGGCTCGTCACCGGCCGCGACGGCAAGATCACGACGGCCTACCTGACCCTCGGCTCCGATGTCACCCGCGCGGATATCCAGTGCCGGCTGCGTGCGCCGGGCTCTCACGTGGACATGCTGGGCCTCTACATCGCCGAGGGGACTCAGCACCTGGATCACGAGACACTTCAGGACCACATCGCGCCGCACGCCTCCAGTAATCTGCTCTTCAAGGGTGCGCTGATGGATCGCGGCCGGTCCGTCTTTCGCGGATTGATCAGGGTTCATCCGAACGCACAGCGAACGGATGCGTACCAGACGAACCGGAACCTGATCCTGTCGCCCGGCGCGCGCGCGGACTCCCTTCCGAACCTGGAGATCGCGGCCGACGACGTCCGGTGCTCGCACGCCGCGACGGTCGGTCAGCTCGACGCGGAGGAGATGTTCTATCTCCTGAGCCGCGGCATCCGGCACAAGGAGGCCATGCGGCTCGTGATCTTCGGATTCTTCGGTGAGGTGCTAGAGCAGATACAGATCGAGCCGGTCAAGCAGGAGCTCGTGCGGGCGATCGAAGGGAAGCTTTACGCGAGTGGGCGTGGCGACGCGTGACCCGGGAATCGCGCAGGCGTCCCGGAAGGGCGGCGCTGAAGTAGGGCGAGCATGGCCTTCGTAAGGGTTGCGTCGCTGGACGACATTGCCGACGGCGACGTTCTGGAGGTGAGGGCGCGCGACAAGCCGGTCTGTCTGGCGCGTGTCGGTGACGAGGTATTCGCGTTCTCGAACAACTGCACCCATCGCGACTTTCCGCTCTCCGACGGCGAGCTCGACCCGGATGACTGCTCCATCACCTGTGAGTGGCACGGCGCCCGGTTCGATATACGGTCGGGCAAAGCGCTCTCGCTTCCGGCAACGCGGCCGGTGCCCGTGTACGAATGCCGCGTCGAGGAGGGCGTGATCTCCGTGGAGGTCGACTGAGAACCGCCCACCCCACCCCACCAGCGCGAGCCCGGTCCCTGCGGCCGGCGCTCGCGTTTTGCCGATCCCGCTCCGACGTCCGATTTTCGGCTCGTCCGGCTC
>JBBDRL010000101.1:11660-16856 GCA_040905505.1 Gemmatimonadota bacterium | reverse complement strand
GATTCAGGATTCAGGATTCAGGATTCAGGATTCAGGATTCAGGATTCAGGGGCGGGGGAAGCCGCCTCGGCGGGCAGCCATCAGCCCCACGCGACCCTGAATGCGACCCCTGACCTGGCATCCCCGTTGCCTTATACACATCATGAACACGCCTCCGGAAGCGGCCGGAAGGTAATTGGGGCAAATCCCGTAAATCAAGCCACCACGCGGATTTCGAGGACATGATGACCAGAACTGCGCTTCTTGGGCGGGCACTGCTCGGCGTTTTTGTGTCCACGATTGTGGTCGCTTGCGCCGGTGAACAGGACACGGATACCCGGGCCGCTCTCGAGCGGGAGTCCCTGGAACGCGAGCTGGAGTTGGCTCTCCAGCCCGATACCACGCAGGAGCTGACGTTCGAGGACGTCGCGGTCGAGACGCCGGAAGAGCCTGCTCGGCCGCCAGTCACGACACGGGCGCCGGCCCCGCGTCCCGCTCCCCGCCCGAGTCCTGCGGCGCCGCAGCCAGCCCCGCGCCAGGAGACCCGCGCTCCAGTGCCCGCTCCGGCTCCCGTCGCCCCGCGCGTGGCGAGTTATCCGGTGCCGGCCGGAACCACCTTCGGCGTGCGCCTGAACGAGCCGCTCACGACGCGAACGCACCCGGTCGGCTCGACCTTCACGGCGACGCTCAGTGAGGCCATCCGAGCACCGGACGGCTCGATCCTGATCCCGGCGGGCGCCACGGTCCGTGGCCAGGTGACTGAATCGGACGAAGCAGGCCGTGCTGGGCAGGACGCGTACCTCGGGATCGAGTTCACGTCGATCACCACCGGCGGGCGGAGCTACCCCATCGCCGGGACGGCCCTCAACGTACCGGTCAGGCTGGTGACGCGCGACAGCCGGACGGAGCAGGTTGCCAAGGTGGGCGGAGGCGCTGCCGTCGGTGCGGTCCTCGGACAGATAATCGGGCGTAACACCCGGTCCACGGTGGCCGGAGCCGCGATCGGAGCCGCTGCCGGAACCGCCGTAGCCATCGGCACCGCCGATGTCGATGCGACCCTCGATGAGGGAGCGGAGATCACGGTCCGGGTGGACCGGACCATCAACGTCGAGCGCTGAACGGCGCAGCAGACGGGAGGGGCGGGCAGAGAGTGGGTGGTTGGGACGCCGCCGATGTCGTCTCCCGAATTCCCGCTGCCCGCCTCCCGCCCCACCTTTTGCGTTCTGCGTAGGTATATTAGCTTACCAGTACTGGACTTGCGGACCATGAGGTACGCGTCACAGCAGCATGGGAAGCGCCCTGCCACACGACTTGAGGCTCACGGAGCAGAGAAATCCGCGTACGGCTGGGATTGATCGGCTCACGGCGCTCGAGATCGTCGAAGTCATCAATTCGGAAGACCGCCTGGTCGCGCCCGCCGTCTACGAGGAGCGGCATGCGATCGCGAAAGCCATGGAGCTCGCCGAATCCGCGTTGCGCGCCGGGGGGAGCATCATCTACGTCGGCGCCGGCACGTCGGGTCGGCTCGGCGTTCTGGATGCGTCGGAGATGCCTCCGACGTTCGGAACCGACCCGACGCTGGTCCAGGGCATCATCGCAGGCGGCGCGGAGGCCGTGACCCGCGCGATGGAGGGGGCCGAGGACGATCCGGCCGCCGGCGCGGCCGAGATCGACAGGCGCGGCGTCGGCAAGACGGATTTCGTGCTCGGCACGGCGACTTCGGGGACTACGCCATTCGTTCATGGCGCGCTCGATCGGGCGCGGGCGCTCGGCGCCACCACCGGCTTCCTTCTGTGCACTCCTCCCGCCCCGGAGCTTCGTGAGCGCTACGACGTGGTGATCGCTCCGCTCGTCGGCCCCGAGGTGGTCACGGGTTCGACACGCATGAAGGCGGGCACCGCGACCAAGCTCGTGCTGAACACCATCAGCACCGGCGCCATGATCCGCACCGGTAAGGTTTTCGGCAATCTGATGATCGACCTGAGGGCCACCAACCTCAAGCTCCAGGATCGCAGCGAACGTATCCTCATGGAGACGTGCGACGTGGATCGCGACGCCGCCAGAGCGCTACTCGCCCGGGCCGGCGGAAGCGTGAAGATGGCAATGGCCATGCACTGGACCGGGGCGGATCTGGAGGAGGCTGCAGCCAGACTCCGGGACGCCGGGGGGCGTCTCGAAGGACTCCTCGATGGCCGGAGCGACGATGTGGGCTGAGGCGCTTCCTCCCGTCCCGCGGCGTCCTCCCTCCGAGTTCGAGTGGGAAGACCTGCTCGTCCGGATCGAGGTGATGCCGAAGGCACTCCGCGTGGCGCTCGAGCAACTGCCGGCACAGCACCCGAGCGTCCTGCCCGTTCTGGCGGCCGCCGGCGACCGGGAGGCCGGTGTCCGCGACTTCATCGAGAGGGCATCGGGCGAGCCGGGCCGCCCCGCAGCATTGAAGACAGGGGCGCAAAGCACTGCGGTACATGAAGATGCATTGGATCGCTTCGTGCGTATCAGGACCCGCAATTTCGCCATGTTGCAGCGGCGGGGAATCGACGTCTGGAACTGGGAAGCCCACGTTGCCGATGGCGAAACGGCGACGATCCACCAGGTGCTGACCGTGCTTTCCCAGGAGGACGTCAAGGCCCTCGCGGCACTGCGAGACCTCACGAGACGCGGCACACTCGGGTGTTGATCGTCGGCCTGATGACTGGCACCTCGCTCGACGGAGTGGACGCCGCGCTCGTCGAGGTCGGCGGCGACTCCCTGGAGACGCTCGACTGGCGCCTGATTCGCTCCACGACGTTGGCGCATCCGGAGGCCCGGCGCGAAGCCATCCATCGATGCATCGTGGAAGGGAACCCGGCCGTGATGTCGGCGCTTCACGCGGACCTCGGTGAGTGGCTGGCGGAGGCGGTCGACGCCGTCTGCCGCGACGCGGGCGTCGCGGTGGGCGACCTCGACCTGATCGGCTCGCACGGGCAGACCGTGTGGCACCAGCCACCGGAGGGCGGGAGGCGCGGATCAACCTTGCAGCTGGGATGTCCGGCGACCATCGTGGAACGAACGGGCGTCTCGGTCGTATCCGATTTCCGTTCCCGCGACGTGGCGGCCGGCGGTCACGGTGCGCCACTCGTACCGTGGGTGGACAGCGCGCTCTTTTCGGCGCACGACCGGGTGCGGGCGCTACAGAACATCGGGGGCATCGGCAACGTCACGCGGGTTCCGGCAAAGCAATCAGCGGAAGGCCTGATGGCTTTCGATACCGGCCCGGGCAACGCCCTGATCGACGCAGCGGTGTCGATCGCGACGAACGGCCGCCTCAGCTTCGATCGCGACGGCGCGCTCGCCGCACGGGGGCAGGCGGACGAAGCACTGCTCGAAGAGCTCCTCGGCCACCCCTTCTTCGCCGCCGAGCCGCCGAAGTCGACGGGCCGTGAGGTCTTCGGGCGGCCAATGGTGGCCCGATTGATCGAGGCGCACGCCCCCGAAGGAGATCAGGATTGGCTGGATCTCATGGCGACGCTGACGGAACTGACCGCCCAGTCCATTGCCGACGCCTATGCGCGCTGGCTCGTCCCTCTCGGACTGGACGAGGTCATCGTGACCGGGGGCGGGGCGCGCAATCCGACCCTGATGAGCCGTATTCGTGCTCTCATCGATCCGATCCCCATGGTGGATTGCTCCACGCTGGGGATCGAACCGACCGAGAAGGAGGCGCTCGCATTTGCAGTTCTTGCGTGGGCCCACGTCAATGGAGTCCCCGCGAACGTTCCGGCGGCGACGGGCGCTGCCGGAGCCAGGGTGCTCGGGTCGTACACTCCCGGCGAACGATGGAAGGAGCAGAGGTGAAGCGATGATCGCTACGACTGATTCACGAGACTGGTGGCACATTGGATCTCGGCTGCTCCCCGCCCTCGCTCTCTTCGCTCTGGCCGGGTGTGGGGCCAGGTCCTCGCAGGACCTCTCGGCACCGCAGCGCCTTTCGGCAGAGGTCCGCGCGATTCTCGGCGGAGACTGGCCCTCGCCCGAGTACCAGCGGACGCGGAGTCGCCTCGAGGAGATGGGGCCCGAGGTCGACGCGATCCTGGTCGATGTCATCGAAGACCCCCGGGCCCGAATCGAAGCGCGTGCCGACGCCCTCGTCCTGCTCGCGGACCGCGGCTCGCCCGTTGCCCTGCCGATGCTGAGCCGGGCGCTCGGCTACAGCAGCGAGGTACTGCGCTCCGCGGCCGTTCTCGGACTCAACGTCCTCTCCGCCACCTCTTCGGACGCGCTGGAGTTGATTCGGGCCGCGACCCGGGACCCGGCGCGCTCCGTACGGCTCAACGCCCTTCAGAGCCTCAACATCCGTGAAGTCGAGACCATCCGGGCTCTCCTCGCTCGAGAGACGGACGACGAGGTGCGTAAGGTCGCTCTCCAGCTCGTCACGCTGGCGGAATCGCGAGGTGCCGCGCTGGCCGCCGACCGACGTGGTGCACTCCGGACGGCTGGGGACGCGAACGACCCGCAGATCGTCTTCCGCCCCGTGACCACCGATTCCGCCACCGGCGTCTCAGTCGGTGACCTCCGCCTGGAGCTTCCGGAGGGCCGTGACATTCCGTTGTCCGGCTCGGCGATCGTCGTGGACGAAGTGGTACCGGCGTTCTTCTCACCGGACCGATCGGCCGTGGTCGTCGAGAGTGGCGGTGAGATTCATCTAGTGGAAGTCCAGACGCGCAGCATTCGTTCACTCGGCCCGGGTCTGGCCCCCCGCCTGGTCCCGTTCACGCAGCGCTTCGTGTTCCTGCGCGAGCGCGAAGGTCCCCGTGCCCCGACGATGCAGGGCACCGAGCTCATCTACGATGTCTATCAGTCTTCGTTCACGTCCGACGAGGTCGAGCACATCGGTGAGCTCCACGCCTGGGCCAGGCTGGACCGCAACGCTGGCGCATCGCCCGTCCGGAGGGCGGTCGTGGCGGATTCCGGCGAGGGGTTCGTCCTGGAGGCGGAGAACATGGAGTCCTTCGCCCTTCCCACCGGCGTCTGGACGCCATCGAGCAGCGCTCCGGTAGACGGCCCCTGATGACTGGCCGCCGGCGCGCCATCGTCAGATACGGGTAGCAGCGGCTTCATCCTCCTGAGGGTGGGGCCGCTTTCCTTGGTGTGGCGTCCGGCGCTTCGGGGGACGCGGCCCGCGGTTTCGAATTTGCGTTCCGGCAGGCGCTGATCGAAGGCGCCTCGGGCGTCGGCGTC
>JBBDRL010000101.1:0-11560 GCA_040905505.1 Gemmatimonadota bacterium | reverse complement strand
TTTCGAATTTGCGTTCCGGCAGGCGCTGATCGAAGGCGCCTCGGGCGTCGGCGTCGGCGTCGGCCTCCGGCCCGGCCCGATGCCTGGGTGGCCCTGACCCGCGCAGCGCGCATAGGGTCCCGAAGGGCCATTTGCCTTGGTGCCGGAGACGCGTACTCGTGGAGTGGCGCGGGTGGTGACTCATCCCCGAGTGCCACCCCGAGGTGAGATGGATAGATCGACTGGGAGATTGCATACATGCATACGAGAATCAACTTTCTGGCTGCGTTCCTTCTCGCCTCGGCGTGCGCACCGGCGGCGACCGTCAGGCCGGTCCCTTCCGACGAGCCGGCGCTTCCACCGCCGCCAGAGGTGCGCGGGGAGCTCGCGATCGACGTAGTCTACCCCGGTCAGGGTAGCACCATCGCCGCGGTCGACAGTACGTTCATCTTCGGCAATCTCGGGCACGGCGGCGCCACCCTGACCATCAACGGCGCGCCTGTCGAGGTCGCGCCCAATGGCGCGTGGCTGGCCTTCCTACCGGTCCCGCCGGATGGTGTCTACGAGCTGGTGGCGGTGGCGGGCGAGCAGACCGCGGAGGAGACCCGAACGGTTCAGGTCCCGTCGATGGCCAGCCCATCGGGCCCCGGCACGCTGCGGATCATCGAGTCCAGTGTTCGGCCCGCCAGCGTGACGACCGCCGCGCGTGGCGAGCCCATCGAGGTCAGCTTCCGGGGAACGCCCGGCGGGATGGCGAGGCTGGTGCTCGCCGACGGCACGGTCGTTCCGCTCGTCGAACGGCAGGCGATCGACCGGGTCGCGGGCTTCATGCTCGACGACGTGGAGGCGAGTACGGCGGTCAGCGAGTACGCCGGCACCTTCCCGCTCACGACTCCGATCGTCTCCCCGGATCCGGAGGTGGATCCGCCGACGCTCATCGAGCCGGCGGGCTACATCGAGCAGCGCGAGCTCGAGGCAGCCGAAGGTGTAGAGGCGTACTTCGAGCTCGCGCGCGGCGATCAGGTCGTTCGGGTGCCGCTCGACGCCGCCATTGGCATCATCGAGCCGACCCGCCCCCGCGTCGCGGTCGCGGCGACCGCTCGGCCCGACAGCACGGTGGTGGGCCGGCGCCAGATCGGTTCCGATCAGGCGTGGGATTTCTTCTGGCCCAACGGGACCCGCTTCGCGATCGACGCCGAGGCTTCGGGGTTCTACCGCGTCCGGCTTACGGACGAGACCACGGCCTGGGTCTCCCAGTCGGACGTCCGCCTGCTACCCGCCGGCACTCCCAGGCCCACCGGCTTCGTCGGCCCCTCGATCCAGGTCGTTCCTCGGGACGGCTGGGTCGATGTACGCTTCGCGACCTCGGAGCGCCTGCCGTTCCGCGTCGATCCGGATGAATGGGGCCTGTCCATACAATTCTACGGCGCGACTGGCAGGCCGGCCTATCTCGGGTACGGCGAGACCGACGCGTTCGTCGATCGGTTCGACTGGGAGCAGTTGACGGACGAGCTCTACCGCTTCGACATCGATCTCTCACGCCCGCTCTGGGGATTCCGCTATCATTGGGAGGGCTCGTATCTGGTCCTTCAGGTCCGGCGTCCGCCCACGGTCGACCCCGCTCGTCCGCTGGCGGGTCTTCGGGTCGGCGTCGACGCGGGCCATCGTGCCAGCGAGGCGGACACGGGCGCGATCGGACCGACGCGGCTCCTGGAAGTCGACGCGGCGTTGCGTGTGGTCGACCGGCTCGTCCCGATGCTTCGGAACGCGGGCGCCGAGATCGTACACGTGCGCACCGATAGTGCCTTCGTCCCGCTCATCCAGCGGCCGATCATCGCCTCGCGTGAGAACGCGGACCTTCTGGTTTCGGTCCACTTCAACGCGTTTCCGGACGGCGTCAACCCGTTCGAGAATCACGGCACCACGATGTTCTACTACTGGCCGCAATCACTCGAGCTCGCCCGCCACTTCCAGCGCGAGATTCTGGGGGAGTTCGGCCTGCCCGACCGCGGCGTCCGCTTTCAGAACCTCGCAATGCCGCGGACGTCATGGATGCCGTCGGTCCTCACCGAAACGCTGTTTATGATGTTGCCTCAGAATGAAGCCGCCCTGCAGGATCCGGAAGTGATCGAGCGTATCGCGGGCGCACACCTCCGGGCGATGGAGGCTTTTGCGCGCGAGCGTGCCGCCGCCACCGTCCCCATCGCCCGAAGCCAATGACCTGGCGCCCGGGGACCACCGGGAATCGAGCTCGAGCGAAGGAGGCGCGTCCGGGGAAGGCGCGCCTCATCGCTTACTGCATGCTCGCTCTGTCCATCTGGGGCCTGGCCGGTGCGGTCGGCGTATCGGCGCAGGTTCCTCCCGACGCCCGGTATCTCACCTTCGATACCGAGAACTTCCAGGTGACGTACATGGAAGGGCTCGAGACGATCGCCCGGCGTGCGGCCGACCGGGCCGAGCGGGCGTACGCGCTGCTCTCAGCGGAGTTCGTCGCGCCCCCGCGAGGGAAGATCCATCTGCTCATGCTCGACAACGTGGACGTCGCGAACGGCATGGCTTCCCCCTTCCCCCGCAATCGGATCATCGCGTTCGCTCAGCCGCCCGTCAGCGAACCGACCCTCGCCTTCTACCAGGATTGGCTGGACCTGCTCATTCTCCACGAGCTGGTGCACATCTTCCACCTGGACGACGCGCGAGGGATCTGGCCGCCGCTGCGGCGCGTCTTCGGTCGCGAACCGTTTCTCTTCCCGCAGATCTTTACGCCAGGATGGGTGCTGGAGGGCCTCGGGACGTACTTCGAATCCGAGTACACCGGCGCCGGTCGGGTCCATGGGTCCATGTACGAGATGGTGCTCCGGACGGCCGTGCTGGGCGATGCCTTCTTCGCCATTGACCGCGCCACCGTGGACCCGGTCACCTGGCCCGGGTCGACGACCCGCTATGTGTACGGCTCGCTCTTCATCAATCATCTCGCGCGGCTCTACGGGTCGGATCACGTCACCGCCTTCATCGAAGAACTGGGCGGCAGGCTGATTCCCTACCGCTTCGATTCAGCCGCTCGGGACGCGTTCGGGACGACGCTGACCCGCGCCTGGCAGGCCTGGGAGGACAGCCTCCGGCAGGACTACTCGGAAGTCGCCGATTCGCTCCGCGCGGCCGGCCTGACCGAGCCCGAGATTCTATCCGAGGAAGGTCGGTTCGCCTACTTCCCGCGATTCTCCCCCGATGGGTCGCGCATCGCCTACGCCGCCGGCACCGGCCGAGAGGAGTCGGCGCTCGTGCTGATCGAGCCGGATGGTTCCTCGACCGCCGTTGTTCCCCGTTCCACCCTGGGACCCCCCGCGTGGTCGACCGATCACGATCTGCTCCACGGTCAGCTCGACTTCTCCGGCCCGCACCGCGTCTTCTCCGACCTGTTCGTCGCGACCGTGGATGGCGAGTCCAGACGGTTGACCGACGATGCCCGTGTCTGGGAACCCGATCCACATCCGGACGGGCGACGGGCCGTGGTGGTCGCCAGCGCGAGGGGGACGAATGTGCTGGCGCTCGTCGACCTGCAAACCGGAATCGTCGAGCCCCTGACTGAGCGCGACCTCGATGTGCACTGGTCCGGTCCGCGTTGGTCTCCATCGGGTGATCGGCTCGCGGTGGGCCGCTGGAGTCCCGGCGGCCTGTTCGACGTCGTCCTGCTCGACGACGAGGGCGCGCTGGTCGAGGAGATCACGCGCGACCGCGCCATCGACAGCTCGCCCGCCTGGTCGCCGGACGGCCGCTATCTCCTGTTCAACTCCGATCGAACAGGCATCGCGAACCTGTACGCCTACGATATTCTCGATCGCCGGCTGTGGCAGGTCACCAACGTCCTGACGGGGGCGTTTCAGCCGGATGTGTCCCCCGACGGACGCTGGATCGTGTTTTCCTACTACGACACCGACGGCTACCACATCGCACGAATCCCCTTCGACCCGGCGACCTGGCGAGAGGCGCCGCCTCCCGCGCCGGAGCGACGGGAGACCGCGGGGACGCCGCCGGACCTGATTGCGGAGGCCGGCGGCCAGGCGCGCCCGTACTCGGCCTGGCCCAGCATTCTTCCAACCCGCTGGTCGCTCTTGGCGAGCAACCAGAACCTCGGATTGGGACTCGGGCTCGCTCTCTCGGGAGAGGACATCGTCGAACGGCACCGCTGGGCCCTGGAACTTCTCGGGTATGCGAGCGGCCCCCGATTCGCCGCGGCGGCTGGCTACGAGTACCGCGGCCTGGGAATCCCCGTCGTCGACATCGACCTCTTGCAGCGATGGCGAGTGGAAGCCGCCGGCGGCAGCGAGGGCGATGGGACAGCTAGCGCGCGGCCCGCCCTGCTGCGCCAGCGGCGGGACGCGTCGGCGACGCTCACATGGACTCGGCCCAGGTGGCGCTCGAGCTCGTTCGCCCTCGTCGGTCTCGATGTGCGCGACGCGTCCTTCGAGTGGGGCGACGGGGGATTCACGCAGGCAGCTTCAGAGCCAGCGCTTCCCCTCGACCTCGGGACGGTTCTGGCCGCCGGATTCTCGACGGTCAGGAGATATGATCTCTCACTTGCCGGAGCCCAGGATGGGGTTCTCGGATCTCTCCAGCTCGAGGGGCGCCGCTATCTCGATGCGCCCGCCACTGAAGCCGCCAACCGGAACTACTGGCGTGCGATCGTGCGAACGGGCGGCTACCGCGGCGTCGACTGGTTCGGCTTCGCGCCGCCCGTCTTCGCGCTCCGCGCCGATGCGGGTGTCGAGAGCGATGCGGCCGCGCCAGGCTTCGGTCTCGGGGGACCCGGAGTGGGCGAGGGTGCCGCTTCGAACCTGGATCGCCTCCGCCGCAGCCTCACCTTACCAGTCCGGGGATATCCGGCGGGCTCGCAACGCGGCAGTCGCGTCGCCCGCATTTCCGCCGAGTTCCGCTACCCCATCCTCCTCGCCGAACGCGGCTTCCGCCTGCTGCCGCTGGCCCTGGATCGCATCTGGGGTGACGTGTTCATCGACGCCGGCGCCGCCTGGTGCCCCGCACCATGCTCGGCCTCCGTCGGCAATTCACCGCCCACCCCCGACCCGCTCCTCGCACTCGGCGCAGAGGCCATCTTCGATCTCCGGCTTGGCTATGCCGCCAACCTCCCACTCCGCTTCGGCGTTGCCTTGCCGCTACGGGAGCCCGGCAGGTACGCGGTGCAGGGGTATGTGCGGGTGGGGCAGGCGTTTTGAAACTGGTGACCCCTCCCGGCACGATTCCTGTAACTAATGTTCCCGCAACCATTTCCAACAACGGGAGCAAACACTATGAAGCGATCCGATCAGTACCAGATCGATGCCGGCGAAGGTGGCGCGACGGACTACAAGAACCTCCCGCAGACCGGCCGTGGCAACAGCAACCTCGACGACACCGTGGAGCTCGACCGGCAGCGCCGCGCGCAGACGGAGCAGGAGACGCGCGACCATCCGGCGCCAGCACGTGAGCCTGCGCCGAGCAAAGCAGCCAATCGGCCGCTCCGCGGAGACGACCAGGAGCGCGACGTGCATCCCGAGGCCGGCGCCGCCGAGAGCGGCTCGGACGAAGGCAACCCACTCGTATGAACAAGCGAGATCGGCCCCGGTTCCGTGATAGCAGCAGCGATCGGGTTCCGCACAAGCCAACCCGAGAGCGCGCGACCTCTTCGCAGGACGCCGAGGAGTTGAAGTCCCAGCGAATCCAGCCGTCGGGGTCCGAGAATCCCGAGCGGCTCGGGGTGTCTCGCCAGGACGTTGGTGGTGCGGAGGAGTCCGGAAAGCATCGTCCGCATGTTACCTCCAATGACCACGACGCTCCCATACAGGACGAGCTGCCGGCCTCGGACGAGGTTCCAGTGCTGCCAGCAAACGCCGCCGGCTCGGATTCGAGTTCCACGGCCGAGCAGGACGAACCCGTCGACGACGAGAGCATGTACGAGCGACGGCCGGGACGCGACAAGGACCAGCCACCATCGAAGCGGGACGACGAGTAGGCGAAGCGGGCCGACGAGCAGGACGCCCACCCGCCGTGGTAATCCGAGGGCTGCGGCACCGCCGCATCATCACGAGAGACGCAAGGGGACTGCTCCAGGCCTCCTTGCGTCTCTTCCGAAGTCCCCCGTTCGACCGGCCCTGCGGGACCACCGGTAGCGGGGCCGTGGGTTTTCAACATCGGCCCACGCCGACCGGCCGATTTTTCGCCCGAACACATTTGTTTCGTCGGGCGTGAACAGGCGCTCCTCCGCTCTCCTCCAACCCACTGCCGCCGCCCACCAATACGCAAGGATGAGGTATTTTTTCAAACTCGTGAAATGTGGAAAACTGATCGCTTGACCACTACATCTCGGGTGATTACACTTCGTCCCCACAAGATGTAGTGTAGTGTGCGCTGGACGCTCGTAACGTCAGCACCGGGCGCAGGTGAGCGGCGCCGGTGTCGGTAGGCGGTCGTGGGTGAGGCCTGACGACGAGATCGGTCCGGCGTGGCGCGGCGGAGGATCAGCAGTCCGAAAAGTACTTCTGTCGCCGCTCCATCGGCGTGCTTCGGTGTATGAAACCGAGGAACGCCGGAGCGTGAGCGGCCTCTCCCGAAAGATACAGCCGACCCGCGGCCCCGCAGTCGCGAATCCGTACGAAGTCCCAACCGCTCCAACCTCTGGTGAAAAGGAGTCTGCATGAATCCCCCTGTTAGCGTCCCCTCCGTGGAAGATCCGGCAGTTCGCGTCGAGCTTCCTCCCGCTGATCTGTCTCAGAACGCGCGCACCGTGCTGGCGCGTCGTTACCTGAAGAAGGATGCCGACGGGAAGCCGATCGAGGATCCGGAGGAGATGTTCTGGCGGGTGGCCTACGTGATCGCTCGGGAGGATCTGAAGTACGGGGCGAGCGAGGACGAAGTCGAGGACCTGGCGCGTGAGTTCTACCTGCTGATGACGCGTCGTCTGTTCGAGCCGAACTCCCCGACGCTGATGAATGCCGGGCGGCCATTGGGTCAGCTCTCCGCCTGCTTCGTGCTGCCGGTCGAGGACGCGCTCGCGAATGGCAAGACGGGCGTGTACGACACGCTGCGGTCGATGGCGCTGGTGCATCAGTCCGGCGGAGGTACAGGGTTTGGCTTCAGCCGGATCCGTCCGGCCGGGGACCTGGTGAAGTCGACGACGGGCGTGGCGAGCGGACCGGTCTCGTTCATGTCGCTCTACGACGCCTCGACGGAGGTCGTGAAGCAGGGCGGCACGCGTCGCGGCGCGAACATGGGGATCCTGCGTGTCGATCATCCGGACATCCTGGATTTCATCGACTGCAAGCAGGATATCACGCGGATCACCAACTTCAACATCTCCGTGGCGATCACCGACGCGTTCATGCGCGCGGTCGAGGCCGGCGAGGAGTACGAGCTGTACAACCCGCGGACGGGTGCGCTGGCCGGTACGCTGGAGGCGCGGACGGTGTTCGAGAAGATCGTGCAGAACGCCTGGCAGACCGGCGAGCCCGGGGTCTACTTCACCGACCGGGCGAATTACTTCAATCCGGTCCCGCACCTGGGGAGCTACGAGGCGACGAACCCCTGTGGCGAGCAGCCGCTCCTGCCGTTCGACGTCTGTAACCTCGGATCGGTCAACGTCGGCGCGTTCGTGCGCACCGATCTGGAATCCGAAGCGCCCTGGTACGAGAAGATCGACTGGAAGGAGTACCGCCGCGTCGTTCGCCTCTCGACGCACTTCCTGGACAACGTGATCGACGCCAACCGCTTCCCGTTGGCCGAGATCCACGACCTGGCGCACCGGATCAGGCGAATCGGGCTCGGGGTGATGGGCTTCGCCGACCTGCTCGTCCGGATCGGTGTTCCGTACAACTCCGAGGACGGTGTCGAGGTCGGCCGGAGGATCATGGAGTTCCTGGACGAGGAGGCGAAGAAGGAGTCGGAGCGGCTGGCGGAGGCGCGGGGCGTGTTCCCGGAGTGGGAGCGCTCAATCTGGGGCCCCGAAGAGAGCTGCGCGCGGGCGCCCAACGGCGACCGGGTCCGCCCGATGCGCCGCCTGCGGAACTGCAACGTCGACACCGTCGCACCCACGGGTACGATTTCGATCATCGCCGGCTGCTCGTCCGGCATCGAGCCGCTTTTCGCCGTCGCCTTCATGCGCAATCAGGCGGGCGTGATGATGCCCGACGTGAACGAGGAGTTCCTGGAGGTGGCGCGGTCGCGCGGCTTCCATTCCGAGGAGCTGATGAAGCGGATCGCCGAGCAGGGCCACATCCACTTCTCGGAAGTGCCCAAGGACGTCCAGCGCGTCTTCGTCACCGCGCACGACATCACCCCCGAGTGGCACGTGCGGATGCAGTCGGCCTTTCAGGAGTACACTGACTCCGCCATCTCGAAGACCACGAATTTTCCGAACGAGGCGACGGTGAGGGACGTGCGTCAGATCTACGAGCTGGCGTTCAAGTTGGGGTGCAAGGGCGTGACGGTCTATCGCGATGGCTCGCGCGACAATCAGGTCCTGTCGACGGGCGCGACGAAGACGCCGGCGCAACAGGCCGACGCGGCGGGGAAGGTGCGGGAGCTGGAGGAGAAGCTCGCGTCGCTCGAGGTCGAGCTGCAGCACGAACGCGAGAAGCTGGCGGCGGCCGAAGTGCAGGCGAAGCACGTGCGGCGGCAGAAGCAGGCCCGGCCGCAGCTTCTGCGCGGGACGACGCGGAAGATGAACTCGCCTCTCGGGGACGTCTACGTCACCATCAACGAGGACGAGCGGCACAACCCGTTCGAGGTCTTCGCGACGCTGGGGAAGGCGGGTTCCATCGCGATGGCGGATACGGAGGCGATCGGCCGGCTCATCTCACTCGCGCTCCGCTTCGGCATCCCGATCTCCGAGGTGCACCAGCAGCTCCGCGGGATCTCGTCCGACCGCGCCGTCGGCTTCGGGCTCAACAAGGTCCTCTCCGTGCCGGACGCGATCGGCCAGGCGATCGAGATCCGCGAGCGCGAAAAGGCGGGCGTGCAGCAGGAGCTGATTCCAGAGATCGTCGCCGACGCGCAGGAGGGCGAGTCTGAGGCCCCTGCGACGGAGGAGCTGCCCCTTCTACCGGGGCTCAACGACTACGATCCGGGGGAGACCTTCATCGGCACCTGCCCCGACTGCCAGAGTCAACTCGAGTTCGCCGAGGGCTGCATGAAGTGCCACATCTGCGGGTACAGCGAGTGCGGCTGAGCTAGGCGGCGGCTCGCACCGGGAAGCGCCCGGGTTCCGAAGAGGGGGCCCGGGCGCGTTCGTTTCGCCGCCGTTTTCGTTCCGTGCCGCGATCGTCGTAGGGGTGCACTCCACCCGTCGACATGCCCACGCAGCCGGAGTGGTCCGGTGCACGGAGGCGCCGTAGCACCGTCATTCAGAAGAGAGCGGCGTCCGGGAACGAGATCACGCTTCGCACCCTCTGCGCGCAGACGGGATTCCAGGGCGCACGGGCTCGTCGGAATTCGCCTCCCCCGTCACAGGAAGATCCAGCGGACTCCGAACGCCACCCCCACCCCGATTCAGCACGTGCGTGTAGATCATCGTCGTCCGAACGTCGCGGTGGCCGAGGAGTTCCTGGACGGTCCGGATGTCGTAGCCGGCTTCGAGCAGGTGCGTAGCGAACGAGTGGCGGAAAGTGTGACAGCTTGCGGGCTTGCTGATCGCGGATTCGCGAACGGCGCGCCGCACCGCCTTCTGGACCGCGGTCGGATGAAGATGGTAGCGGCGCGCAACGGAGCGGTCGGTATCGTGGGTCCGGTTGCGCGCGGGAAACGCGAACTGCCATCTCCAATCCAGGCCAGCGCTCGGGTACTTCCGCGCGAGGGCGAACGGCAGGTCGGTCTCGCCGAAGCCGGCTGCGAGGTCGCGCGCGTGGATCGCCCTGACGGTCCGCAGGTGGGCCCGCAGGGGGTCGATGAGGGCGGCGGGCATCATCGTGTCACGGTCGCGGCCGCCTTTGCCGTGGCGAACCACGATCGCCGCGCGGCCGAAATCGAGATCCTTCACCCGCAGCCGCAGCGCCTCGGAGAGCCGGAGCCCGGAACCATACAGTAAGCTGGCAACCATCCACGATGTGCCCTGCAACCGGGCGAGCACGTTGTGGGCTTCCGCACGAGTGAGCACGACCGGCAGTCGCTTCGACCGCCGAGCACGCACCACCTGGCCGAGCGAGTCCAGTTCGATGTCGAGAACGGATCGGTACAGGAACAGAATCGCAGCCAACGCCTGATTCTGAGTCGGCGCCGCGACTCGATCCCGAACCGCGAGATGCTCGAGAAACCGACGCACCTCGGCCGCATTCATCCCGGACGGGTGACGCTTGCCGTGAAAGAGTACGAATCGCCGGATCCAGTAGACGTAGGCCTTCTCGGTACGCGGGCTGAGGTGGCGGAGCCGCGCTGCCGAACGGACCTGATCGAGGAGCTTCGGTTGAGACATGGAGTCGATGCGTGATTTCCGTACAACCGCAGAATAACACACGGGGAGCGGCCCGTGTCCGCCTTGTGACGGCTCCGGCGGAATTGAGCGGAATTCGTCAGCCTTTGTCCGTCAGAACCTCAGCTTTATAGTAGTAGGGACAGCTTCGCCGAGGAGTGGGGGCGGAGTTATGCGGAAGCTGTCTACTTACAAGAGAGTTCGGCGCCACGATTCGTTGCTTGTGAATGATATCAGTCAAGCAGGCGTGTTCGATCCCGTGGCGACGGCATGGCAGCGAGTTTGTCACACGGTTGATTTTGCGATGGGGAAGCGAAAGCGGAAGCTGAGTGCGGCGGAGAAGCTGGCGAAGAAAAGGCGACGCCAGCATTTCGAGACCATCTTCATCAACGGGAAGATGAAGCGGGTTCGTCGTCCGCCGACCATCGACGGCGTCAGCGTCGATGAGTTCATGCTCGCGAACGCCGACCCCATTTTCCTTCACCAGGAGGAAGTGTGGGAGTGCTTTGAAACGGCGGAAGATTAGCTGTCGCGAAATCCAGATACTCCAGCCATGACCTCAGCCAGTCGCGAGCCGGTCTCATTCATCACGCTCGAGCGGCGCGACGATCTGATTGTCGCTTACGCGATCGCAATGGACGAACCTGGTGAGATCGCCAGTTTGATCCTTCAGCGCACTCCGAAGTACGAGTTCTTGCTGCCGCCGGAGGAAAAAGGCGTGACTGTTTCACATGAGTTGTTTGCTGAAAGTGATCGCGAGATGCTGCGACGTATCGTCGTTGACGGCTTGCACGTAGAGATCCAAACGACAGTTCGAACTTACCTGCTCGACCTCTCAGCGGTGGATCCAGAGGAATGCGCCGATGCGCGCGAGGTCCTTCGGCAAATGCACCGATTTAGCGGGTTCGAGCTTGCTCTGCGGTAATCGGCGCCGGAAGAGCGCTTCTCGTCCCGCGCCGAACAAAGGCTTGCAGGGGACCGGCGGCCAGCTATCCGAGCCGACTCTGAGATCGGGAGGCCGCCGGCCCCTGAAGCGTGGACGTTCGGCGCCCTCTGCATCTCACCTCGAATCGGAAAGAACGAGAATCCCAATGAGCAGGAGCGAACAAGGCAAGGGTCTGTGTACCTTCT
>JBBDRL010000100.1:0-18120 GCA_040905505.1 Gemmatimonadota bacterium | reverse complement strand
CTCGCCGAGGTTGTTGAAGCGGTCGTAGTTGCGGCCGCGGAAGAAGTCGAGCTTGAGAGCCGCGTCCTCGGTGGGCCGGAAGTTGAGCCCGACGGTGAGCAGGCGCGCGGAGTCGCCTGCGAGGTCGTCGTCGAAGTCGACGAGGTCGAGGCGCGAGCCGATCTCGAAGAACGAGCCAGGCATGGTCGGTACCCAGCCTCGTCCTACCTCGCGGACGGCCTGGAGATAAAGGCCCCGCTGGCCCGAGGCGAAGATGCCGCGCATCCCGGGTGGGATGTCGATCCGCGCGAGCGCCGCCTCGCCACTCACCACCACCCCCGCGAGATCCGCCTCCATGTCCACCACGTAGATCGAGACGTCGTTGCGCTCCGCGACGCGCTCGCCGTCCAGCTCGAATACGTTGTACGCGCCCCCGTAGCCGGAGAGGCCCAGCTCGTAGCCGAACCGCGGGCTCCACGTCATGCGGCCGACGAACGCCGGCGAGCCGTTGTTGTCCTCCGTATTCCGCTTCCCGGCCGGGATACGGGTCACCCCCGGGCCTTCTTCGATCACGCCCGCATGATAGCCGTTGACGGCGTACACCTCGTACGTGACCCGTCCCGCCCGGCCAAGGCCGAGCTGACCCAGCGCGCCCAGCCCGGGATCGGTCAGCGCCGTTCCTATGATCTCGGTCGATACGAGCGGCCGATCGGTGAACTCGTTCCGCGGACTGTCGTGCGACAGGTTGAACCGACCGAGCGGGGACAGGATCGCCCCGCCCCGGATCGTGAAGGCGGGATGGACGATCACGTCGATCGCGGCGTACTCGAGCGTGATCTCCTCCGCCAGCTCCTCGATCTCCAGCTCCGCGCCCGCGCGCACGAAGTCGTTCACCTGTGTCGAGGTGAAGAGATTCCAGCGCTTCAGCTCGAACCCTCTTTCCTCGCGGATGCCGTCCGCGCGCTCCCACCGTGCGTGCACCTCCCCGTATCCCCCGATCACCGTGCGGCCGAGCAGACGCGTGAGATACGGCTTGTCGTAGATCCCGCCGGCGACGAACGGCCGCTCTTCCGGGATCGTGTCCGGCGGCTCCTGCCCGCTGGCGGGAACCGCAGCTAGCAGGGCGGTCGCGACCAGCCAGAGGGCGGTCAGCGGATGACGAGGCGTCATGATCGGCTGTCGAGTCGGATGATGAGGTCTCCCGTATCGGTGGCGTCCACGGGATAGCGGGCGAGCGGCCGCTCGGCGGGCCCCCGCAGCACGTCGCCCGCCCGGTCGTACGTTGAGCCGTGGCAGGGGCAGACGAGCCGGGGTCCCTCGATGTTGACTGTGCACCCGAGGTGGGTGCAGATCGGCGAGAGCGCCACGTAGCCGCCGTCGGGATGGGCGAGGAGATAGACGGGAGGTGAGCCGTTCTCGGGCTGCAGCCGCAGGTATCCGCCGGGCGCCGCCAACCGAAGGTGATCGGCCAGGGAGATTCGGAGGGCGCCGTCGCGGGGGGTCACCCGCGTCATGGCGACCGAGGCGCAGCCCGGGACCGTAAACGCCGCCATCGCGCAGCTGGACAGCTTCAGGAAACCGCGCCGGTCGAGCCGTACGAGGCTCGGCGAGTACCCGCTCGGCACTTCACGACCGTCCATCCCCATCAGCGCGTCTCCACGAAATCGAGCAGCGCTGCCCGGTCGCTCGCCGGCAGCCCCGCGAAGGCGTCGCGCACCCGCTGCGCCTCGCCGCCGTGCAGCAGGATCGCCTCCTCGACGGTCGCGGCCCGCCCGTCGTGCAGCAGAAACGCCTCCCCGTTCAGGAAATCGCGCATGACCCGGAGTCCCCACAGCGGCGCGGTCTTCCATTCCCGCCCGCTTGCGTCCCCATCCGGCCGGTTGTCCGCCAGCCCCTCACCCATGTCGTGCAGCAATAGATCGCTATAGAGGACCACCGGCTGGTTGGCGATCGCCGCGATCGAGCTCGGGCCCGTACGCAGCTCCGGCACGTGGCATTTGGCGCAGCCGATCGTAGTGAACAGCTGCTCTCCTCGCCGTCGGCTCTCCGTCATCTCTCCCGGCGCCGGCGGCGCCAGCATCCGGATGTACGCCAGCACCGCCCGGAGCTCCGCCTCCGACAGCTCCGGATCCGCTACCCGGTCGGCGCCCTCGTTGCCACGTCCCGCCTGGGCGTGACGGTTCTCCACCGGCAGAAAGTCGTTCGTGATCCCGATGTCCTCGTGATACGCCTTCACCACCTGTAACAGCAGGCTGCTCACCTGCGCCTTACGGCCGAACCGACCCAGCTGCGGCCGCCCTTCGGGGAAGTCCTGGTCGAAAACGAATCCCCCCGGCTCGTCCGCCGGAACGAAGTCCTGCGGCACCACCATGTTCGGACGCCCGGAGATTCCATCCCCGTCGGCGTCCTCGGCATCCGCCAGCGCCAGGATCGTCTCGTCCGGGATCGCTTCGATCAAGCCCACCCCGAACACCGGCGGCGGCAGCCGGAACGAGGACTGGACCCCCGACGGCAGCGTCTCCGGCCTCGTCCCCGCGATCGCCCGGTTCTGCAGCTGTGGGCCACCGAGGTGCGGCACGAGATCCTTCCCCACGCTGAACCGGAAGAAGCCGTTCTCCGGACGCCCGCGCCCATCCCCGCTGTGGCACGCCGCGCACGACACCTCGTTGAAGATCGGGCCCAGTCCCTCGCTCACCGAGAAGGCCCGGCCGAACCCCTCGTCGCCGTGGACGAAGGTCGCCAGCTCTTCCGGCGTCAGACCCGGCAGCGGACTGTCCAGGAGGTCCTCGGCCTTCGGCGGTCCCGTGATCAGGTCAGTGCAGGCCCAGGAGATCGCGGCCAGTCCGAGTGCGGTCACCCAAACGGCGGGGCGGCCGAGGGATCCGGTGCTGCGGCGGGTGCGGAATCGTCGCGCGAACAGATTCATTGAAGAAGGCGGCCCAGGGTTGAAGAGCCCGCTGTATTCTACAGTACGAAAATGTATTTTAGTCGCACCAAATCTTTGCGCAAGGGGCATGAGCCCGCGGCGCTCGCCGCGCTGGTCTGTGAGGACCGACAGTGCGATTCGTGAAGCGCCTCGCGCCTATCGTTTTGACCAGCACCGGAAGCGAACCATTTTTGGTGCTCGTAGATTCCATGCATGGATTTCGCTGAAGACCCTTGGGTCGCTCCCGCGATTGAAGAACCGGTCCGATCGCAGATTGACCGGTCGCCCGCTTCGCGTTTCCCACCTGATCCTTGATGTGACTTTGTCGATAAGCTCCACCCCGCTTCCGAACAGACTGGCGATCAAACTCGAACCGAGAGCCGAACGGGCGGTCAAGCGCGGGCATCCGTGGGTATTCGCTCACGGCATCAAGCAGCAGCGCAAGGAGGGCCGCTCGGGCGATCTCGCGGTGCTCTTCGACCGTGACAACCGATTTCTCGGGATCGGCCTCTACGATCCGGATTCACCGATCCGCGTACGCGTACTGCACCATGGTTCCCCGACGACCATCGATCCGGAGTGGTTTGCCGAGCGCGTCCGCTTGGCTCACGAGCTCCGCCTGCCGCTGCTCCAGACCGGAACCGACGGGTACCGGGTCATCCATGGTGAGAATGACCAGATGCCAGGACTCGTAGCCGACCGATATGGCGACAGCCTTGTCGTGAAGCTTTACACCGCCTCCTGGATTCCCCACCTCGGCTGGGTCCTTGAAAGCCTTCAGAGCCTCCTTGCACCAGAGCGTATCATCCTGCGCGCCAGTCGAGCGGTTCAGAAGCAGCCATCGGATCTATTCGGTCTGGGGGACGGTCAGGTGCTTAGCGGAACCGCCACGAGCGCTCCCGTCCTGTTTCGTGAGAACGGCCTCATCTTCGAAGCCGACCTGATCGGAGGGCAGAAGACCGGATTCTTCCTCGATCAACGCGACAACCGCAGGCGAGTCGAGCGGCTCTGTGAGGGCCGTTCGGTCCTGAACGTCTTCGCCTACACGGGCGGGTTTTCAGTATACGCCGCCCGCGGCGGTGCTCGTGAAGTCACGAGCCTGGACATCAGTGCGCCGGCATTGAGGGCCGCGGAACGCAACTTCGCGCACAACCAGCACGTCGAGCCTGTCTCCGCGGCCGTCCATCACCGACTCCGCGGCGATGCGTTCAAGCGGATGGCCGAGCTTGCAGGGCAGGGCACGCGCTACGATGTCGTGATTCTCGATCCTCCTTCGTTCGCGAAGGCGAAGGACGAAATCGATGGGGCGATGCGGAGCTACCGCAAGCTTACGCGGCTCGCCCTCGGGATTCTCTCCCCGGGCGGGACGCTGGTCGCGGCATCCTGCTCCAGCCGCGTGGGCGCCGAGTCGTTCGCGAGGGCGGTAACTGATTCGGCAGGAGACGCTGGAAGGCCGTTGCGGATTCTCGAGCAAACGGGTCATGCGATCGACCACCCGATCTCCTTTCCCGAGGCGGCGTACCTCAACTGCATCTTTGCGACGGCGCCTTGAATGCCATCTGCTGGACCCGCGTTCGGCTCGTTGCGGCGATCGGGCAGCTTGTGAAGAATCGCTCCGCTTCGTGCGGGCATTTCGCCAGTCTGGAGGGAGCGGAGGGATGATGGTGACGAACGTGCTTACTGATTACGCACAATCCCCTTGAGGCCCCCGTCTCACATTTCGATGAATACGCCGACTTTGCGGAGCTTCCGCTGGAGCGTGCGCCTGGCCTTTGCGTCCGACTCATCCATCTCGAGGACCGTCGGGGTGAGAGGCCGCAGGCCATTGCCGCCCGTCGCGCGCACCTTGGCGGCGGTTTCGGCGTCCGGGCAGTGGATCAGCAGCGCCCGCCGCACGCGGACGCTGCGGACGGTGCCGAACCAGTCGCAGATCTGCCGCTCGACGTTGTCGGGAAGTGAACGCGCGGAGGACTGACGCAGGGACTCGAGGACCTGCTCAAGCGGCAGGCCGGCCCCGGCGGCGGCCAGGATCGATTCGCGCGTGATCCGGAACACGATCCCGACGCCGCTCCCGACCCGTTCAGCGATACGGGCGAGTCGCGCCTCGACCTGTGGCGCCAGCGCCAGGAAGACGACCTCGAAGTTGGGCTGTACGATCACCTCGGCGTCGGCCGCCTGCCCGTAGGCGAAATCGGTTGCCTCGCCAAGCAGGTAGCGGCCGATGTCGCCGAGCTGAAAACAGAGAGTTGCGTCGCCCGTCCGGCCCAGCCGCACGCCACCCAGCGGCAACAACCGATGGCTGAAGAAGGTACCGAGGATCCTCTCCCAGAGGTCCTCCCAGTCCTCGCGCGACTTCGGCCGGTTGCCGTACCATCCATATCGGGAGGATGCTGAATCGGGGTCGCGGTTCTGGGCCAGAAAGGGGTTTCGCTCCCGACTGTGGTACTCCAGGAAGTCGGCGACTCCGACGAACCCGCCGGCCGGGAGCGAGAGGAACGCATCGGCGACGGCGGTCCGGGTATCGACATGCTCACGGGAGATATCGAACCCGACTCCGGCAGGAAAGAAGCGCGAGCCATCGTGCTCGTACCACCCCCAATGAGGATGTCGCTCGTCGGACCGGACCAGCGGGTCGAGAAGGGAGGTCAGCCGTTCGTGGTCGGTTCGGCCGAGCCAGCGCGATCCGGCGGTGGTCGGCTCCAGCCGCAGGTCCTTCGCACCGCGGCCGGCGACCTTCGCCAGCTTCCGCTCGCGGAGTTGGCGGGCGGCCGTCGAAATCCGGTCCTCAGGCGGGTGGCCCAGAGCGTCCACGAGCCAGTCCGGAATCGCCACGAGCCGGGTTGCGATCGCCTGCTGCTGCCGGGCGAAGATCTCCTGATCATTCGCCCGCAGCCGCAATGGCTCACCCGCGGAAGCCACCAGGACCGCGGTCATGTCCTCCATCAGAAAGGCGGTTTCGAAGCTCTCCGCCGGCTCCAGCGGCCGCGGTGGTTCGAGTGGCGGTCGGGAGAGCCGAGAGACGATCGCGGGCCAGACCCCGAGCCGAGGCTCGAGGGAGCGCGGGTCCAGGAAGAGGTAACAGAGCACGTAGCGAAGCGCCGCATGGAGGGCGCGCCCGCGCATCGCGGCGCTTCCTGACATTATCGAATCCAGCTCCGCCAGCCGCACTCCGCTAGGAAGAGATCCGAGGCCCTGCACGAGCCGCTGCGTCGCGGTGAGCACCTCGCCGGCCACGAAATGCGCCCGCTCTTCCGGCCGCTTCCGCTGGCGCTCCCACGCCTGTGCCACATCGGGACTTCCGAGGGCGAGGAAGTCCTCCACCCAATCGGACGAAGAGATTCGGCGAGCGACCTCGTAGCGGTCGGTCGAACGGTACCCCCAGCCGGCGTCTCCCCCGGTTACGAGCGCAGTCGTCTGCTGGATCGTGAAGTGCTCATCGAGATAACGGGCGAGCCCGGGCACGTCAGGGTCGGCGAAGAGGGTGCGATGGCGGTCTGCCGCGCGCAGCGCCCGCACGAACCTTCGCGCCGGCTCGGCGACCATCGCCCGGGTGTCGGTCACGGCAACCAGACCGGAGGCGGCGAGCTCGGGCAGGTGCTCGCCCAGCTCTCGGAGGAGCACCGCGCCCGATGGCTTCAGCGTGTCGAGCAGCTTCCGGCGGCCCGGGACCGGGAGCGCCTGCCACGCAGGGATCGACCCGAGAGCGCCGGCCCAGTCGAGATCCAAATGCTTCATTCTCCGGCCCGGCCGTTCAAAGCGGCATCCACGATGCGGTACGCGTAGCCCTGCTCGCACAGGAAGAGCTGGCGCTTCAGCGCGAACTCCTGCTCGACCGTATCGCGGCTGACGAGGGTATAGAAGTGCGCCTGGTTTCCGTCCGCCTTCGGCCGGAGGATCCGACCCAAGCGCTGCGCCTCCTCCTGGCGCGACCCGAACGTCCCCGACACCTGGACCGCGACGGAGGCGTCGGGCAGGTCCACGGCGAAGTTGGCGACCTTCGTCACGGCCAGGACCGGGAGGATGCCGGCGCGAAATTCCGAGTACAGCCGGTCGCGAAGATGCTGCGGAGTCGCACCGCTCAGCACCGGGATCCCGAGCTCCGCCGCCAGCCCGCGCACCTGATCGACGTACATGCCGATGATCAGCGTCGGCTCGCCGGTGTGCCGACGCAGGACCTCCCGCACTACGTCCGCCTTGGCGGGGTTCTCCGAAGCGATGCGGAACTTCGCTCGCGCATCCGCCACCGCGTAGGGCATTCGCAGGTCCGCCGGCATGTCGACGCGGATCTCGGTGCATGAGGCGGTCGCGATCCATCCTTCGCTCTCGAGCACCTTCCACGGAACGTCGGCTTTTTTCGGCCCGATCAGCGCGAATACATCATCCTCGCGTCCATCCTCACGCACCAGCGTCGCCGTGAGTCCCAACCTCCGGCGCGCTTGCAGACCTGCCGTGACCTGGAAAACGGGGGCGGGCAGGAGATGCACCTCGTCGTAGACGATCAATCCCCAATTGCGGCGATCGAAGATTTCCAGGTGCACGAACTCGGCGTCGGAGCGCTCGCGGTAAGTGAGAATCTGATATGTCGCGATGGTCACCGGCCGGATCTCCTTCACTGCGCCGCTGTACTCCCCGATCTGATTCTCGAGAAGCGTCGTCTTGTCTAGTAGCTCGGCTTTCCACTGGCGTACGGCCGTTACGCTGGTGGTGAGGATCAGAGTCGATGCCTGCAGCTCGGCCATGCAGGCCATGCCGACGACGGTTTTTCCGGCCCCGCACGGTAGCACGACGACGCCGGACCCGCCCCGCTCACTTCCTCGGCTGTAGAATCGCGCGGCCGCGTCCGCCTGGTACTCCCGAAGGCGGAATCGCTCCCCCCCGCGGGTCGTCTCGAGAATGCGAAGGCGAAGGGCCTCGCCGTCCGCGTAGCCCGCGAGGTCCTCCGCGGGAAAGCCGAGCCGGATCAGTGCCTGCTTGAGTCGCCCCCGCAGGAGTGGGTCGACCTGAAATGCGGCCGGGCCAAGCCTCGCGCCCAGGAGAGGGGCTATGGCCCGGCTGTGTGCGATCTCGGCCGCCAGCGGCGCGTCATCCGCCTCGAGGATGAGCGCGTCGTCGCCCCGCCGCAGCCGAAGACGGCCGAATCGGGAGGCGAGGTCCCGGATCTGCACCCGCACATGATCGGGAACCGGATACTTCGCGTACTCCTCCAGCTCCGACAGGATCTCCTCCACACGCTCACCGGCCGCCGCCGCATTCCAGATCGAGAGTGGCGTGATCCGATACGTGTGCACGTGCTCCGGGCTCTTCACGAGCTCGGCGAAACGGGCGAGGCTGTCTCGCGCTTCCGGGTAGCGTGGACTTGCGACCTCGACGAGTACCGTCTGGTCGCTCTGGACGATCAGGGGGTTATCCGGGACGTAGTGACTGCTGCTCACGAGGCTCGACCGAGGTGCTTCAGCTAAGAGGAGGACCCGATCAAAATCGCGGGAGGCGGAGTGTGCGACAAGGGACTCAGGCGCTCATCGTATGAATCCCGGGGAAATCCGCGTCTGCGCCCCGGTCGCGGTTGGACTCTCCGGTCGGTTCAGAAGGTGTCGTCGATCCCCTTCTCACGCTGGCAGCCTCGCCCATCGTGCGGGCATTTCGCTAGTTTGGACGGAGCGGAGAGATGATCGTGACGAAAGTACTTTACTGATTACGTACAATTCCCTTACTGCCGCCTGATCCCCCCGCGCCGCCGTTCTGCCATTCTTAGGGTGCGCCGGCAGTCGCAGCCAACCCGCGTCCCCGAAGGCCCCAGATGTGGAAGATCTCGTTGCCCTCAGGCGGCGGGTCAGGGCCATCCCTGGTCCTCCTCCTCCTCTGCTCGCTGATCCTTTCCGGCGTGCTCGCCTACCAGGCGCAGGACGCCGCTCGATCGCACCGGGCAGCCAGCGAGAGTGCGCTGAGGGATTACGCGGCGCTGGCAAGCGATGAGCTGTCGCGCCAGCTGCGAGGCGATCTGGAGGATCTGGCCGAGGAAGTTCGCTACG
Organism: Gemmatimonadota bacterium; assembly: GCA_040905505.1. GTDB lineage: Bacteria > Gemmatimonadota > Gemmatimonadetes > Longimicrobiales > Longimicrobiaceae > WHSP01. Next base: position 9,186 of record JBBDRL010000100.1, on the reverse strand, counting down.
CGAGTGCCGACGCCGAGCGCAGACGCTCGCCATCCTCCCGACTGGAGGAGTTCGCGGAAGAGATGCTGGAGGAGGTGGGCCCCTGCGACTGTCCGCAGCTGCTGCATGACTACTTCGTCCTGGATCTGCGGGAGAATACCGTGGACTTCCGTGAGTCCTCGCTGCCTCCGGAGATGCACGCCTGGATCGAGGAAACGGTCAGGCGCCGTGCGTTGATGCAAGGCGGTACGCCGGCGGAAGGAACGGGCTCGGAGCCCGATCGGCAGCCGCAGCCGGCAGGCGGGCGAAGAGACCTTCCCGAAGGTCTCGGCCATGCGGATCTGCCGGGTTTCTTGGGAGCCTCCCTCCTCTATTCGCTCACCCCTGGAGGCGACGGCAACGGTTCACGTGCGTACGGCCTCGTGATCGATGGGTCGGAGTTCGCCGCGGCCACCGCGCAGGCGATCATGGCGGATGCCACGCTGCTGCCCCCTTCGCTGACGCGCGGTCTGCCCGAGGACGAGATGCTGTCGATGACGCTCACGAGCGGCGGCGATCGGCTCTTCCAGACCGGCGGGCAGCCGGAGCTGAACACCGAAGTCGTCGATACGCTGGAGGCCGCGCTGGGCACCTACGTTCTGCATCTCGCGGTGCGGCCCGATATGGCGGACCGTCTGGTGATCGGCGGCCTGCCCCGCTCGCGGCTTCCGTTCCTGGTTGGAATCTTCCTACTGACGCTCGGCCTGTCGGCCATCGCCATCATCCAGCTTCGACGACAGCAGGCACTGGTGCGGCTGCGTAGCGGGTTCGTCGCCAGCGTCTCGCACGAGCTGCGAACACCCCTGGCGCAGATCCGCCTCTTCTCGGATCTGCTCGGCTCCGGAAGGCTGCGCGAGGAGCAGCGGGCGCGGTCGGTTCGCATCATCGGCGAAGAGGCGCAACGGCTCGCCTATCTCGTGGAGAACGTGCTGCGCTTCTCCCGCGCCGAGCAGCGCCTCGGCCAGCTCTCCGCGGAGCCCACCGACTTCGCGTCGCTCACCAGCGAGATCATCGAGGGATTCGCGCCGCTCGCTCAGACGCGGCGGGCGAGCATCGAGCCGGTTCTCGAATCGGGTGCAGTCGCGTCGGTCGACCGGGGTGCCGTTCGGCAGGTGCTCCTCAACCTGCTGGACAACGCGGTGAAGTACGGACCGCCCGGGCAGACGATTCGGGTCGGCGTGGGCCGAGATGGTGCGCAGGTGCGCCTGTGGGTGGACGACGAAGGTCCCGGGATCCCACCGGTCGACCGCGCATCCGTCTGGCAGCCGTATCACCGGCTCCAGCGCGATGTGGAGGCGGCCACCGGCGGAAGCGGAATCGGGCTGGCGGTGGTGCGTGACCTCGTCGCGATGCACGGCGGCGCGGTAGCCGTCGAAGGCGCGCCGGGCGGGGGCGCCAGGTTCGTGACGTGGTTCCCGGCCGAACCCCGCCGCCCCCTTCTGCGCCCCTCGCGGCGGGCGGCCGCGGGAGAGGTGCCGGTATGAGCCGCATCCTCGTCGTGGAGGACAATGCCAATCTGGCCTACGGGCTGGCGACCACCCTCGAGCTGGAGGGACACTCGGTACTCATCGCGGAAACCGGTCCCCACGGGCTCAGACTGGCGCGGGACGAGAGTCCGGATCTCATCATTCTGGATCTCATGTTGCCCGGTATGGATGGCTATCGAGTCCTGAAGCAGCTACGCGAAGAGGGGATAGAGACATCGGTCATCTTCCTCACTGCGCGTGGCGAGGAGGCCGATAAAGTGATGGGATTTCGCCTCGGCGCCGACGACTACGTGACCAAGCCGTTCGGAATGCTCGAGCTCCTCGCGCGCGTGAATGCGCACCTGCGGCGGAACGCCCTGATCAGCAGCCAGCGCGCGAATGGAAGCGGCATCGAACGCTTCGGCGAGGTCGAGGTGGACCCCGCTGCCCGTACCGTCCGGGTCCGCGGTGAAGAAGTCGGCCTCACGCCCAAGGAACTCGACCTCCTGCTCGCCCTGCTGCGCCGTGACGGCGCCGTCGTCTCACGTGTCGAGCTCCTGAAGGAGGTCTGGGACCACCGCGCCGCGGTGATGACGCGCACCGTAGACATGCACGTGGCGGAGCTCCGGCGGAAGCTCGAAGACAACCCATCGCAGCCGCGATTCATCCTCACCGTCTGGAAATCCGGGTATCGACTGCAACGGTGAGGCCGGTCCTTACCTCTTCCATACACGTTCCTTACGCCCAACAGAACACCTTCCTACCCGCGGGTAACCTCCCCTCCGCATCCGGGCGATAGCTTCTGAGAGAATAGACGATTCCTCCCTCTCCGGAGCCGCTTCATGAGACGTAAAGTTCGATGCGATACCTGCTGACCGCCGCCGTAGTCGCCCTGTTCTTCTCGCCTCTGCCCTCCGCCGCGCAGGTCGAGGCGACCGATACCATCGCCGCCGGACTGCGGGTGTTTCTAGACTGCGGTCGCTGTGACGAGGACTACCTGCGAACGGAGATCGACTTCGTCGACTACGTACGCGAACGTCAGACCGCGGACGTCCACGTGCTGATCACGACCCAGCAGACCGGCGGGGGTGGGACCGAATACAGTATGCGGTTCGTCGGGCAGCGTGCGTTCGCCGGCGTGGACGAGGAGCTACTCTATGCCAGCAATCCCACCGATTCCGAGGACCAGGAGCGCCGCGGGATGGCCCGGGTGCTCCAGGCAGGGTTCGTCCGCTACGCCTCGCGCACGCCGCTCGTCCAGCGCATCGAACTTTCCTTCGAGGGATCAGCCGGCGACGAGTCGGCGGATCGTCCGACGCGCGACCCATGGAACTCCTGGGTGTTCCAGGCGCGGATCGGCGCCGACCTGGAGCGGGAATCCCTTCAAAAGGAAACCGAAGTTGAAGCGTCGCTCTCGGCCTCGCGCACGACAGAGGCATGGAAGATCGATTTCGACATGTCCACTGAATACTCTCAGGATGATCGATTCGTCCGCGACGAATGGATCGAGAACGTTCAGCGGGATCACGAGGTCGAGTCGCTGGTCGTGCGCAGCATCTCCAACCACTGGTCGGTCGGCGGGACGAGCAGCGCCAATCATTCGACCTTCGAGAACCGTGACCTCGCCCTCCGCGTCGCACCCGCGATCGAGTACAACGTCTTTCCCTATTTCGAGTCGACCCGTCGCAGCCTGACAATCCAGTATTCGATTGGGGCGAATCGGATCAGCTATCTGGAGGAGACCCTCTTCGGACACATGGATGAGTCGCTCGTCGACGAGCAGCTCGAGGCCTCGCTGTACGTCCGGCAGCCCTGGGGGTCGTTGGACGCGGAGCTGCAGGGCTCCCACTATTTCCATGATCTTTCGAAATACAGACTGGAGGCGAACGGCGGGCTCGAGGTGAACCTTTTCCGCGGCCTCTCGCTCGACTTGCGCGGCTCGGCCCAGCGGATCCACGATCAGCTCCACATCCCGGGCGGGGATCGCACGCCGGAGGAGATCCTGCTCGAGCAGCGCGAGCTCGCCACCGCGTACCGCTACGGCGCGTCCGTAGGGATCAGCTATAGCTTCGGGTCCATCTTCAACTCGGTCGTCAACCCGCGCATGAGCCAGGGCGGGGGCGGCGGATTCAATTAGATGCCTCTTCCGTGGAGTTCGGCAGCGCCTTCTCTGCCGCGCACGCGGTCGGCCGTTCTCACTTCAGGAAGGATGGTGTTCGATGTCCAAGTTCCTCAACACCAGAGGCGCCCTCCTCGTTCTCTTGGGGATCTCATTCCACGCTCCGCTCCAGGCGCAGGAGGACGCCCCGCCACTTCGTGCGTTCGTCAGCGCAGGCGGTGGTTTGGGCTCGCACGGAACGTTGCACGCCTCGGTCTCTCTGTCTCACGCCACCGGTGACTACATCGTCCGGGGCGCTCTTGGTTTCGACCTCGTCGGGTTCGCAATCTTCCCAGGCGAAAGTGTCGACCCTGCATGGAGTAAAGTGCTGACGGAAGGAGCGCTCCTCTATGGTCGCCGCGCCGCGACCGGCTGGGGGTGGGCTCGGGGCGCCCTCGGTGTCGGGTACGTCCACAGCGAGCGGCATCTTACTCCGGTGAGTCCGGGCGAGAATCCGCCCCCCGTGAGCGCTTTCGGTGTGGCTGCACAGGCAGAGGCGGCATGGACGCCGCTTCCCTGGCTCGGGCTGGGAATTGCGGGCGTCGGTAATCTCAATGGCCTTCGGCCGCTCGGGGCCCTGACGCTCAGCATGCACGTGGGGCGCACGGCGTAGGAGCCGGATCGGGCGACCGAGAGATCGCTTCGCAGCACTCTTTCGCCGCTCCGACTGACACCGGCGCGCAGATTCCACGGGGGCCGCGGATGCGCCTGGAAGGCGAGCATCGCTGCGAGCATGCCCCGGCCGAGCTTCAGTGGACGTGCGGGGGCGGAGCGCCGCTGCCGCGGACATTCAGCTCTCGATCGCGGTCCAACTGATAGAGCGGATCGTTTCGATCGACTTCGGGCCAGGCGCCCCGCGGGACGATGAGTCCTCCGACCGTGCCCATCCCCGCGCCGACAAGCGTTTCGCCTGTCGGATTGTCGTACACGACACTCACCCGGTAAATGTGGTCCGGGAGAAGCATTGGACCGCGCCGGAAGACGTAGCGCTTTCGCGGCACGTCCAGAATGGTACCGGTGTCGTCGGTCCTGATCGCCGATCGCCACAGGACCTGTCCGCTGGCGGCGTCCTCGAAGCGCAGCTCGACCGCGTATCGATGCGCGTGGCCACCGAAGCCGATCACCTCGCCGGCCACGGCTGGCCGGGCTTGAAAGCTCCTCTCCGAGCGACCCGGTGGCAAATCGAACTCCCCGATTTCCTCCGGCCCCGGCACCTGAAGGAAGAACGGATAGGCCGTCCTGGCAGAGGACGAAGCGCTCGCCGGCGTCACGTCGATCTGGACTCGCAGCCGAACGCCGCTGAAATTGGTTCCGAGATCGTTGTGGATCATCGCGGTGGCCAGAAGCGAGTCCCCCTCGCTCACGGGAACCCCGATCGATCGGGGTAGTCGGGCGCCACGCGTCTCGCTTCCGGCCGCCAGTACCCGGAGCATGATGGGATGGAGGAGCTCCCGCTCCGCGGGTTTTAGCACCTTCAGGTGATGTAGGACGGAGCTCGGTACGGTGTCGCCGCTCGCATCGCGCATCGTGACCGTGAAGCCGTACATCCAGCCTTCGATCGGCGATTCAATCCAGAGCGGCTCCAGATGAGCCGCTCTCCCGCCGGCATCTGCGCCCGGTAGGTCCACAGCCGGAAATTCGATCGTGATCACGGTCGGCGCCGGCGGGCCCTTCAGGACGAAGAGGGCGTGATCCACAGCCAGGCACGCCGCGAGGTTCGGAATCAGGACGATTGCGAGAAGGGTCGCCACGGGCTCGTGGCGTCGGCGTCGTGGCTCGGGTCGGGGTCGGCTCATCGGCACGCTTTCACGCTGGAGGCGGATGACCTCGTTCGCAACAGGGATGGCGCCCGGAGGACGGCGAACGTCGCGGGAGCGGCGCGCGAGTCCGCGGCGAGGTGGACTGATCACAACCGTTCCGGCCATGCCCGCGCGATGATCGGCCTCGCACTGGGAGCCGGAGATCTGGAGGCGTTCCTCGGGACCCCGCTCTACGCGCTGCCTCTCGACGCCTTCCGCATTCTCGCCGGGCTGGTCAGCTTCTCCTACTTCGCGAGCGTGCTTCGCGAGGCAACCGACTTCAGCAGTCCCGACGGTCTGATCGATCACCGCCTCTCGCAGCGGCTTCTGCCGCCCACCCGGCTCGGCCTGTTCCAGCCGGGCATCTCGGCCGGCGCGCTGCGCGTGGTGCTCGCGCTCGCCTGCCTCGCCTCACTTTCGCTGGCGGCAGGATACCAGGTCAAGCCCGCGGGTGTGTTCCTCTTCCTGGTCGCGGTTTCCACGCTTCGCTGGAACATGCTGGTGACGTACGTGGACGACGCGATCATGCACCTGGTCCTGTTCTGGCTCATCCTGCTGCCGGTGGGCCAGACCCTCACGGTGCACGAATGGCTGCGCGATGGGAACGCCGTCTTCGACGCGTGGGCGGGAGTCACCGTCCCGGGCGGCGCCACCCGGCTCTTCCTGCTGAACCTGGCGATCGCCTATTTCGTCGCCGGTGTGTACAAATGGACCAGCCCGATGTGGCGTGGCGGCAGCGCCCTCTACGCGATCCTGAAGCTGCCGATCGCTCTAGCGCCAGACTTCTGGAAACCGCGGCACCTGCCGCTGATCCGCGCCGGTAGCTACGCCGCGCTCGCTATCGAGCCCTTCTTCCCCCTGGCGTTCGTGCTGCCCGCGGGGTCCATCGCGAAGTGGTTCATGGTCGCGAGCGTGGTGGGTTTCCACCTGGCGATCATCGCAACGCTCAAGATACCCTTCGCGAACCTCGCGATGCTGGGCGCGATCCCGATCGTCCTTCACGACGAGATCATGGGCGGCGTTCTCGGACACCCGCTGCCGCCCCTCGACGCCGGCGCGGGCGCGTTCGGGTTGCCGGAGTATGCGGGGCTGGCGCTCGTGTGCTGCCTCGTTCTGATGCTGCTGCTCGAGGTCCGCTTCATGGGCCGGCTCACCTCACCCGGTCTCTGGAAGACCACCGTGTCCGGCTTTCGACGCAACCCGATGTGCGTCGTCCTCTGGTGCGTGGGGATCGCGCAGAGCTATCGACTCTTCGACTGGATCGATCGCCGCAACCACCACGCGCTGTATGAGGTGATCGAGCACCTGCCGAGCGGTTCGTCACGCGCCATCGAGCCGGGCGAGGTCTTCCCGCGGACGATCCGGCACGTCCTCCTGCAGTCCTATGTCCATGGGAGCATCTGGCACCAGATCGATCCCAGCGGGCTGCGTGAGGCCCGGCGATCGATTCTGGGGCGATATGCGCGAAGGTACGCGCAACGCCACAGGGAAAGCGGTCGTGTCGAGGTCTTCGCCATCCGGCAGCGCATCACGCCCGACAATCTCATGCTCGAACGGGGGGTCCGCCGTCCGCTCCTGCGCTTCTCGGTCGCGGGAGGCGTGCCGGTGCTCGAGTACCTCTGTGTGGAACCGACGGGCGAGCATCTCGAGGTTCAGGAGATCGTCGGTCTCGGTTCCCACCCCTCAGCCGGCCGGCGGACGGCCGGGAGGTGAGCGAATGTGCGGCATAGTGGCGATACTGGCGCTCGACGCACCGCTGGACGAACCATCGCTGCGAGCTGCCACCGCTGCCCTGCGGCATCGCGGTCCCGACGGGATGCGAACCTGGATCTCCGACGACGGGCGCGTGGGCCTCGGCCACACCCGCCTTGCCATCGTCGATCCAGGCGCGATGCAGCCGATCGCGAACGAGAACGGACGAACCCGCATCGTCGCCAACGGCGAGTTCTATGGATTCGAAGAGATCCGCCGCGAGCTGGAGGGGCGCGGCCACCGTTTCCGAACCCGGTCGGACAGCGAGATCGCGCTCCACCTGTGGGAGAGCGAGGGCGCCCGCTGCCTGGAGCGGCTGCGGGGCGAGTTCGCGCTGGTGATCTGGGACGAGCACCGGCAGACCCTCTTCGCCGCACGCGACCGGTTCGGGATCAAGCCCCTGGTGTACGCACGGGCGAACGGGCTGCTTTACCTCGCCTCCGAGGCGAAAGCCTTGTTTGCCGCCGGGCTTGCCCCGGAATGGGACGAGGCGGCCCTCTTCCACACCCTGCACGCCTGCCCGCTCGAGGACCGAACCATGTTCGCCGGGGTGTACCAGGTACCGCCCGGACACTTCCTGACGGTCACAGAGGGCGTGATCCGGCTAGAGCGGTACTGGGACGTTGGCGCGCCATCTCGACGCGGGTCGCGGTGGACCGCGGGAGTCGCCGAGTCCGTCGAGCGAATCGGCGAGCTCGTCGAGGAGTCCGTGCGGCTGCGGCTACGTGCCGATGTCCCGGTCGGCTGCCTTCTGAGCGGCGGCCTCGACTCGTCTTCGATTCTCGGGCTGGCTGCCGCGTACAGCCGCGAGCCGGTGGCCGCTTTCACGATCGCGTTCGACCAGCGCGAGTACGACGAGAGCGCCGCTGCGGCGGAGATGGCCCGACACGCCGGCGCCCAACACACCCTCGTGATGGTGTCCGAGGCGGAGCTTGCGGACCACTTCGGGCGGGCCACCTGGCAGGGCGAGATGGTCCAGTACAACGCCCATGGTACCGCGCGGTACCTCCTCAGCCGCGCCATTCAGCGCGCCGGTTACAAGACGGTCCTGGGCGGCGAAGGAGCGGACGAGATCTTCCTGGGTTACCGGTTCCTTCGCGCCGCACTGCCACAGACCGGTTTGGCCGGCGGCGCCGGGCGGTGGCTGAAGCTCGCGCTACGCCTGCTCCGCGCGCCGCGGAAGGCGTATCCCCAGATCGCCCTGACGTCCCCCTGGCTCGCCCGCGTGGCCACCGCGCTCGCCGCCGCGCCCGACATGTTCGGACGCCTCGACGCGGGGATCGGACTGCTCCGCTCGGTACTGGCGCGCGACTTTCTCGAGACGCAGGGACGTACCGACATATACCGGGCGATCTACCGGCGCTCCGACGCGCGGGCGGGGATCTCCCGCTGGGATCCGGTCCGGCAGCTACGGTACCTGTGGTTTCACTCGATCTTTCCGAACTACCACCTCGCCGCGGACCGGCTCGATCTGGCACACGGCGTGGAGGTGCGACTGCCGTTCCTCGACCACGTGCTATTCGAGCACGTCAACGCGCTTCCGGTTTCGGTGGTGGCCAGCGGGCCGCAGGAGAAATTCCTCCTCCGCGAGGCCATGCGTTCCTTCCTGCCGGAGGCCGCCTATCGACGCGGAAAGAAACCGTTCTGGGCGCCGCCTTCGGCCTCCCGGTCGGGCAGTCGACTGAATGAGCTCGTGCAGGACACACTCAGGAGCGAGCGCTCGGCATCGGTGCCTTTCTTCGACCGGGACGGTGTCGCGCGAATGCTGGACGGGGCGCGCGCGCTGGATCCGGTCGCCCGCGCCCCGCTGGACCCTCTGCTCATGATGATGGCGTCGGTCTGCATGCTCGACGAAGCAATGGCCGATCGCTATCGGATCCGCACCCCGACGATCGCCTGCCGGTAGCCACCTTTCCTGGCACCGGTACGGGGATCTCGCCGATGGACCGCTATCGGACCAGGTGCAGCAACTGCGCGCCCAGCGCACATAGAT
>JBBDRL010000099.1:0-18122 GCA_040905505.1 Gemmatimonadota bacterium | reverse complement strand
GGATTCGGGATTCGGGATTCGGGATTCGGGATCAGCGGCCCGCCGAACGGATAGCGGATAACGGATAACGGATAACCGAAATAGCTTTTTATGTCCGATGGAATGAAGAGGCGGGACTTCCTCAAGGTGCTGGGTGCGGGGAGCGCGGGCGCGGCGACCACCGGCTGCACGACAGCTGAGGTCGAGCGCCTGATCCCGTACGTGGTCCCGGCCGAAGAGATCGTCCCTGGCGTGCCGACGTGGTATACCAGCACCTGTCGAGAATGTCCGGCGGGCTGCGGTATCCACGTGGAGACGCACTCCGGCCGTGCGACGAAAGTGGAAGGGAATCCCGACCACCCGATCTCGCGCGGCAACCTCTGCGCTCGTGGCCAGGCGTCCGTCCAGGGCTTGTATCATCCCGACCGCGTCCGCGGTCCGCTCTCCCGCGAGGGCGCGCAGACGCTGAACCCGACCTGGGGCACCGCCGAGCGACTCCTCGCCGATCAGATCCGTGCGGAACAACAGGCCGGCCGCGACGTCGTCCTTCTGACCCACAGCTACACCGGGTCTATGGATCTCCTGGTGGACGAATGGGTCGCATCGGTGGGCGCACGCCGGGTCGTCTACGACCTCTGGTCCGACCAGCCCCGCGGCCTGGACTTCAGCCAGGCGGACGTTCTCGTATCGTTCGGCGCCGACTTCCTCGAGACCTGGGGCTCTCCGGTAGAGTACGCCTGGCAGTTCGCTCAGATGCACAACTACCGCGACGGGCAGCGCGGTAAGTTCGTCTGGGTCGGGCCGCACCGGCCGTTGACGGGCCTGAACGCCGACGAATGGATTGCGCCTCGTCCAGGGACCGAGATCGTGCTCGCCCGGGCACTGGCCGGTCAGGTCGACGCGGCCACGGCGGCGCAGCAGACGGAAGTGCCGCAGGAGACGATTCAGCAGCTTATCGACGAGTTCAGCGCTGGCAACGGCATCGCCCTGGGGCCTGGGGCGGCGGTATCCGGCAGCAACGCCTCCGATCTGCGGGACGTGATCAATGGGCTGAACGCCGGCCGGGCCGGTGCGGCGCCGGAGCCGCAGCAGGCAGGACAGGCGCTCACGCAGTTGGTGGAGCAGATGCGGGCGGGTCAGATCGGGATGTTGCTGATCGACGCGCCGAACCCGGTCTACACGATGCCGGGCGGGTTGGGCTTCACCGAGGCTCTGCGGCAGGTCCCCACCCGGGTCAGTTTCTCGGCGTTCCCGGACGAGACCGCGGATCTCTGCACGCTCGTGCTTCCGGATCATCACTTCCTCGAGGCCTGGGGCGACTACGAGCCGGTGCCGGGCATGCTGGAAATCGTGCAGCCCTGTATGCGTCCGGTGTTCAACACCAAGCAGGTCGGCGACGTGCTCCTCTCGATCGCCCGCGAGCTTCAGCTCGAGGGCGTCGGTGGCGGTGCCACGACGTACTACGACTACCTCCGCACACGTTGGGAGGGCATCAGCGGCGGGGGTGATGCGTGGCGCCAGGCGCTTCAGCGAGGCGGTCTCTTCGATACGGTCGACTCGGCCACGGAGGCCGCCGCGTTCTTCGGGCTCACCGCACCCGCGTCCGCGCAGGTCGGCGCGCCGGAGGCTCAGGTCGCCGCGGCCGATCTCTCCCCGGTCGGCGAGCAGATCGCCGAGATCGCGCCTTCGGACCCCACGCTCGCGGCCATCCCGGCCGCCCAGGCCGGCGGCGCGCCGATCACCGGGGCGGCGCCGCAGCAGCCGCCGACTCCCGCCAGCGGCAACTTCGATCCCATCCAATTCCAGGGGGACGGTGACGCCGCCCTTCACCTGGTGGTTTACCCGTCTTACCGCTTCTACGACGGCCGCCTCGCCAACCGACCGTGGCTGCTCGAGCTGCCGGATCCGGTGACGAAGGTGCCGTGGGGATCCTGGGTCGAGATCCACCCCCGCACCGCGGATGAGCTCGGCATCGAACAGGGTGACCTTCTCGAGGTGGCCTCCCCTTTCGGGAGCGTCGAGACCTATGCGTACGTCTATCCCGGGGTACGGCCGGATACGGTCGCAATTCAGACGGGTCTCGGGCACACCAGCTTCGGGCGCTTCTCCGAGGGCGTCGGGGTCAACCCGAACGTCCTCCTGGGCGACGCGACCGATCAACGCACCGGTCAGCTCGCCAGCTATGGCCTGCGCGTCAGCCTCACGCGCATTCGAGGCACCGACGACCGCGGCGGCTTCAACCCGGACGAAGGGCTGTTCGAGCAGGGAGTGCGTGTTCAGCACGAGCGTGAGCTCGCTCAGGCGGTATCGGTGGCCGAGCTCGCGCAACTCCAGCAGGGCGGGCAGGCGACCATCCCAGGTGAGGGCGAACAGATGGAGAGCCTCCGTGGGGCCGGCGGTTTCATGCCGCGGACCCAGGACACGGACCCCGATTCCTATCCGCCGCCGGGCACCGAGTACGGTGAATACGTCGAGGGCTCGACACGTTGGGGCATGGTCATCGACCTGCAGCGCTGTATCGGCTGCAGCGCCTGTGTCACCGCATGCTACGCCGAGAACAACATCCCCGTCGTGGGGCCCAACGAGGTCAAACGAGGTCGCGAGCTGTCGTGGCTCCGCATCGAGCGCTACTGGGGCGTGACCCGCGAGGGCGAAGAGGCTCTCGACGACCACGGCACCGACGACACGCGGTTCTTGCCGATGCTCTGTCAGCACTGCGGCAACGCACCGTGCGAGCCGGTCTGCCCGGTATACGCCGCGTACCACACGCCGGACGGGCTCAACGGGCAGGTCTACAACCGCTGCGTCGGTACCCGGTACTGTGCGAACAACTGCCCGTACAAGGTCCGCTACTTCAATTGGTTCACCTATAAGTTCGACGAGCCCCTGAACTGGCAGCTCAATCCGGACGTGGCGGTGCGCGAGAAGGGCGTGATGGAGAAGTGCACCTTCTGCGTCCAGCGGATCCGGGAGAAGGAGCGCAACGCAGCCGTGCAGGAGCGGCCGCTCGCCGACGGCGAGGTCGTTCCGGCATGCGTCCAGACCTGCCCGACCGAGGTGTTCGTCTTCGGGAACATGGCGGACCCCGAGAGTCAGGTCTCGCAGGCGGCACGCTCGGTCCGCAGCTATCGCACGCTCGAAGTGATCAACGTGCAGCCCGCGATCGTCTACCTGAAGAAGGTTACGTTGGAAGAGCCGGCCCGGGCCGGACACGCGGCCGAGTCGACCGCCGCAGCGCACTAAGAGGAAGTCACGATGGCCAGCGAAATCAGATCCGTCTTCCACCCGGAAGTCAAGAATTACGAGCAGGTCAACCGCGACGCGATGCGGATCCTGTCGAAGCCCGGCAGAGGCTACCTCGCCCTGCTCGGTCTCTCCATCGCGCTCGTCGGGGTCGCCGCGATCGGCTTCTTCTACGAGGTCTACTACGGCATCGGGTACGCCGGGATCACCAACCCTTCCGGTTGGGGCACCTTCATCACGACCTTCGTCTTCTGGGTCGGTATCGGTCACGCCGGGACGCTGATCTCCGCGATCCTCTTCCTCTTCAGGGCGCCGTGGCGGCAGTCGATCTACCGGCTGGCGGAAGCGATGACGGTCTTCGCGGTCCTCACGGCCGCGCTCTTCCCGATCATCCACATCGGCAGACCGTGGTTCTTCTACTGGCTACTGCCGCTGCCCAGCCAACGCGGCCTATGGCCGAATTTCCGCTCGCCGCTGCTCTGGGACGTATTCGCCGTCACCACGTACCTGACCGTCTCATCGGTCTTCTTCTACATCGGGCTCATCCCCGACATCGCGGCCGCACGGGATGCCACCAAGGTACCGTGGCGGAAGAAGGTCTATTCGGTGCTTGCGCTCGGTTGGCGCGGGACGGATCGGGAGTGGAAGAACTTCACGCGCGCCTACCTCTTCCTGGCCGCACTGGCGACGCCCCTCGTGCTCTCGGTTCACTCCGTGGTCTCCTGGGACTTCGCCGTTTCCATCGTCCCCGGCTGGCATACGACGATCTTCGCCCCCTACTTCGTCGCGGGTGCGATCCTCTCCGGTGTCGCGATGGTCGTGACGATCGCGGTGCCGATCCGGAAGGTGTTCAGGCTCGAGGCGTATCTGACCGATCTGCACTTCGATCGGATGGCGAAGCTCCTCCTGTTGACCTCGGTCATCGTCGGGTTCGCCTACGCCATGGAGTACTTCATGGCGTGGTACTCGGGCGAGCTGTTCGAGCGCGATGTCTTCTGGGACCGCGTATTCGGGCAGTACTGGTGGGCCGGCTGGTCGATGATCAGCTTCAATGCGCTGATCCCGCAGCTCCTCTGGATTCCGAAGGTTCGCCAGAACCTGAACGCGTTCTTCATCATCTCGATCTTCGTGAACATCGGGATGTGGTACGAGCGGTTCGTCATCATCGTACCGTCGCTGGCGCACTCGTACGAGCCGTGGAAGTTCCTGAACTATCACATGAGCTTTACCGAAGCCGGCATCCTGCTCGGGAGCTTCGGGTGGTTCTTCATGTGGATGCTGCTCTTCCTGCGGTTCCTGCCGAGCCTCTCGATCGCCGAGATCAAGGAGATCCTCCCGCCGCCGCTGAAGCGGCACAGCGAGCACACGCTTGCCGAGAGCGAGCGGGAGCGCGTCGTCGAGGAGCTGCCGACGGGCTACAAGGAGTTTGAACGGAGATGACGGAAACGCAGACCCCGCGCTTCGTTCGCGATGACACTATGAAGTCGGTGGAATATCATGGCTAAGGTTACACCAACGGGCGTACTCGGCGTCTTCGCACACCTGGACACTGCCAGCGACGCGATCCGCCGGCTTCGGCGCGACGGTCATCGCCTGACCGTCTATTCACCGACCCCCCGTCACGAGCTGGAGGAAGCGCTTCAGGCGCCGGAGAGCGCCGTCCGAATCTTCACGTTGATGGGCGCCTTTACGGGAAGCGCCGCCGGTGCCGCTCTCGCCGTCTGGGCGTCGCTCGACTGGCCGCTTATCGTGGGCGGCAAGGAGATCGTCTCGTTGCCGGCGTTCAGCATCATCATCTTCGAGGTGACGATTCTCCTCGGCGCCCTGTCGACGGTGGCCGGCCTCTTCCTGACCGGCCGGCTGCCGCGCATCGGGCCAGCGGAGGCACTCTACCACCCGTCCTTCAGCGCAGGACGTTTCGGCGTGTTCGCACATGTCGGGACCGACCGCTTCGAGGCGGTGTCGGAAATCATGACCGAAAGCGGCTCAGAGGAGGTTCTCGTTGATCAGTCGTAACAGGCCCGGCTCATTCCGGCCGGGTAGGACCACCTTCGGAACGCTGGCAATCGGCGCACTCGCGCTCGTCGGATGTACCGACGCAGCGGGATACGACCTCGACTACATCCTGTCGAAAGCGCCTTTCGTCGCGACTCTGCGTACGACGGTAGCTTATCCGTCGCACACGCTCCCGCGGCTGCCACCGGAGGGCACCGTGCCAGTCTTCTCGCCGATGGGCGAGGTGGTGCCCCCGTTCACGCAGGCCCAACTCGACTCCGTCGCACCGACCCTCACGAACCCTCTGCCCGCGACCCCGGAGGTGTTGGCGCGGGGCGCGGTGGTCTACCGTAATCAGTGCTTCACCTGCCATGGCGCCGAGGGTGAGGGCAATGGACCCGTCGTCGGGAACGGCCGATTCCCGCTCGGGCCCGAGCTCGACGCGGGCCTGGCCGCGGGTCGCAGCGACGGCTATCTCTACGCGGTCATTCGGGTCGGCCGCGGACTCATGCCGGCCTATGGCGAGCGGATCACGCACAACGATCGCTGGGCAGTTGTTCACCACCTGCGCCAACTACAGGGCCAGTAAAATAAATTGTGAATGTTGAATTGTGAATTTTGAATGACTCAACCGCCGGAGCAGGATGATGGTCCGGCCGCGCGCAATTCGAAATTCAAAATTCGAGATTCAAAATTAAAATCGAAGATTCTTAAATGTCCCACGAGTCTCCCATCCCCAGCGCGATTCCTTTCCGGACGCTCGGCGCACTAAGCGGCAGGGTAAAGGTCACGCTGGCCGCGCTCATCCTGATCGGGGTAGCGGCGGTTTCCCTGGCGGCGACGGCGTACGAGCCAGCCCGGCTCTGGCAGGGGCTGCTCTTCAACTGGCTCTTCTGGTCGTCGGTGGCCATCGGGATGGTGATGTTCGCGGTGGCGCTCCACCTCACCGCGGCCGACTGGGCGTGGTCGATCAAGCGGTTCGCGCTGGGCGGCGTTGCGTTCCTCCCCATCTCCTTCCTGCTGCTGATCGTCGTCTTTTTCGGCTCGGAGACGTACTTCCATCACTGGCTCCACCCGGAGGAGTTCGACCCGATCATCGAGGCGAAAAGAGCCTGGCTCACGCTCCCGAACATGATCGCCCGTGACTTCGTGGGGCTGGCGATCCTGTACGGGCTCGCGTTCGCGTTCGCGTTCTTCAGCCTGCGCCCGGACGTCTACGGCGTGGACGGTGAACGCGGCCGTGGCATCTACGGGCGTCTGACGCGGAACTGGCGTGGGGTGGAGGTCGAAGCGGCCCGATCGCAGCGGATCCGGAATTATCTTGGCCCGATCATGGGGATTCTTTTTGCCCTCATCTGGGGGATGATCGGAATCGATCTGGCCATGACGATGGATCCGCATTTCTTCAGCACGATGTTCCCCGTCGCGTTCTTCTGGGCGGCGTTCCAGGGCGGCGTGGCCGCGACGGCAATCGCGGTCGCCGTCCTTCGCATGCCGCTCGGTCTGGGGGACTTCATCACGGGGCGGCAGTATCACGATCTCGGCAAGCTCGTGTTCGCCTTCTCGGTGTTCTGGATGTATCTGAACTGGTCGCAGTACATCGTGATCTGGTACGGCCTGCTGCCGTGGGAGCAGCCGTACTTCATCCACCGCTTCGAAGAGCCGTTCGGGGCGATCACGGCCGCGGTTCTCGTCCTGGTCTTCGTCCTTCCGTTCTTCGGACTTCTGACCCGGCCACCGAAGATGATCCCGGCGGTCGTCGCATTCTTCGGCGGGCTCATCCTCCTCGGTCACTGGCTGGAGCGGTTCCTGATCACCGTCCCTTCGATATGGGAAGGTGTCGGGCTTCCGCTCGGCATTCCGGAGGTGGGCATCGGCCTCGGGTTCCTCGGTCTTTTCGCAGCGTCGTACCTCTGGTTCGTGCGCACCTTCCCGATGCTGCCGTCGCCCGCTGCCCTGGCTGCCGAGGAGTCCGCCGTCGTCACCGTACCCGTGCCGGCCGAGAGCATCTGACGAACTGAGCGACCGGCGGCCCGAGGATGAATGGGGGAGCGAGCTTGCTCCCCCATCGTCGTTTTCGGAACCTCCGGGGCGCCCGCGGGTCGACATGCAGGGGATCGGTACGGGGCACCGCGTCCTTGCGGGTTGCTCCTCTGGCGGGCCGGAGAGGCAAGGGGATTGCAGAAGCGGCGGGCTTGCAACCGCGGAACCATGAGGGATTATGATCGGGAAGATCGTCGAACGCCGGCTGGGCAGATCACGGCGGATGCATCCGGCATTCTTCGCCGCGCTGTTGTTGATGGTGTCGGGGTGCGCATCCGGGGGCATTCGTTCCGGTGCCGAGGAGATAGCGGGCCCGCTCGATCCGCTCGCCGTCACGGCCGAGGTCTTCGTGGACACGGCGAGCGGCGCCTTCGTGCTCGTCGATCTCGACGAGAACATGCTCCGGTTCATGCATGGCGATGAGACCGTCTGGGAGGCGCCAGTGGGAACCGGCACCGGGCTGCTCCTCGAGAGCGACGTCGGTGACTGGGAATTCTCGACGCCGCGCGGTGTCTTCGAGGCCAAGTACAAGGAGGAACTTCCGGTCTGGTATCTGCCCGATTGGTACTTCGTCGAGAACGAGCTGCCACTGCCGCCGCAGGATCACCCCAGCCGCCGAATAGAGGGACAGCTCGGCGTGGCGGCCGTCTACCTGGGCGAGGAGATCGCGATCCACGGCACCAACCGGCCCGAGCTGCTGGGCCAGCGGGTGTCGCATGGGTGCATTCGCCTGGAGAATCGCTACGCTCAGCGCCTCTATCACAACGTGCAGATGGGAACGCCGATTGTGATCGTCGGGGGCGAGCATCTGGCGTCCGAACCCCCGCCCCCTGCCACGCGGCCCACGGAGCGCCAGGATCAACCGGAGGATCCGCTGGGCGGGGTGCCGACGCAGCAGATCCTGGACGATCTCGCCTCACATCTGCAGGCGGGTGACGAAACCGCGGCATGGGTCCCGCTCGCGAGCCGCTTGATCACTCGCGGCCTCAAGGACGACGCCATCGCTCTGCGGGGCCTCCTCGCGCTCGCCGGTACCGCCGGGAGCGACGCCTTGAACTGGGAATTCGGGACCTTCCTGGCCGACGCCTTCACCCGCGGCTCCTGGCGCGCGGTGGTGTCGCTGGCCCGGATCGATGAGCAATCGCGTGCCCGGGCTACCGCGGCCATCGTGGATGCGACCATGGCACTCTACCCCGGCTCCGCGCTCGATGAGCGTGCGCCCTGGCCGACGCGTCGACTCCCCAACGGCATTCTGGGCCCCGAAGGCCAGGCCGGGTGGGACGCACTGCTCGCCGCCGAGCGCCACTATCGCGATCGCGTTCTCGCCGCCAGTCTCGAAGGGGGCGAGTGACCGATCATCCGACGGGAGGCGGTGCCGAACGCCTCCTTGGCCGGCAGGATCTCCACGTACACACCCGGATGTCCGACGGCGATCTGACGCTCCAGGAGGTCGTGCGGGTGGCTGCCGATCTGGATGTGACGGTCGGAATCGCGGATCATGTCTCGCGGCGGAACAGTGAGCTCTTCGTCTCCACGCGGGAACGGCTGGGGGATTACCTCGATGCGCTCGCCGCCGCCGCCGTACTGCGATCGGCCGAGCTCTGCTGGTGCGACCCGTTCGGTATGGAGGTGCTCGACGTCCTCCTCGAACGCTGCGATTATCTGGTCGGCTCGAACCACGGCTTCGCACTGCCCGATGGGACCTTTGCGTCGCCTTGGTGGGAGACGCTTCCGCCCGCCTGGTCCACGAGGCCGGACGAGATCATGGAGGCCATGGTCCACAACCTCTGCGATATGGTCGCGAAGATGCCGATCTCCATTGCCGCGCACTCGACGCTGATGCCGATTGCACTGCGTAGGATCGAGCCCGACGTGCGCGCGTGGTGGACCGAGGATCGCGAGGACCGCTTCATCGAGGCCGCCGTTCAGAACGGCGTGGCGCTCGAGATCTCGAACCGTTACCAGTTACCGCACGATCGATTCTTGCGGAAGGCCCGTGAGGCCGGCGCACGCTTCAGCCTCGGCAGCGATGGCCATCAGCTCGACCAGGTCGCCCGTCTCGATTGGGCCGTTGAAGCCGCGCGCCGTGCCCAGATCGGCGACGAGCTGCTCTTCTCCCCGAAACGTTGACGCGTAGCCACCCACCTTCACGTGAGAGGACATGGACCACGACCAGATCGAGCCTGAACTTCCTCCGGACACTCGCCGACGGGCCGAGCGCGACTTCGTGCCACCGGCTGTCGAGGAGGGGGACGAACGGGACCAGCCTCACACCGGCGCAATTCGCGCCGAGGACATCGAGCCTTACTTCGCACTTCAGTACGTGGCCCGGCTGTTCAAGATCGCGGCGATGGTGGTGATCGTCGCGCTGACAGCCGAGGTGATCGCCGGGATCGCGCTGGAGGGGGCCGGCGCCATCCTGCCGCTCTTCGCCGAGGTGATTCGGGGTATCGTGCTCGCCGCCATCCTCTGGGGCGTTGGTGACCTGACCGTCCTCTTCATCGACGTCGGGCACGATGTGCGGGCGTCCCGTGTGCTGCTCGGGCGCCTTTCGGCGCGCTCGGCCGCCGAGAGCGCTGCGCTCAGGCGCGAGGAACCGCCCCCGGCTTGACGAACCGGCCGCGGCCGCTGGACGCGATCGTTCTCGTCCTCTGGCAGCCTCAGGACCTCGTCAACATCGCCGCGACCATCCGGGCGATGAAGAATTTCGGACTCCGCCAGCTTCGCCTCGTCGCTCCTGCCGAATGGGATCCGTGGCGCATCGAGGGAATCGCCCACGACACGCGCGAGCTCGTCGAAGCCACCCGCATCTTCGATGAGCTGGACGACGCTCTGGCCGATTGCACCTATTCGGTTGCCATGACGGCGCGCGGCCGGCGCGCGAAGCTCTCGGTCGGGCGGCCCCGTGACATGGCTGGCGAGTTGCTGGCGCGCGCCGCCGCCCATGGCGCCACCGGCCCGGTCGCACTCGTCTTCGGGCGCGAGGACGCTGGACTGCCGAACTGGGCACTCGATCGGTGCCACCAGTCGGTTACCATCCCCACCAGCCCGGATCATCCATCGCTGAATCTGGCGCAGGCGGTCCTGGTGATTGCCTACGAGCTCTGGATGGCGCACGAGGGCGCCGGCCAGGAATTCAAGGCTCCGAGGCGCGACGCGCCTCCCGCGCCCGTTCAACTGCTGGAAAAGACCTTCGCCGAGGTCGAGGAGGCGCTCTGGACGATCGACTTCTTCAAGAGCCGTCAGACCGAGGGGGTGATGCGTACCCTCCGGGAGCTCGGCCACCGAGTGGACCTGGACGAGCGCGAGGCCGGACTGGTACGGGCGATCGCCATCGAGGTGGGGAAGTTCTTCCGGCGCCAGTCGGAGTCGAGCAGGCAGGATGGGATCGGCGAGCAGGTTGAGCGAAGGAGGTCGGAGAAGGGAGTCGCAGGAACGGACGAAGGGGGCGGACGGCGGCGGTGAGGGCGGCTCCGGGCGGGAATGATCGGACCACGCTGGGCCTGGGACCTACTGCCTCGGTTGCTCGTTGCGGGCGGCATCGCGCAGGAGACGCCAGGCGTCGCGTACGTGCCCGGCTTCAGTGCGGATATTCCCGACGGCCAGGCGCAGTGTATAACGACCATTCAGGCGGGTGTGCGAGAGAAATACTTCTCCCGTCGCGTTCACGGCCTCCAGGATCCGCTCGTTCAACGCGTCGGTATCCGCATCGCCAAGACCGGGGGGCGTGAAGCGGAAGCAGACCGTGCTGAAGGGCACCGGCGCCTCGACCCGCCAGTCCGGGTCACGCCGGACATCGGCGGCGAACGCACGCGCGAGATCGATGTGTTCACGGAGTCGCGCCGCGAGTCCGCTCTCGCCGAAGTACCGCAGGGTCGTCCACAGCTTGAGCGCCCTGAATCGCCGTCCCAACGCGTGCCCGTAGTCCATCAGGTTGGTGACCGACTCACCCTGCGGTGTCTGGAGATAGTCCGGCACCAGGGTGAACGCGCGTCGAGTGATCTCCGGATCGCGCAGGAAGAGAGTCGAACAGTCGATCGGAACGAACAGCCACTTGTGCGGATTGACGACGATCGAATCAGCTTGCTCCCAGCCGCGGGTGACGTCGCGAATCTCGGGCACCACCGCCGCCGCGCCGCCGTAGGCTGCGTCGACGTGAAGCCAGAGCCCGAATCGGCGCGCGACGGCCGCGAGCTGCGGAAGCGGGTCCACGCTGGTGGTGGAGGTCGTGCCGAGCGTGGCTACGATGCAGAACGGACGGTCCCCCGCGGATCGATCGATCTCGATCGCTTCCTCGAGCGCGCGAGGGATCATGCGAAACTCGTCGTCGGTCCGGATCTTTCGAACGCTTTCACGGCCGATCCCGAGGGTGATCGCCGCCTTCTCGACCGAGGAGTGTGCCTCTTCGGAACAGTAGACGCGCAGCGGCGGCACGTCGCGACCGGCCAGCCCACGCTCCCGGATGTCCAACCCCGTCGCTTCACGTGCCGACGCGAGCGCCACGAGCGTGGACGTCGACGCGGTGTCCTGGATATGCCCGCGGAAGTCGTTCGGCAGCCCGAGAAGCTGACGCAGCCAGTCTACGGCGACCTCCTCCAGCTCGGTCGCTGCCGGGCTCGTCCGCCACAACATGGCGTTCACGTTGAGCGCTGCCGCGATGGCCTCGGCCAGAATCCCCGGCATCGATCCGCTGATGCCGAAGTAGGCGAAGAAGGCAGGGTGATTCCAGTGGGTGATGCCGGGAAGGAGGATGTCGTCCAGATCCTGGAGGATCGCATCGAACTCCTCACCATCGGTCGGCGGGCTCGAGGGAAGCGCAGCGGCGACCTCGCCCGGCCGCGTCCGTGCGAGGACTGGGTGAGCCGAGGGGTTGGTCAGGTATTCCGCGATCCAGTCGATCACTCGGTGACCGTGCTGGCGAAATTCTTCGGGAGACATATCGCCGTGCTCGCGGCGCGGAAACTCAGATGTCATTGCAACAGAACCAGAGGGACCTCGACTTGATCGGATCGCGACGGCCCATGCCGCCGGGGTCGCGCGCCGGAGTCTCGGTGTGATCGCCGGACCCGCGCCCGATTGGCTCAGCGTATCCGACGAAGTGAGCGATGCGCTCGCCCGGGGAGCGCCGATCGTCGCCCTGGAGTCGACCGTCATAGCGCACGGTCTGCCGCGTCCTCGCAATCTCGAGGTCGCCCGCGACTTGGAGGCCGAGGTGCGGCATGGCGGAGCGACCCCGGCGACGGTGGCGGTGTTGGACGGCGTCCCAACGATCGGTCTGGATATCGCGGCTCTCGAGCGGATCGGCGGGGCGGGCGAGGTTGAGAAGCTCTCCACGCGCGACCTTCCGCTCGCGATGGCGGGCCGCTGGACCGGCGCCACCACCGTCGCGGCGACCGCCCACCTCGCTGCCAGAGCGGGCGTGCAGGTGTTCGCGACCGGCGGCATCGGCGGCGTCCACCGCGGCCTTCCGCCAGACGTTTCTGCCGACCTCACGGAGCTCCAGCGGACCCGAATGCTCGTGGTCTGCGCCGGCGCCAAGTCGATTCTCGACCTCCCCGCGACCCGCGAGATACTCGAGACCCTGGGCGTGCTCGTCATCGGCTGGGGAACCGACCGCTTCCCCGCCTTCTATACGGCCGACGGCGGCGCCACAGTCGATTCGCGGGTGGACTCCGCCGCTGAAGTCGCCGAGATCTGGCGGGCTCACCGGCGGATCGAAGCGCCGGGGTCGGTCCTTCTCTGCGCGCCTGTCCCCCCGGACCATGGACTCCCGGCGCACCAGGTGGAAGCCGCGGTCGATGGGGCGCTGCAGCGGGCCTCGGCCGAGGGCGTTGGCGGCAAGGCGCTCACGCCCTTTCTCCTTGCCAGCGTGGCGGAGGTCACCGGGGGCGCGTCACTGGATGCCAACGTCGCGCTGCTGCACAACAATGTTCGAATCGCGGCGGCCGTCGCTGTGGCGCTGGAGGCGAAATGACGACGAAGACCCAGCTCCGCTGGGAGGCACTGGACCGGCTGAAAGCGCTGACGCCGGAGTCGCGCGGCGAGTTCGGCGCCCGAATCGCCCATCGGCTCTGGTCCCTCCCTGAGCTGGATTCTGCTGGTTCCGTCCTGCTGTACGCGTCGCTGCCCGAGGAGGTGCCCACGGAAGCCATCGCCACAGAGGCGCGGCGGCGCGGTATCGAGGTCGTCTATCCGCGCTGCATTCCGGAAGGTCGGGAGATGACGCTCCACACCGTCGCCAGCGCCGCGGACCTCAACGCGCTCAGCCGGTACGGTACGCGAGAGCCCGCTCCACATTGCCCGACGACGCGGATCGGTGACATCGACGTCGCCATCATCCCCGGGCTGGCCTGGGATCGGGCCGGCCACCGTCTCGGTCGCGGCGCGGGCTATTACGACCGGATCCTCGCCTCGCCCGAGTGGCGGGCTCTGCGTTGCGGGCTCTTCTTCAGTACCCAGGAAGCATCGGCCATCCCGATGGACGAGTGGGACCGGCCGCTGGACGTCGTCGTCACCGAGGCGGGGATCGTCGATCTCCGTTAGGCCTGGCCAGCGTCAGTCGCATTCCGCACCCTCCCAGATCTTCGTCCACTCGCCGTTCCGGTACCCGAGCGCCTGATACCAGCTCTGCTCTGCGCCGTAGACTTCCATCAGGATCTCCCGACCCTCAGCCTCGTCCCAGTCTGCGTAATCGATGAGCCGCGGGGCCGCCTTGCCAGTACGGCGGTAGTCACGAACATCCGAGTAGATCGGCATGTAACCCCGCTGCGTCTCGTAATCCGCGATGTAGAAGACGCTGTACCCTTCGCTCTGCGGCGCCCCGACGGCGAGCTGGTCGCCCACCAGGTACGTCGCCGCCATTTCCGGGTGAGCGCCGGCCATGATCTCGACCGGCTGCAGATCACGCTGGGCGGTCGCCCAGCTCCGCGGGCGAGGCAGCCCCGCCTGCAGGATCAGCCGTTCGGCGACGATGGATGCGTACGTACGGATCGGCCCGGTGACCTGCGGCGGCGAGAACTCCCCGCGCGCCTGCGGCGCGAGCCCCTGGCGGAACGCGAGGTATTCGTTGGCATCGACCGCCGCGGCCACGACCGTCGTGTTCCCGACCACCGTCGGGACTCCGCACGCCGTGACGGGTCCCTCACTCTGAGCCACGAACGTGCCGACGCGAGCCCCGCGTCGGAACACGTCGAACTGCGAACCGACCGGAAGCACGGTCTCGCGGAACCGGGACTCGTACGCCTCCTGCGAAACGCCGGACGGGCGGCGAACGGCGCGCGCCGAGTCGCCCACGATCTCGGCGACGGGGATGAGACGTGAACCACCCTCCTGATCCACCAGGTGGAAGACGAGCGGGCCTGTGGGCAGCCCGAACTCGCCGAACACGCGCGAATCGGTCTCGATTTCGACGGCCGAGCTGGGCGGTGGCGGCGGGACGATCTGAATGTCGGCGCCCCCCCAGGCCACGTTGTCGCACCCGCCGGCTACGGTTACTATCAGGAGCGGAACGCTCCATGCTGGAACACGGCTTCGCATCTGTCAGAAGTCGATGATGAGACCGGTCTTGAAGAGCCGGTCGTCAGGCTCGACTCCCGGTGGGGGTCGAGCGTCTCGTTTCAGTTGATAATCGACGGAGAGGGCGAGCCGCTCCGTCAGCAGGATCTTCATGCCGGTGTCCGAGCGGAGCAAGTAGTTGGCCACGTCGTCCCACAGCGGCTGGTAGAACGTGGTGTGGCGCAGTGTGATTCCCTCCCGGATCTGATGGGAAGTCCGGGCACGTAGACTCCACCGGGCGTTGTGGGAGGACTCCGCGTTCGCTATCACCGGCGGCTCTCCTTCTTCCGGACGCGGGGGGGAGATGCGTTCGTATGAGTGCAGGAGCGCCAGGGAAATCGACGTCTCGTCATCATTCTCGGTCCGGCGGGGCGTGTACTTGGCGCCCGCACCTGTCGAAACGCGGACGTCGAGGCGCTTGAACTCGTCTCGTTCGGCATCGACCGACGCGAAGGGTGACCACGACGAGGTAGGCCGCAGGTCGAAACCGAGAGAGGCGTGATGGCTCAGGGTGACCAGCTCGTCTTCGCTTCGCCCGTAGCGGGACTGAATCGCTGCGTCGAACCGGAAATCCTCGCGCTGCAGATGTGACAGGTTGACGCCGCCGGTCAGAAGCCGCAAAGCGCGATTGCCGCTCTGATCCGTGAGGCTCAGCTCCGCGGCGATGTTCCAGCGGTCCTCCGAGTCCTCTTGCGCGGCAGTGTCAGAGGCCGCGACGAGGCTCAGAACGAGCAGGAGGAAGGTCTTCGCTGACGGGGTCTTCTGCTGGATGAGAGCCTCCTTGAGAATGGATCCGAATATCGGCACAAGCTACGAGGGCGGGGTTTAGTGGTCCAGAATACCGACTCAGCCAGAGGCAGGAACAGCGTCGAAGATGGACGGATGACCGACGAGACGATGGACGCCGCCGAGTTCCGCCGAGTGATGGGGCATTTCCCCAGCGGAATCGCCGTGGTGACGTCGAGCCTCTCGGACGGTGATCCGTGTGGGCTCACCGTGAACGCCTTTACCTCTGTCTCGCTCGTTCCACCGCTCATCCTGATCTGTGTCGATAGGTATGCGGAGTCGCGCGGGTGTATTCTCCGCGCCGGTTCGTTCGTTGTGAATGTCCTGGAGGAGACAGACGGCGAGCGTCTCGCGAGGCGGTTCGCCGGGCCTCATTCGGAGGACAAGTTCCGCGGCGTGGCGTATCGTAGCAGCGCGTCCGGCGTGCCGATCCTCGATCGAACCCTTGCCTGGCTGGAATGCGACGTGGAGCGCACTGTCGAGGCCGGCGACCACACCATCATCATCGGGAAAGTCGTGGAGGCGGATGCACGGGAGGGTCACCCGCTGGTCTACTACCGGGGCGGGTATGGACGATTTGACCGCTGAAGGCGTCTGGCTGCGCGCCGTCCTGGGCAGGTCGCTCCTCGTGGGGTTCTGCCTCGGGATGACGGCGCTGGCCGGTTCGGCGATGGTGCTTCAGCAGACGGGTGCGGGCACCGTCAACGCGACGGTTCTGATCGGCACAGTTCTCCTCGCGCTCTTCGTCGGCCTCTGGGCGGGTGCGCCGGCCGCCGCCGCGGATGAGCCGCCCCTGCGCGAGCGCTGGCTCGCTGCCGCCTCCCTGACCGCCGTGGCCGGCGCTGCGGCTACGATCAGCACGCTCTACCAGGGGGTCTACCCGGGCGCTTGGTGGCGCGTCGGCGGCATGGTCGTGGTGGTCGCCACGCCGTGTTACGGTCTCGGCCTCCTCATCCCCTCGCTGTTCGCCTGGGCCGACAGGTGGGTCGATGAGCTGGAGGACGACCAGACCGCCTGGGCCGCTCTCGGACCGGTGGCAGCCGGGCTGCTCGCGGGATCTGCGGCAGGGGTCCTCCTGGCTGGTCTCGTCGCCCTGCCCGTGCTGCCGCCGGGTTCTCTCCTGATGGCCGCCGCACTGTTCCTCCTCCTACCGCTCGTCAGCCCGGATCCGGCCGGCGTGCCAGCGCGCGAGGTCGAGATCTTCGGCACCGTCTCCCCATTCGGCTCCCTGCGGGTCACCGAGGTGCGTTTCCCCGCCGAGCGCCAGCCGGAACGGCGCCTCTACCTCAACGACGAGGAGGAGTCTGGACAACTGGTCCGGAGCGGCGCTCCGACGCTCGCCTATATCGCGGCCGCGGAGCACTGGCTGAATCAGATCACCCCGAAAGCAGCCCGCTACCTCTTCCTCGGCGGCGGCGCCTACACGCTGCCGCGCCGGTTGATGGAGCGCGACCCGGGCGCCAGTGTGGCCGTCGTCGAGCTAGATCCGGAGGTGACGCGCATCGCCTACCGGTTCTTCGGAGTGCATCGCCAGCACCGGATCATCACGATCGAGGGCGATGCACGCGCCTACCTCGAGCATGATGACGGCGTCGAATACGATCGGATCTACGTCGACGTGTATGGGGGGCGGGAGGCCCTGCCACACTCCCTCGTCACCCGCGACGCTGCGGTCGCACTCGCCCGGCGCATGCGGCCGGGCGGTGTGGTGGGCCTCAATGTGATCGGCACGGTCGTCGGGGAGGAGAGCCGCCAGGTGTGGTCGGTCGTGAAGACTTTCTCGGAGCTCTTCCCGACCGTGAAGGTGTACACTCACCTGGGCCCGGACTTCGCCGATCGCCAGAACGTCCTGCTCGGCTGCTCCATCGACCCCGACCGCACCCTCCCCGCGACCGCGGGGCACTTCGAGGAATGGCCCCGCGACGAGTGGCCGGCCGTCGAGGGAACGACGGTCTTCCGCGACCTGGTCCTGCGAAAGGATCGGTCCAGCGAATTCCCGGCAGGCCAGCCGGTTTCCTCTGAACGCCCGTGAGCCCGAGCGGGCCGGGCTCTGCGGTAAAGGTCCGCTCTACTACCGAGCTCGGCGCTTCTTCTGCAGGTTCTGCATCTCGTTCTGCATGTGCCGCATAGCGGCCTGCTTCTGGTCCAGGTGCCGGCGCATCTGCTCCGTCTGCCGCAGCTTCTGTCCCTTTTCGCCGCGGTATCGGGTCGCGCTCATGATCCGCTCGACACCCCGCAGCATCGGTCCGCTGAAATAGCGCAGTATGAAGGCGCGAACCCGCTTACCCTCCTTCTTCTGCTGCTCGATGGCGTAGGGTAACGCCTGCACCGAATCCTGCACCTGGCGGTGCATCGATCCCGCTGATTTCTTCTTTTTCTTCTTCTTGGCCATCGGGTTACTCCTAATCTATTTTCATGCGAACGGGGCTCGAAACCCGCCCCCGCCACCCTGAACCCTGAACCCTGACCCCTGAATCCTGAATCCTGAATCCTGAATCCTGAATCCTGAATCCTGAATCCTG
>JBBDRL010000098.1:0-18518 GCA_040905505.1 Gemmatimonadota bacterium | reverse complement strand
GCGCGAGAATGACGGAGGGCGGGCTGCGAGACGTCCCCCCCAGTCATCCCCGCGCGGTCCAGCCGTGCCCTATTCCTTCGTATCGGCAGATCTCTCCCAGACGGGACCGGGCGGCTGAGGCGGTTGGTCCGGCCGCCAGCCCAGGTCCGGTGCGGCGGGTTCCGCCTGTGCCGGGCCGACGTTCTCGGCCGAGATTCGTGCAAAGATGAAGTCCTCGGAGGCGACCGGCGAGCCGGCCAGGCGCCTGAGCATGGCGAGCTGACCGGCGTGTGTCATGGCGTCGGCGAGGGGCCCATGAAGAAGTTGTTCGTCGCTGATCTCCGCGTCCAGGCTCGTGTCGCCGATGTCGTCGCGCAGCCCCTCCAGCAGCGTATGGAACCGCTCGATCTCCTCGTCGAACGTCTCCATCCGTGGAGGCCTGTACTCGCCGGCGTGGAACTTCGTCCGGGCGTAGCCGATCAACCCTGTCATGTGCCAGAGCAGTTCATGCGGAGTCCGGACGTGGGTGGCGGCCCGAAAATCCGCAAAGTCCTCGGGCGCTCCGCGCAGTGCCTTCTGCGTGCGATACGCGAGGGCCGCGAGGAAGTGCTGGAGCAACTGTCGAGACGGAGTCATCGGTGCGTTCAGAAGTGGATGGGGTCAGGCGCGGACCCAGGCTTCGGCGTCTACCCGTTCCGCAAGCGAGAAGGTTCGGATCTCGATGCCGAAGAAGACTCTGTCCTCCCAGATCGCCGCCTTCCTCAGCCAGCCGACGTCGGTTACCAGGGCTGCCTTCTCAATGCTCGAGATGGATTTCCAGCGCTCGATGCTCTGCCGGATGTCTTGCCACAGGCCGTCCAGACTGATGCCGGAAAAGGTGTGGACCTCGGAATAGACACGCACCTTCCTGCCACCCGCAAGCTTCTGGTCGACCTCCTCGAACACGCGATCGATGTCGCTGCGTTCCAGACGCCCTTCGGCACGGTATGCGATGACGTTCGGGCCCAGGTCCAGCACGGTGATCATGGCGGTCGAATCGATTCGGGTCGGCAGTGCGTACGACGCGCGATCCAGCCGCAATTAGCGTGCTTCATCGGGCCTCGCCGATTGCGCTGCCCCCCTCTCGTCTAGGCGGTCTCATCGGCCGGGCCGAGCAGGTCACGGGCGGCTTCTGCTTCGGATTCCGGTACGGCGAGACGGATGCCGCGCGCGAACTGCAGGTGCGGGTGCACGCCGCCCAAGCCGTCGGTGAGCAACTGGACCGGGATATCGGCCGCCGCCAGTTCGGCCTTGGCAAATTCCGCTTCGAATTCGTTGGCGTAACTCCGGATCACGACCATTTTCTCAGCCACCGGAACTCTCCTTTCCGCTCAGGTGTGGCGCCTCCAGCCGCTCTACTCGTCGAGCGTGCGGAGCGACGCGATCCAGATGTCCTCGGACTGCTCCAGGACCTCGACCTGCCAGGGCTGACAACAGACGGGGCAGTCCTCGACGAAGGTCTGCGGACTCCCGCCACCGGGATCGACCAAGAGCTCCACGGTCTCACCGCAGTATGGGCAGGATTCCTCGAGTTTCTCGGTCATCGGAACACGGTGTTCACAGGGGAAGGTCGTCAGCAGGGCAGCGGCAGACGTATGAACGGTGTTATATTACCGGACCGTCGAGACTAACCATTTCCAGAGGTCGCCGTGAATGCTGAAGATCTGGCCCTAGAGATGGCGGCCGCGCGCAAGCGTCGCGAGGAAAAGACCGCGCGGCAGTTGAAGGAAGCAAGAATCTACGCGATCCGCTCGGGACTGCGCCCGGGGTCGTCGCGGACGGAAGTCGAGGAGCGTGCCCGCAGCTTCTATCCTCGCCTGAATGAAGACCTGCTGAACGAAGCCATCACGTTCATCTGCGGGCCGAGCGTTCCCGAGCCGACAGAGGAGACGCCCCTATCGGCGCAGCCCTGACGCCCGAGCGTTTCGATCGGGAGGAGCTGGCCAACGCGGTGACTCACGGTGCGGGCCTCGCCGCCAGTTTGCTGGCGGGCGGCGTCCTGATCGTGCTCGCCTGCCTCACGCGCGACGCCTGGCAGATCGTCGGCGCCTCCATCTATATCGTCTCACTCGTCGTTCTATACGCCGCCTCGACGGCGTATCACGCCGCCCGTACGCCTTCCCTCAAGAAGCGCCTGAAGCTCTGCGATCACTGCGCCATCTTCGGTCTGATCGCCGGAACCTACACGCCCTTCACGCTCGGGGCCATGCGCGGGGGTTGGGGCTGGTCGCTCTTCGGGCTCGTGTGGGGAATCGCCGCTGTGGGTATCGTCGCGAAGATCTTCTTCATCGGTCGCTTTCCCAGGCTCTCGACCTTCGTCTACCTCGGCATGGGGTGGTTGGTGGTCGTGGCGCTACGGCCGCTCCAGCTCTCCCTTCCCGGCGGCGTGCTTCCCTGGATCATCGCAGGCGGGCTGCTGTATTCGCTCGGCACGCCGTTCTACCACAGCCGGCGGCTACCCTACGGGCATGCCGTGTGGCACCTCTTCGTCATCGCGGGCAGCGCCTGCCACTTCGTCGCCGTGCTGTCGCAGCTCCTGCCACACCTGCCCGGCTGACCGGGTGAAGAGGCGCTGCGGCAAGACTCACCCGATCGGGCGGAAACGTCCTCGCACCCACTGATATCAATAGAATGGCAAAACGCCCCAACTACAGCCACGTCAAGCGGCAGAAGGAACTCAAGCGTCAGCAAAAGCAGGAGGACAAGGCGGAGCGCAAGCGGCTCAGGAAGGAAGACGCCGCGCGCGACGAGGTGGGGACGAGCGACGACGACTCGGATTCGCCCGACGCGTCGAACGCGACCGGCTGAGCTGCGTAGGGAGCCGGCCCTCAGGCTTCCCCGCCCTCCAGGTCATCCAGGAACGGTAAAGGTTTTCTCGACCTGGGCCTCAGTAACGCCAGCGCGCCCTGCAGGCGGCGTGCGGCTTCGCGGCCGTCGTCATCCCGCTTCAGCACCCGGTCGGCATGGTCCAGCGCATCGCGGATGCGAGCTTGGGCATTCTCGTCGAGGTCCGACTCCGCGACCGCGTTTTTGATGTCCGGCAGCTTCGCGGCGAGGCGGTCTGCGTAGACCGGGCTGTCGCCGACGCGCAGGGCTTCCGCGTGAGCCGCGGACAGGATCTGGTGAATGTCTCGTTCGACTTCCATCGCTCCCCTGCCTGGCACCGGTCCGACGCTGGACGCCCGTCGCGGGTGCGCATGGGCGTCCAGCGCAACGCGCCGCTTCAGCCGTCGATCGCGAAGGGTTTCGGAAGTTTCGTTCCCTCGCCAGCGTCGATCAGGTTGTCCGCCCACCCCGATACGGTGTTGCGGATGAGCTTCGTGTTCGATCCCCACACCCCCAGGCCGAGACCGGCCTCCACAGCCGAGGTGATCGTGCTCTGGCGGACCCCGTTGTCGTCACCGAGCACGAGAATCCCGTAGATGCCCTCGATGTCGACCTCCGAATAGGTGACCTCCACGATGTTGTGCAGCGTGTTGTTCCCGCTGCCGAACAGGTACATCCCCGCGTCGTTGTTCCGGAACGTGTTGTGATGCACCGCTACACCCTCCGTGTCCAGATAGAGTCCACTCGACACGAAGTTGTCCAGGTTCCACCAGTGGTCCTGCACCAGATTGTTCTTGACCGTCGCGGTGCTCCCCTGGTCGATCTGGATTCCGTTGTTCGCCCAGCCGGTCGACTTCGGCCCTGCGCCCACGATCCGGTTGTCATCCAGACTCACGTCGGTCCCGGCGCCTCGAATGAGGACGCCAACCCGGTGGTCGCCCGTGATGTCGTTGTTCCGCACGGTGCCCGTCGCCCCATCCAGATATCCGACTCCGAGGAACTGATGCGGGAACCCCTCTTCGGAAGTGACCGTCGAGTTCACGACGTCGACGTTCGCGCCCTCGACTCTGATGCCCCACTGCACGGCCCTGGCGTCGGCGATCGTGGCTTCGACGACGGCGCCGTCCACGACCCCGTCCTGATCGTAGAAGATGCCGATGTCACACGTGACCACGAAGGGGTCGCTCGGGGTCTCGTTGACGTAGTTGGCCGTTAGCGACCCGACCCCCGTCGGTACGCACGTGGACGTAGCGCTGACGTCGAATGCCGCGCGATCGGGCGAGAGCGGATCCGGTCCGCCGTCGGCGCAGGCTGCTGTCAGGGTGACTGCCGCGACGAGTGAAAGGCCGATTTTCTTCATTGGACTCCATTGGATCGAAGTGACGGAGGTCAACGGACTACTGACCGGGGTGGTACTCCCGCTCGGTGTGCCCCTCGAGCTGCGACGGGTAGAAGTAGACTTCACGTAAATCGCCGGTTGCGTAGCGTACTGCCTGGTCGTTGAAGTGCGGCGAGCTCGGATCGCCGCTCTCGCCGCCCGCCGTCACGGCGACCGCCTGGACGCTGTCGCCGAACTCGACCACCGCAACGAAGCTGTTTCCGCTGGTACCGTAGCGCCGCACGGTGCCGGGATAGGTCCGCGCGCCGAACGATGCGAGCGACCCCCACTGGGCCGACGTGAAACCGACCGGGATGCTGGGCTCGTCATCGTTGAACGGCTGCGAAATGTCGCCTGTGAGCCGCTGGAAGCGATTGATCTCGCCCCAGGGCGTGCGCCAGTCGCCGAAGTCGGCCTCGAGAGTGGCCATTGCGGAGGCGAGGGCCTCGATCCGCTGCCCGTCGCTCGCCTGTTCGGCCATGTAGTCGTAAACCGAGCCGCCCGCCTGCTGCGCGTCGGCCCGGACGAGGTCGCGGAGCGCCTCGCCCCAGTAGACGGCGAGGGCGGTGGGGACGGACTCGGCAGCCCAGCGATGGTCCCACCCGCGTAGCTGCTCGATCGGCTCGGTAAGCTCGGCGCGGCGTGCGTCGGAGGGGTCGAGCGCGTCGTGCGCCGCCACCAACGGCGGAATGGCCCGGGCGAAGTAGGGTAAGTAGGGATCGAACGCGGCCTCGCGCAGGTCCTCGAGCGTGAACTTTCCGCGCTCGCTGAGCAGCTCGACCGCGTGCTCGCCCCGCAGGTTCTCGCCGCCCGGGTTCATGTAGAACGGAAAATCGTCCCGCTGCGGGCTATACGGACCCGCGGCCGAGTACGGATGGTTGTTCGTGTTCTGGATCCAGCCGTTCGGTGGGTTCTGCACGAAAGGCAGCTCGTCCAGCTCGTGCAGCTCCTGCCAGTCGGTCGCCGGGTCGCTTCCGTCGACAGGCTGCGAATAGTCGAAGCGGGTATCGCGCCGCGGGACGAATTGCGGGTGTAGATAGGCGATCACCCCGTCCGCGTCAGCGTAGATCGTGTTGTTCGACGAGTTCGCCTTGAGCTCGGCGACCTCCATGTACTCTGCGAAGCTCTCCGCCTTCGTCCGGAGGAAGGACTGGCTCAATGCCTCGATCGGCCGGTTCATGAGCGCCACGCTGACCCACTGTCCGTCTTCCTCGCGGACGATGGGCCCCCGGTGCGTGTGGTAGACCGTGAACGTGCGCTCCGCCATCTGGCCCGCTCCCGTCCGGTAGGACACGGTGATCTCGGAGGTGGTGATCGGGCGTTCCTCCTCCCCGTAGACGTAGGAGTACTGCCCGTCGCGCTCGACGACCGTTTCGACGAACTCGTCGATGACGTCGAGGTTGCTGGAGGTGTGCATCCAGCCCGCCCGCTCGTTGAACCCCTGATAGAGGAAGAACTGACCCCAGGTTACGGCGCCGTATGCGTTGAGGCCTTCCTCGCTCGTCATCTGGAGCTCGGAGCGGAAGAAGAAGGATGTGTGCGGATTGATGAGGAGCAGTGCGTCGCCGTCGGCGCTGTTCTCCGGCGCGATCGCGATCCCGTTAGAGCCGCGGGGCTCCCGGTCGAACGGGTCGTCCTCGGCGCCGCCGCCGGCGAGCGCGAGTGCCGGGTCGCCGTAGAAGTCTTCCAGCCGATTCAGGTTCACACGCTCGATGTCCCCACCGATGCTCCCCTCGCTGAACGAGAGGGCCATCCACGGTTCGAACCGCTGGATGACGCGCGGCTCCACCTCGGGATGCGTGTGGAGATAGTAGTTGAGGCCGTCCGCCCACGCGTCCATCAGGGTACGCAGCCAGTCCGGGCTCCGGGCGTACATCGCTTGCATGCTGTCGGGGTCGATGAACAGCTTCATCCGCAGGTCGCGATAGATCTCCCCTTCCCCCTCGGCCTCCGCCAGCCGACCCATCGAGTTGAGATAGTTCGTCTCGACGCGGTTGAAGTCGTCCTCGGCCTGCGCGTAGATCATCCCGAAGACGGCGTCGGCGTCGGTCGGGCCACGGACGTGGGCGATCCCCCAGTCATCGCGAGTGATGGTGACTTCCTGCGCCCGCTGCTCCCATCGGTCGAGCTCGTCGCTGTCGGCGGGTGCGGCGCCGCCGGCCTGGCAGGCACTGACCAGAAAGAGGAACGGCAGCGCGAGTGCGCGCAGCGGAAGTCTCGTCTCGTAGGTTTTCATGGGCGATGGACGGCCTCGGTGATGGTTGGCGGGTGGGAAGGTAGCAGCCGAATCATACTCGCCGACCGGCGCGATGCCAACCTTCGTGCAGCAGGAGGCGCTGCGGCTTCTGCACACCTGAGTTGACGGCGCGCTCCGTTCGAGAGAACGGTCAATGGCACTTCCTCGACGGCGACGCGTGGCACACGCGCTACCTGCCGGCCAACCAGATCACGGCGGCGAACTTCGATGATCTCGAGGTCGCCTGGGAGTGGAACGGTCTGAGCTTCGGCGATCAGGGCGGCTACCTCATGCGCGAAGGACATCTGGAACTACGACACGCCCACCGCCCCGATCCTGATGGACGTGACGGTGGATGGGGAGGAGATCCCGGGAATCTTCCAGGTAACCAAGCAGGCGTTCGTCTACGCGCTGAACCGCGAGACCGGAGAGCCGATCTGGCCGATCGAGGAACGGCCGGTCCCGCAGTCGATGATCCCTGGCGAGAAGCTGTCGCCGACGCAGCCGTTCCCGACGAAGCCGGCGGCGTACGACCTCCAGGGTCGCACCGAGGAGCACGTCATCGACTTCTCGCCCGAGATTCGGCACCCCGCCCGCCGGCGATCGGTCTACGGCGTGCCGGGCGGCGGCGCGCAGGATTCGGTCTGGATGGTGTAGGTCAACGCCACGATCCTCCATTCACCGCCGGTACGCACGAACTGAAAGGCGTCGATGCCGCAGTGGCTGAAGCGCTCCCCCTGATGGAAATCATACGGGGCCCACAAGGTCGCCAGGTCGCCCTCCACCTGGACGCTGGGCGACCACATACGCTCGAGCAGAAGCTCCGAGCCCCTGCCGATCGAGCCGACGAAGTCCCCCACGGTGCGCGTCTGAATCACCACCTCCCCCGCCCCGCCGCGCCGCACGACCGCGAGCTGCGCCTCGGGCATGAACAGCCGCCGCAATGCCGTCGTGTCGCGCGCCTCCATCGCCGTAAACAGGGCTTCGGCGGCCCGAATGACTGCGGCACCCTCGGCACTCGTGGGAACCTGGGCGGTGCCTCCCGGCGGCGGAACCGGCGCCGTTGCGCACGCGGCGGTGATCACGAGCAAGGCCAACCCGAAGGATGAGCGGCCGAGCCCTCTCGGGGCACCTTCGCCGCCGCGGGACGTGTTTTTAGCGCACCTCGCTCGCGCCGCCCGGGTCCCAAACAGAAATGCGATGTCCATGTCGAGGATGCTAAACGATTGAGGTCAGCCTACTCGACCACCTGTACCGTGATGGTCTCGCAGAGCCCGTCGATCGTCCGGTGCTCGTCGTCACCGGCCTGCACGGAGA
Organism: Gemmatimonadota bacterium; assembly: GCA_040905505.1. Classification (GTDB taxonomy): domain Bacteria; phylum Gemmatimonadota; class Gemmatimonadetes; order Longimicrobiales; family Longimicrobiaceae; genus WHSP01. The sequence continues at coordinate 10,743 of JBBDRL010000098.1, read as the reverse complement.
GGATGTGCTCACCGGGCGTGAGGTTCATCTCGATCTCGTTCGCGCCGGTGCCGAAGTGGATCCAGGGGCTCGCCTGCGGTACGACGGTACCCGGCGGCAAGCACTCGGCATCGACACCGAGATGATGATGGACGATGCCGGGGCGCGGCGCGTCCACCTCGGCCGGGACCGCACCGATCTCGATGTTCTCCGCACCGAAGGTCGCGACGAAAGAGGTCGGGACCGTGGCGCCGTCCGTGGGTTCGACGAAGAAGACGGAGGCCTCGGAGGCGGTGGGTGAATCTACAGCGGCCTCTTCGCCCCCTGAGGTCGTCTCTCCATCCGAGCAGGCGAAGAGCAGGCCGGACGAGCCCAAGACAAGGAGCTTGAAGAATGCTCCGCTGCGGGCGCGGGCCGGCAGGCCGGTTGTGATTCGCTGCATGTGAGTCCCCCTCGGGTGTTGTCGGATTCCTGCTGGAAAGGCAAGCCGGCCGAGCGATTATGAGCTGAATCACGATCTCGGCAAAGCCTGAAGCTGCGTTCGGTCCTGCTGCGAGAGTACGCTCCCGGGCCGTGCGGGTCAACACTGCAGATTCGCCAGCCCCTGAACCGCTATCCCGCGCGCGCCCCAATCCAGTCACTCCGCTCCAGGCGATAGACGAAGCAGTCGTCCGCTCCGAAGCGCCTGCGCTCGACGAACCTGAACCCCAGCCGCTCATAGAATCGGTGGGCGCGCGTGTTGCTCGCGAGCGGATCGAGGAGAACGGCGGAGACGTCGGCATCGGCGAAACACCGGTCGAGCGCGAGCGTCATCATCTTGGTTCCGTATCCCTTCCCCAGGTCGGATGCCTCGCCGATCCAGATGTCGACCGCGCGCAGTCCGGCGGGCGCGTCGCCCCAGTAGTGGCTGTCTTCGCGCGCGGGGTCGATGATCTGGAGGAAGCCAAACGGGCGCCCGTCGAGCTCGGCGATGAGCTGCTGGCGCCAATCCGGCGAGCGGGCGAGCTCGGTCTCCCAGCCCCAGTCGTCGTTCGGATCCGAAGCGACCACGTGCGGCTGTTCGTCCCAGTGCCGCAGGAGCTGGACGTCGGCCGCCGTGGCGGGGCGAACCGTGATCACGCCCCAGGCTCCCGGAAGTCGAAGCTCGCCATCATCTCATCGAGGACCTGGCGCTTGCGGCCGAAGGTCACACCTCCGGCGTCGTAGGTCGTTGCGATCATCGTCGTGTCGCCCAGGTCGACGAAGTACTGATAGGAGCCGATGCCAGGAGGGTGCAACCCCTCACCGGTCGTCGCGCTCTCGATGCGGACGCCTTCGCGGCCATCCACGGTGATCGACTCCCGGGCGATCTCGCGCCGGCCGAGAACGTCTCCCGTCACGGTGGCGAACGGGACGCCTTCAAAATCGATCATGATCGCGATCTCGATGGGCACTTCCGAATCGCGCGGAACCGTGATCGGCTCGGGGTCGAACAGGGAGCACGGCTCCATGACGTCGCCTGTGTTGACGTGCCAGTCGGCGGGGTATTGGACGGCAAATCCCTCCTCCCGGTTGAGACACTGAGCGGCTCCGGTGGCCATGGCCGGCGAGGCAGCGTCTACCGTGGCGGTCGTGCCGTTTGCCTCAGCGGGCGCGGGCTGGGCCGCTGGCTCGCCCGCCTGCGGCCGCTCGCATGCGGCGAGGCCGATCAGAAGGATCATCGTGAACACACGTCCTCCATTCATCAGGTCACGTCGCAATCCATCCGGGTTCAGCAGGTCCATGACACTCCGGGCGTCGAGAAATTCTACCGCCGACTTCCGCCGAATAGATCCAGCGCGCGCCGGACGGCAGAGTCGGCGCGCGCGGCGACCTTGACGGCGCGCAGCAGCATGGGGTGGCGGGTTGGCGGCGAGAGGATCCAGCGCGCCATGACGGCGGCCTGTTCATCCAGTGTGCGCAGCAGGAGACTGCGGTCGCCGTCGCTCCGCGCACCCGCGATCGCGACGGCGAACCCCCATGCATGGTCCCGCGCCCGGGGGATGCTGAAGCGGGTGAAGTCGTCGTCGAGGCGGCCCGCGACCCAGTCCAGGCGCTGGAGCAGCGGCGCATACATGGTGCTCACCTGCGTCTTCAGTCGCTCTGTCGCAGCTTCCAGGACTTCGTTGACGCGCGCGTGGTCCTGGTACTTCTTCTCGCGCTCCGGATCGATTCCGACCTCTCCCAGAGCGAGTGCGAGATCGTGATTGATGTGGGCGTTGATGCCCAGTACCAGGTGCTGTATGACCAGCCCGGTGCCGTTGCGCGCCTCGTCGAAGGCCATGCACCATGCCCTCGGCACCGCCCTGGTCTCCTCGATCTCGTAGGCGAGCAGCGCCTCCCGGTACAGATTGCCGAAGCAGACGAGGTACCGGGCGGCCCAGGCGTCGTCGTGGAAACTACCGGCGATGATTTCGGCCTGGATGGCGCGTGTGATCTGAAGGTACGCCGTCGCGAAGACGCCGCGCCGGTCACGCCGAGGAAGACAGTGTGCCTCGAGGCGTTCCAGTCCCGCGACCACATCGCCCACGCTCGCGAACTCAGTTTGCAGGATGTCTCGCATTTGAATAATCGAGGGAGTCGAAGCCGTGGCGAGTGTCCGAGCCGACCGGGATTCGAGCAACGTGGTGCCGTTGGGACGTTGCGCCGAACGACTGACGGCGTGACGATACGTCCCATGCTGATCGTCCATGACCACTTCAGGCCCCTACCACCCTGAGCAGATACCGTGAAGCTCTGGATCGACGCCGACGCAGCCCCGCGAGACGTGAAGGAGATCGTCTTCCGTGCCGCCATGCGGCTCGAGTTGCCGACGGTGCTCGTCGCGAATCAACGGCTCCAGACGCCGCTCGGCAACCCCTACGTCAGCGCCGAACGAGTCGCGGGGGGACCGGACGTCGCGGACCAGCACATCGTGGATTCGGCCGTCGTAGGGGACGCGGCCGTCACGGCGGACATCCCGCTGGCCGCAGCCCTGGTCGAGAAGGGCGTGCGCGTAATCGATCCCCGAGGTGAGGAGTACACGAAGGAAAACGTCGGAGAGCGGCTGGCAGTCCGGGATTTCATGGACTCACTGCGGGGATCCGGCGTGGAGACCGGCGGTGCCAGCCCGTACGGCGCGAAGGACAAGCAGGCCTTCGCGGGCACCCTCGACCGCGTGCTGAGCCGGATGATACGCGAGCAGGCCTGACCGCTGCTCCCGCGACTTCGCCGCGTAGATCTGCGTGACGAAGTAATCACCCTGCGGATTCCGCGCGATCCCAACGCCGGCCAGCTCGAAATCCCCTTCCAGATTCTTGCGGTGTCCGGGGCTGCCGATCCATCCGGAGACGACCCGGTCGGCGGCCTCTGCAGCCGAGTAGTTGTTGGTGGCGACGTTCTCACTCATCGCGCTCACGGGCAGCGCCGCGCGGGCGGCGCGAACGCGCGCGTCGAAACCCGTATGGCTGAAGAGCCGCTCACCGTCGGCCATGCGTTCGCTGTGCTCCCGCGCAAGCGAGCCGAGCACTCCCTCAGACTCGAGAGGGGGCAGGCCAGCCGAAGTACGGTGCGCGTTGATGAGGTCGTGAACGGAACGTTCCATGGCGGAGAACGAGGGGGATTCCGCGACTGCCGCAGGTGCGGTGCGAAGCGCGGGAAAACTCGCACAGCTGCTCAACGCGAGGAGCAGGCTGAACGGCATCGCGAGGGGATTTTCAATTCGCCGGTGCATGGTCCGAGAGCCGAGGAACGGGTGGTGACCGACCCTCGCCTGGCAACATTGGCGCCGCGGCATTCAGGTTCCCGCCGGTCAGACCACGTACCCGGCCGCCCGGTACCTTGTGAATCCGCGCTGGGTAAGGTCCTCCAACTCGCCCAGCAGTTCGGGATCGGGAGCGGTGAAGTTGAAGCACGACTTCCCCTGCATGCGACGTTTCAACCCGGGCGAGAGGTCCTCGAGGAGCTCCGGATAGAGGTAAACGGGCATGAGATGAAAGCTGACGTACCTTTTCCCGATGGCGACGGAACCGAAGTAGAGTGGCTTCTTGTTCTTCTGGATGTGCGCCGTGTCCAGGTAGTAGTTGTCCGGGCGGTCGTGGACTTTTACGAGGTTCTGTTCCAACGATTCCAGAATGGCCTTCAGTGCGACGAAAGTCCCGGCGAAGTCGGTTTCAGCCATCTGCGGATGTGAGTGAAGATGAGTTGTGCATGGCCCGGCCGCCGTTGAGTTGGGCATGGTCGCGTCAAGAGATCAGGTGCTCGCCTCCAGGAACAGTTCCGCCAGACCTCGGGCGAGCGTCGGGCCAGTCCCCGTGTCCTCGTGTTTGAAGAACACATACGCTTCGGACCACTCCTGCTCCCGAATGCGCCGGGCCCAGTCGGCGATGGCTGTCTCATCGTAATCCACCTGCCGGAGCCTCAGATATCCCCAATCTGCTGTCGCTACCAGCGGAGCGTCATGCCCCTCCCCGTGTGCGATGCAGAGCGCGGCTCCGCGACTCCGAAGTGATTCGAACACCTGCTCGTCAAACCAAGAATCGTTACGGAATTCGAAGGCCGCGCGAATGCCGGGCGGGATCAGCCCGAGGAATTCATCGAGTCGCTGCACGTCCTTCTTCATGTTGGGGGGGAGCTGAAAGAGCACCGGGCCGAGGTGGTCCTCGAGCGAGCGGGCGACACCGAAGAAGTGCCGGACCGCGCCGTCTACGTCCCTGAGTCGCTTGCGATGCGTGATCTGCTGCGAGGCTTTCAGAGCGAAGAGGAACCCGTGAGGTACTTCGTCGGCCCACTGCCGCAGGACCGTCTCGGATGGCATCCGGTAGAACGTATGGTTGATCTCCACGGCGGCGAAACGCCCCGCGTAGAACTGCAGCATAGCGGTCCTCGGGAGGTCAGCCGGATAAAAGCCGCCCTTCCACTCCTTGTACGCGAAGCCGCTCGTGCCTGTCAGGATGCGCATGTCACTTCGGTTGGTTCCACAAGGGCGGCCACCCCCACCAACGGATCGTAGACGCCGGGCGGTTCGCGGACCGATGCCGACACTCAGCGCTTCATCTTCTTGCTGCTTGCCACCGCCAGCGCCTTCTCCACCCAGGGACGCAGAGCTTCAACGTCTTCCAGCAGCTCGCCCGGCAACTCGTAGTAGTTCATCGGCCGAGACTCCTCACCATAAGGCCGAAAGGCCCCCTTGCCCGCCCGCTCGAAGTCCCCACGATTCGTCTCGTCCACCTTGAGGAACACGACGTCGTCGGCTATGAGGCCGAAGAACCGCCCTTCCGAGTACATGCCGAAGCCGCCGAACATCGATCGGCCGGTGACTGGCACAATGCGGCCGAGCTGCTCCATCACGTATTCGCGATACTCGCGACTTACGGTCATCACCCAGCGCCTGGTTTGGAGTGTCGGATCGGCGCGGAGCGCAGCGTCCTCAGCAGCCGCGTATCACGACCGATTCTGCTTACCGATCGGTCCGAGATGCGTATTGGCGAACCCGCTCGGATACTTGAGCCCGTACCCGAGCAGCCGGTCGACGCCGATATGCGCGATCCAGACGAGTGGGACGGCCAGCGGTCGGCCGCTCGCGAGCAGCCCTCCGGATAGCACGAGTGGGCCGACATAGCTGTGGAGCGCGTTATACGCCACCGCCCCGATTCGTCGACCGGCGAGATAGCCGGCGAAGCTGATGTCCGGGAGCAGGATGAGTCCCGCAAACAGGATCCAGGAGTAGCCTGCGCGGGCGAAGAGCATGAGTGCCAGGAGCGCGGCTGCGAGCCCCTCGAGCCGCAGCCAGAGGCGGACGGCACCGGTCATGGCGACTGACTATCAGCGGTCCCGACCAACTGCTGGAGCGGGAATACGGTGGACGAATCGACGAATGAGAGCATCCAGAAAGACCGGGTCGCGGTAGTGTGGAGCACGGCGGTACGCGGCGAGGCGCTAGTCGCTCGTGACGATCGTGCTCTTGACGATCCTGCCGTTCCGGACGAGCGCGTAACCAGCGTGCTTGCCGAGCTTCTTCCAGGTATTGGACGGGTTCTCGAAGGCCCATAGTTCATCGTCCTCGCGAGCCTCCTTCCTGAGCTTGTCCCAGGCCATCCGTATCCGCATCGAGGCCATCTCGGAGAGATTTCGATGCGCGGCGATGGGCGCGTTCTCGACTCGCTGGGTGAGCCACTCGAATTTAACCTTCATAGATTCAGTCATGCCCGGGTATCAGGAGCGGCCCGTACGTGCTACGAATCGTGGCGCGAGGCAGGCAACGCCACTTCGTTTGCGCGCCGCTCGAGCAGTTCCTCGAGAAAAGCGACGTTCTGCTGTAGCTGCTCGACCTCACTCTGTAGCCGCTCGACGGTGCCCTCGAGCCGTTCCACGCGGTCGCGGTCGGAATAGTCGGGCGGCGAGAGCATCGAAACCTTCGAGATGATGCCCGCGACCACAGGGAGGGTGGCGACGGTCGTCATCCCCGGAATCCAGGACAGCGGCTCCAACTCCGGCGGCACCGGCTGTACCCGCTGCCGTGGCAGCAGCGGCCCCAGGGCGCCGATGAAGCGAAATGCCTGGTCCTTTGGAAGCCGGATTCGGTACCTGCGTTGCGGCGTCTCGACCACGATCTGATAGTCGCGAAGGCGGCTCCGATGGTCGAGTCGTACGATCTCTCCGGCAGCGAACTCCACCTGCCGTCGGGCGAATCTCTCCTGTCGCAGGCAGATCAACCGCTGGCTCGTCGCCACGATGAGCCACTGCCGGGCCGGCAGGAGGCGCGGCCGGCGCCCGCCCAGTAATTTGCCGTTGAGGAGTCCGTGGATCTGCTCGTCGGGGTGCAGCACGTACGGAAGATCCCTGAACTCGCGCTGCTCCCACCAACGAGCCCCTTCGCCGATGTCCTTGAGCTGGGCGTCTATCACACCGCGATCAACTGCCATGGAATTTCCGCTCGGTCGGAGGGTCAGAACGGTCGCGCGGTGCGGGACCAGCGGCCGCGGATCTGAATGTAGCCGTGGTCGCGGCGCCGTCAAAGCCAACGCGGGGGTGGGGGCGCACAGAAGGGCTGAAATGCCGAGCCCATCCGCCGGGCCGCTAGGCTGAAAGATCCGGTGCGGCGCTCGCCGTCCACGGCGCCTCCGGCTTACCCTGCCAGACCCAGGCGATGAAGTCGATGAGAGGCGGCTCGCCGTCCAGCTCGCGGATACGCGTGCAGACCTGGGCCCTGTGATGGGTGCTGTGGAGGACGATCTGGAGCAACGACTCCTCGAGCGTCGCAGGGTGAACCGCGCCGAACTGCTCGGTCAGCGCGCCCTCCCAGGGGAACCGAACGACCTTGCCGAGCTCGGCGCCTGTCAGCGTGGAGACCACCCGCCTGGATTCGGCGTGGAAACGACGCGCCCACGCGTGCATCTCTCCGAGATCGGCAAACGTGGACCGCTCGGTCATCACCAGCGGCTCGTCCTTCCAGACCTGCAGGTACAGGTGCTGGACGAGGTGCATGTGGTGGAGGACTCCCTGGATCCGCTCATCGGTGCGGGCCTGCGGAAGGCCGCGGATGATGGACCAGATGACGGCATCTGCCCATTCGAGGTGTTCAAACTGCAAACGGGTCTGAGTCGCGATCACGGGACGGACGATGCTGTGAGAGTGCTCGGGGAGGTGAAGGTCACCCGCTTGATGTCCTGTGGCTTGAAGAAGCCACGCATGTCGTGCATCGAGACAGGAGGAGGAGGCATCGCCGCCTGTGCTGGAGTCGGACGCGGGCCTCCAGGTCGAGCGGCCGCATCTCGCGACCAATCTCAGTGCCCCCCACGGCATCATCCGGCTGGGGGGGAAGCGCCAGAGCCGGAGCGGCCGGCCGTGAATCGCAGGTCGGAACGAGGAAGATCCCGCACCATACGAGGTGTCGTGCGCGCCGCGCACGGCCGTGTAGCTCAGCACGCCACATCCGCGCCCTTCCAGTGCAGATCCGTGGTTCGGGCGATGAACTGCTTACCGTCCGGCGTGAGAACGGTCTGAATACATCGGTTCATGAATCCCTCCCGCCCTTACCCGGCCGGCCAGGCTCCCCGAGCTCTAAAGGGACTCCTCCTGAATAGGTGGTCGCGAGAAAATCATCGAGGAATATCGGGCCCCATCGCTCCGCCGCTGCGGTACATAGCGCCACATAATCCGGATTCGGGATCAGGTCAGCGTTCCACTTCTCCGGTCGGCCGCGGTACATGTTGATCGCCGTGAAACCGCCGAGGTCTGTGTCCGGCGCGTACGGCTCGACCGACGCGGTAGGCACGTCGATCCGATCGTATCCGCGCTCGCGAAAATCGAGCGAGCTGATGAGGTCCGGGTCGCACTCGGCGACGAGGATCGCGTTGAACCAACTGTTCTCGGAGGGCTCGACCGTGAGAACGCCCCTGCTCTCGCTGTGCCCGCCCCGCCACGTGGACTCCTGGCAGAACGTGCGCCGATAGCCTCTCACGCGGACGGGAAGGACGGGCGGTTCTCGCGTGCAATGCGAGGCCAGCTCATCCGGGTGCATCAAGCTCCCATAAGCGATCAGTCCGATCATCGGTTCAGGCGCTCCCGGCGGTCGGAACGACCAGATTGCCGGTGATCCGGCCGTTCATATCGCCCGGTCATCCGCGCTCCGCCGGCGGCCGGCCCTCCGGGGCACCGCCATCGTGCAGATGCATGGCCAGCCAGAGCGCCCCTCGGGAGACTCGTTCGACGGTGTGAGGCGTACCAGCCGGCAGGAACACGTGGTCGCCATTTCTGAGGACGATCGACTCACCGTCCACCTCGAGGGTCGCCTCGCCGTGGACGAGCACCACCCACTCGTCGTGCCGCTGAACAGATCTGGACGGCGTAACATCCGCCGAGCTGACGATCCGCTCGATGACGAGATTCCTGTGCGCCAGGAGCGTGTCGAAGCGCTCACCATCGGATGGCGGCGCCGCATTGGCGAATAGATTTCCGGTTCGCATATCAGAGGACCATGATCCGCTTGGTCGGATCGTTATCTTGGAAGATCACCCGATAGTTCGGCCGCACGTTGACCAGCGGGTGAGGCACGTAGATATCCTGGAACAGGTAGAAGCTGCGGAAGATCGGGTGCGATTCACCGAGCTCGATCCAGTCGTACTCTGGCAGCGCGCGCCGCACCTGGTGGGCCATGTGGTCCCACTGGTTCATCTCGAAGTCGTCGAACATCAGAAAGCCGCCCTTGAGGAGGAATCCCCGCAGCTTGCGGATGCCCTCGTCCGTAGCCGTCCAGTACCCCGGCTCGGACATGTAGAGCACCGGATGCTGAAAGATCCGCGGATCCTCGAGGTCCAGCACGTTGCTTCCCTTGATGTTGGTCCGCAGAAGGGTGAACTCGTCGAGGATCACCTGCAGGTTGCGGTCGGCCGCCGGATAGTCGTGGTTCCAGGCCGAGCTCTGGCCGCGCCCGCGGAATCCCCGGCCCCCGCTCGATCCGACCGCTCCATACCGAAGCCGTGTGAAGGTGAAGCTGCCGTTGTAGGGAACCTGGAAGGACGCTTGCTGCGCGGTAAGGGCGCGCGCGGCGATCGGCTCGGCGGCGGGCGTGGCTGCGCCCGGCAGCGGGTCCGCTCCGGCCGCGAGAACAGCCGGGAGCGCGACCGCCAAGGGGATGAGCGCCACGAGGCGCGTAGCGGAGAAGACGATCGACATCGCAGACCCATTCGAATGTACCGCGTCGGCGCGGCTGGTGCGTGACGAGACCCCCAATATACATGATAAGCAGCTCCTTCCGCCCTGTCTCGCCTGCTGTATCCTTTCGCCTCTGCCGGGTCCTCGCACGAGCGGGAGCTCGAGATGCGCCGGGACCGATTCCGGACGGGAATGCGGATGTCAGGCGCTCGGCGGACCGGAGTCGTCGCGACGCTGGCCACGCAAGGCGATCCAGAGAGGCGGCACGATGAACACGAGAAGCAGCCACGCCCCGGGGTTGAACCGGCCGTTCTGATACCAGCTCAGGGCCTGCACGAGAACGACAAGGACGAGGGCGAGAAGGCCGATGACGATCGCGGCGCGGCGGGATTGCAGCATACGAAATTGTCCGTTGAGAGTCAGGAGCCACAGGGCCGATTTGCTCGCCCATCGAGCGGGGACGGCTTTAGAATCCATACGCACCGCATGACCTGAGCGGTCCACGAGTCACCGCTCCAGCGATCGGTACAGGTCGCCTGCCTCCTTCATCTTCTCCTCCTCATACGGTGCGGCGACCCGGCGGTACAGCTCGAGCTTGGCACATTCCAGCGCGCCGATCACCTCATTCAGATTCCCATACCTCATCCCTTTGCGGACCAGGTAGTCGTCGATGAGTCGGGTAACGGCATAGTTGAGCTCGCCTGCGTTGTCGGGTTCTCCTCCGTCGTCGAGGCGCGTTCTCGCTTCCTGGCTGATGTAGGGCATCGGATCTCGATGTGGGTGAAATTAGGACCGGAGGGTAGGTCGAGGCCTCGCCAGATCGCCCAGGGTGAGATATACGCCGTTGTTGACGTGCAGAAACAGGTCGAGGTCGTTCGGCCATATCCGCATCCCTGTAGTGCATAGGCCCACCGGCGAGCAGGGGGGTGCCCACCACGACCGGACCCATAGCCACAGGACTCGAAACAGACGGTTCATCCGCGATGACTTATGGAGCCTGCGGGCCCGCAGGATGCACTGAGCGTTCGGCGGCGACTCCGCGGCGTAGGCAACTCAGCCGGGCTTCCGCAGTACCCAGGTCGTCATGCACCGCCGGTTCTGCACGTTGGTGGT
>JBBDRL010000097.1:0-19081 GCA_040905505.1 Gemmatimonadota bacterium | reverse complement strand
CTGTTAACTGTTAACTGTTAACTGTTAACTGTTAACTCTCAACTACTCCCTCACGCACTCGCCCGCGACGCCTTCTTCCGATCGCTGGCGCTGAGCAGGCGCTTACGCAGCCGGAACTCCTTCGGCGTGACCTCGATCAGCTCGTCGTCGGCGATGTAGCCGAGGGCGTCCTCGAGCGACATGCGGCGCGGCGGCTCGAGGAGGACGTTGTCGTCGGAGCCGGAAGCTCGCATGTTCGTGAGCTTCTTACCCTTGGTGACGTTGACCTCCATGTCGCCCGGCCGGGAGTTCTCTCCGACGATCATTCCTTCGTAGACCGGGGCGCCCGGCGCGACGAAGAAGGTCGAGCGCTCCTGGAGCTGGCCCAGCGCGTACGCGACCGTCTGACCGTCGATCATGCTGACCAGCACGCCGCGCAGGCGAGTCCCCAGCGGGCCGACGTACGGTCCGTACTCGAGGAAGCGGTGGTGGAGCTGCCCCTCACCACGCGTGTCGGTGAGGAACTCCGACCGGTAGCCGAAGAGCCCTCGCGCGGGGATCTTGTAGATGAGCCGGACGAGGGTGCCGCCGGAGTTACGCATCTCCAGCATCTCGCCGCGACGCGGGCCCAGCTTCTCGATCACCGCACCGGTCATGTTCTCCGGCAGGTCGATCGTGACCTCCTCGTACGGCTCGAGACGCTGGCCGTTCTCCGTCCGCAGGATGACCCGCGGACGAGAGACGGCGAACTCGTAGCCCTCCCGCCGCATCGTCTCCATCAGGATGCCCAGATGCAGCTCGCCGCGACCGGAGACGGTCAGCGTGTCCGGGCTGTCGGTCTCCTCGACTCGCAGCGCGACGTTGCTCTCGAGCTCCTTCATCAGGCGCTCGCGCAGTTGCCGGCTCGTCACGTACTTCCCCTCCCGCCCCGCGAACGGCGAGTTGTTGACCATGAAGTCGACCGAGACGGTCGGCTCCTCGACCCGGATGCCGGCCAGCGGCTGCGGCGCCTCGGCATCGCAGATCGTCGATCCGATCTCGACCTCGGGAATGCCCGCGATCGCCACGATGTCGCCGGCCTCCGCCTCCTCCGCTTCCACCCGCTCCAGACCGCTGAAATGGTACAGCTTCGTGATCTTCGCGCGCGTCTGCGGCTCGACGTCGTCATGATGCAGCGACACGACCGACGCACCGACCCGCGCCTTCCCCCGCTCGATCCGCCCGATCGCCAACCGCCCGAGGTACGGCGAGTAGTCGATCGTGGAGACGAGCATCTGGAACGTCCCCTCAGCGCGCTTCGGCTCGGGGATCGACTCGACGATCGTCTCGAAGAGCGGCGTCAGGTCCTTCCGCTCGTCGTCCATCGTCCGCATCGCCAGCCCCTCGACGCCGATCGCGTACAGAAACGGGCAGTCGAGCTGATGGTCGTCGGCCTCCAGCTCCATGAAGAGCTCCAGGACCTCGTCGTGCGCCTTGTGCGGGTCGGCCTCGCGCCGGTCGATCTTGTTGACCACCACGATCGGTTGAAGCCCCAGCTCGAGCGCCTTCCGAGTCACGAATCGCGTCTGCGGCATCGGACCCTCGGCCGCGTCGACCAGCAACACCACCCCGTCCACCATCCGCAGGATGCGCTCGACCTCGCCGCCGAAATCCGCGTGCCCCGGGGTGTCCACGATGTTGATCTTCGTGTCGCCCCACTGCACCGAGAGGTTCTTCGACAGAATCGTGATGCCCCGCTCCCGCTCCAGCGGGTTCGAGTCCATCACACGCTCCGCCACATTCTGATTCTCTCGGAAAGTCCCCGCTTGGCGGAGCATATGGTCCACCAGCGTCGTCTTTCCGTGGTCGACGTGCGCGATGATCGCGATATTGCGGATCGTCATCTATCCCTCACCTCTCCGGAGCCACGCCCCGTGCGAAGATCCCTGCAAAACGACACCAGGCTCCCAATCGAGGGAGCCCGGATTAATGTTAGCCTGGTAACCTAACGGAAACCTCGCGGAAAAGATAGGCCCCGGGGACCGCTCCGGTCCTGATGCAGCGGCTCCTGTCGCCCTCTGGCCGCGGTTCCGCTCGACCGTGCGGCCGGGCAACGACCTCTACCTCGTCTACGCTGCGTGAGCCCGAGCTCGACCGCATCGGCGCCCTGGGCCGCCAGGCGGCGATGAAGCTCACCTACACGCGACGACTCTGAACGAACCGGGTGGCGGAAGGGCCGGGGTCAGAGGGCATGGGCGGCACCGAGTGGCGCCTCAGTTCAACAGTTCCACCGGGCACGTGAGCCCCTCGTCCGGCAATTCCACGCCGCTCGCCTGGCACTCCGCGCACAGCCCGTAGATCTCCAGCCGATGTCGCACCGGCTCGAAGCCATGGCTCCGCGCCGTCTCCTCCTGGAGCCGGATGACCTCGGGGCTCTGGAACTCGACGACCTCGTGGCAGTTCACGCAGATCAGGTGCTCGTGCACGGGCGTCTGGCCGAACAGATGCTCGTAGCGCTTGAATCCCTCGCCGAAGTCGTGCTCCTCCACGAGACCGCTGCGGACCAGGATCTCGACCGTGCGGTAGATCGTCGCTTTGCCGATTCGCTCCCCGGTGCCCCTCAGCGCAGCCTCGATGTCCTCCACCGAGAGGTGGCCCGACGAGCTGAAGATGGTGTCGGCGACGGCCTCCCGCTGGGGGGTCACGGGCAGCCCCTGGTCCCGAAGGTACCGGCGGAAAAGCTGAATATAGGGGGACATGCGGGCGTCTCCTTCGTACCGGAACGGTGCCATGGGCGCGCGGTGCCCAGCGGAGCGGTAACCTCCAGGACTTCCTAACAATAATAATTCTCGATAGGTGCGGTCAAGCCGGCTGACCGAGCCGATCGAGGAGGGCCGCCCAGTTGTCCTCCTGCCCGTCGATTTCCGCGACGACGGGGTCCGTTGCTTCCTCCGCACTGCGGGCGATCACGCCTTCGATGACCCGTTCGATGCGTTCGGGCGGCGCCCTGCCCTCCTCGCTCACGGCATCGGTTCGCTGAAGATTACCCTTGACCACATCGGCCTGATAGCGGAGGGTGAAGAGTGTTCTCTGCTTGCCGGTCTCGGCGTCCTCGGGCAGGAGCGACACGACGAAGAGCCCGGTTTCGCGGGTTTTTCCCGAATGCGGGGAGAAGATCCAGACGCGGTCGATCCGCGCCAGCGGGAAGCGGTCGGGGATGGAGACGAGCAGTTCCCGCTGCGACGGCGTGAGCATGGTGATAGCGTGAAGAGTGAAGTGACAACAGTGAAGCACCGGCGCCGAATCTGCAAGTCCGTGCGGGCATCGCGGCCCGGCTCCCTTCCATCTCGGAGTCCGCACCCACAGATTTGCGGCCGTCCAACGTCTTCCGACCTCACGAACCAGGGAATGATGGCTGATCGAGACTGGACGATAGATGACTCGCTGGAGCTCTACAACGTCGATGGTTGGGGCGTCGGTTACTTCGGCATCAACACGGCCGGACACGTTACCGTGCACCCGACGAAGGATCCGAAGCGCGGCCTCGACCTTTTCGAGATGGCGCAGGACCTGGCCGCGCAGGGCGTCTCGCTGCCGCTGCTCCTTCGTTTCTCGGACATTCTCCGCACGCGCATCGAATCGTTGGCCAAGCGTTTCGCCCGGGCAATCGAGGAGTTCGAATACGATGGGAACTACACCACGGTTTATCCCGTCAAAGTGAACCAGCAGCGTCACGTGGTCGAGGAGATCCTCTCCTTCGGCCGGACGCACGGTGTGGGTCTCGAGGTCGGCAGCAAGCCGGAGCTCCAGGCGGTGCTGGCGATGAACGACCGGACCGACCACATCATCGTCTGCAACGGCTACAAGGACGAGGAGTTCATCCGTCTGGCCCTGATGGGGCAAAAGCTGGGGCATACGGTGTTCATCGTCCTCGAGATGATCAACGAGGTCGATCTTCTGCTGCGCGTCGCGGACGAGATGAACGTCGTCCCGACCGTCGGCGTCCGCATCAAGCTGGCCTCCACCGGGTCGGGCAAGTGGGCGGCGACGGCGGGGGAGCGCAGCAAGTTCGGACTGAACGCGTCACAGCTCGTGATGGTGCTCGACAAGCTCACTGCCGCGGGGCGGCTCGACACGCTGAAGCTGATCCATTTCCATCTGGGCTCACAGATCCCCGACATCCGCAACGTGAAGATCGCGATGGCGGAGGTGAGCCGGTTCTATGTCGAGATGCGGAAGGCAGACGTCGACGTGGAGTACGTGGATGTCGGGGGTGGTCTGGGCGTCGACTACGATGGCACCCGCTCGACGGCGAACGCCAGTGTCAACTATTCCGTTCAGGAGTACGCCAACGACATCATCTACTCGCTCGCCGAGGCGTGCCGCGAGAGCGAGGTTCCGATGCCGAATGTGATCTCCGAATCGGGCCGGGCGCTGACGGCGCACCACGCGCTACTGCTCATCAACGTGATCGATCTGGAAACGCAGATCGTCGGCCCGGTGGGTGAGATCGCGGAGGATGCGCATGCGCTGGTGCACGAGCTCGCCGCCAACCTGGAGGACACACGGAACGTCCGTGAGGTCTTCCACGACGCCGTCTTCGCCAAGGAGCAGGCCCAGCTGCTCTTCAACAGTGGCGTGCTCAGCCTGCGCGACCGTGCGACCGTCGAGCGGCTCCACCTGGCGGTGATGAACCGCATCGCCCACATCGCCGCGCCCGAGCCCGAGGAGTTTGCCGACATTCTGCCCGAGCTCGACGCCATCCTCACGGACCGCTACTTCTGCAATTTCTCCCTCTTCCAGTCACTGCCCGACTCCTGGGCCATCGATCAGCTCTTCCCCATCATGCCGATCCACCGGCTGACGGAGGAGCCTACGCAGCGCGGGACGCTACAGGACGTCACCTGCGATTCGGACGGCAAGATCGACCGGTTCACCGGCGGCCGCGATGGCAAGCGCACGCTCGAGCTGCACTCTCTGCCGAACGGCGAGCAGTACATCCTCGGCATCTTCCTGACCGGCGCGTACCAGGAGATCCTCGGCGACCTCCACAACCTGTTCGGCGACACCAACGCGGTCCACCTCCGCCTCGGCGGTGACGGCACCGGCTACGAGATCACCGACCTGGTCCACGGCGACACCACGACCGAGGTCCTCAATTACGTCCAGTTCGACGCACAGTCCCTCATCGCCACCTTCCGCCGCAAGGTCCAGCGCGCCAAGTCCCTCCCACGCTCCGAAGCCAACGCCTTCATCGCCGACTACATCGACGGTCTGGCGGGGTATACGTATCTGGAAGGGGACTAGCCGCCGCGCCATTGTCATCCCGGAGCGCCATTGTCATCTGGCGCTCGGGATGACAGATCCTCGGGATGACAGCTTTTCGGGATGGAAGACCTACAGCGCCTCCCGCACTACCTTCAATACCTCCTCCACCGCTCGCTCCAACGGAAGCTCGATCGAAGCTCCCGACGCTTTGACGTGCCCCCCGCCGCCGAACTGCCTGGCGATCTGGTTGACGTTGGTGTCGTCGGAGGAGCGGAGCGAGAGCTTCGTCTGGTCGGGAGCGATCTCACGGAAGAGGAGGGCGACGCGGGTGCCTTCCAGCGAGCGGGCGTGATCGATGAGGCCGTCGTAGTCGTCCGGCGTGGAGCCGAGGCGGTCGGTCACGGCCTTCGGGAGGGCGATCCAGGCGACTCCCAGGTCGGAATCGTGCTCGAGCCGGCCGAGTGCCTCGCGCAGGAGCTGGAGCCGGCGGGGCGGGGCGACGGCGAAGAGTCGCTGGAACACCGCCTCCGGGTCGATCCCCCGATCGAGCAGCTCCGCCGCGATGGCATGGGCGCGCGGCGAGGTGTTCGCGAAGCGGAACGAGCCGGTGTCGCTGACGATGGCGACGTAGGCCCCCAACGCCGAGGCCGGCGGCCATGGGTCCTCGGAGACTGTGATCACGTCGTAGACCAGCTCCCCCGTGGCGGCCGCCACCGGGTCCTGCACGCCACTCCGCCCAACCACCGTAGGCCCCGGCGGGTGATGATCCAGCACCATCGTCCGCTCCGGATCGAGCAGATCGACCAGAGGCGCAATCCTGTTCGCCTCGCTGGTATCCAGAACGAGGACGAGATCGGCGTCACGGATCGCCTCGGGCGTACCCCGATCGTCGAGCTCGCTGACCACGTCGTCGCGATGGAGGAGAAACCGAAAGGCCGGTGGAAATGGCGTCGGGTTTACGATCGTCACGCCTACCCCGACGCTCTCCAGCCACGCCGCGATCGCGGCTTCGGAGCCTGCGCCGTCGCCGTCCGCGTTGACGTGCGTGGTCAGCACCACCTGACGCGCCGAACGCGCCCGCCGCACGATCTCCACGATTCCCGCGCGTCGGGACTCGGGGACCGCCAGAAGCTCCGCGAACCGCCGGCTCATACGGAATGGAGGGTCTGAATCAGCCGCCGTCCTTCTGCTCGGCCTCTCCCGGCACCGGTGGCTGCGCGGGGCCGGTCCCATCCGGATCGAAGTGCTGCTTCGTGCCCAGGACACGGGTCAGGCACCAGGCGAGCAGCCCCGTGACCAGTCCCATGCTGATCAGCATGAACGCCAGGGCGCCCGGCCCGATGCCCGGCGCGGAGGTGCCCGCCGCTTCGGCAGCCTGTATCGTGGCAGCGATCGTCATCATCGAAATCTCCTCTTAGGGGGCGACGGTCTCGTCGATCGGCGTCTCCGGCTGCACCTTGTCCGCCCACGCACGGTTGATCAGAACGCAGCCGACCGCGACCAGTCCGAGCATGAAGAACCGCGAGAGCCAGACGAAGGGGATGTTCTCCGACGGCACGCCCTCCATGATGAGCATCGGCCACGCCGCATCCACGATCCACCAGCCGAGGAGTCCGGTCAAAAACGCCGGCGTCAGCCACTTCAGGACGAACTTGAAGAAGAGCGGGACACGCAGATCGGCGCCCAGGTGCAGTTCCTCCCAGAACTCGTCGACGCCGAACGCGAAGCGGATGATCATGACCTCGACGAAGCCGCCGAGGACGAGCCCGAACGTGCCCGCCCAGAAGTCCCACTCGTCGAGGAAGCCGAAGCGCAGCCACCAGATGTTCGCGAGGCCGAGGACGAGCGCCAGCGCGCCGACGCCGAGCGCGACGTTCTTCCGCGTGAACCCGAACTCCTCCTGCATGAACGCCATCGCCGGCGACGCAAGCGCCACCGACGACGTGATCCCCGCGATGAACAGCAGGAAGAACCAGGCAAAAGCGAAGAGCTGACCAATCGCTTGCCCACCCGGCAGGTTCTGGAAGACCACGCCCATCGCGACGATTCCCAGGTCGAACGTACCCCCGGCGGCGATCGCTGTGGCACCCGCGACACCGAAGAAGGTGACGGCCGCCGGAATCGCGATCGTTCCACCCAGCACTACTTCCGCGAACTCATTCGTCGACGCCGTCGTCAGACCCGTCAGCGTGATGTCATCGTCCTTCGACAGGAACGACGAGTAGGTCTGAATCGTGCCCATTCCGAGCGAGAGCGTGAAGAAGACCTGCCCCGCGGCCGCCAGCCAGACCGATGCATTGCCCAGGGCGCCCCAATCGGGGGTCCAGACGAAGCCGAGGCCTTGCGAGGGGCTGCCGAGCGCGGTCTCCGGAAGCGTCAGCACCCGGATCATCAGCAGGACGGCGAACAGGAACAGAATCGGCATGCCGTAGAGCGCCAGTTTCTCGATCCCCCCTGAGATTCCCTTCGACAGGATTCGCACGACCACCGCGATCGTGATCCCGTAGAAGAGGAATCCAACCCAACCTCCGTGGATGCTCGTGTCGTGGATGTCCTGGAAGCTGCCGAGGAAGACGCGTACGCCGTCCGCGTCCATCCCGAAGTAGCCGCCGGTGATGCTGAAGAAGGAGAAGCCCAGTAGCCAACCGACGATGACCGTATAGTAGACGAACACGATCAGCGGCATGATCACGCCAAGCACACCGACGTACTTCGCAATCGGACTGCGCCAGAGCTTGTCGAACATCCCCGGAACCGTGCCGTGACCGTACCGGCCGCCGTACCGGCCGATTCCCCATTCCATCCACATCAGCGGAATGCCGAGGAGGATGAACGAGATGAAGTAGGGGATCATGAAGGTCCCCCCGCCGTTGTTCGCCGCCTGGACGGGGAACCTCAGGAAGTTCCCCAGCCCCACGGCGTTCCCCGCCATGGCGAGGATCAGCCCGATCCGGGTACCCCAGTGCTCACGAGTATGCGTGGCTTCCGTCGCTGAGGACACGCGCGGGCTCCTTGTCGGGGGTGATGATTGCGTGGAAACGTGCGGTGGAGCGGAGAGTAGGGCGGGCTCGGAGGGTTGTCAAGGAAACGGCAGGGAATAGGGAATAGGGAGTAGGGAGTAGCCGGCACAAGCTCCCGGCATCGGATTTCAAGCGAGAATCTGACTTGGCGGCCGTTGCAGGCTATTCCCTACTCCCTATTCCCTATTCCCTGCCGTCCGCCCTGCTGTTAGCTCGCCCCCCGTATCTCCGCCCCCCCGATCACCAGGCCCTCCACGGGCAGATCGGCCGGCAGGAGCTGCTCGACCGACTCGACGCGGAGCGGTTCGGCCTCGAGCTCCACGTCCACGAAGCGGAACGTCTCGGGAGCCGCGATGAGGCCGAAAGTGCCGGTTATGTGGGTGCCGGGCATGTCGAGCACCAGTTCGCGCGCGAGGACCAGAAGGCCCTCCTCGCGGTCCTCGACACGCAACCAGGCGGAGCCGGTACCCTGCTCGGGGTCCTCGGGGAGCCAGGGGTACAGCCACCGCAGGTCGGCGAGGGCGAACTCCGGCGAGGTGATCACCAGGTCGTAGAGTAGCCGGTCGCCACGCAAGTCGACGGTGCCCACGCTCTCACCTCGCGAATTGGGGAGTACGATCTCGGGGGCTTGATAGCTCAGGACCCCCTCCTGGAGGTGGAGCCGGGCCTGAACGTCGCGGACCTCGAGCGGTGGATCACGCCACAGCCGGATGTCCGCCGTCCCTTCGGTGACCTCGAGATACGTCCCGCCCCGTTCGTCGGGCCCGATGAACAACTCGCTGACGGCGCCGTCGTTGACGTCTATGAGGGTCGTCTGGAGATGCCCGCCGGGAACCTCCTCGATCATGTACCGCGCGGTATCGGCGAGGATCTCACGGATCTGTTCCTCCTGCGCCTCCGCCGAAAGCCGGGAGTCGGCTTCGAGCGGCGCCCGCATCGTCACGTACACATCGAAGAGAAGCATCCGCTCGATCAGCGTCGCGCCGGCGGTCTCCGGCGGTGCCGGATCGGGCGTGGGATCCTCGAGGATCTCCTCGTAATTCCACAGCGTGTCACCCGGCATACGGAAGATGTTGATGTCCGCATCGTAGGCCTCCAGCCGATTGATGACGATGTCACCCCCGAGGAAGCTTGCCAGCCGATACTGGATGTATGCGCTGTCGACCTCGGCCAGCGGCACGCCCACGGTATCGGTCAGGGTGATGCCGTAGAGCCGCGCGCCTGTGACGAGATTGCCCTCCAGTCGCTCGACTGTCAGGTCGCCATTCAGGCGCCCCCCGAACTGCGCGAGTGTGAAGGTGAGTACCTGGCCACGGCCCCACGCCGTCTGCGACAGCAGGAGCACGACAGCGAATCCGACGCCGATGCCGACGCTCACGCCTATGAGGACCCACTGCGCGGGTCCGCGCACGCGCCGCCGGTCATCGCGGCGACGGCCCCCCGCTGGCTGGGGCAGATCGTCAGCTTCGGGTTCGTTGGGGCTCATGATCGAAGTAGAATGCGCCTTCCTCCGCGTCCTCCTGTCCGAACGGCGGTCGCCCGCCACGGAAGAAGATGTGCCGGCTCGTCGGTGCGAAGCCGCCCGCCGCGTCGAAGTACATGTAATGCGTCGCTCGAATCATTCGGGCATCCAGACGGAGCACGTTGAAGCTGTTCTTCTCTCGCTCGCGCGCTCGACCGCGCCGGGACGTGCTCGTGCCGGACTGCACGATCACGATGCCGTGCTCGCGGTCGACTCCGGAGTACACGTCGAGCGAGCTGCCGATGTAGGCCCGGTGCAAGTGACCGCCCAGGATGAGGTCAACTCGCATCTTCGTGAAGGCGTCGAGGGCCCGCCTGGCTTTCGGCATCGCATCCGCCCCCTCGAAGTCCGGCGGCGGTGCGAAGTGGTGATGCGCGACCACGATCCGCTGCACGTCATCGGGGGTTCCCGCGAACGCTTCACGCGCAAACTCGAGCTGCCATGCATGGATCCGGCCGTTCGTGATCGACAGCCGCGGCGCGGTCGAGTTCAGCGATACGATGACGGCGCCCGGCAGGCGCGTCACGGTGTCGAGATCCCCCGAGATGTGACGCCGGTAATGACCATAGGGATCCCGCAATCGCTCGGCGAGCCGGTACAGCGGAATGTCGTGGTTTCCCGGCGTCACCACGAGGGGCGCTACCGGCAGCCGGTCGAGAAAGGCCCGCGCCGCGACGAACTGCTCCTCCTTCGCCCGCTGCGTGAAGTCCCCTGACGCCACGATCACGTCCGGCTCGATCTGCCCCGCGAACCGCAGCAGAGCCTCGCCGATCTCCGCATGGTACGGAGGCCCGAAGTGGACGTCGGAGAAGTGAAGGAGGGTGAGCATGGGGAAGAAGCTATCGGCTATCGGCTATCAGCTATCGGCTGACGACAACAGCCGCGGCGGTAACGTGGCGTACGCATCGTGCGCAGCTCCGACCCACAGAGGGTGAGACGAGGGTCCTGCTCCCGGTCGTCGGCGCATGCGACATACGTGCCTTCCAATCGCGTGGATTGAGGATGCGCTTCGCGGAAGCCGTCTATCCACCGGCCAATCAGCCACGCGGGGTGTCGAGCTCGTTCCAGCCGTAAGCTGATAGCTGATAGCCGATAGCTGATAGCTTCTCACCCCCTCACCATCCCCGGAAACGCCATACCCGCTTCCGCGTTCAGGTCCAGGCCGGCGAGATCGCCTTCTCCCGCCCTGAACCGGGCGGCCCGTGCGATCATGGCGGCGTTGTCGGTCGCGAGGCGGGGGGAGGGGTGGAACAGCTCGCCACCTTCGAGCTCGTCGGCCAGGCGGGATCGCAGGCGCGCGCTGTTGGCGACGCCGCCACCGAGAACGACCCGGCGGCAGCCCGTCTGCTCCACCGCGCGCAGGGTCTTGGCGACCAGCACGTCGACCGCGGCCTCCTGGAATGCGGCAGCGAGATGTGGAACCTCGTCATCCAGCCCGCCATCCGCCTCGATCGCGCGGATCCGCGTGCGCAGGGCGGTCTTGAGGCCGCTGTAGGAGAAGTCGAAGTAGTCGCGGTCGCCGGTCGGGGTGTTGGCGGCCAGCAGCGGTCGAGGCAGCGGATGACGTGAGGGGTCCCCATCGCGCGCCGCTCGCTCGATGCTCGGACCGCCCGGATAACCGAGCCCCAGCAGCTTCGCGGCCTTGTCGAACGCCTCTCCCGCGGCGTCGTCGCGCGTCTCGCCGAGCAGGTGGTACTGCCCCCAGCGAGGAACCCAGAGCAGGAGTGTGTGCCCACCCGAGACCAGCAGCGCAACGAACGGCGGGCGCGCGGCCGGCTGCTCCAGCTCCGCTGCGAAGAGGTGCCCCTCCATATGATGCACGCCGACGACCGGCCTGCCGAGTGACCACGCCGCCCCCTTGACCCACGCCACGCCCACCAGGAGCGCGCCGATCAGCCCAGGCCCCGCCGTAACCCCGAACAGGTCGATCTCCTCGAGACCGACCCCAGCCTCCTCGAGAGTCGTGCGGACCACGTCGTCGACGGTCCGCAGGTGCTCGCGCGACGCGATCTCCGGGACGACCCCCCCGTACACCCGGTGGACGTCCTGTGTGAAGATGGTGTGCGCCAGCAGCTCGGCATCGCCACCGAGCACGGCCGCGGACGTCTCGTCACAGGAGGTTTCGAGCGCGAGTGTGAGCTCCCGGCTCATTGCGGCTCGACAGCGGTGGCCGGAACCCCGAGGGTGTCCGAGGGAGGCGGGAGATCCGGCCCGAGCAGCGTGTCGACCGCCGGCTCCGCCGGGAAGAGACGGACGGCGGATGGGTTCAGCGTCGCCTGGACGTCCGGACGCAGCCCGTCGATGCGCAATGGCACCGCGACACCGCCAGCCGGAATGCGCGAGGGAATCTCACCGATCGACACCACGACGCGGAACAGGTCCGGCTCCACGGCGATCACCGCCTGCTCGGGACCGCGCAACGTGACGTCCACTGCCGATGGTACGATGCGCACACCCGGCCCTACGTCGACGGTGACGTCTTCCACGACGCGCTGGACGACCCGATCGATCGCGCCGACCACCCGGACGGCGGGCACCGACAGCTCGATCTCGCCGAGTCCAGCCGTGTCGAGCGGGACCAGGCGGTCGATCAGTGTGTCGCCAGGAGTCAGCTCGACCGCGCTGGTATAGACCTGGTCGAGCGCTGTGACATCGTCGAAGGGACCGCTGGCCTGCACCTCGGTGGGCTCGATCCAGATGCTGTCGACAACGGCCCAGTCACCGCCGAGCCGGTTCGCGAGCCGCACCCGGACCGGGACCGTCCGCGTCTCGACCCGCGTGAATTCCAGCCGCACGGCGGACGGCCGGACGTCGAGCGCGCTGACGCCCACCTGCCCGCCAAGCTGGACCATCCGGGGGTCGAGCGCGCGGGTCTCGACGGAAGATTCGACCTCGCTCACCGTCAGCCGCAGGGGAGGCCGCCGCAGCGCAAGGTCGAGGAGCTCACGCCCCGGGCCGTTGAACCGGACCTGCACCTCCTCGGGTATGTCGGTCGAAGCGATCTGGAAGTTCGGGTCCGCGACCTCGACGGTCAGTGGCACCCAGACCCAGTTGCTCGTCACCTGCTCCGCACTGACGACGACCCAGAGTAGGACCGCCAGCGCCACGGCGAGGGCCTTGAGCTTCCAGTTGTCGGTGAGGTGTCGCAGGCGTGAAGGCAAGCTAGCCCTCCAGCAGACGGGCGAAGAGTTCCTTGTTCGCTTCCGAGTCCCACTCGGTCGCGCCGATGACCTTCTTGACGATGACGCCGTCGCGGTCGATCACGAATGACTCGGGAACCGCGGTCGTCCAGTACGTCTGCTGGATATCCCCGTCGGGATCGAGCCATATGGGGAAGCTGAGCCCCATCTCCCGCGTGAACGCCTCGACGTCACCGCCGCGGTTGCCGGCCCGGCTGAGCGCCCCGAGTGGCGCATCGATGCTTACAGCGACGACGTTGAGCCCTTGCGAACCCATCTCATCGTGCAGGTTCTGCATCGACGGCATCTCCTCACGACATGGCGCGCACCACGTCGCCCAGATGTTCAGCAGCACGACCTCGCCCTGGAGATCGGCCAGTTGAACCGGGTTCCCCTCCAGGTCCGTCGCGACGAAGTTCGGGGCGGTGCTCCCGACCTGGACGGGCAGGAACCGATCCCGCACGAGCCAGCCCGCGCCGATCAGAAGAGCGATCAGGCCGACGACGATGCCGACCGTCCACCACTGTCGATTCATCGAGTGCTCCCTGACTCTCGGGCCGCGTCGTCGTCGGGACCACGGCGGCGTTCGTCCGACCGGCCCCGGCCTTCCCGCCGTATCACGTTCGCCGGCGCGGCCACGCGGAGCTCGACGGCGCTGCCGACCTCGACGCTGTCGCCGGGCGCCGGCTCCTGTGCGATCACTCCGCCGGGCTCGACGAAGCTATCGTCCTGGTAAACGACCTCCAGCTCCAGTCCCATATCCGCGATGATCTCACGCGCCCCCTGCTCGCGCATTCCGACCAGGCGCGGCATCGCCACTTCCGGCATCCCATCACCGACCACGACGTGTACGGTGGCCGGGAGCTCCAGTCGGGTGCCGGGTTCCGGGTCCGAGGAGACGATGGTCCCGACCTCCCCCTCCCCCGCCTCCTCGTCGACGGCCACGTTGAAGCCTGCCGTCTGCAGAGCGCGGACGGCGAGGTCCAGCGGCATCGCCTGCACATCGGGCACGGGGAGCCGAACGGGGCCCGTGCTGATGATCAGACGCACCTCGGTGTTGGGGCTGACCTCCTGCCCCGGCAGCGGGCTCTGCGCGAGGATGGCTCCCCGCGAGATCTGCGGGTTCGGAAAGGAGTCCCCCACCACGACCGTCAGGTCCTCCTGATCCATCGCCCGCCGCGCTTGCTCGACCGTCATCTCGCGCACGTCGGGCACCATCACTACGTCCGCCGGACCCGAGCTGCCGGTGAAGGCGAGCGCCGTGACTCCGTAGCCGACGAGGAATGCACCCACGGCGACCCCGATGGCGATCAGGACGGCTCGCCGATCCACCCGCTTCATGGTGGGGCGCCGTCGTCTCGCCCTGCCCGACCTGGCTGTCGCGTTCACTCAGTGTATCTCAATCGTGCGGCAAAGGCCCCATCCACTCCGTGGCGCTGGGGGAGGACGGCCAGCATGCCGTCCCGCAACATCGTACCGTCGATCGCCGGAGGCGGTGCCTCGATGCGAAAGCCCGCGTGGCGCGTGAGGAACTCGCTCACCTGCTCCTCGTTCTCCTCCGGCTCCAGCGAGCACGTGGCGTAGACCAGCAGACCGCCCCGTCTCACGCAGCCGGCGGCCCCATCGAGGAGTTCCCGCTGAAGCCGCGTCAGGCTGGCGAGGTCGGCCGGCGTGAGCCGCCAGCGCCCATCGGCATGCCGGCGTAGCGTTCCCGTTCCAGTGCAGGGGGCGTCGACCAGCACGGCGTCCACCCGCCGATAAGGTGCCTCGCGGCCATCGGCCACCACCAGCCCGACGCTCTCGGCGACACCCGCGCGGGCTACGTTCGTGCGCACGCGCCTCATGCGCCCCAGCGAGACGTCGTTCGCCACCACGTAGCCCGCGCGGCTCGCGAGCCCGACCGCCTTCCCACCCGGTGCGGCGCTCAGGTCGAGCACCGTCGCACCTTCGGGGATCCCGGCATATCGGACCACCATCGCTGCCGCGGGGTCCTGCACGACTGCGCGCACCGCGGCGAGCGCCTCCGTCGGACCGTGCGGCGGCAGGATCCGGATCGAGTCGGCAAACCCGGCGACGGGCTCTGCCGTCACCGCTGTGCCGGCGAGACTGGCGAGCGCCTCCGGAACGTCCATCCCCGAGGGAGTGATGTACAGCTCGGGCTTGCTGTTGTTCGCCTCGACCAGCCGTTTCGCCTCGTCAGCGCCCCATCGCGCGACCCACCGTTCCACCAGCCACTTCGGGTGCGACCCCTGTGTCGTCAGGTGGGCGACCGGGTCATCCTCGAACGACGGGAAAGTAACCTTTCGCCACCCTCGCCTGACCGACTGGAGGACTCCATTGACCAGCCCCGCCGCGCGGCCCACCCCCGCGGCCCGCGTCAACTCCACGGACTGCGAGACCGCGGCGTAGGCCGGCACACTCCCCATCTCGAGAAGCTGGTAGGCACCCAGCCGGAGGATGTCCAGTACGACCGGTTGAAGCGACCCCATGCCCCCACGGACGAACTCGGCGAGAATATGGTCCAGCCGCCCACGCAGCCGCAAAGTACCGTAGACGAGCTCCTGTACCCACGCACGATCCCGCGCGTTCAGCCCGTCGGCGACCCGCGCGAGCGCACGATCCGACAGATCACCGTCCCGCACGCGGGTGAGGACGTCGAGCGCGGCGCGTCGCGGCGCCGTGATGGCCTCGCTCACCAGACCTCGCCCCACGGGGCGGTCCGACTATTCAAGCATCCCGATGGTCGGGCTCGATGGGATCGCACGCTCGCGCCGGGGCATCCGCCCCGCAAGGTACGCGAGGCGGCCGGCCTCGGTCGCCAGCCCCATAGCCCGCGCCATTCGCACCGGGTCGTCAGCCTCGGCGAGCGCCGTGTTCATCAGGATGCCGTCGACGCCCTGCTCCATCGTCAGGGCCGCGTCGGAAGCGGTACCTACGCCTGCATCGACGATCACCGGCACCTCGAGCCTCGCCTTGATCGTCCGGATGTTGAACGGATTGATCAGGCCGAGCCCGCTACCGATTGGCGAGGCGAGCGGCATTACCGCGGCGCAGCCGACGTCCTCGAGGCGCAGTGCCGTGATGAGGTCGTCATTGGTGTAAGCGAGGACGGTGAAACCGTCGTCGACCAGCTCCTTGCAGGCCGCCAGGGTCGCCGCCACGTCCGGCAGCAGTGTCTCCTGATCGCCGATCACCTCCAGCTTCACCCAGTCGGTGAACCCGGCCGCGCGCGCGAGACGGGCGTAGCGCACAGCCTCATCGGCCGTATAACAACCGGCGGTGTTCGGCAGCAGCAGGTACTTCTCGGGATCCAGCGCGTGAAGAATACCTTCCTCGTTGCTCCGGTCCAGATCGACACGCCTGACGGAGACGGTCACGACCTCGGTCCCGGACGCCTCGATCGCCTCGACCATCTCCTGGTTCGTCCTGTACTTGCCAGTCCCGACCATCAAGCGCGACCGCAGCGCGCGTCCGGCGATGGTGAGAGGCGGGTCGAGGAGGGGTTTATCGGTCAGTGTGGCCATGTGAGTAGCAGTTCGTCAGCGCCGCAAAAAATAAGGTCTTCACCCATCCGTCACCCATCCGTCACCCATCCGTCACCCATCCGTCACCCATCCGTCATCCCCGCGAATGCGGGGATCCAGTACAATATCGAAGATCGCCGCGACGGATCCATCCAACCGGATCCCCGGGGATGACGAAGCGGCGTCGGATGCCCTCATCCGCCGCCCACGAAATGCACCAGCTCCAGAGAGTCGCCCGGGGCGATGCGGACTTCGGGGTACCGCTCGCGCCGCAGGATGTCGCCGTTCCGCTCCACGACGATCATCCCCGGCTGGAGGTCGAAGCTGCGCAGCAGCTCGTCGACGCTGAGGCCCCCCTGAACTTCGCGGGGCTCGCCGTTGACCCGAATCGTGATATCCTCCAGCACTCTTCACTCCAGTTCCGAGAGATACGCTTCCAGCGCGGCGACGGGCCGCTCGGCGTGCCAGATGCCGCGGATCGCGGCGACGCCGAAGGCGCCGGCTCGCCGCACGTCGCCCACCCTCGCCACACTGACGCCGCCGATGCCGATGACCGGGAGCGGCAGCCCGCCGAACCAGTCGACTCCGGCCGGGGCACGCGCCGGGTGAGACGCGCTTTCATAAAGAGTACCCGCCAGTACGAAGTCCGCTCCCTCGCGGGCGGCGCTTTCCGCCGCCGGTCGGTCGTGAACCGAAGCGCCGATCGTCGCGCCCGCGCCGAGCAGTGCACGCGCGCCGCCGATGGGAACGGACCGGCGACCCAGTTGAACGCCCCGGGCAGCACATGCGAGCGCGATATCGAGCCGATCGTTGACGAAGATCCAACTTCCAGTGCGTTCGCCGATCGCGGTGCATCGCTCCGCCCGGTCGTAGAGCTCCCGCCCGCTTAGCCCGGGCCCGCGGATGTGAAGGGCGATCCGCGCGCGGCCCACGTCCATCATGCGCTCCGCCCGGTCGCAGAATCCGTGAGCGCGGAGGATCACATCGTTGGTGACGATGTGAAGGCGTGGCAGCTCCCCGCCCTCAGGCGAAGCGGTCACCCACCTCGATCCCGCGACCACGGATCCACTCAGCGGCCTCCATCCGCCGCTTCCCGGGGGGCTGCACCTCCCGGATCCGGACGGCTTCGTGCCCCGCCGCGACCAGAACGCCCACCTCCGGATCGGCGGCGAGCACCTGGCCCGGCTCACCGTTCTGTAGCTCGACACGGGGACTGAAGAGCTTCACGGGCGTCTCGTCGTTCAACAGGCTCCAGGCGCCGGGCACCGCGTCGAGTCCTCGCATCCAGCGGGTGACCTGAAGCGCCGGGAGCGACCAGTCGAGCCGGGCGGTTTCGCGGTCCAACTTCGGGGCATACGTCGCCCGCTCGTGATCCTGCTCGGTCGCCGAGAGCTGCCCGAGCTCGAGCATCGCCAGCGCCTCTATCAGCGCCTCGGCACCCACCTGCGCGAGCCGCAGCGCAAGATCGCTCATCGCTTCGTCCGACCGGATCGGCTCGGGCACCTGGTAGAGGATCGGCCCCGAGTCGAGCCCGGCATCCATCTGCATGATCGTCACGCCGGTCGTCTCGTAGCCGTGGATCACCGCCCAGTGGACGGGGGCGGCGCCGCGAAGCTCCGGGAGTAGGGAGGCGTGGATGTTCACCGAACCGTGCGTCGGTAGCGCGAGGACGTCGGGACGCAGGATCTGCCCATACGCCACGACGACCGAGACTTCCGGCTCGAGCTCGCGAACCTGGGCTGCAAAGGCCGGGTCCGCGGCGCTCTCCGGCTGCAGGACCGGTATCATCTCATCGATCGCGAGCACTTTGACCGGCGACGCTTGCGGCTGCCGTCCGCGTCCCGCCGGCCGGTCCGGCTGCGTGACGACGCCGACCACGTCGTGTCCCTCCTCGCCCAGGGCACGCAGCGCCGGCAGGGCGAACGACGGGGTCCCCCAGTAGAGAACCCTCATCCGCTGGAGCGCGCCGGCGTCCTCTCCCGCGACTTGCCTTCCTCCTCCGCCCGCAACTGCTTGTACTTCTTGACCAGCATGCTGCGCTTGAGGGCCGAGAGGTGGTCGATGAAGAGCACACCGTCGAGATGATCGATCTCGTGCTGTAGACAGCGGGCGAGCAGGCCCTCCGCCTCGATCCGGATCGGCTGGCCCTCGGCGTCCGTCGCCTCCACCACCACCTCGGTCGGCCGCTCGACGAGCGCGGAGACGCCCGGGATGCTGAGGCACCCTTCCTCTTCCTTCTCCTGGTCCTTCGACCGATCGAGCACGGTAGGATTGATCAGCGCCAGGCGCGGGTGATCCTCACTCTTGAGATCGACCACCAGAACGCGTTTCGACACGCCGACCTGCGGCCCCGCCAGCCCGATCCCTTCGGCCTCGTACATCGCCTCGTACATCTCGCCGATCAGCTTGCGGAGGTCGTCGTCGATCTCCATGACCTCCGCCGCCTTCTCCCGCAGGAAGCTGGACCCGAGCAGTTCTATCTTCAATGCAGACATTTACTCACTCCCGTGAAAACCACGCTCGTCATTCCCCCGCCAGCGAGATTCCAGTTCCGACCCGCCCGCCCGTTACCGCCCCGGCGCCATCGTACTGGATCCCCGCCTGCGCGGG
>JBBDRL010000096.1:0-19119 GCA_040905505.1 Gemmatimonadota bacterium | reverse complement strand
GGAAGATCAAGGAATACGACCTGACCGACGAGTGAAGCGGTAGGATTCAGGATTCAGGATTCAGGAGCCGGAGCGAGGCGGCGGGAGGGCGGCTCCGATCACGTTTCGCTCTTCATCAATCCGGAAAGCGCGGCCCCGAGCTCCTCGACGCCCTCACCTGACAGGGCAGAGAAGGGAATGACTTGCGATTCGTCCACCGCGAGCTGTGCGCTGATCTCGGTGACAGCTGCGTTCCGCTTCTGTTTTCGAAGCTTGTCGGACTTCGTCAGGGTGAAGAGCACGGGAAGCCCGAGGGTCGCGAGGTATTCGATCGCGCGTCGGTCGTCGCCGGTCGGACCATGACGGATGTCGATGAGCTGAACCACGCCGGCGAGCTCTCCCGGCTCGGCGAGGAAGACCTCGATCAGATGGCTCCAGCGCTCGCGGAGTTCCTCCGGCGCGCGGGCGTAGCCGTATCCGGGAAGATCGACCAGCGCGAACTCACCCGCGCCCGAGCGGACGCGAAAGAAGTTGATCTCCTGAGTCTTGCCGGGCGTCGAGGAGACCCGGGCGATGGGCGTCCGCGTGCGACCTAGAAGCCGGTTGATCAGGCTCGACTTTCCCACGTTCGACCGCCCCGAAAACGCTACCTGCCGCAGCCCGCGCACCCCTTCGGGCGCCGCCTGTCCCCGCTGTCCGATCGCCCCGACGAACTCGACTGATTTGATGTGCATGCTGGAAGAGTCGACAGTCCACAGTCCACAGTCAACAGCTGATCGATAAACGATCAACAGGGGAGGCCGGGAAATCCTCCCTAGCCTCCCCTGTCAACTGTTAACTCTTAACTGTTACCTATCCCCCCTACGCCTCTTTCTTCTGCTTCGGCTCGGCGGCCAGGATGAGCAGCGGCGGAATCCCGTCGGTGATGCTCTCCGGCGTGACGACCACTTCGCGGACGTCGGGCCGTGAGGGAATGTCGAACATCACCTCGCACATCACCTCCTCGATCACTGCACGGAGCCCGCGGGCTCCGGTTCCCCGGTCGAGCGCTTTCTGCGCGATGGCCCGCACCGCCGCAGGGTCGAACGTCAAGCCGACGTCCTCCATCCCCAGGATCTTCCGGTACTGCTTGATGATCGCGTTCTTCGGCTCCGAAAGGATCCGGACCAGCGCGTTCTCGTCGAGGTTGTCCAGCGTCACGACGACAGGCAAACGCCCCACCAGCTCCGGAATCAGCCCGAACCGCAGAAGGTCCTCCGGCTCCACGTCGTGGAACGGATTGCCCTCGTCCGTGATCACGCCCTCGCCGCCCCCGCTCGTGAACCCGATCTGCTGGCGACCGGTCCGCGTCTCGATGATCTTGTCCAGCCCATCGAACGCGCCGCCGCAGACGAAGAGGATATCGCGCGTGTTGATCTGGATGTACTCCTGCTGCGGGTGCTTCCGGCCCCCCTGGGGCGGCACGGAGGCGGTCGTACCCTCCAGAATCTTCAGTAGCGCCTGCTGAACCCCTTCACCCGAGACGTCGCGCGTGATCGACGGGTTCTCGCTCTTCCGTGCGATCTTGTCGATCTCGTCGATGTAGATGATTCCGCGCTCGCAGTCGCCCACGTTGAAGTCGGCCGCCTGAAGCAGTCGGACGAGAATGTTCTCCACATCTTCGCCCACGTACCCTGCCTCCGTCAGCGTGGTCGCATCCACGATCGTGAAGGGGACCTGGAGCGTTCGCGCGAGCGTCTGCGCCAGCAGCGTCTTGCCGACGCCCGTCGAGCCGATCAGCATGATGTTCGACTTGTCCAGCTCGACTTCGTCGGCGCTCCCGCCGTGCGGGTGACGCTGTACCCCGCCCTCGCTCGGGAAGGTGCCCGTGACCCGCTTGTAATGGTTGTATACGGCCACGGAGAGCCACCGCTTCGCACCCTCTTGCCCGATCACGTACTGATCGAGCGCCTCCTTGATCTCGCGAGGCGTCGGCAGCGGCGCGGGCGCGCTTGCCGCCTCCTTCTCTTCCTCCTCCGCGAGGATCTCGTTGCAGAGCGAGATACACTCGTTGCAGATGTAGACGGAGGGTCCAGAGATGAAACGCTTTACAGCGTCCTTGGACTTTCCGCAGAAGGAACAGCGAAGATGTTTGTCACTCGCCATGGACTCAAAATGCCGATGGGGGAAATACCTCTAGGGGTGCGCGTCGCTCACCTTCCAGTCTCGGCCTCTTCATGCTGAACATCAATAACCTCACCCCTGCGGGTGATCACGTGGTCCACCAATCCGTACTCCTTTGCCTCCTGCGGCGACATGAAGCGATCGCGGTCCAGGTCCTCGTTGATCTGCTCCAGGCTTTGACCGGTGTTTTCAGCGTAGATAATGTTCAGGCGCTCGCGTAGGTACAGGATCTCCTGCGCCTGAATCTCGATGTCGGCGGCCGTGCCCTTCATTCCGCCGGAGGGCTGGTGCAGCATGATCCGCGAATTCGGCAGGGCGAAACGCTTTCCCTTCGTACCGGCCGCGAGAAGGAAGGATCCCATGCTTGCCGCGATACCCATACAGTACGTGTTCACGGGCGACCTGAGGAAGGCGATCGTGTCGTAGATCGCCAGCCCAGCATAGACCGAGCCACCAGGCGAGTTGATATAGAGGAAGATGTCCTTCTCCGGGTTGTCCGCTTCGAGGTAGAGAAGCTGAGCTATGATGACGTTCGCGACTTCGTCATTGATCGGCGTGCCCAGAAATACGATCCGGTCCATCAGCAGTCGCGAGAAGATGTCGTACGATCGCTCTCCTCGGCTGGACCGCTCGATCACATACGGCGCGTACAATGGCATTCAGGACGTCCTTTGAAAAAAAGAAGCTCCTCGGCTATCGGCTATCAGCATCAGCTGCGGCGATCGGCTGGGAATCGGGCGCGCGGACCGGAGAACCGCGTCGTCGGCGATGGCCGTCAGCTGAAAGCCGCTTGCTGATACCTGATAGCTCTTTCTCACGCTACTGTGTTCTGGGACTTCAGGAAACCGAAGACCTTCTCTTCGGTGATCTCGCGTTCGAGCGTCTCCAGCTGCCCGCTCTTTTCGAGCTGTATCCATACTTCGCTGGGTGGCCGGTCGTGCTGGGCCGCCAGGGCATCCACTCGCTCGTCGATCTCGTCCTGCGTCGCCCTGAGCCCCTCCAGCTCCGCCACTCGTTCAACGACGAGCGTGCGCTTCAGACCCCACTCCGCCTGCGGCCGGACGCTCTCGCGCACCTTCTGAAACCGCTCCTCCTCGTCGGGCGAGCGCTGAGGACGCTCACCGCCGTCGGTACCGCGGCCCTCGCCCAGCATGTAGTCGAGGTACTGTTCCAGCATCGACTGCGGAGCGTCGAACGGGTTCGCTTCCAGCAGTTGGTCGATGAGCTGCCGTCGAACGTCGGTTTCCGCGCGCTGCTCCGCATCTTCCTTCAGATCTTCGAGGATGCGCTCACGCAGCGCCTCGACCGACTCGAAGTCTCCGACCGTCTTCGCGAACTCGTCGTTCACCTCGGGCAATGATTTCCGCCGGGTCTCCTGCGCTGCGATACGGAGCTTCTGGTCCTGCCCGCGGCGCGCCTCGTCCGGGAAATCCTCCGGGAAGGCCACCGCGAACTCGCCGGACTCGCCCTCGGCCAGCGTGAGAATGGCTGCCTCGACGTCCGGGATCGCCTGATCCTCACCGAGCACGATACGATAGCTTCGCGCCTCCTCGATCGGCTCGCCAGCGTCGTCCAGCGCGGTGATCTCCACGAGGACCTGATCTCCCTGATCCGGCCGGGTGCCTTCCTCCAGCGCCTCCCATTCACCCCGCTCGTCTCGAAGTCGCTCCAGGACGGCGTCCACCTCCTCCTCGCCGGCTTCCGCCGGGGGACGGGTCGCCGTGAAGCCCGAAAGACGTGGCAATTCGATCTCCGGCCGCACCTCGAGCTCCACCTCGAAGGTCAGGTCCGCGCCACGATCGTACTTGACGTCCTCGACCCGACCCTGGTTGATCGGTGTCAGCCCCTCCGCTTCGAGGGCCTCTCGGTAGGCCTCCTGGATCACCCGGTCGATCGTCTCCTGGTCGATCGACGGCCCGAAGCGCTGTTCAATGACGCGGGCGGGGAGCTTCCCCTTTCTGAACCCGGGCAGGCGAACACCTCGAGACATCTGGTCCGCCACACGCCCACGGACGCTCCCGACCCGCTCTGCCGGAACCGTGATGGACAGCTTCTTGACCCAGGAAGCGCCCTCCTGAACGGATATCTTCAAATCAGTCGTATTCGCAGTCATCAAGCAAGATGAAAGTTTGGAGAGCTAAGCCCTTAGCAGGCTAACCGGTATCCGTTATCCGTCCCCTGAATCCTGACCCCTGACCCCTCGATCATGCGAAAGGGGGGATTCGAACCCCCACGGCCGGAGCCACTGGTTCCTAAGACCAGCGCGTCTACCATTCCGCCACTTTCGCCGATTGCAGCGGGCAAATATAGACACCGCGCGACGCGAAGGTCAACCGAATCTGCCCATACGAAGAGCGGGCAGGAGGCGTGCCCCGAAACGAGAGGGAGCGCTCCGCGAGCCGCGAAGCGCTCCCTCTCGGCTTGTTCGACGATGCCGGGTCACTCTCTCAGGCGCACGTTCACGATGCGCTGCTGCCCGTTCGGGTCGCCGAGGAGGAGCGATACGACGCTTCCCGGCCCCTTCTCGGACAGCAGCGCCTCGAACTGCCCGACGCTCGTGATCTCCTCACCGTCGAGCTGGAGGATCTTGAAGCCACGTGCCGCGAGCCGCTCCCCGATCGGGCCTCGCGGGTCCACGTCCTCGATCACCACGCCGCCGGCCTGATCATACCCGAAGGCCTGCGCGCGCTCGTCCGTGAGCGGGACGGCTCGGATACCCAACCGCCCCTCAGTCGCGGCCGGCGGTCCCACGGGCGCGGCGGAAGCGCTCACCGGCGCGGAATCCGCCTCGATGAGCTGGACGTCGAGCGAGAGTCGCTCACCGTAGCGAATGACTTCGAGCGTCACGCGATCGCCCGGCCGATGGCTGGCGATCATGCGTTGCAGCTCGTTGATCTGCCGCACCGGCTCGTCGTTCACCGCGACGATCACGTCGCCCTGACGGAGCCCGCCACGCTCAGCGGGCGTGTCGGGAAGGCTGAAGTTCTGGACGACGGCACCCGCGACGGACGGAAGGCCGAATGCCTCCACGTCCTCCACGGTCACCTCGGTGATCTGAACACCCAGCACGGAACGGCGCCAGCGGCCATACCGGATCAGATCGTCCGCCACGTGGCGAGCCAGGTCGATCGGGACCGCGAACCCGTAGCCCGCCGAAAGTCCCGTGTTCGATGCGATGGCGGTGTTGATGCCGATCACCTCGCCCCGGATGTTGACGAGAGGGCCGCCGGAGTTGCCCGGGTTGATCGCAGCGTCAGTCTGGATGAACGACTCCACGGCGAGCGCCGCGAGGTCTTCGTCCTGAATGCTCCGCCCGATGATCCCGATGCCCCGGTTCTTCGCGCTTACGATTCCGGCCGTGACCGTGAAGTCGAGGCCCAGCGGATTACCCACAGCGAGCACCCATTCACCGACTCGCGTCTGAGTAGGATCGCCGATCCGAACCGTCGGTAGCCCCCCTCCCGCAATTCGGATCACCGCGACATCGGTCGTCGGATCACGACCTATCAATTCCGCCGGAAACTCCCGTCGGTCCATCATGACCACGTTGATCACATCCGCGTCGGCGACCACGTGGTTGTTCGTGAGAATATAGCCGTCGTCACTGATGATGAACCCCGTGCCGGCCCCCGGCTGAGAGTCGTCACGCTCGGGATCCTCGAAAAAGCGCCGGAACGGCTCCGGTAGCTGCTCCGGTGCCTGGCCACCGGTGGGGCGGACTCGCCGCTCGGTCCGAATGCTCACCACCGCTGGCGTCACCGACTCGGCGATCGAGATGAACGACTCGCTCAACTCTGCGATCGGCCGAACTTCCTGCGGCGCCGGTGTCGCCTGGAACAGCGAAGCCGCCTGACTCCCGGCGGTCCACTCCATCCCTGTCGCGAGCAGGATGCCGCCCACAAAAGAGGCGGCGGTAACTCCGATGACCCTCGCCTTCGCGCGTACGGGATCGAGCATAGCTTCTTGTCGCTTGGTTGCAGGACTGTCGGGCGCCTTCACGCGAATGCGGTAATCTGCATTACCAGCACCTGCCGACGCGAGTTCCGGGGACGACGAGATACGTTGTTCGTTATCCACTATCCGCTATCCGCTCTTCCGAGGGCGCGCCCTCGAGTGCTCATGGCCTGCCGACTACCTCGGCAACGATCAACCGAACCAGCCCGGCGGCCCGAGCATCCTGCGGATAACGGATACCGGATAACGGATACCGACCTCCGCTACTTCTTCTCGTCCTCCACGATCTCGTAGTCCGCCTCCACGACATCCTCCTCGTCCTGAGGCGTGGCGCGGGCGGTCTCGTCGTCAGCAAATCCGGCGCCTCCGGTCGCGCCGCCGGTGAACCCGGCGTCGTCGGCTCCGGCTCCGGCCTCTTGCTGCGCCTGGTAGATCTTGGCGCCCGCCGCACTGTACGCCTGCTGGAGCGCCTCCGTGGCTGACTGGATCTCAGCGAGGTCACTCTGCTTCAGCGCCTTGCGCCCCGCTTCGATCGACGCGTTGAGCTGCTCCTTCGTCTCCTGGTCGAGCTTGTCCTCCCACTCCTTCATGTTCTTCTCGACCTCGTAGGTCAGCGCGTCGAGCCGGTTGCGCGTCTCGACCTCCTCACGCCGCCGCTTGTCTTCGTCCGCGTGCGCCTCGGCGTCCTGGACCATCTTGTCGATCTCCTGCTCCGACAAGCCGCTCGAGGCTTCGATGCGGATCTTCTGCTCCTTGTTCGTCGCCCGGTCCTTCGCCGAAACGTTCAGGATGCCGTTCGCGTCGATGTCGAACGTCACCTCGACCTGCGGCACGCCGCGGGGCGCCGGCGGAATTCCGGTGAGCTGGAATTTCCCGATCGTCTTGTTGTACATCGCCATTTCGCGCTCGCCCTGGAGCACGTGGATCTCCACCGTGGTCTGGTTGTCTTCCGCCGTCGAGAAGACCTCCGTCTTGCGGGTGGGGATCGTGGTGTTCCTGGGGATCAGGTGCGTCATCACGCCACCCAGCGTCTCGATTCCGAGCGAGAGAGGCGTGACGTCCAGGAGGAGCACGTCCTTCACGTCACCCGCGAGCACCCCGCCCTGGATCGCCGCGCCGATCGCCACGACCTCGTCCGGGTTGACGCCCTTGTGGGGTTCCTTGCCGAAGAAGCCCTTCACGATCTCCTGAATCTTCGGAATTCGCGTCGAGCCACCGACCAGGATCACCTCGTCGACGTCGCCCGGCTTCAGGCCGGCATCGGCCAGTGCCTTCTCCATGGGGGGAATCGTGCGCTGCACCAGGTCGTCGACAAGCTGCTCGAACTTGGAGCGGCTCAGCGTAACGTTGAGGTGCTTCGGACCCTCCTGCGTCGCGGTGATGAACGGCAGGTTGATGTCGGTCGACGCGGTGGTCGACAGCTCCATCTTGGCCTTCTCCGCGGCTTCCTTCAGCCGCTGAAGCGCCATGGCGTCCTTCGACAGATCGATACCCTGATCCTTCTTGAACTCCTCGACCAGCCAATCGATCACCCGCTGGTCGAAGTCGTCACCACCGAGATGCGTATCTCCACTCGTAGCCTTGACTTCGAAGACACCCTCGCCGAGCTCCAGGATCGAGATGTCGTACGTTCCGCCGCCGAGATCGTAAACGGCGATCTTCTCGTCCTTCTGCTTGTCGAGACCGTAGGCGAGCGCGGCCGCGGTCGGCTCGTTGATGATCCGCAGCACCTCGAGGCCCGCGATCTTACCGGCGTCCTTCGTCGCCTGCCTCTGGGCGTCGTTGAAATACGCAGGTACGGTGATGACCG
Organism: Gemmatimonadota bacterium; assembly: GCA_040905505.1. Taxonomy (GTDB): domain Bacteria; phylum Gemmatimonadota; class Gemmatimonadetes; order Longimicrobiales; family Longimicrobiaceae; genus WHSP01. Next base: position 11,213 of record JBBDRL010000096.1, on the reverse strand, counting down.
CCTGCTCGACCGTCTGGCCGAGATAGTCCTCGGCCGTCTGCTTCATCTTCTGGAGGATCATCGCCGAGATCTCGGGCGGCGTGAACAGCTTGTCACCCACGTTCGCCACTTTGACCTGAGCGAGGCCGTTCGGGCCGCTCACGACTTCGTAGGGAACGATCTTCTCCTCTTCCTTCACCTCCGCTTCCTTGCGGCCCATGAAGCGCTTGATCGAGAAGATCGTGTTCTTCGGATTGGTGATCGCCTGCCGCCGCGCGACCTGGCCGACGAGCCGCTCACCGTCCTTGGTGAACGCGACCACGGATGGCGTGGTCCGGCCTCCCTCCGCATTCGGGATCACGACCGGATCGCCACCTTCCATTACCGAGACGACGGAGTTCGTCGTCCCTAGATCGATCCCTATCACCTTCGCCATGGGTGCTCCTTACCTTGGGTATCCTGAATTAGAACCCTGCACCTCCAGGGCGCGGGTTGGTGCATCCCCGGGTGCAACGCATGTGCCATCCACAGGGGGTCGATTCCTGCGGAAACGGCATGTGATTACGGCCTTTCCGGCCACTTTGGCACCTGTCGTTGCCGCGCGAGCGTCGCGACATTACATCACACTTGTCGACTGGCGTTCACAGGAACCCGCTTAGGTATGCTGGCGAGAATCGAGACTGGGGTCGGTCCGCCGGCCGTGAGCGAGGCGATCGGTTTCCTGCGGGAACGCCTGAGCCGTGCCCCTCGCGCCGTGCTCGTTCTCGGCTCCGGGCTGGGAGAAGTGGCCGCCGAGATCGAGGATCCGGTCCGCGTTCCATACGAGGAGATTCCGGGCTTCCCGGCCGCGGTCGTTCCCGGCCACAGAGGCGAGCTGGTGGCAGGCATCTGGGAGGGAGTCGAGCTGGTCGCCCTATCGGGCCGCTTCCATCTCTATGAAGGCTGGGACCCGGTCGCCGTCGCTCTCCCTCTCCGGGCGCTCGCCGCTCTTGGTGCCGATCGTCTGATTCTGACCAACGCCGCTGGGGGCGTTCGTCGGGATATGGGAGCCGGAGAACTGATGCTGATCGTGGACCACCTCAACTTCATGTTCCGCAACCCACTGGTCGGAGCGGCAGCGCCGGGTGAGGCGCGTTTCCCGGACATGTCCAGCCCCTACGACGCCGAGTTCCGTCGGATCGCTCTCGAGACCGCGGCAAAACTCGGGATAACGCTCACCCGTGGGGTCTATGCGGGAGTGTTGGGGCCGAGCTACGAAACCGTCGCCGAGATACGCATGCTGGCTGCGATGGGCGCCGATGCTGTCGGGATGTCCACCGTGCCCGAGGTGATTGTCGCTCGCGCACTGGGTCTGCGGGTGCTGGGCATTTCGTGCATCACGAACCCGGCCGCGGGACTCGGTGTGGGGCGTCTGGATCACGAGGAGGTCCTGGAGGTCGCGGGCGCGGCGGGATATCGGCTTCGCAGACTTCTCGCCGGCCTGGTCCCGAAACTGGTAGCCGCCAACCTGCCTACGGAGGCTGTGGAATGAGTCGTGACGGTATGCTCGGTATCCTGGTGGCCCTGGCGATCGGCGGACTCGTCCGGTTCCTGAAGCTTCCCATTCCGTCGCCGCCTACCATCTACGGCGCCCTCATGGTCCTGGGACTCACCGTCGGCTACCTGGCGATGGACTGGTTTCTCAACCGATGAGCGGACCGTCCAGCTCTGGCGCTACCATATGATTCAGCGGCCCGTGACCGCTTCCGATGCCTGGTGCGGTCGCCAGGGCACGCTGAAGAAAATCGAGGGCCCGCTCGACCGCGGCCGAGAGAGGCCGACCCTGCGCGAGCCCTGCCGCTATGGCGGCTGAGAGAGTGCAACCGGTGCCGTGCGTGCTCGTCGTCGCCAGCTTCGGGCGCCGCCATTCCCGCCACTCGTGCCCGTCGAAGAGCACGTCGACGACCTCCTCGCTCTCCAGGTGACCGCCCTTGATCAGCGCGGCGCTGGCGCCCAACTTCACGATCGCTACGGCGGCATCCCGCATCCCGGCGTAGTCGCGAATCGGGGAGCCCACCAGGATGGAAGCCTCGTCCAGGTTCGGCGTGACCAGCGTCGCGAGCGGGACGAGCTCCTGCACGATGCCCATCTCCGCCTCCTGCTCCAAAAGACGCGATCCGCTTGTCGCCACCATTACGGGGTCGAGGACGTAGTTCTCGAGCCGATGCTCACCAATGGCGGAGGCGACCGTCGTGATCACCTCCCTGGTGGCGAGCATGCCGCTCTTGAATGCGGCCGGCCGGAGGTCGCTCACCACGGCCGCGATCTGCGCATGGATGACCTCCGCCGGGACGGGGTGGATCGCAGTCACACCCAGCGTGTTCTGCGCCGTGATCGCCGTTATCACCGTCGTGCCGAATGTGCCGAACGCCTGAAACGTCTTCAGGTCGGCCTGGATTCCCGCGCCGCCGCCGGAATCGGAACCGGCGATGGACAGGGTGATCGGTAGGGTCAAAGTTCGAGGTGTGCGCCGCCGCCTTCAGCCGAAGCCGTTCGCGAGACGAGCGTCTTGAAGGCGGCGAAGGACTGGAGATTTAGATCGGATACCTGCTGCTCCTCCTCACTCGCCAGCCGCTCGGTGAAGACTTCGGCTTCACGAATACGATCCGCGGTGAGCGGATGGGTGGAGAACCAGTTCTGAACCCGCCCAGGTTCGTCTCTGCTCCGGCGCTCTTCGGAGAGCAGCTTCTGCAGGAGCGTGACGACTCCCTCAGGATCCACGCCTGCTCGGAGAAGATATCGGATCGCCAGCCGGTCCGCTTCCTTCTCGTCGCCGCGGGAATGCTGCGCGGACCAGACGACGTTTGCGAGCTGGAGTGAATTCTCCCGGAGCAGGTCGGGCTCGCCGCCGAGAATCAGGTTGTAAAGGACGTTCACCAGCGACCCCGTGCGAAGTTCACGCTGCAGCTTCTGGACACCGTGCCGGGCCGCCACGTGCCCGATCTCGTGAGCGAGAACGCCGGCGAATTCCGAACCGTCCCGCGTCTGTTCGATCAGACCGCGGGTGAGATAGACGTGGCCACCCGGCAAGGCGAAGGCGTTCACCACGTCCGAATTGATGATGTAGAAATGGTAGGGCAGGTCGGGTCGTTCGCTGACGACCGCCAGCCTACGGCCGACTCCGTACACGTAGGCGTTCAGGATGGGATCCTCGATCAGCGGGAGCCGGGGATTGACCTCGGCCGCCATCGCGTTGCCGATCTCGAGCTCCCGTTCCTCCGAGATGCAGCCGGCGGACGTAAGGAGCAGGAACGCCAGCAGCGTCAGCCTCACCGCGATGCGGTGGCGGGGAGGCGGCTGACCCGGTTCTGGAAGTCAACGTAGGATTGACGATTGGTATCGAGCCCGTTGAGCGCACCAGACGGTAGCGACACGATGGCGGCCTGCACATTGTCGATGCGCTCCTGCGTCGTTGGGTGCGTGGAGAACCACTGTTCGACCGCGCTCGGGTTGCGCTCCCGCTCGGCGAGCAGCGTCTGGAACATCGTCACCAGGCCTTGCGGGTGAATACCACTGGCGAGGAGGAATTCGATGGCGGTTGCATCCGCTTCGCGCTCAGCATCTCGGCTGTAACCGGCGAATACCGCCGTGCCGATTCCCTGAATCCCGACCTGCTCGACGGTAGACGGTGGCCGGCCGAGGAGCACGCCGTAGATCACCGCCAGCCCGGTCTCGGCCGTCTGCGCCCGTTCGACCTGATCGATTCCGTGACGATGCACGACATGGCCGATCTCGTGGGCCAGCACGCCTGCGAGCTCCGAAAGATTGGCGGCTCGCTCGATCAGCCCCCGGTTGACGTAGATGTGGCCGCCGGGGACGGCGAAGGCATTGACCTCCGGTGCATTGACGACGTAGAAATTGTACTGAATTCCACGCGGATCGGCGCGACCGGCGATCGACCGCCCGAGGTTGTTGATGTACTGGACTACCTGGCCGTCCTGCACGAGCGGAAGCTGGCGCGCCAGCTCCGCTGCGTACTCATCGCCGAGCTGGACCTCCTGCTGCGTCGATATCGTGGGGGCGCAGGAGGTGGCGACGGATGTCGCACCGGCCAACGCAAGGATGCCCACCGCCCGTCTGGTATCGCTAAAGAACGAATTCATTGACGTGCTCCGTCCTTCGGGGTTCTCCACGGAAGCTTACGGGGGGCTGGCGGGCGCAAGACTCGGACCACCCCTGTACAGTGCTTACATCCAGTCAAACCAAGGAGTTGAGAGCCCTCCGAACCCGTAAGAATCGCGAGGCGTCGGGTCGATTCCTCGCCGAAGGAATTCGGGTCGTCGAGGCCCTCGTCGATTCCGGGTTGAGGACGCGATGGGTGCTCACGTCGTCCTCTCTGACGGACAGCCGGCGCGGCGAAGCGCTTATGGCTGAGGTCACCAGGCGCGGCATTCCGGTTCGAACGGTGGCCGATGAACTCTTCGCGTCCTTCGCCGCGACCGAGAAGCCCCAGGGGGTGATCGCTGTCGCGGAGATTCCGGAGAGTTCGCGCCGGCCGTTCGAAGCGCCTCCGTCCCGCGCGGTCGTTCTGGTCCTGGACGCGGTCCAGGATCCGGGCAACTTCGGAACGCTCGTTCGGTCGGCTGAGGCGCTGGGGGCGGTGGGAATCGTTTCGCTGGCGGGCACGGTCGATCCCTGGAACCCCAAGGCGGTTCGAGCCGCTGCGGGTTCGTCGTTCCACGTTCCGATACTTCAGGAGAGGTGGCACGCGGCCTCGAGCATGCTGCGGGAAGCCGGTTATGCGATCGTCGGCGCATCGGTCGATGGTCTCCCCGCCTCTGAATTGCGGGAACGGCGAGTGGCACTGGTGGTCGGGAATGAGGGCGCGGGACTCTCCAACGAGGTCCGCGATTCGCTTGATCATTCGATCGGCGTCCCGCTTCGTGGGCGCGCCGAGTCGCTCAACGTCGCTGCTGCGGCGGCGATTCTCCTCTACGAACTCACGCGCTGAGGCTATGCCCGATGCCTTGATCTGGATCTACGCCGGAGTCCTCGGCGCGCTGATCGGCTCCTTCCTGAACGTCTGCATCACGCGATGGCCGGAGGGCGAATCGGTGGTGTCGCCTCGCTCGCGGTGTCCAGGGTGTGGCTCGCAGATCGCGTGGTACGACAACATCCCCATTTTCAGCTGGCTCGTGCTCCGAGCACGCTGTCGGAGCTGCCGTACACCGATATCCCCGATCTATCCCGCCGTGGAGGCTGTTACGGCTCTCGTGTGGGTCGCCGCCGCTGTCCGTTACGGGCTGTCCTGGCAGGCCCTGAGTGTGGCGATCTTCTTCACCTTGCTTCTCGGCATCGCGGCGACGGACGCGCGCACTTACCTGATTCCCGACGAGTTCACGCTCGGCGGTCTCGCGATCGGGCTCCTGCTCGCACTTACTCCCGGCGGACTCTCTATTCTCCACGCCCTGGGTGGGGCCGCTCTCGGATTCGGGCTTCTCTACCTGACCTCGGTCCTGGGAGAATGGTGGCTGCAGAAGCCGGCGATGGGTGGGGGGGACATCAAGATGATGGGGATGGTGGGGGCCTTTCTGGGTCCGGTGGGTGCCGTACTGACGATCTTCCTTGGCGCCCTCGTCGGCACGCTGATCTTCCTGCCGATCTCGCTGCGGACGAAGAAGCTGGTGCCGTTCGGGATCTTCCTCGCCGTCGGCGCGGCGGTCACCGAAGTCTGGGGCGACGCCATCGTGAGCTGGTACGTCGACAATGTACTACGGATGTAGCGCCGGCCGTTCAGGGTCGGAGTCGGGCAGGAAGCGATCGGGCCTGAACGCCGACAGGTCGAGTCCTGGGGCGCCGCCGAGCGCGAGCGACCCGATGATCTCACCGGTCAGAGGGCCGAGGAGGATGCCGTTGCGGAAATGGCCCGTGGCGTAGATGATCCGCGGCGAATCCGGATCCCGGCCAAGGATCGGCAGACCGTCGGGCGTACCCGGTCGCAGCCCGGACCAGTGAGCGGCGACAGGCTGGTCGGCGACGGCAGGTGCGATCTCGATTGCGATGGAGGTCAGACGCTGTAGCCCCGCCGGCGTGACGGCGGTTCGGAATCCCATGTGATCCACGGTCGTGCCGACGATGAGTCTGCCATCCGCGCGGGGAACGAGGTAGCCGCGTAGCGATCCCATGACGTGCCGCAGCAACGGCGGCCCTGTCTCAATGCTCAGGAGTTGCCCGTGCACCGGCTCCACGGGCAGGACGCGCGGCAAGCCCGGGATCTGTCCCGACCAGCAGCCGGCTGCGATCACCAGCGTCTCCGCCTCGATTCTCCCGCCGTGGGCGAGCTCAACGGCCACTTCGTCTGCGTCATGGACGCGCTTGACGGCCTCCCCGATCCTGAACTCCGCTCCAGCGGCGACGGCGGAGAACCAGAGGGCCCTACCGAGCAGCCGGTTGTCCACCTGGTGGTCACCCCGGAAGAGGAGTGCCGCACGCGTCTCGGTGGAGAGCGCGCTCTCGAGCTTCCGAGCCTGGCCACCGGTTAACCGTTCGGCCTCCAACCCGGCTGCCCGCTGCCAGCCGAATCTGCGCTCCAGTTCGGCCTCATCCGCCTCGTTCAGCGCGATGAGCATCGCGCCCTCGTTCCGATACCCGACGCCGACGCCGGTTTCGCGTTCGAGCTCCTGGGCCACAGCGGGGAATCCTGCCCGTGCACGCAGGAGCAGCGAGAGGAAATCGCCCGGGCCGTTTGATTCCGCCTGTGGTGCCAGCATCCCCGCCGCCGCCCAGGAGGCCTGCCGTGCGGGCGTGTCGCGATCGATGACCACCACGCTACCCCCGCCGCGCGCCACTTTCCGCGCGACCGCACAGCCGATCAGGCCCGCGCCGATTATGGCAACATCGACCTTCACACGCCTCCCGAGTTCGTTGCCGTGTCGACTCTCCGCTGCGTCTCGGCCAGGTAGCGGCGGGAGAGCTCCACATAGTGATCGGCGCTCCTCGTCACCCACGCCAGTGACGGCCCGGCAATCTCTTTCTTCACCTGTGCCGGAGCCCCGGCGGCGAGGTGCTTCGCTGGGATCTCGGAGCCTTCCGATACGACCGAGCCGGCCGCGACGAGCGCCGCCGGGCCGATACGCGCACGTTGCAGTACGACTGCGTTCATGCCGATCAGAGCTGATTGCCCGACGGTACAGCTCTCCAGAACGGCGCCGTGGCCGATCGTCACGTTCTCTCCGACGAGCGTCGGCCCCTGGGCGCTGACATGGACCACGCAGTTGTCCTGGATGCTCGTCCGGGCTCCGATCCGAATCACGTGGTCATGATCGTCGCCGCGGATGATCGCGCCGAACCAGACGCTCGCCTCAGCGCCTATCTCGACGTTGCCGATCACGACCGCGGTCGGCGCGATCCAGGCGGTCGGGTGGATCTCAGGCGTCATCCCCTCGAACTCGAGTATCATTTCCGCTCCATTCTCATTCTACGATTTCCGCGAGCCGCCCCGCGTCGATGTTCGATCCGGTGATTACCACGACGACCGGGCCGGGGGCCGTCACACCCGCGCCCCCGTAGACTTCATTCGGATCCTGTCGCTTCGCGTGGGGCCCGCTCCTCAGCACTCGTTTCGCCTCCGCCGGCGTCGCCATGATCGACCGCGTCGACTGTGACGTCCGATTCCTCTGGACGCCCATGCCGGACGAGGATGGCTTTGAGCACCTGAGTTTCGCTCGCTTCCGTGATGCGGATCAGCACGCGCTCACGCTCGATCTCCTCGCCGGGCCGCGGGACGTAGCCGAGCTCGTCGAGCAGATATCCGTTCAACGATCGGTGCTCCAGCAGCGGGAAGGCCGTATTGAAGAAGTGATTGATCTCGCGGAGATCCGCATTGCCTTCCACAGCCAACTCGTTGCGCGAGAGCCGAACCACCGGCTGGTGCTCGAGGTCCGTCTCGTCGACGATCTCCCCGACCAGCTCCTCGAGAATGTCTTCCAGCGTCACAACACCGTCCGTCCCGCCGTACTCGTCGATCACCACGCCCATGTGGATGCGGCGCGTCTGGAAATCGCCCAGCAGCCGTGTCAGCGGTATCGAACCGGGGACGAAGAAGGGCTCCCGGGCGAGCTCACCGAGGGTTACGTCTCGCTGGCCGCTCACGAGCGCATGGTAGACGTCGCGGGTGTAGAGGATGCCGACGATATCGTCTACGGAATCCCGGAATACTGGAATCCGCGAGAAACGCAGGGTCGGTAGCTCGCCGGTGATGGAAGCGAGGCCGCGGTCCGCCGACCAGCCGAAGATATCCACGCGCGGCGTCATGATGTCCCACGCGCGCGTCTCGTCCAGTCGGAACGCGCGATCGATGATGCGACGCTCGTGCTCGTCGATCGCGCCTTCACGATGACCGATGGCCGTCATCTCCCGGATCTCTCCTTCGGTGACCGTCAGGCGCCCCTCCCTCTGACTGCGCCGAACGAACCAGCGCGTAAGGGTCTCCAGCGGCGCGACCACAGGGAAGAGAATGCGCGAGAGGACGTGGATCGGGGGGGCGACGAGCAGCGCTATGGCATCCGCATTCGCGGTCGCGAGCCCTTTCGGCGTGATCTCACCGAACACCAGCACCACAAGCGTCGTCAAGCCAGTCGCATACGCCACACCGGGCGTGCCGTATGCTTCCAGCGCGATCGCCGTCACCAGAGCCGCCGCGCCGATGTTGACGACGTTGTTACCGATCAGGATCGTCGCTAGCAGGCGCTCAGGGTTCGACTTCAAGCGCTCCAGCGCCCGCGCTCCGCGGCGCCCCTCTTCGCGCAGCATCCGCACCCGCGCCTCGCCAAGTGAGAAGAGCGCGATCTCCGATCCGGAGAAGAAGGCGGAAAGGACCAGCAGGAGGAGAAGGAGAAGGGTCTGCCCGATCACGCCGCCCCCCCGGGCTGGAAGGCCGCGTGCGTCGGAAGCCGTCTACTTGGGCCGTTGTCCAATTGCTTTCTCGACGAGAGAACCTGTGCGGGATGCCTGGCGCGCAATCCGCCCGAGCAGCAGGGGCTGGAAGCGACTAGCGAAGCTCGAAACCGGTAGACTGCTCCACCTCGTAATTGCTGGCGGTCAGCGAGCCCGTTGCTACGAATGACCCCGTCGGGGAGCCGGTCGCCGGCCAGATCGCCTCAAACCGGAGCGTTTCGCCCGGCTCGACCCGCTCCTGCCGAAGCGCCTGCGTGAATGCCTGGCCCTCCGACCACCGCCACACCTCACGACCCCCCTGCTCCACAACGAACTCGTACGTCTGACCCGTCGGGAAGTTCAGTTCGATCGCGGAATCAGACGTGTTCGTCACCTGCAATACGACCGTCACGGCATCACCAGCCGTGTAAACCTGCATCGACGGCAGCAGCGGCCCGGTGGCCGAGGGTCCGGCCCCGATTGCCGCGCATCCGGCCGGCGCAAGTGCACATCCGATGGCGAAGACGATCGCCCGCCTGAACCCGCTTCGTTGCCCCACCACGCTCATCCCTCCATGCCCCTGAGACGCGATCCACACCGGTAGTATCCGGGTAAGTGGCTTGGAAAATCGCAAGATAGAGGCCCCTCCAAGAGGGCGTCAAGCGAGCCCGTCGGGAGGGCGGCCGCGATGCTTGCGAAAAATTTCACAAGCGCCTATATTGCCCGTCTCCCCGGGAGCAGGGGCAGCTGGAGGAATGATGCCCGACAGACGTAGCGAAGAGCAACGGACATTGGCGCGGGAGGCGGGAGCGTTTCTCGGAATCGGGATACAGTTCGCCGGCTCGATCATCCTCTTCCTGTTCGCCGGCAAGTGGCTCGACGAGCGGCTCGGGACGGAGCCGTGGTTGCTCCTTCTGGGGGTGTTCGTAGGGGCGGCCGCGGGGTTCTATTCGTTATATCGACAGCTGGTGATCGCCCCGCGCGAGCGGGCTGCGCGCCGACGCGGAGAGTAGGATTGTACAGAGCACTCAAGTTCGCCGTTCTGGCGGCTGGATTTTCGGTTCTCGTGGGGGTGATGGGGGGCCTGATCGCCGCCCCGGAGGATCGGGCGGCGATATGGACAGGGATCGCGATGGCATACGGAGTACAGCTCGTCCTGTTCGTCACTCTCTTCGTATGGCGGTTTGCCAGTCAGCCGATGCTCGCCCATGGGCTGAGCATGGTGGCTCGTTTGGCGGTCCTCGGTACGGTAGCATTGATAGGGGTTCCGTGGGCTGACCTGCCTGCGGCCCCCTTCTTGTTTTCGCTGGTGGCGGTCTTCTTCGTGACGACGCTCCTGGAGCCGCTCTTCCTGATCAGATTTTCACCGGCACGCTGATGCTCGCAAAGATCTTTCTCCTTCTGGCGCTACTGGGCATTGCCCAGGGGGTGCCTGTGCTCGCGGGTCAGACGGCGCTGCCCGAGGGCGCCGAGTCCGTGGCCGAAGAGGCGGCGGGTGATCACGACGAGATCGACATCCTTCATCACGTGCTCGACGAGCATCAGATCGAGACGCCGTTCGGGTACCTTCAGCTTCCCGAAGCCGGTTCCTGGATGATCGGGCCGGTCGATATGACGCCGACGAAGTACGTCGTGTTCGTCTGGCTCATCGGGCTCCTGATGCTGGCCATCTTCGTTCCCGCTGGCGCGGCCGCGCGCCGTGCGAAGGAGCAGGGTGAGCGCCCCCGCGGTCGACACAACGCCGTCGAAGCGATCGTGCTCTTCTTCCGTGACAAGGTCATCATGCCGAACGTCGGCCATGGTGGAGAGCGGTACGTCCCCTTCGTGATCACCGTCTTCTTCTTCATCCTGGTGGGGAACCTGGTCGGCCTGGTCCCCTACGGTGCGGCCGCCACGGCAAACATCTCCGTGACGGCGGCACTCGCGATCATGGCGATGATCGTGATCGAGGGGGCCGGGATGCGGGCGCTCGGGCCGGTTGGGTACATGCGCACCATCGTCTACTGGAATGGCGACTTGCCGATCGCGATGCGGATCCCCATGGCGCTGATCATGACCCCGGTGGAGCTGCTCGGTAAGCTCGCCAAACCCTTTGCGCTCGCGATTCGCCTGATGGCGAACATGACCGCGGGGAAGATCGTGATCCTGGCGGTTATGGGGCTGATCTTCGTCTTCGGCTCGTACGCCATGGCCATCGCGCCGGTCGCGATGGTCGTTGCACTTTCTTTCCTGAAGCTCTTCGTCGCACTGCTCCAGGCCTATGTCTTCGCGCTGCTCACCAGCGTGTTCATCGGCCTGATCATGCATGCGCATTGAGCAGG
>JBBDRL010000095.1:0-19463 GCA_040905505.1 Gemmatimonadota bacterium | reverse complement strand
AGCTCCGAGAGCGCAGATACTTGCGAACGTGCTCGGGTCGAGACTCGCGCCGCCGACCAGGAGCCCGCCGACCTCGCTCGCGGCGAGCAGCTCGGCGGCGTTGTCAGGTTTGACGCTCCCGCCGTACAGAATCGGCAGGTCAGAAGAGGGGCCTGGAAACCGCCCGACGAGAAGGGAGCGGATGTGGCCGTGCATCTCGGCCGCGTCGCCGGAAGACGCGGTACGCCCGGTGCCGATGGCCCATACGGGCTCGTAGGCGATGTACAGGCGCCGCACCTCGTCTTCCCGAATCTCTGGCAGGACCGCTTCCAGTTGTCGTTCGACGACAGCGTGAGCCTCCCCCGATTCGCGCTGGTCCAGCGTCTCACCCACACAGAGGATCGCGCTCAGACCAGCGTCCAGGACAGCCCGGATTTTCAGGCGGGTGTGTGCGTCAGTCTCGCCGAAGAGGTGTCGTCGCTCACTATGGCCGACGAGGGCGATTTTCGCCCCGGCATCCCGGGCGATTGGTGCGGAAACCTCACCTGTGAACGCGCCGCTGGATTCCCAGTAGACGTTCTGGACGCCCAGTAGTACGCCCTCTCTCGCCCCGATCGCCTCTCGTGCGGCGGGAAGCGAAATGGAGGGGGGAAAGAGGACGACGGTACCCCGCTCCGCCTGCACCTGGGCAAGCCGAGGCAGAAAGTCCCTGAGAAAGGCCGTAGTTTCTGCCGGCCCATGGTTGAGCTTCCAGTTGCCCGCGATCAGCGGAGCGGAGATCGTCATGTACCAGCCTCTCGATCGGAGAGGGCGTCTACGCCGGGTAGAATTCGCCCCTCCAGGAACTCGAGGGAAGCGCCGCCGCCGGTCGAAACGTGCGAGATCTGGTCCTGCAGGTCGAGGTCCAGCAAGGCGGCAGCCGAATCGCCGCCACCGACGATCGTGGTCGCGCCGAGTCGAGTAGCGGCCGAGAGTGCCTGCGCGACGCCTTCGGTGCCCTTTCTGAACTCGGGAACTTCGGCGACCCCCATGGGGCCATTCCAGAAAACGGTGCGGGCCTCACGAATAATGTCGGAGTAGCGCTCGACGGTAGCGGGGCCAATGTCCACCGCCATCAAGCCATTCGGGATCGCGTCGATGGCGACGGCCTGAGGCTCGCCGCCGCGCTCGATGGCGCGGGCGACGACGACGTCCAGCGGCAGCTCGAGCTTGCCTTCTGCGTGCTCCAGGAGCCTCCGAGCGGTCGAAACGCTGTCCTCTTCGACCAGCGACGTGCCGGTATCGAGTCCCTGAGCGCGGAAGAAGGTGTTCGCCATCGCGCCGCCGATCAGAAGGCGATCGGTCTTGGGGAGAAGGGCTTCGATGACGTCGATCTTACCCGAGATCTTCGCACCACCGAGGATCGCGACAAAGGGCCGCTCCGGCTCCGCCAGCGCGTCACCGAGATAGTCCAGCTCCCGCTTCATCAGGAGGCCGGCCACGGCGAGGCCGCCGGCGTCTCGAATCCTGCGCGCAACACCCGCGGTTGAAGCATGAGCTCTGTGGGCGGCGCCGAACGCATCGTTGACGAACAGGTCGCCGAGCTCTGCCATTTCGGCCGCGAGCTCGGGATCGTTCTCCTCTTCCCGAGGATCGAAGCGCGTGTTCTCGAGGAGCACCACGCCGCCTTCGCGGAAGTGTCTGGTCGCTTCGATAGCGGTTTCATCGCTCGTCGACCCGACGAAATCGACCGGAACCCGCATCAGCTCGGCGAGCCGCTGCGCAGCGGGACGAAGGGACATTTCAGGAACCCTCCTTCCTTTAGGTCGGCCGAAGTGGGACAGAAGGACGATATGAGCTCCCGCTCCGGAGATGCGGCGCAAGGTCGGCAGAGTCGCACGAATACGGGAATCATCGACGACCTCCCTACGCTCGTCCAGCGGCACGTTGTAGTCGACGCGCACGAGCACGCGTTTTCCGCGGAGGTCTTCGTCCGCGAGGTCGTCGAGGGTCAACTTGTTCATTCGCGGCTGTCAGAGCCTCTTGCCGATGAACCGGGAAAGATCGACACAGCGGCTCGAATACCCCCACTCGTTATCGTACCAAGCCATGACCTTCACGAGACCGGCGACGACGTTGGTCGAGGCGGCGTCGAGGATTGCCGAGTGGGGGTTTCCAATGAAGTCGACAGAGACGAGGAGGGCATCCTGCACCTCCATGATCCCCTTCAATCGACCCTCGGAGGCTGTTCTAAAGGCGGCATTGATCTCTTCGACCGTCGCGTCCCGGTCGAGCTCGGCGGTGAGGTCGACGATGGAAACGTTCGGAGTCGGGACGCGCATGGCGACCCCGTCGATCTTCCCGACCACCTCCGGGATCACGAGCCCTGTCGCCTTGGCAGCGCCAGTCGTGGTTGGAATGATCGACAGACCCGCAGCCCTCGCTCGGCGCAGGTCCTTGTGCGGTAGATCGAGGATCTGCTGGTCGTTCGTATACGAATGGACGGTGGTCATGATTCCTCGTCGGAACCCGAATTCGTCCAGCAGAACCTTCACCACGGGTGCGAGGCAGTTCGTCGTGCAACTCGCATTCGATATGACGTCGTGCTTCGCCGGGTCGTAGTCGTCCTGATTGACACCCAGGACGATGGTGACGTCCTCATTCTTTCCCGGTGCTGAGATCACCACCTTCCGAGCGCCGGCCTCGAGGTGCTTCGCGGCGTCCTCCCGCTTCGTGAACCTCCCGGTGGACTCGATGACGATATCGACGCCAAGGTCACTCCACGGAAGGTCCGAGGGATCCTTCTCAGACAGGACCCGGATCTCGTCGCCGTCGACGACGAGCGCATCCTGGCGCGCCTCGACGGAGCCGGGGTACGCACGGTGAACCGAGTCGTACTTGAGCAGGTGCGCGAGAGTGCCGGTGTCGGTGAGATCGTTCACCGCAACGAAATCGAGGTCGGTAACTCCTGCCGCTTTCGCGGCGCGAAGGACGTTCCGGCCGATTCGCCCAAAGCCGTTGATCGCTACACGAGTTGCCATGTTATCTCCGTCTGTCGTATCGAATTACGAAACACCGGAAGCTGCGATGCGCCGTTCCAGACGCTCGAATTCCGGGAGCGCCCGGGCGAAAGTCGCGATGCTCACCGCGCGGACGCCGGAGTCCAGGAGCGCATCCGCACACGCGAGTGCCGTCGCCCCGGTCGTCCAGACGTCGTCGATCAGCAATACGTGATGCGACGAAAGCACTCGCTCAAGGCCCGGTCGGACGCCGAACGCGCCGGCAACGTTAGCCCGGCGCTCCCCCGGATGCAAGGTAGTCTGGCTGCCCGCGGCTCGGGTCCTGTAAAGTATCCGATCGGCCAGCTGCCAGCCCTTGAGGCGGGCAAATTCGGCACCGATGGCCGCAGCCTGATTGTAGCCCCTCTGGCGAAGGCGCAGGGGCGACAGTGGGACGGGAACCACGAACTGGACCTCGTCTTCCGTTTCGCGGGGCCAGCGTAGCGCCGCCATGCGTCGTGCTGCCGGATGGCCGAGCGCGGGCCATCCGCGGTACTTGAGTGCATGGACGATCTCACGCACGGGTCCCTCGAGGAGGAACCCGGAGCGGACCGCCCGGACGGCGGCCCTCAACTGCGGGCACTCCTGACAGGTCGGGGACTGCCCGATCGGCGACACCCTCAAGGGCGTCCAGCACCGGTCGCAACGGGGGAGTGGCAGACTGCGTGCCCGCGTCCAGCAGACACGGCAGATCCCGCGGTCCTCCGAGTCGCTGGGGACCGGACCCCGGCACGCCAAGCAGAGCGGGGCGAAGACGAGATCGAGGGCACCTCGGAGGAGCTTAGGCAGCACTGGAGTGGGAGGTGGGGTGGCCAGATCAGCGGGGCGGAAGGGCATCTCGCATGGCGGCCAGCGGCGCGTCGACCCCGGTCCACCGTTCGAAAGCAGCTGCTCCCTGATAGAGAAGCATCTCGATACCATCAGCCGCGGGCGTCCCCCGTGAACTGTGAGCCCTGCACCACGCGGTCCCGTCGGGAGTGTAGACGAGATCGAGCGCGGCCGCCACGTGGAGGGGCGCGTCCAGTGGAAGCGGGAGCGGGTCGTCCGGACGCAGACCCAGGGAGGTCGCGTTCACGACCAGGTCGAAGGACTCATTCGCGAGGGAGCCGATGCTCGGGGCCAGCCGCAGCCTGGTGGGCGCCGGCTCGAACCGCGCGATCAGATCCCGGGCTCGGTGGGCGGAGCGATTGAGGACGACGACTTCGCCCGCACGATCCGAGATGAACGCGTACATGGCCGCTCGGGCCGCTCCGCCGGCACCGAGCAGCAGTACGCGCGCGTCCTTCGCGTCCTGCTCCAGTAGCGAAGCGACCGAGCGTCGCACGCCGACGACATCCGTATTGTCGCCCCAAAGCGCACCCCCATCGCACCAGAACGTATTGCAGGCGCCGGTGCGCTCCACGGCCTCGGTTGCCCGCTCAATGGTTCGCCGGGCGAGCGCCTTGTGTGGCAGCGTCACGTTGCCACCGCCGCGAGCGGCCGTGATCCCGCGCATCAGCCCAGGCAAGCGGTCGGCATCGCAATGCAGCGCTACGTAGACCGCATCGATTCCGGAGTCGGTGAAAGCGGCGTTCTGAAGCTGAGGGGAGAGCGAGTGCGCGACCGGATCGCCCAGTACGGCGAACAAGCGGGTTGTCGCTGAGATCGAACCGGTCACGGCTTGACGATGGCGGTGAGACGGTCGAGCGATCTGGAGACGAGAACCTGAAGTTGCGCGAGTGTATCGTCGTACCTGGATCGGTCGCCGCCGAAGGGGTCCGAAACGGCCTCGCCGATGCCTTCCTCGCCAGCGACGAAGTCACCGAGGAGCGAGGCTTTGTGAACTGCGCCCATTTCCTCGATGATTCCCAGATGCGCGGCGCTCATGACCAGGGCCAGATCGGCCCACTCCAAGATTTCCGGATCGAGCTGGGTCGCCGAGTGTCGCGTCAAATCGAGGCCGACCGCTCGCACCGCTTCGATGGCCTGCTCCGTGGCCGGGGCGCCGGGCTGTGCCGATACGCCCGCCGACCTCACCAGCACATTTCGCCACCCACGCCGCTCGACTTCGCGGCGGGCGAGTGCCTCAGCCATCGGCGAGCGACAGGTATTGCCAGTGCAGACGAAAAGGACATTGTACGTGGTGGGCAGCGCGCCCTTGTCTTCGACTTCCATCTATGATGGGGTTGGCTGTCGCATCAAAATTCCTGGGCGGTGACATCGTGCGCAGATCCGGACCGGGCTACTGGATTCAAACGCTGCGCCAGCATTTCGGCAAGTTCCAGATCGAACGGGCTCGTCACCTTCACGTTGTCCGGATCACCTGGAACGATCCGCACCGGGTAACCGTAGTGCTCGAGGAGGCCCGCGTCGTCCGTCGGGCAAAATCGATCGGAGCGGGCTCGCTCGTGAAGGTCGCTCAGCAGGGCCAGTGGAAACGCCTGCGGGGTCTGGGCGCGCCAGTAGCGGCCGCGGTCGACCGTGGCGATCACCGTCCCTTCGTCGTTCACCTCCTTCAGAGTCTCCACCACCCGCAGTGCGGGGACGACGCCACCCTCACCGCAAGCGGCCATCACGCGATTGATCAAGGACGCGGTGGCGAAGGGGCGCGCACCATCGTGGACCAGCACCCGCTGCGGCCCGCCCGCGTTCAGCGTGCTGAGGCCATGGCGCACCGAGTCGCTCCTCTCGACGCCGCCCGGGACGAGCTCCACGGGAAGGCGTGCAAGCCATTGGGGAGGAGAGCTCAGATGACCAGGCGGCAACACTACCACGGTTCGACTGATGCGCGGGTTGGCGAGAAAGGCGCGGACCGCCCAATCGAGCAACGGGACGCCTGCAAGGAGTCGGTACTGCTTGGGCGGGCCCTCGGATCCGAACCTCGTTCCCGAGCCTGCCGCGACGATGATCGCACCGAACGGAGCAGGAGGCTCAGACAAGCGCTTTCTCGAGCAGCGTGAGGACGTCCGCCGCTTCCGACAGGCGAAGGGACGCATTCGCGTCCGCTAGCCGGCAGTTCGGCGGAACGATTGCGGTGGTGAAGCCGAGCCGCGCGGCCTCGGCGAGGCGCCGATCGATGTGACCGACCGGGCGGAGTTCACCGCCGAGACCGATCTCACCTACGATCAGCGTGTTCGCGCGAACCGGCGCGTCCCGGACGGTGGAAGCGAGGGCGACGGCCACCGCCGCGTCGGCCGTAGTCTCTAGAATGCGCAAGCCACCAACGACGTTCAGGAAGACGTCCAGGTGCCCGAAGGGCAATCCTGCTCGCTTCTCGAGGACGGCCAGCAGCAGCGCAAGGCGCTTGTGCTCGAAGCCGGAGGCAACGCGCTGTGGGGCCCCGTAAGGCGCTCGTGTGGCCAGCGCCTGAATTTCGACAACGAGCGGCCGCGACCCCTCGATCGTGCTGGTCACCGCCGACCCCGGCCGCACAGCGTCGCGGTCGCCGAGAAACAACTCGGACGGATTGGCGATGGCGATCAGTCCCGTCGCGGACATGCGGAAGACGCCGAGCTCGTCCACGCTGCCGAACCGGTTCTTGGCCGCTCGCAGGATCCGATGGTCGGCGCCGGCCGCCGACTGGAAGTAGAGAACGGTGTCGACGATGTGCTCAAGAGTCTTCGGGCCCGCCAGTCCCCCGCCCTTGGTGACATGCCCGACGAGGAAGACGGCGGCGCCGCTCAACTTGGCGTACCGCTGTAGCTGCGCAGCGCATTCCCGGACCTGCGTGACGCTCCCCGGGGCGCCGTCGACGCCAGCGGAGTACACGGTCTGGATCGAGTCGACGAGCAGAACGTGCGGTGCGGCCTGCTCGGACCGCGAAAGAATCGCGTCGAGGTCCGTGGTAGCGAGGATCCGGACGTCTCCCGCCGTTTCCGCGAGCCGGTCGGCTCGCATTCGCACCTGACCTACCGATTCCTCGCCAGCGACATACAGCACATTTCGCCCGTCCTCTGCAAGCCGGGCGGCGATCTGGAGCAGGAGGGTGGACTTGCCGATTCCCGGCTCGCCGCCGATGAGGACGACCGAACCCGGCACGATCCCACCGCCGAGCACGAAGTCGAACTCCTCCATACCTGACTTCCACCGCTCCAACGCGGCCATCTCCAGATCTGCCAACCGGACCACGCGGGCAGCTTCTCCAGCCGCAGCGCCATTCCGGTCTCTCCCGGCCGGCATGCCCGTCAGACGCTCCTCAACGAGCGCATTCCAGCTGTGGCACGCAGGACATTGGCCCTGCCAGCGCGGGGTATCGTTACCACATTCCCTGCAAACGAAAACGACGCGTGTCCGTGCCATCAGGGGGTCAGTACGAGGAGGAGCGCTGGCGACGAAACCACTCAGGCGTGCGGACCGTCGTCGCGCGGCGAGTAGCTCTCGAAGCGTGTGAACTCCTTGTGAAAGACGAGCTGGACCGTGCCCGTCGCACCGTTCCGCTGCTTTCCGATGATCAGCTCCGCGCGCCCCTCGAGGTTGTTGCCGTCCTTGTCCGTGGGGCCGTGGTAGTACTCCGGGCGATAAAGAAACATGATCAGGTCCGCGTCCTGCTCGAGCGCTCCGCTCTCCCGGAGATCGGACATCAGCGGCCGCTTGTCGGGGCGGGATTCGACGGCTCGCGAGAGCTGCGAAAGTGCCACGACGGGGACGTCCAGCTCCTTGGCGAGGGCTTTCAGGCCACGCGATATTTCGGATACCTCCTGTTGCCGGTTTTCGGTCCGGCCGTTGCCCTGCATCAACTGAATGTAATCGACCACGACAAGGGCGAGGTCGGGCCGGTCGGCTTTCAGCCGGCGCGCCTTCGCGCGCATCTCGAGAACGGAGATGCCGGCGGTGTCGTCGACGTAAATCGGCGCGGTATTGAGCAGGCCAGCAGCCTGGGCGAGGCGCGGGTAGTCGTCGTCCCGAAGACGACCGGTACGGACGCGCGATGCATCGACGCGGGCCTCGGAGGTGAGCATCCGCTGAACCAGCGATTCCTTGCTCATTTCGAGGGAGAAGAACGCCACGGATCGATGGGCTCCGATCGCGGCATGCTGAGCGAGGTTGAGCGTAAATGCGGTCTTGCCCATCGATGGGCGTGCGGCGACGATCACCAGATCACCTTTCTGGAAGCCGGCAGTCTTCTCGTCGAGGTCTGCGAATCCCGTAGGCACCCCGGTGATCGGCGAGCTGTTCTGCGAGAGGAGCTCGATCTGCTCCATGGCGGGCCAGAGCAGCTCCTTGATCCAGACGAAGCCCTTTCGATCGTGCGTCTGAGCGATCTGGAAGATCTTCTGTTCCGCGTCGTCCAGAAGGGATTCGACCTCGCCGGGGGCGTCGTAGGTCGCCTGGATGATCGAAGTGGCCGCCTCGATCAGCCGGCGGAGCAGCGCCTTCTCGCGAACGATCCGGGCATGGTACTCGATGTTCGCGGCCGTCGGAACGGCATCGAGGAGTTGTGCGAGGTAGGGCGCACCACCGATGGCATCGAAGTCCCCGGTGGTCTTCAATTGTTCGCTCAGCGTGACCGAGTCGATGACCTCGCCCTGCTCCCAGAGCCGGATCATCGCCCGATAGAGGCGTCGATGCCCCTCGCGGAAGAACATCGAATCGTCGACGATCTCGATCGCTTTGACGACGGCGTCGGGATCGAGGAACATCCCGCCGATCACGGACATTTCCGCCTCGAGCGAGTACGGCGGCCGACGCTCCGCGAAGGTGGCGGCGGCCGCTCGGGCGGCGGCTGGAGCGGAAGAAGGGGGCGGCATTCAGGATCCTACGGTGTCGGTGGAGAAACGTCGGACAACGATGACTACTCGGCGTCGAGGAGCGTTCGGAGGCGCTGAAGGTCCTCCCAGACGGGACGAATCCACCCGGGGTTACGCAGGAGCGCGGCGGGGTGATAGGTCGGCACGAGAGGGATACCCTCGAAGGCATGTACGACCCCGCGAAGGCGGCCGATCGGCTCGGAGCTCTCGAGAAGCGTCTGGGCCGAAAACGTTCCGCAGGCGAGAATGGCCTTCGGCTGGAGCAGGGCGAGCTGCCGCTGCAGGAACGGCGAGCATGATGCCACTTCGTCCGGGCTCGGATTACGATTCCGAGGCGGCCGGCACTTCAGCACATTGCAGATGTAAACGCTTTCCCGCGGGAAGCCGATGGCGGCCAGAAGCTGGTCCAGGAGCTTTCCTGCACGGCCCACGAACGGGCGCCCCGATCGGTCCTCATCAGCGCCCGGGGCTTCGCCGACGACGACGAGATCAGCTTGGGCGCTCCCCTCGCCGAAGACGACATGATTCCGGGTCTCCGCCAGTTCGCAGGCGGTACAGACGCTCGCAATCCGGCCGAGCTCACCGAGCGATCCCAGGGCTACGAGCGGCGGTGGCTCGACGCCTGACGGACGTGTGCCGGCCGCCGCAATCGGGCGATGAGTCGTCCGATCAGTCGTCCGCGAGGGTGTGGGAGCGACGCTGACGGAGGCGGCTTCCTTCAATGATCGGAGCGGCTGCCCCTCGAATACGAGCTCCGTCTCCCCCAACTCGACGCGCTGGCGGAGATAGCGAGAAAGCAGATCCGCCGCGCCATTCATTCGGCGTCCCCAGGCAGGAGAGCAGTGACGCGGGAAAGAATCCGGCCGGCGACTTCGTCCTTCGAGAGAAGTGGGAGATCCTCCGGGGGGGTATCGCGCGCAAGCAACGTCACTCGATTGGTCTCCACCTCGAAACCAGCGCCCGGTTCGCGGGCGTCGTTGACGACGAGCAGGTCGAGGCGCTTGCCTTCGAGTTTGCGCTGGCCGTTCTCCACAGGCGTTTCCGTCTCGAGGGCGAACCCCACGATCACCGCGCCGGCGCGGCGCTGAGGGAGCGTGCTGGTCAGGATGTCGGCTGTGGGCTCGAGTGCGAGAGCCGGAGTGGACTCGCTCGACTTTTTGATCTTCTCACCGGCAGCGGACCGCGGGCGGAAATCGGCGACGGCCGCGGCCATCACCAGAACTTCGGCATCCTCGATCTGGCCGGCGACGGCGGCTCGCATTTCTTCAGCACTTTCCACATTGATACGCCTCACACCGGTCGGCGTCGTCAGGTGCGATGGCCCTGAGACGAGAACCACGTCCGCTCCCATTCGCCAGGCAGCGGCCGCGATCGCGAATCCCATTCGTCCCGACGATCGATTCCCGACGAACCGGACGGGGTCGATCGCTTCGCGCGTGGGTCCGGCAGTCACCAGAACGCGTTTGCCGGCGAGGCGGGTCGGCCGAGTGAGCGCACGTCCGATGTGGTCCAGAACGGCGGCGGGCTCGATCATCCGGCCGACACCAGCACCCTCTCCCCAGGCGAGTCTTCCCTCGGCGGGGCCAGCGATCGTATACCCGATGTGCCCGAGGCGCTCCACATTGGCGCGCGTCTGAGGGTGGGCATACATGGCGTCGTTCATCGCCGGACAGACGATGACGGGGGCGCGGGTAGCGAGCAGCACGGCGGTGAGCAGGTCATCGGCCATGCCGGCAGCGGCGCGGGCGATGAGGTTGGCGGTCGCCGGCGCAATGACGATCGTCTCACACTCCCGTGCGAGGCGGATGTGGAGCAGCGGGTCACCGGGTAGATATGCCGCGGAATACGCCTTCCGCCCGGTCAGCGCCTCGAATGAGAGCGGCCGGACGAAGTCCAGTGCGGCAGGAGTGAGCACGACGTCGACCGCGGCGCCCGCGATGGCCAGGTCGCGAGCGATCTGGATTGATTTGTAGGCTGCGATCCCGCCCGAGACTCCGAGCAGGACGCGGCGGCCCGCGAATACGGGCCCGGCGACCCTGGCAGGGTCGCGCATCCGGCGGCTACAAGTCGGCTGGGCGGCGGCGCGGAGTCAGCTCGTACTCCACTTCGCCCCGCGCGACGGCTTCCAGGGCCGTGGTCGTGAGCTTCTCGCGTAGCTCCCCCGCCGGAGGCTCGTCCGACATCAACCCGCGGCCGAACTCGTTCAGGTTGCGGGCGTACTTGGCGGCGACCAGAACGCCCAGGTACTTGCTATCGGTGTGGCGCGCGACGGCGCCCGGTGTGATGACGTGCATATTGTTCGCTCTGCCTTATCTGGATCAGGGTTTCGCCTTCAGGATCGCGTCGACACCGGCAATCAGGGAGGCAACTCGTGGTTCAAGACCGTCGGCGCGCGAGGTTCGCAGCGATTCGGCGGCCATGATCTGCTCGACGGCGTCAGCCGCCTCGGGTACGCTCTGGTTGATGATGAGGAAATCAAACTCGAGGGCGGCACTCAACTCCTGCCGCGCCGCCTGGAGCCGCCTGCGCTGAACCGCCTGGTCTTCGCTGGCACGCCCCATCAGTCGCCGTGCGAGTTCAGCGCCCGTCGGTGGCAGCACGAATATCGAGACTGCCTCGGGAACGGCCGCCTTGATCTGACGCGAGCCCTGAACATCGACGTCGAGCAATAGAAAATGGCCTCGCGAACCCGCATGTTCAAGGTTGACCCGCGGAGTTCCGTAAAGCTTGCCGTGGACCTCGGCCCATTCCAGCAGCTGACCGCCCGCGATCAGATCTCGAAATTCGGCTTCCGACCTGAAGAAGTAGTCGACTCCATCGCGTTCGCCCGGGCGGGGTGGGCGGGTCGTGGCGGATATGGAAAATTCGACATCTTCGCGCCTGACGCTGAGCTCGCGCGCGATGGTCGTCTTTCCTGCACCCGAAGGTGCGGCGAAGATGATCGGAAACGTCGGGGTCGTCAGAGGCTGGCTCGTGTCGGTCACTCGACGTTCTCCACCTGCTCCCTCAGCCGTTCCAGCTCGTCCTTGATCGCGACGACGAGGTGTGAGATTCCCGCGTCGTTCGCTTTCGATCCGATGGTGTTCGCTTCACGGTGCATCTCCTGTACGAGAAAGGAGAGGCGCTTCCCTACCGGCTCCTCGGAGTCGCTGTCGAGCAGATCCAACAGGAGTTCGTTATGTGACCGAAACCGCACGAGCTCCTCGTTGACATCCCAACGTTCGGCGAGGAAGGCGATCTCCTGAGCGACGCGGGTCTGGTCCACCGGAGCGCCCTCGAGCAGCTCCTGAACGGCCTCCGACAGGCGTATACGTTCGTTCTCCAAGCGGGTGGGGGCCAGTGCCTCAATAGCGGAGAGAGACTGCTCGATCGCACCAACACGCTCCCGCAGGTCGGTTTCCAGCCGCTGGCCTTCATCGATCCGCATCTGAGTGACTTGTTTCGCCGCCTCGACCAGAATTTCCCGCAGTTCCTCGCCCTGAACCTCGTGGCTGGCTTCCTCCTCCTCGGCCCGCACGATCACATCGTTGAAGCGCGTAAGGAGAGCGAGGTCGGGGGAACCTGAAACGCCGAACTTGCTCGCGAGCACCTCGAAGAGGCGGAGATAGTTGGCTACGCGGTCCTCATCGAGACGGTACCTGCGTTCGCCCGCGGCCTCCGACGCGGGTTCCCAGCGCGCGGTACAGTTGACGTGCCCGCGGGAGAATGCGGGCCTGAGCCAATCCTTGATCTCATTTTCCCAACGCGCGAGTGAAGACGGTAAGCGCGTATTCAGGTTGAGATAACGGTGATTGACGGTCCGCAGCTCCACCCGCAGCGTACCTGCGGCGGTGGGTCCTGAAGCCTCGCCGTAGCCGGTCATACTTCGGATCATTGCTCTGAGGTTCGTGTCGAAGCTCGGGCGGATTCGCGTTGCGGGCCGCTCCGGCGCGGATCGGCGCGTCGTCGTCGTTCCGCGTTCAAGATACGGCCCTCATCGGGTTGGAGCATCCGCTGATGACGGGTTCGATCGAGCATCAGTTCAGAAACTGCCAACTGGCGCCGTAAACGATTCGCGGGAAGGCCGGCGGCGCGTCGGGAAAATCCGTCGCGGTCTGAGTGTTGAGCACATTCTCCCACAGGAGGAATGCTTGGACGGAAAGAATGCGGATGTTGATCGACAGATCGAGTGTCTGGTTCGGGCGGGTTCCCGCACTGAATTCACCCCCCGGTTCGCTGGCGACCAGTGCACTGCCCCGGTGGATGCCCTCCAAGCGGAGGCTCGGCTCGAGCTGTCCATCATAGAAAACGTCGTGGAACACGACTGCTACGCGTCCGAACTCATTGGGCGTATAGGGGCGGCCGGCGACATCCTGCGCGCGGCTGTACCATCCCTCCATGCGCAGTGCTCCGCCTGTCCGCGGGACTGGGATCCTGAAGTATACCTCGGCGCCGGTGAGCGCCGGAGCTTCGAAACCGGGCGAGCCAAAATCGAACGGCAGGCCAAATGGGAGAACGGGGCTCTCGGGTTTCTGGAAAGCGGCAGCGCCGAGCGATCCGAACAGACCGGCGATCTCCGCCCCGAATCTCCAGCCGCCACTCGTGGACCTCACCGGGACTCCACGGAGGTGCCGGAGGACTCCTTCTTCCGCCTCGGCTTCGTCGACCTCGAAGGACGGAACGAATCTATCGCCGGCAGCGAAGGATCCAAACAGGGAGATGCCGCCGGGGAGGAGCGCGCTAGCGAGAATTCGAGACTCGGCGGCGCTCTCGTCGCCCGATCTGGCCAGGCGTGAGTCGGCTTCGATACGGAGGCGCGGCAACGGTCGGAAATGGACGCTACCCTCTAGCTCGCCAGCCGGGAGCGGGACGGAGCCATCGCCGGAGCTTCGTACCCTGGCCAGGCCGCTCAGTCCGAGGCGTTCCGTCGAATAAGCGGCACGAGCGGCAGCCTGGCTCGAGCTGAAGCGGCCGGGAATCGCCTCAGCCGCCTCCTCCTCACTGGCACTCCTGCCCAGGATCGCCTCGAGGACGAGCGCCTCGCGAATCCGGGTTCGTGTGGTCACGAGCAGATCCGATCGCGTGGTCTGCTGTGGGAACACGCTCCCCGCGCGATCCACGGCAGTGCGCCGCCATTCGATCTGGACGCCTGCGTCATCGCCGAGCGCATGACTCCAACGCAGGTTTGCGTTCGAGTGCTGGTACTCCTCGTTGACGCCAATCCCACCGGTGGTGACCAGGTCGAAGGCGCCTGTGCCGATCGAACGCCCGCCCGTGAAGCCGCGACTGAAAAGGGCACGCAGGACGCGGGTCTGTGCCGCGCCCGTGCCCATCTCCACCGTCGAAAACGGTTCCGATGTCTCCAGCCTGAAACTCTCCAGCTCGACCCGGATCCCGGAGAGGCTGCGTTCGACGATTACCCGGTTCAGATCCAGCAGTGCGATCGTTTCGAGCGGGAATGCACCCGTTCCGAGCGGGTCGAGCTCGAACCCGTCCAGGAGGACGCGCACACGAGCGCCTCCCGCGCCCAGCGCGACGATGCCTTCAGGTCGCCCGAACCCTCCTGCGCGGAAGCGTATGACGCCCGGAAGAAGCTCGATGAACTCCAGCAAGGTCATGCCTGGTAAGCGGGCAAGCTCAGCCCGATCCCAGATCCAACGCCCAGGGGGCCCCCCCGGGGGGGGCGCGGGGGGGGCCGCTGGGGGGAAGATTCGGGAGGATCGGCGTGTGAGCCTCGGATTCCGCAGCTTCCTGGAGCAGGCCCGGAATCGTATCACCGGCGGCTTCTTCGGGCGGGATCGTTACAAGGACGGTATCTGGCGGCACAGTATCTCCCCCGACTGGCCGGGGGTCCGAGGGTTCCTGCGCGTCGGCCGGCGTGACGAGACAGAGCGTGACCACCAGAAAGGCGGCGAGCCAGATCCAATCGACGGATCTGGCTAGCGGACGTGCATGGGGCCGGATGTTACGCCGCACGCCCAAGCACCCACTCGACGAAGAGGCGCGTCGGCGCACCCGTAGCACCCTTCGACTGATACGCGAGCTTGCCTTCGCCGTAAGCGGTCCCGGCGATGTCGAGGTGAGCCCAGGTCATGTCGCCGACGAATTCGCGGAGGAACCAGGCTGCCGTGATGGAGCCGGCGGGACGCCCGCCGGAGTTCTTGATATCGGCGTATTCTGACTTGATCTGCTCCCGGTATTCGTCGAACATTGGAAGCGGCCACGCACGCTCGCCCACGCGGTCCCCGGCGGTGCGGAGCTCCTCGATCAACGCGTCGTCGTTCCCCAGCAGGGCGCTCGCCTGATGCCCCAGCGCGATCACACAGGAACCGGTGAGGGTCGCGGCATCGACGACGGCCAGCGGCTCGAAGCGCCGGACGTAAGACAGCGCGTCGGCCAGGATAAGGCGGCCCTCCGCATCCGTGTTGATGATCTCGATCGTCTTGCCGAAGTGGCTGCGGATGATGTCGCCGGGCTTGAGCGCCTTGCCGGATGGAAGGTTCTCCGATGAAGGAACGACGGCGACGACGTTGATCGGCAGATCCAGCTCGCCGATCGCCTGCATCGCTCCCAGAACGGCAGCGCCTCCACACATATCGAACTTCATTTCCTCCATCCCCTGCGCGGGTTTGATGGAAATGCCGCCCGTGTCGAAAGTGAGACCCTTGCCGACGAGGGCGATGGGCCGCGCGTCCTCGGGGCCTTTCCGGTGCTCGAGCACGATGAGGCGAGGCTCCTGTTCGGAGCCCTGGGAGACCGCGAGGATGGCACCCATCGATTCCGCTTCGAGCTCGGCCGGACCGAAAATGGTGGCCTGCATGCCGAAGTCAGACGCGATCCGGCTGGCTTCGTCGGCGAGATAGGTGGGAGTCGCCACGTTGCCGGGGAGGTTTCCGAGCGTTCTCGCCAGGTTCTCCCCGCGCCCGAGCGCGCCTCCGATCCTGATCCCCGACTCGAGCTGCGTCGCCTGCTCTTCCACCTTCTCGAGAAGCTCGACTCCGGACAGCTTGGCGGGCGCCGTCTCGTCGTCCGGCTTCGTCTTGAACTGGTCGAAGACATAAGACCCGAGCACGAGTCCCTCGGCAACCGCCCGGGCCGCATCGGACGGCTCCAGGCGGTTCGAGCCACCCCCGACGTCGTGCATGACCGTCGCGAAGCGTTCGATTCCGAGCCGCGCGACCTGCTTGACCGCCGTGGCCGCGGCGCGGCGGAGAACTTCCGCGTCGAGCCCCTCCGGCTTCCCGGCCCCCACCAGTAGCAGCCGCTCCGGTGGTGCGGAGCCATCACGCGGATAAACCAGGAGCGTCTCCCCCGGCTTGCCTTTGAAATCTCCCCGTGCGACGATCTCGGAGACCTGTGCCCGCAGGCGCTCGTCCAGTCTCCCGGCGGGGCCGTCTTGTGGGTCGGCTCCTTCGAAGACGGTCACTGCGAGGAGCGCTGTCGCGTGCTCCGTACAGTCCGTGCGAAGAACGGCTATTTCCATGATTCCTGATCGTCGAGTCGGTAGCCCGTTTTTTCGACGCGCTCGAGGCGCGGACGGGGTAACGGGCTACATGTTGTCGATGATGGCCTGACCGAACGCCGAAGTGGAGACCTTGGTGGCGCCCTCCATCAGACGGTGGAAATCGTACGTGACGGTCTTCTGATCGATCGCCCCCTGAAGGCCCTGGACGACGAGGTCCGCGGCCTCAGGCCATCCGAGGTGGCGCAGCATCATCTCACCGGAAAGGATGACCGATCCCGGGTTGACCATGTCCTTGCCAGCGTACTTGGGGGCGGTTCCGTGCGTTGCCTCGAAAATCGCGTGGCCCGTCACGTAGTTGATGTTGGCACCCGGAGCGATGCCAATACCGCCCACCTGAGCCGCGAGCGCGTCGGAGACGTAATCGCCGTTCAGATTCAGCGTGGCGATCACATCGTAATCGCGGCCGCGCGTCAGGATCTGCTGGAGGAAGGCGTCGGCGATGGAGTCCTTGACGATGAGCTTGCCCGCGTCCTCAGCCTGCTGCTGCGCCTGATTGGCCGCATCGGTGCCGCTCTCTTCCTTGATGCGGTCATACTGTGCCCAGGTGAAGACGCGATCGCCGAACTCACGCTCGGCCAGCGCGTAGCCCCAGCTCTTGAACGCGCCCTCGGTGAACTTCATGATGTTGCCCTTGTGGACCAACGTCACGGAGCGACGCCCGTTCTCGAGGGCATAGCGAATCGCGGCGCGAACGAGCCGCTCGGTGCCCTCGATCGAGACCGGCTTGATTCCAATTCCCGAGGTGTCGGGAAAGCGAATCTTCCGATACATGTCGGGGAAGTTCTCCTCCAGGAGCGCCTTCAGGCGCTGCGTCTCAGGCTCACCCTCCTGGAACTCGATCCCCGCGTAGATGTCCTCGGTGTTCTCCCGGAAAATGACCATGTCCACGTCACCGGGTGACTTCACCGGGGAGGGAACGCCGCGAAACCAGCGGACGGGACGGACGCAGGCGTACAGGTCGAGCTTCTGCCGGAGCGCCACATTGAGCGAACGGATGCCGCCGCCGACGGGCGTCGTGAGCGGGCCTTTGATTCCGACGAGGAAGCTGCGGAACGCGTCCAGGGTGGCCTCTGGCAGCCATTCGCCCGTTTCATTGAAGGCCTTCTCGCCCGCGAGGACCTCCATCCAACGGATCTTCCGCTTCCCACCGTACACCTTTTCAACGGCCGCATCGAAGACAGGTTGCGAGGCAGCCCAGATGTCCACGCCAATACCGTCACCCTCGATGAACGGGATGATCGGGTTGGAGGGCACCTCGAGTTGCTCGTTGCGGATGCCGATCCGCTCCCCTCGCTGGGGCTCCGTCGGTTGCCACGCGTTGGCCATGGTGTCAGTCGTCGGTTGATAGTGAAATCAGCTCAGGTACGGAAGCGGGGGGGGGGGGGGGGGGGCGCCCCCCCCCCCCCCCCCCCGGCAGACGCCCGATCGCCAGGTTCAGCGCTGGTCGATCGGAACCACTTTAAGACCTCTCGGCCCGACGTACTCGGCCTTGGGCCGGATCAGTCGGTTGCTGGCGTACTGCTCGAATAGATGCGCCGTCCAGCCGGTCACGCGGGACATCGCGAAGATGGGCGTGAAGAGGTCGAGGTCGATGCCAAGGGTGGTGTAGACCGACGCCGAGAAGAAGTCGACGTTGGGGTAGATCTGCTTACCCCGCTTCTCCATCTCGGCAGACATTGCCTCGCGGACGCGATCGGAGAGGTCCAGCCAACGAGTCTCCTCGCGCCCCTTCATGATCTGATCGGCAAGTTCGCGAAGCACAGTGGCGCGCGGGTCGGTGGCTTTGTAGACCCGGTGTCCGAAGCCCATCACGCGCTCCTTCCGCTCCAGGGCGTCACGGACCCAATCGCCCGGGTCCCGACCGCTCTCGTCGATCGCGCGCAACATCTCCATCACGCGAGTGTTGGCCCCTCCGTGCGCGGCGCCTTTGAGCGTACCGATGGCGGAGACGATGGCCGAGTACATATCCGAGAGCGTGGCGGCGGTGACTCGTGCCGCGAAGGTCGAGGCGTTCATGCCGTGCTCAGCATGGAGCACGAGTGCTGCATCCAACGTCCTGGCGCGTAATTGCTCAGGCTCCTGACCGCCGAGCATATAGAGGAAGTTGGCAGCCGTGGAGAGATCGGTCCGAGGGGCGACCGGGTCGCGTCCCTTCCGCGCGCGATCGAATGCAGCGATGACGGTCGGCATCTTCGCCGTCAGGCGGATCGCCTTTCGCCGGTTCGCCTCGTCCGAGTTGTCGTTGGCTTCGCTGTCCGTATGGGCGAGAGCCGAGACGACAGTGCGCAACGTAGCCATCGAATCCGCATCCTTCGGAAGCGAACCGATCACGCCGAGGATGTAATCGTTGACGGCCCGCTCCTTGGCGAGGTCGCGCGTCAGAGCGTCGAGCTCGGATGCGGAGGGGAGGCGCTGGTTCCAGAGTAGAAACGCGACCTCTTCGAAAGTCGTGTTCCGTGCCAGATCGTCGATGTCGTAACCGACGTAGATCAGCTCGCCCTTCTCGCCATCGATGGCGCTCAGCTGCGTTTGACTTAGAACGACTCCTTCGAGGCCCGGATTGGTGGTCATCTTGTAGCTTCCTCAAACCTGGATTAAGCCCGCGTATGCGGGCGTCTCGACGCCGTCTCGGTGCCCCGAACGGAGCAGCCCGCGCCCGGTGTTCACCGGCGGTCGGGCGAAGAATCTCAATATCCCAAACGAAGCCGTGAGTATAAGGTGAGACGGGCCGGACGGGCAAGAGAAGATCCAGGCGGTCGGCAGCGGCCGAGCGGCTCAAGAAGCGGCTTCGGCCCGGTCCTGACAGGTAGCGCAGAGGCTAGTCGCCGGCACGACCTCGAGCCGTTCGAAAGGAATGTCGCGACCGCAGCTCGCACAGACGCCGAATCGATCGGGGTCTCGATAGAGGCGTCGAAGTGCCTCATCGATCTCGAACAGGCGACGGCCTTCTGTACTGGCGAGCAGGAATTGCTTTTCACGCTCCATGGCTTCGGTGCCAATGTCGGCCGGATGGAAGCGATAGGCAGTGAGCTCCCCCGTGTCCTCCTGGAGGCTCGCCTGCCGATCCCGATCGAATTCGCGCAGGACCTCGACGGCGCGCTCACGCTCCTCCAGGAGCCTCCTTTCGATCGTTTGTCGCTCCGCGTCTGTCAACATCCGCGCCTCCATGAAAATCCGCGGCAGCCACCCTCACGCGAGCCCCGCACGAGTACCTAG
>JBBDRL010000094.1:18257-20041 GCA_040905505.1 Gemmatimonadota bacterium | reverse complement strand
GGGGCCGCGTTGAAGTTGGCCGTCTCGCGCTGTTCACTTCGGGGCAGCGCGGATCGTGGACATACAGGAGAGGACACCGAGGACCATGAGACGAGCGAATATTGGAGTCATGGCAGCGATGTTGGCGATGGGCGTGGCAGCGTGTGGCGAGGTGGAATCGGCGACGGTGGGGGTTCCGCTGTACGACGACCTCGGCGGTCACGAGTATGCGATCAGCACGAGTGAGCCGTTGGCGCAACGGTACTTCGACCAGGGGCTGCGCTTGTATTACGCGTTCAACCACGACGAGGCGATCCGGGCGTTCGACGAGGGAGCGCGGCTGGACCCGAACTGTGCGATGTGCTACTGGGGCAGGGCGGCTTCGTTGGGCCCGAACATCAACATGCCGCAGACGCCCGAGGCGGCCCTGGCGGCGTACGAGGCGCTGCAGCAGGCGCAGGCGGTGGCGCATCACGCCGGCCCCGTCGAGCAGGCGCTGATCGAGGCGTTGAGCACGCGCTACGCGGCGAATCCGCCCGAGAACCGCGCGCCGCTCGACTCGGCGTATGCGAGGGCGATGGGGGACGTGGCCGCGCGCTTTCCGGACGATGTCGAGGTGGCGACGCTCCACGCCGAGTCGCTGATGGACCTCAGCCCGTGGAGCTACTGGGAGCGTGACGGGACCGCGCGTCCCGACACGCCGGAGCTGCTCGCGCAGCTCGAGAAGGCGCTCGCCGCCTCGCCGGATCATCCGGGCGCGAACCACTTCTTCATCCACGCCGTCGAGGCGGTCGATCCCGAGCGAGCGGTTCCGATGGCCGAGCGACTGGCCGGGCTGATGCCGGGGGCGGGGCACCTGGTCCACATGCCGGGGCACATCTACATCCGGGTCGGCCGGTACGAGGACGCGATTCGGGCGAACGAGCACGCCGTGCACGCCGACGAGTCGTACATCCAGGACCAGAACCCGGCGATGGGGATCTACACGCTCGGCTACTATCCGCACAATTACGACTTCCTGGCGTTCGCGGCGAGCATGATCGGTCGGGACGAGCAGGCGATCGGCGCCGTCGACCGGATGGTCGAGCTGGTCCCCGAGGAGGTCCTCTTCGCGCCGGGGATGAGCCTGCTCCAGAACGTGGTGATGCGGCCGTACCAGATGCGCGTGCGTTTCGGGCGATGGGACGAGATTCTCGCGACCGATGCGCCGGCCGCGGAGCTCGGGCACGCGCGGGCGATGTGGCATTACGCGCGCGGTCGGGCGCTGGCCGCGACCGGTGACGTCGACGGCGCGGAACGGGAGCTCGCGGCGGTGCGGATTGCCGCGCGGGATCCGGAGATCACCGGGCTGCAGCTCGAGTTCAACAAGGCCGGCGCGATCCTGGGGATGGCGGAGCGGGTGTTGGGCGGGATCGTCGCGGCTGGGCGCGGGGACCACGATCAGGCGTTCTCCCAGCTTCGTGAGGGCGCCGCCATCGAGGACGGGCTGGTCTACGGCGAGCCGCCGGAGTGGAGCGTTCCGGTGCGCCAGGAGCTCGGCGTGCTGCTGCTCGAGCAGGGCAGGGCTGCCGAAGCCGAGCAGGCGTTCCGCGAGGACCTTGAGCGGTTTCCCGACAACGGGTGGTCGCTGCGCGGGCTCGGCCAGGCGCTCGCGGCGCAGGGCCGGGTGGCGGAGGCCGAGAGGGTAGCCGCGCGCTTCGAGGCGATGTGGGGCGGGGCGGAGGTGGAGGTGGAAGTGGCTGGTAGGTACGAGTCGCAGGGCTAAGAGGTAGTCATCCCCGCGGCCAACCAGTCATCCCCGCGGC
>JBBDRL010000094.1:0-18157 GCA_040905505.1 Gemmatimonadota bacterium | reverse complement strand
GAGTCGCAGGGCTAAGAGGTAGTCATCCCCGCGGCCAACCAGTCATCCCCGCGGCCAACCAGTCATCCCCGCGGCCAACCAGTCATCCCCGCGGAGCGGGGATCCAGTAGCATGGCGACCATGATCGGATGGTCGAGACCGTACTGGATCCCCGCTCCGCGGGGATGACTGGTTGGGGCCAGGGGATGACTACTGCCTCACCGGGAACCACTCGCACGCTCAGAACGACCGCGGCATTCCCAGCACGTGCTGGCCGACGAAACTCAGGACCAGGTTGTTGGCCACCGGCGCCACCAGGTACAGCCGTGCCTCCCTGAACTTCCGCTCCACGTCGTACTCGGTGGCCATCCCGTATCCGCCCAGCGCGTCCATCGCCGCGTTTCCGGCCTCCCAGGCGGCTTCCGACGACAGGTACTTGGCCATGTTCGCCTCGGCGCCGCACGGCTCGCCGGCGTCGTAAAGCGCCGCCGCCCGGTCGCGGATCGCGCGGGCGGCCTCCGCGTGCATGTACGCGCGGGCGATCGGGAACTGGACGCCCTGGTTCTGCGCGATGGGTCTCCCGAAGACGACGCGCTCGCTGGCGTAGCGCGTCGCGCGGTCGGTGAAGAAGAGCGCGTCACCAATCGATTCCGAGGCGATCAGGATGCGCTCGGCGTTCATCCCGCCGAGGATGTAGCGGAACCCCTCGCCCTCGTCACCGATGCGGTTTTCCGCCGGGACCTCGACGCCGTCGAAGAAGAGCTCCGTCGTCTCGTGGTTGACCATCGTCTCGACCGGCCGCACCTGGAGGGTGTCGCCGACCGTGCGGAGGTCGACGAGGAAGGCGCTCAGGCCCGCCGTCCGCTTCTGCACCTGCTCGAGCGGCGTGGTGCGGGCGAGCAGCAGCATCAGGTCCGAGTGGGGGACGCGGGAGATGAAGATCTTCTTCCCGCGGATCACGTAGCGGTCGCCGACGCGCTCGGCGAAGGTGGAGATGCTCGTCGTGTCCGAACCGGCGTCCTGCTCGGTGACCGCGAAGGCCTGCATCCGCAGCTCACCGCTCGCGATGCCGGGGAGGAAGCGCTGCTTCTGCTCCTCCGAGCCGTGCCGGAGGATCGTCCCCATCGTATACATCTGCGCGTGGCACGCCGCGCCGTTCGCGCCCGAGCGGTTGATCTCCTCGAGGATCGCGCACGCCTCGGTGATGCCCAGCCCGACACCGCCGTACTCTTCGGGGATGAGGCAGCTCAGGAACCCGCTCTCCGTCAGCTCGGTGACGAACTCCTGTGGATAGGCACGCTCGCGGTCAAGCCGCTGCCAGTACTCGCCGGGGTATTTCCGGCAGATGGCGCGGACGGCCTTGCGGATCTCGGACAGTTCGGGCGATGCGGCGCTGGTGCTGGGCATGGCAACGGTTGAGTTCGCGAGGAGGGTTCGGATCGTCGGATGGATGGCCCCAATGCGGACGCGCGGGCGGTCTCCGGGGCGACCTGGTGGCGCCCGGCAATTTGCTCCGTCTACGGGGGATCGCTGGATGGGTTGCAGGGCGAAGGCGGCTGCGACCGTTCAAGTCCAAACACGGCGGAGTCCGGGCATCGCCTGAGGTTGGCCGCGTCCCATCAGCCAGACCAGAGCTGGCGCGGCTGGCTCGACGCTGGGATCGCCCGATCTCATGGGCCGCGCGGGACGATCGGGAGCACGACGTGCGAGGAGAATTCCGGGCTGTGGTGGATGGTGTTGTCTGCAGATACCACGCGCCGGTGTTGTCCCAGCGGCTCCCCGGTGTTCGGATTGACGTCGAACCGCGGCCAGTCGCTGCTCGAGATATCGATGCGGATCCGGTGCCCGCGCTTGAAGACGTTCGCCGTCGGGAAGGGCTCGATTTCGAATTCGTAGACAGTGCCAGGTTGCATCAGCTCCTGCTGGTCGGGCGAATTGCGGTAGCGCGCCCGGATGATCCCCGTGGTCAGGTTGAGGTCGAATCCGCTCGGATAATCGGCACTCGGCGGGTAAACGTCGACGAGTTTGGCGGTGAAGTCGGTGTCGGGTGCCGAGGAGGAGCCGTAGAGGCGCACCACGATCGGGCCGACGACCTCGACGTCCTCCTCCAGAGGCTCGGTCTGGAAGACGACCACGTCGGGGCGCGCTCGCAGCGGAAGGTACGGCGGTCGCGATCCGATGTGCCGCGGTTCCTCGCGCTGGTCGAAGCCGCCTACCGAAAACTCGTAGGCGTTTCCGATCGAGGGGACAGGGTGCGTGGGATCGAAGGTGAACGTCGTGGACGACGTGACCTCGCTCGGGGCCTCGGTCCGCAGGCTACCGTCGGCATGAAAGTAGTAGTTCGTGAACTGGGTTCCCGGGAGCGGCCAGCCCTCTCCGTCTCGCCAGTACCCGCCGTGGAACAGCCTGCCGTCGGCGTTCATTCGTCCGTCGCCCGTTCCCATCACGAAGAGGCGGACCGGCGCATCGGTCGCGACGCCGTTCTCCTCGCCCTTGATGAAGTGGTCGAACCAGCGCAGGTGGAAGCCGGTCGCGAAATCCTCGATCGCCGACTCGGGTCCGAAGTCGACGTCGCCGGTGGAGGTGTCGGCATTTCCGCCATGGTCCCAGGGCCCGACTACCAGGCGCTGCGGGCCCTGCTTCATTCGGGAGAGGGCCTCGTAGTTCTTGATCGAGCTGCCGGTGAACAGGTCGTACCAACCCGCCACGTGGAGCATCGGGATGTCGGCCGTCTGCTCGTAATAGCGCTCCCAGTTCAAACCGGGGCCGGTCCAGTCGTCCTTGTCGGCCCGCGTGGCGAGCTCGAGGTAGTACTCCTCGAAATTCGGCGCCACCGCCAGCGGGCTCGTGCCTTTTCGCAGAGGCGTCGCGAAGAGCCAGTCGTATGCCTGCTCCTTCTCCAGCATGGCGTCCATGACCGGGTCGTCGGTCTCGCCGGGAAGTTGGTTGAAGGCCCAGACGATCTGGTACTGCTCGAACGCGCCTTTCCAGCGCACCATCTGGTCCCATGCGTTGTTGATCCCGCCCATGTTCAGCAGCAGCGCGGAGAGGCCCGGTGCGTTCAGCTTGGCGGCGCCCGCCTGGTTGTGAGCACCGTACGACGTCCCCCACATGCCGACCTGCCCATTGCTGAACGGCTGCTGCACCAGCCATTCAACCGCGTCGTAGCCGTCTGTCGCGTCGGTGTCGTGGTATTTGATGAAGGTCCCCTCCGAATTGTACCGCCCACGCATGTCCTGGGCGACGACGAC
Organism: Gemmatimonadota bacterium; assembly: GCA_040905505.1. Lineage (GTDB taxonomy): Bacteria > Gemmatimonadota > Gemmatimonadetes > Longimicrobiales > Longimicrobiaceae > WHSP01. Next base: position 14,927 of record JBBDRL010000094.1, on the reverse strand, counting down.
ATATCCGGCCTCGACGAAGGCGCGCATCTGTGCGGAGCTTCCGATTCCCGACTTGTTGTAGGGTGTGCGTTGGAACAGGATCGGGTGCGTCCCGGCGATGGGGACGCCGTCGATGGCGGGTCGGTGGATGTCGGTCGCGAGCCGCACCCCGTCGCGCATAGGCACCATCACGTCCGTCTCGGAGACGACCTCGACGGCGCCGGCGGCAGAGGAGCGGGCGCCCGCGTCGGGACTCTGCGCGAGCGCCGGCGAGGCGGCGACTAGAGCCAGCGCGAGAACGCGACACATGGTTCGTGACCGACGCACGTCGTTGGGAAACATGGGCTCAACGGGTTGGAGTGATCCTGCTCTGTGTAACATGGGCGCGACCGTGCGCCAGCAGCAGAGACGGCGTGTGCTGCTCGGCGCTGCTGGAAATCGACCGGTGGTACTGCGTAGACTCTCCTGGACAGCGGTTTCAGAGCTGCTGAGGAGGCTTTCGGCGAGTCGGCCTTCGCGGGCGCTCCGTGAGACCGCCAGGGACACCCCCGTGATCAGCGCTTCACGGAATGTCTGCCGAAAAAGGCGTGTCGTCGGGGAGGCGGGCTGCCGAAAGGGAGCTTCCGGCTGGCCCCGAACAGAGCATCAGCCTGTCGCGGTGGCATCCGAGCTTAGATGAAAAGGCCGACGACCCTCGCGGCCGGCTTCCCGCTCCAGAGGAGCGCTTCGGGATCGCCTTACGCTCGATAAATAAGTTCCGGGGCCGATCTCATGTCAATGTTCTTCAACCCCTGATCACCCGGGACGCACCGTCGCGCTTATTGTCGTGGCGGAGAGCCCCCCGCCGGGAACGCGGGCGGAGCGCGAGGGAGCGGTGGTCCGCCGGCTCGATCACGCCACACGGGCAGGTAGCGTAACGGTTGCGGCACGGCGTCGCCCGCTATCGGATCTCGCCCGCGCCGCCGGGCCGGTACACCCCCGCCCGCGTCAGAAAACGATCTCGGTATGGCGCTGGAGGTGACAATCCAGATTCACCGCGATGGGCAGTCCGGCGATGTGGGTTGGTGCATACTCGATCCGCACGTCCATGGCCGTGTTGGCGCCACCCCAGCCCTGCGGTCCGATGCCGGTGGCGTTGACCAACCGGAGAATCTCGTCTTCGAGCGCGGCGTAGCGGGTGTCGGGATTGCGGGAGCCCATCTCGCGTACCAGCGCCCGCTTGGCCAGAAGCGCGGCCACCTCGAGGGTGCCGCCGAGGCCGAGGCCGACCACGACGGGTGGGCACGCGTTCGGTCCCGCCGCCTCGACGCACCGCACGACCTCCCGCTTGACGCCCTCCACGCCCTCGCCCGGGGTCAGCACTCGCGCCCAGCTCATGTTCTCGGCGCCGAACCCCTTGGCGATCAGCCGCAGGCGCAGGCCGTCGCCCGGGACCAGATCGAGATGGATGATCGGCGGCGTATTGTCACCTGTGTTGAGGCGTTCGAAGAGCGGCTCTCGGACGACGGAGTTGCGAAGGTGACCGTGGCGGCCGGCCTGGCGAACGCCCTCGGTGACCGCGTCGCGGAGCGATCCGTCGGAGACGCGCGCGTCCTCGCCGAGTTCCGCGAAGACGACGACCATTCCGGTGTCCTGGCACATCGGCACCCGCTCAGCCGCGGCGATCTCGCGGTTCTCGACGATGTCGGCCATCGCGAGGTGGCCGCCAGGGGACGCCTCGGTCTCGAGGATCTGAACCAGGCGGTTCATCACCGGGGCGGAGGTGTCGAAGTTCACCTGCTCGATGGCCGCGGCGACGCGGATCGCAACATCGGCGAAAGGGATGTTCCTCATGGGGCCCCATCGGCCGGAGGTGGGGACTCGTCTCCCGGAGCGCCCAGATCCATGTTCGGGGGGCGATTCTCACCGGGGGCAGTCGGGGGCGCTCCGCGCTGAAGCTCGAAGATGTCCCCGCCGGCGGTGTCGTTGGCGACGACGACGGGGAAGTCGTCTACGAGCAATCGGCGGACGGCTTCGGTGCCGAGATCCGGGTAGGCGATCACCTCCGCCTCGACGATCCGGCGGGCGAGCAATGCGGCGGCACCGCCCACGGCGGCGAAGTAGACGGCGCCGTGGGTACGCATGGCCTCCCTCACCTCGGCGGAGCGGTAGCCCTTCCCGATCGTCCCGCGGAGTCCGCGCTCGAGCAGTGGGATCGTGAAGGCGTCCATCCGCGTCGCGGTCGTCGGCCCCGCGGAGCCGATCACGGCGCCGGGACGGGCCGGCGAAGGGCCGGTGTAGTAGATGACCTGGTCGCGCAGCGGAAACGGCGGTTCCTCGCCGGCCTCCAGCAGCTCGATCATCCGGCGATGCGCCGCGTCGCGGGCGGTGAAGACGACTCCCGACAGGAGCACGCGCTGCCCGGCCCACAGGCCGGCGGCCGCCTCGGCGGTCAGCGGCATCTGGAGCCGCAGCGGAGTCGTCCCGATCGCCGGCGGGCGCGTCATCATCATCCTCCCGCGCCGAATTCGGCGGACGCCTGCATCGTCGGCCCCCTCGGCCCGACAGCCCGCACATCCATCACGCCCTCCTTCGCCGGTCCACCGCGCAGCTCGAGCGGCTCCCCGACGAAGACCGGCGACACGGCACGGTAGCGAAAACCGACGGGCCGGACACCTGCGCGGGCGCTTGCAGCCTCCAGCAGGAGAAGCGCCTGGAGCGGGCCATGGACGACGAGGCCGGGATACCCCTCGACCTCCGTCGTGTAGGGATGATCGTAGTGAATCCGGTGGCCGTTGGAGGTAAGAGCGGAGAAGCGGAAGAGGACGACCGGATCCGTGCGATACGGCTCCGACCATTCTTCGGCGTTCGCCGGCGGCACCGCCCCCCCGGCGTACTTCGATTTGCCCTCCGGCGGATCGCGGTAGATGAGATCCTGCTCCTCCTCGATCGCGACACCGTCGGGTCCGGAGATGGTGTGGCTGACCGTGGCCAGGACGAACCGGCCGCTGCGGCCGGTCTTCTCCTCGACCGTCAGCACGCGCGATCGCCGCTCGGCCCGTTGACCCAGCTTCAGGGGCGCCAGGAACCGGAGCCGCCCGCCAGCCCACATGCGGCGCGGGAGGGGGATGGGTGGCAGGAACGACCCCCGGCGGGGATGGCCGTCCTCACCCCACTCGCTGCGCGGGACTGCCGGATTCATGTAGAACCAGTGCCACCCCACGGGCAGGATCGCGCCGTCGTGGACCTCGGACGTGTCGCGATCGAGAAGGGCGGCGAAGCCGCGAGCGGGGCCCGGTGCGAGGATTTCCTGCACCACCTGGTCCTCTCGGGTCCAGCCGGTCAGATCCAGTGTCATTCGATCACCTCCGTGAACTCGGTGCGCACGCGGGTCGTGTGTTCGCCGATCGTGGGTACCCGCGGCGGCGGATCGTCAGCGTCCTGCCCCTCCCAGCGCAGCGGGTCGGCCGGCAGCCGGACCTCCTCCCCATCGGGCGTGATCGCAGCGTCGGTCCGGAGCTGCGGGTGCTTCGCCAGCTCGGCGACGCTGTTGATCCGTCCGTAGGCGATCCCCGCCTGCTCGAGCGCTTCGACGAGCGCCTCGCGCGAATAGGCGGCGAGCGCATCGACGACCGCATCGTCCAGCGCCGCCCGATGCGCGACGCGGGACGCGTTGTCGCGGAATCGCTCGTCGGCCGCGACCTCCGGGCGACGCAGGACCTGCTCACAGAATCGCACCCACTCGCGCTCGTTCTGGATGGAGACGAGGACCTCTTCACCGTCGCCCGCGGGGTAGGGGCCGTAGGGCGCGATGGAGGGATGGTGCGCGCCGGACCGGGGGGGCGCGGCGCCGCCGTAGACCTGGTGAACGTAGGGAACCGTCATCCAGTCGGCCATACAGTCGAAGAGCGAGACGCGGATGCCGCTGCCTCGACCCGTCCGCGACCGCTCGAGCAGCGCCTCGAGGATGCCGGTATAGGCGTGGATCCCCGCGCTGATGTCGGCCACCGAGAACCCGACCCGCGCGGGGCCCTCCGCCGTGCCGGTGACGGAGAGCAGCCCCGACTCCCCCTGGACGAGGTTGTCGTACGCCTTCAACCCCGACCGCGGACCCGTCTCCCCATAGCCGCTGATCTCGCAGGTGACGAGGCGCGGGTGCCGGCTCCGCAGCTCGGCGGGGTCGAATCCCGCACGCGCCGCCGCGCCGGGCGCTAGGTTCTGGATGAAGACGTCCGCGTTCGCAAGGATCCGGTGAAGCAGGGCGGCGTCCGCGCTGTCCTTGATGTCGAGCACGACAGACTCCTTGCCGCGGTTGAGCCAGACGAAGTACGAGCTGTGTCCATGCACCACGTGGTCGTAGCCCCGGGCGAAATCGCCTTCCGGCCGCTCGACCTTGATCACGCGGGCGCCCGAGGCCGCGAGCTTGGCGGACGCGAAGGGGGCGGAGACGGCCTGCTCCAGAGAGACGACGAGGAGACCCTGCAGGAGGTCCTTCATCCGGATCGGCCCGAGGGGGGGACGTGCAGATCCCTCGACGGCGCTCGGGAGGACAGGTGTGGGGCGCGGAAGGACGGGTGCCGGGGTCGAGGTGAGGGCGGCTGCGCTCGGGGTGACGGGTTCACAGGGGCTCCGGGGTCCGATCCGCGATCGCAAGCGTCCGCTGCGCCGACCGGACGACCGGCCGCTCGACGAGGCTGCCGTCGAGCAGGACCATCGCGCCGCCGTGTTGCTCGTATGCCTCGACGATTCGTCGGGCCTGCGCCACCTCCTCGGTGGTCGGTGTGAAGGCTTCGTTGATGAGCGGGATCTGGCGCGGGTGAATCGCCGCCTTACCGGCGAACCCGAGTCTGGCGACGGCGACGCTCTCGGCGCGCTCCGCGTCGTCGTCGCCCACGTCGATGCGCGGAACGTCGATCGCGTCGATCTCCGCGAGTGCGGCGGCGTGGACGACGCGGGAGCGCGCGTAGAGCAGGCTGTCCCACCCACGTGTGCTCCCCAGCTCGGCGGAGAGGTCGACGGCGCCCAGGAGCAGCGCGTCGATCCGGTCCGATGCAGTGGCGATTTTTTCTACCCGAGCGAGCCCACGCGCCGTCTCGATCATCACGATCAGCCGGACGGCCGAGCACCACGGGGGAAGCAGCTCGAGCACCCAGCCGACCTCGGCGGCCGAATCCACTTTCGGGATGATGAGCGCGTCCGGCGCGCCGCCGTCCGCCTCCCGCAGCGCGAGGACGTCGCGCAGTCCATCTTCCGTCCGCGGGCTGTTGATACGAAGGACGACTTCCGCCGGCGTATCCGTTCGCTCGCGCAGGTAGGAGAGGACGGCGTCGCGGGCGTGTCCCTTGGCGCTGGGCCCGACGGCGTCCTCGAGGTCGATGCAGATCGAGTCGGCGCGGCTCGCGAGCGCCTTGGGGTAGCGGTCCGGCCGGTCGGCCGGAACGAAGAGAATGCTGCGGCGGATGCGGGGGATGGTCACCGGTTCGACCCACTATGAGATTGTGGCGTTCGCCGCTGTGCGCGTCATAGATTTGGTCCGACCCTACACACGATTATGTGCTGCGGCGTATAGGACGCCTCTCAGTCGCCGAATGAGGCACTTGCCGACTCGGCGGCGCGCACAGTCCGCCGCCGCTCCTAGAAAGCTGCGGCCGCATGGTTGTGCCGCCGCCTCCGGGCGTGTTTCGGGGTTCCGGCCTGGCGGAAGAGGTAAGGTCGTGGATGGGCATTGTCAACTGAACGCTGCCCGTCTCACCGCCGGTCTGCGGGCGTCCTTCCGACTTCCCGAATCCGCTGGTTCGAGCGTGGCGGGGATGGACGGGCACGGGCCCGTAGATCAGCCCGCTCGTCGTCGACCCCTCTCAGGGGACTCGCGGCTTTCGGCACTGTTGCCTAGGGGCGGAAGAGCCTGTTGATCTTAATCACCAGACCGCGATTCGACAGCTCGGAGAAGCGGTCGAACACGTCCATATTCCGGGCATCCGTATAAACGATGAAGAGCTCGCTGCCGCGCGCGTATTCCCAGCGGAGCCGAACGTTCGTATTGACCGTATCGTTGCTTGAGCTGTACTGGAGGAGCCCGCTGAGGAACATGCGCGGCGTGAAGCTGTAGTTCGCGCGCGCCGCCGCGATGTGGGCGGTGAAGCTGCCTTCAGGAAGGTCGATCCAGTTGAATGAGATGCTCGGCTCGATAGAGAGCTGAGGAAGCACCTCGATCCGGCCACGGCTCAATCCCAAGCTCGTCCGGTCGCCGGTGAAGAAGGTGCCCCTGCTCAACGACGCGTTGCCCGAGATGGGCCGCTGGAGCCCGAACGTATACGACACGTTGAAATCACGATACGAATACGCGCCCGGCTGGATCGTGACGTCCGGCGCGATCCGGAAGGGGACGACCAGGCGCTCGTACGTATCGCTGATCGTCGCTCCGAAGCCGTCGCTGCTCTCGAACTCAATCCCGAGATCGCCCCGCCTCTCCCGCAGCTCCACGTAGCCGATCTCCGCGTCAGTCAGATATTCCAGGTTCGATTGGAAGGTGAACTGGCGGATCGACTCGATCGAGGACGGCCGCGGGCTGAAGCGGGCCGAAACCGAGTTCTTGCGGAAGCCGTTACGGCGTAGGAAGCCGACTTCGGGGTTGAAGCTCTCCCCTACGAAGAGATGGTCGAGCTGCAGTCCCCAGCGATCGCCGTTGTAGTTGAAGGCGCCGCGATAGCTCTCCTCGCTTCCGGCCAACTCCGGTGTCTCGGTGCCCGCGAGATATCCGACCAAGGTCAGGTTGTCGAAGAAGGAGAAGGTCGCATCGACGCCGAAGGTCTGGTTGGAACCATCGGCGACGAGCGACCGCGAGCGGTGGGTGAAGAGTGCACCGATGCTGCTCCGCCTCAGGATATCACGTCGGAGCCGCAGCACGCTGAAATTGGTCGACGCCGCGCCGACCTCGGGCGCGTCGTTCGTCTGGACGCTGAGCGCTCCGACGTCGAATCGACCGACCTTCCCCGTCAGCCGGCTCCCGGCGACGATCGGGACGAGCGCGCCGTCGTGGATACCGATCCGGCGGCTGAAGAAGAGGGTCGGCACGTCGCTCGTCCGCCTCCCGGCGCCTCCGACCCCGACGGAAGCGAACTCAAAGATACCGCGGCCTTCGAGGAAGAACTCCCGTTTCTCAGGGAACGCCAGGTTGAAACGGGTGAGGTTGACCTGCTGCTCGTCCACCTCGACCTGAGCGAAGTCAGTGTTGTAGGTAAGGTCCAGCGTAAGACTCTCGGTGACACCGTACTTCACGTCCAGCCCCGCGTCGCCATAGAGGTCGTTGGAGAGCTCCGATGCCTCGATCCGGTCGCTCCGCAGGCCGGCAATCGCATAAGGCCTGACCTCCAGGTTCCGGCTCGGCGGCGGCGCCTCGATGCCGACCAGTGTGCCCGCATCGGAGATACGGAGTGCCCCCTGCGCACCCGTGCCCACCGCGGAGCGGGGGATGAGTGTCAGATGCGCCCATTCGTTCTTGCGTCGGATCACCCGGCGCAACTGGACGCCCCAGATCTGCTCCGATCCCGGCCGATAGCGCAGCGACTTGAACGGGATCGCCATTTCCACCGTCCAACCGCCGTCGAAGCGGCCGGTGCGCACGTCCCAAACGGGGTTCCAGTCGGGATTGAAGTTGCCCTCGTTGGTGATGCTGAAATCGGCCATCGCGCCGAGCGGGTTCGTGTAGAACATCACCCCGTTGCGGCGGTCGAGATACGTGTCGAACATGACTCCGAACGTGTCGTTCTGGCGGAGCTGATTGGTGTCCCGGCGCAGCTCGTTGGCGATCCAGTCGCTTTCCGGCGCCGAGTCCCACACGCGCGCCCCGATATACACGTTGGTCTCGTCGAAAGTGATCCAGACCTCCGTCTTCTCGGTCGCCGGCGCGGCTTCGTCCGGGAGACTCTGGATGAATCCGGTGATCGGCGGGACGCTGCGGTACCAGGCTTCGTCGAGCTGCCCGTCGACCCGGACCGGCTCGGTCGCACGGAACGCCCGGACCGTGGCATCGAACCCGCCCTCCCGGCTCATCACTTCGGGCGGGCTCGGGGCTGGCGGGCCGTCGAAGGAACCCGGGTCGTCGCCGGTTGGCTGCTGCGCGCTCGCGAGGGACGTCCCGAGGACGAGCGACGCGGCTGCAATGAAGACTGCCAGGGAACTACGCGTCATAGTGATCGTTCATCTTTCGTTCGTGACAGGTAATCCGGTAGCGGGGCCGGACGGTTCGATTGGCGAGCAGTTGGTCGTAGTCGGCCGCACAGCCGGTCGAAGGCGGGGGTCAGATCGCCCAGAGGTAGGTCAGCTTCACCACGCCGGTCTGCCGCTCCCATCGGCTGCTCGCGGGGTCGAGCAGGTCGCCGGCGAGGTAGCCGGAGTTGAGCACCACGTAGAGGTTGCTGCCGGGTTTGTGGATCCAGTTGATGCGGACGTTGCTCTGCACGCGGCCGGAGACGTCGTCGTACTGGAGGAGCGCGTCAGCGAAGAGGCGGCGGTTCACTGCCGCGTTGATGGTGAGGTCGAGGATCGTCGTGGTGAACTCGCCGTTGGCGACCGGGAGGTCGAGCAGGTTATGGCTGACGCCAGTGCCGAAGCTCAGATGTGGCGACACGGTGAACGCCGCGCCCGCCCGCAGCTCCGTGCGCGTCCCGCCGTAGAACTCGCCCGCGGCGATGCTTCCGTTCGCCGAGTAGCGGCGGCTGGCGTTGCTGCGCGCGTTGAGCGAGACGCGTGAGAAAGTGTAGTCGCCCGGCACGACGACCGCGTCCTGCCGGATCGCGAACGGCGTCTTGAGCCGCTCGAAGCGCCGGGTGAGCGAACCGCCCACGTTGTCGCCCGTCTGGAAGCTGAAGGACGTGCTCAGCGACTGCTCGCCGGACTGCCGGATCCCGTCGTGCCCATCGATCGTCTCGCCGCGCAGGAAGAGGTTGAGCTGGCGCGCCCACGGGCTGCTGTCGAAGCGCGGCGTCAACGCGAGCTCGCCGCTCCAGCGGACCTGGTCAGCCCGCCGGACGAAGCCGAGCGCGGGGAGGAAGTTCGCGCCGATGTTCGTGTATCCCGCCGCCGCGCCGAAGCGGGCGTTGCGGACGCTCAGGTTGGCCGACGCCGCGGCCATGCCCTCGATGGGACCGGCGACGTGGCCGCCGGGCGCGACTCCGCCCAGGGCGTCGTCCCAGATCCGCGCCGCCCACACGTCGAAGCTGCTGCTGCCGAGGAAGCGGAACTGCGCGTCCGCGCCCGCCGAGCGGCTCCACCCATCGCCCCCCTCCAGGTTGGTGACGATCCCGCCGATCGTCGTCCGCGGACCGAGGTCCGCGCGCACCCGCGCGACGGCGTTGTTGGCGCCCGCGTGCTCGCCCTCGTCGCCCGTCTGGAGGTTCAGCAGGCCGACGGTGAAGCGTCCCACCTGACCCGTCAGGCGCCCGCCGCCCAGGATGGGGTTGTCGAGCCCGATACGGCGCGAGAAGAAGAGCTGCGTCTGCCCCGCGTCGCCGAACGCGAACAGCCCGGTCCGTTCCAGGAAGAACTCTCGCTTCTCGGGGAAGAAGAGCGAGAAACGCTCGAGGTTCACCTGCACGTTGTCCGCCTCGACCTGCGCGAAGTCGGTGTTGTAGGTGAGGTCGAGCGTGAGCGACGAGGTAACGGCGTACTTCACGTCCAGCCCTGCGTCCAGGACGCGGTCGGTGGTGATCGTCGAGCCGGTCGTCTGGCCGCCGAGCAGGAACGGCTTCACCTGGATGTTGCGGCCAGGCGCGACGCCCTCGATCCCACGCAGCGTGCCGTACTGCGATGCCTGTGCGTAGTGGCCGCGGTAGGTCGCCGGCAGGTGCGGCCAGAAGATCGACTCGTTCTTCCGCGGGATGCGCCGGTAGACGAGCAGGCCCATCTCCAGGACGTCCGCGCGCGGGAAGCGGATCGTCTTGAACGGGATCGCCACCTCGAGCGTCCAGCCCTCGTCGGTGATCCGGCCCTCGCTGTAGTAGACACCGTCCCAGTTCCAGTCCTGGATCGACTCGTCGGTGAAGAGCGCGTCGTCTTGCGTGCCGAACGAGTTCATCTCGAAGATGTAGCCGTTGCGGCGGTCGTCGAAGGTGTCCAGGCCGATGACGATGTGGTCGTCGAAGCCGATGCGGCCGCCGCGATGCAGGATGTTGGCGCGGATGCCGTCGGTGTCCGAGTCGTGGAGCGTGAAGCCGAAGTAGAGGTTGTTCTCGTCGTAGGCGATGCGCATCTCGGTGCGCTCGGACGGGACGCCGCCGTCGACCGGGTCACGCTGGACGAAGTTCGTGATCGGGTCGATGGTCGACCAGAACGCCTCGTCGAGGACACCGTCGATGTTGGCGGTTCCCGTGATGCGGACCGCGCCCGCAAGGGCGGTTTCGCCGCGCGGGGGGTTCGCCACGAGCGCGGGGCCGGCAGTCTGGGCCGACAGGAGCTCGCCCTGCGGCGTGGGCGCCGACTGGGCGACCGCGGGGCCGGCGATGAGCGCGGCGGTGGCGCCCACGAGGGCACCGAGGTAGACGGGTCGCAGAGCGGTCATGGGCGTGTCGTCTCCCGGCCGAAAAGGATGGCGAAGTTCATGGGCCCTGCCGGGGAAAACGCTTGCGGAATCCTGCGGAAGGCGCGGCGAAAGCTACCCGAATCAGCCGCTCCGATCAAGCCTGCTGCGGGCGGGTGCGGCGACGAACCCCGGTGCAGAACGGCGGCGGTGCCGGGCGGTAGCGAATGCGCCGGGGTTTGAGCTGATCGAGGTGCCCAGACAGCCGGCAACGTTGGCACCCCTGCGGCTGTCCGTTGCAAGGCTGCGGCGGCTTATCCATTGAAGCGCTGAGGGAGCCCGGTGACCCTTGAGAAGTCGCGGGCGGTTGGGCTCGCTTTTTGATACGGAGTTGTGACGCTGAGCTCACGAAGAAGGCTGCCGGTGATTCGTTGCGGCGCGCCCCGTATTTAGCCGAGTTCGCCCAGTCGCAGGGACGGCTTCTTCCGAGAAGCGCCGTCGGAGATTCCACAACCAGATTCGGGGTCCGATGCCGATCTACCTCACGCGGTTCAGCTATACGCCTGAAGCGTGGGCCAAGCTGGTCAAGAACCCAGAAGATCGACGCGACGCTGCGAAACAGTATATCGAATCGGTTGGCGGAAAGCTGCTCGGATTCTGGTACGCCTTCGGCGAACACGATGGCTACACCCTTTGGGAAGCACCGGATCATGTTTCCATGGCAGCTGTCGCGATCGCGATCGGCGCTGGCGGAGCCTTGAGCTCCATCCAAACGACCGTACTGCTCACGGTCGACGACACACTTGCCGCTCTGGAGCAGGCATCATCCATCGCATACCGCCGGCCCGGAGAGTAGTCCCAACTGTGCCTATTCCGAACGAACCGCGAATGTCACCGTAGACCGTGGTTCACTCGGCTTCCGTAGGTGACTCCCACCACCTGGCGCAATGAACGTGTATTCTGTGATGGATTACGATATTGCGAGTCTCCGTGCGGACGACCAGGTCACTGCGACACTGCGAATCGTGTTTCGACGCGTTCCTGTTGGAGAGCGCGGCTTTCTCGCCAAGACGAAACTGTTCGCAGGATGTACCGGCGCCTCTTTCTTCCTGAATTCCAATCCGTCTCAAATAATCAACTATACGAGAGGCTCCACCATTCCGGTGAATTATACGATCAGCGAGGATTCGGGAGCTACGAGTACGATCGAGCCCCAGATCAAAGGGAAGTTGGAGGGTGGGGGGGCCGTCGATATCAAGTTTTTCACGCTCTCCAGAGCCCTCAAAGAGAGTGGAACCGCGGACTTTGGCTATTCGGAGCAAGTGCTCGCCGCGGCGAAAGAGCTCAATGACCGCGCAGTTCGCTGGGAATTCGATCTTCCCGCGGGACCGAAGGTGGTCAGGTTCGGAGCAGTCGGAAACATGGAGCTCGTCGCCAGCATCGCGGATGTCGGGAAAGGGGTGCATCACTTCGCTGCAACTGGCCAGCCGAGCAACCGCTGTTTATTCGACTCCTTCCGGGAGCCCCTCGGTCGGAGGGGGTCTCTCGCTCTGTGGATGAAGCTAAGGGCCAAGGGAGCGAATCTCCCATCATTCAAGCCCATCGAGCGCGGCGCCCGGATATAGCCGAAACAGCCTTCGCGGAAGAGCTTGCACTCCGAGCCCGGAGGAGGCACCCTTTCAGACCGTCTGTGCGGGGCCGATCGGCGATGCGATCGTCTTCCTCGCGGGACTTCTGACTGCTTCGACGGACGTGAACGGGATGTCCGAATAGCGCCAGACACCATGACACTGAAGTATCTGCACACGTCAGCGAGTTTCCATGACCACGCCCTATGACCGCTCCCCGTCCGACGCCTTCCGCCCACTACCCGGGGGATACATTACCCCAGCCGGTGAATGGGGTAGTTGGATCGGAGGTGCGGAAATGCTCCGCCCCCCCAGTGCGGACATTCTCGAGACCCGGACGGAGCTGCGAGTGGTGCTCGAATTGGCGGGAGTGAGCCCGGACAATATCGAAATTCAACTGGCGAACAACGTTCTCACCATTACGGGTGTGAAGAAGGATGAGGAGGCCCGTGATGACGACGGAGAGTTCCGGTGGCACATCTCCGAGCGGCGTTTCGGGTCGTTCAGCCGCAGCTTCGTTCTCCCGAGCCCGGTGGAGGAGGAAGATGTAACGGCCTCCTTCAGCGAAGGGATCCTCAGAATCGTCATTCTCAAGAAAGTGACCGCGCGGCCGCGATCGATCGGGATCGAGACTCCGGCGACCGGCGAAGAGTCTGATTTCGAGGTGGATGACCGGCTGTTGGCGGAGCTGCGAAGCGCTGAGGAATCGCCAAAGGCGATCGTCGGTCTGCTGGACCTCACCTTCGCGGATATCGAGGCGTTCGTCGAGACCGAGGACTTGACGCCGGACGAGGCAAAGCTGGCTGAGGAACTACGGTCTGCAGCGGAATTCCGGCAAGGATAGCCTTCGACGGCGCGATCCGGCGGAGTCAGCTGATCGCGTACCGCTGTGAGGGAGGGCGAGACCCGCCAGGCCGCCCGACGCGCGGCGGGCCGATGTCGCACGATTCGCGACGACGGCCGCGCCATGGTTCGGGCGCGATCAAGATCCGGCTCGCTCAGGACGCAATGATAGGGGTCTCCTGGCCCAAGAAGGCGTCGCAGGTCAGGACCGATCTGGACGAAGATATGATTCGTAGCCAAACCCCTGATAGCCTCCGAGCCCGGGCACGACGACTTCCGACCACCGCCGGCTCGAGTCGTCGTAGTGTCCGGTTCGGGCGGTAAGCGAAGCGTCGGGTCCCACGGGAGCGACCGGTAGCGCAGGGCGGAAAGCCGCTGCGCGCGGCGACGAAGCTTGTTCGGTCCAGTGCGCCCGCGTATCGTGCCGGTAGACGATCGGTCGCCCGAACGATCCCTCACGCCTGCGCGCCTCGCGGGTCGAGGCCATCGATCACACCCGGGGAGGATTCATGGAGATCCTACTGGCGCTCTTCTTCGCGGTCGCGGCGTTCGCGCTCTTTCTAACCCTCCGCTCCGACGTCCGCGGCACACGGCGGCAGCGCATGCGCGCCGAGCGGACCTTCCTCGCGCGCAAGCGCAGCCCGTTCAGGGTCGTCGACGAGGACCGCGGGCCGGCGGAAGGCGTGGCAGGTTCCGATCGCTAGCGGCCGTGGCGATGGCATCCGGCGCAAGGCGTCCCGTGGGAGAGCGTCGATGAAGATGCGGTGTCTCGCGCCTGTGGCGCTCCTCATCCTCCTCGCCGGCTGTACTTCACCGGAGGAGGGCGGCAGCGCCGCTACGGACTCCGGAGCGTCCGGCGTGCAGCCCCCCGCGGCGGGCGCGCTGAATCTCGCGGCGTTCGAGATCGTCGACCTCACGCACGCGTTCGGCGAGGAGACGCTGTACTGGCCGACGTCGCCGAGCGGCTTCGAGGTCGACACCCTCGCGTACGGCCCGACGCCCGACGGCTACTTCTATTCGTCCTTCGCCTTCTCGTCGCCCGAGCACGGCGGCACGCACCTCGACGCGCCGATCCACTTCGGCGAAGGGGGCGTGACAGCGGACGAGATCCCGCTCGAACGACTGATCGCGCCGGCCGTGGTGATCGACGTCACCGCGGAGGCGGCCGCCGATCCGGACTATCGGCTCACCGCTGCGGACGTGCTGGCGTGGGAGGCTGAGCACGGCGAGATCGCACCCGGCACGATCGTGCTGCTGCGCACCGGCTGGAGCCGCCACTGGCCGGACGCCCTCGCGTACCTCGGCGACGACACGGCCGGCGACGCCTCCAATCTCCACTTCCCCAGCTACGGCGCCGAAGCGGCGCGTCTGCTCGTCGAAGACCGGCGGGTGGCGGCGCTCGGTGTGGACGCTGCTTCGATCGACCATGGTCAGTCGCCCGATTTCGCCGTCCACCAGGTCGCGGCGGCGGCCGACGTGCCGGGGCTGGAGAACCTGACCGGCCTCGATGCGCTCCCGGCCACCGGCGCGACGGTGTTCGCGTTGCCGATGAAGATCGAGGGCGGCACGGGTGGACCGCTGCGGGCGGTGGCTTTGGTGCCCCGCTAGGCCGACCTTCAGCGCCCCGTAGGCCGCCACGATGCCGCGCCGCCGGCCGACGCAGACGGTCGCCTACCCGCGCGACCCCGCCACCACGGACCGGATCGTGGTGGCGGCGGATCGGACCGCTCGTCGCCACGGCCTCGCGGACAGCGCCCGGCGCTGGGCACCGTACAAGGTCCGCCCCGACGACAGTGTCGGGGTCACGCCCGCACAGCCGGCCGGCGCCCTGCCTGTCCTGGCGCTCGACGACTACTCCGAACTTCCTTTCATCCGTACGATCGTGGGCATCGACTGGTACGAGTACCGGGCGCGCCTGCGCTGCGGGGAAGGCGACCGGTTCGCGGTGATGGCACCCCCGATCGAGGGGTACGAGGAGTACA
>JBBDRL010000093.1:14839-20313 GCA_040905505.1 Gemmatimonadota bacterium | reverse complement strand
ACCCCGAACGGACCACCTGGGACCACTCGCGGTGTCCTCCACGAGCACCCCACGGGAGGCGAGCTCGTCGCGTATCTGATCGGCGCGAGCGAAGTCGCGGGCGCTACGGGCTTCGGCGCGTTCGGCGAGTTGTTTCTGAACCCATGCGGCGAGTTTCTCGTCGACCGGCTCCTCGCGCTCGCGGTCGGCGAGGGCGAGGAGGCCGAGGACGCGGTCGATGCGGTCGAAAGCGTCGAGGGCGCTGGCGGCCTCAGCGCGGG
The DNA here is from genome assembly GCA_040905505.1 of Gemmatimonadota bacterium. GTDB lineage: Bacteria > Gemmatimonadota > Gemmatimonadetes > Longimicrobiales > Longimicrobiaceae > WHSP01. Next base: position 20,053 of record JBBDRL010000093.1, on the reverse strand, counting down.
TGATGGAGATGGAGCCGAGATCGTCGAGGCGGGCGTTGGTCGCGGTGACGAGATCGAAGAGGGCCGCGAGAGCGACGCTGGTGTTGAGGTCGTCGTCCATCGCGCGGGTGAAGGCCGCGAGGGTGCGAGCCGAGGCGTCCTGGAGGGTGGGGGTATCGTCCGCGCGGGCGTGGGCGGTGGTCGGGTGTTCCTTCAGGCGGTCGTAGGTGGCGTACAGCCGGCGGACGGCCTCGGCCGAGGCCTCGAGCGCTTCCCAGGTGAAATTGAGCTTGCTGCGGTAGTGGGCGGTCAGGAAGGCATGGCGGATGGAGGAGGCGCGGGCACCGCGGTCGAGAAGGTCGTCGAGTGTGACGACGTTCCCGACCGATTTCGCCATCTTCTCCCCCTCGATCTGGAGGAATTCGCCGTGCAGCCAGTAGCGGACGAACGGCTTGCCGGTAGCCCCCTCGGACTGGGCGATCTCATCCTCGTGGTGCGGGAAGATGAGGTCGACGCCGCCGCAGTGGATGTCGAAGGTTTCGCCCAGCTCCGTCATGCTCATAGCGGAGCACTCGATGTGCCAGCCGGGGCGGCCGTTTCCGAACGGCGCCTCCCAGACCGCGCCCACTCTGGCGTCGTCCGGCTTGGTGGCCTTCCAGAGCGCGAAGTCGCGGATGTCGCCCTTCTGATACTCGTCGGTCGCCACCCGGTCGCCGCGCCGCGCCCCTTCGGGATCCACCTTCGCGAGCTTGCCGTAGTCGGAAAACTCCGAGATGTCGTAGTAGACGGATCCGTCGGACGCCTTGTAGGCCAGTCCCCGATCCAGCAGGCGCTGAATGAGTTCGATCATCTGGGGGATGAACTGCGTGGCGCGCGGGTAGAGGTCGGCGCCTACGATGCCGAGCGCTTCGAAGTTGGCGAATAGCTGCTGGGCGAAGGGAGCCGTGTACTCGTCCAGCGTCACGCCCTCGCGGAGCGCGCCCTGAATCGTCTTGTCGTCGACGTCGGTCAGGTTCATCACGAACTTGACCTTCTGCCCACGGTACTCGAGATACCGATGCACCAGGTCAGCGAAGACGAACGTCCGCATGTTCCCGATATGCGGCGCGGCGTAGATCGTCGGGCCGCACACGTACATCCCGACCCGGCCGGAGGTCAGCGGCACGAATTCCTCGCGCCTGCGCGTGAGCGTGTTGTAGAAGTGGAGTGACATAAGGAACGGCAGGGAATAGGGAACAGGGAATAGGAGATAGCCTGCTACTGCCGCGCAGTACACGCTCGCCTGCCCCAAAGCTGTACTCTGGCAAGGCCGTCGTTACAAGCAACGGCCCGTCTATTTCCACATCTCTCGTCCAAATATGTCATAGTTGTTGTTTGCTGTTCCCTATTCCCTGTTCCCTATTCCCTGCGGTTCCATTCGGCTCCTGCCCCTCTCCCCAGAACAGCGTGCGATGGGGGAAGGGGATCTCGATGTTCTCGTCGTCGAAGCGGCGTTTGATTCGGCGCCGCAACTCCCTCGCCACGTCCCACTGCTTGAGGGGGAGTGTGGTGGCTACCATGCGGATGTTGACGGCGGAGTCACCGAAGGACTCGATCCCGGGGACGGTGGGCTCCTCGACGAGGAGCGGCTGCCACTCGGGGTCGGCCCAGAGCTCGGCGCCGATACCGCGCATCACGTCCATCACGCGATCGGCGTCCTCCTTGTAAGCGACGCCGATCTCGAGAACCGCCCTGGAGAACGCGCGGGTCAGGTTGCTGACGCGGAGGATCTCGCCGTTCGGCACCACGTGCATGACCCCCTGCAGGTCGCGGAGCACGACGATCCTGAGCGTCATCTTTTCGACCTTGCCCGAGACGTCGCTGATGCGGACCACATCGCCGACGCCGAACTGATTCTCGAAGAGGATGAAGAGGCCGCTGATGACATCGCGCACGAGCGACTGTGCGCCGAACGAGATCGCCAGGCCGACGACGCCGGCACCGGCCAGCAGCGGCCCGATCTGAAGTCCCAGCGACGACAGCACCATGAAGAGCGCGATCACCGCGATCATCACGATCCCGACGCTCCTCACCAGGCTCACGACCGTGGCCATGCGCTGCTCGTGAGCCGAGATCGTGGAAGGGTCGGAGGATTCGGCCGAGCGCTCGATGCGGCGGACGACGAGCCCGAGCATCCAGTAGGCGATCCACGCCAGGACCAGGATGACCAGGATCTTCAGACCGGTCCCGAGCAGATAGAAGACCAGCAGGTCGGTGAGCTGCTCCAGGTCCATCTGCAGTGGCAGGTCAGGCAGCATTCGGCCGGCGTCTCCGCGGGAGGGAAGATCAAATCGCCCCGCCATCCCGGATAGCGGGAGCGGGGCAACGGCATATGGTACGATTCGGCGGGTAGAGCGTCAAGCGGCCCGGGGGGAGCTATCAGCTATCGGCTATCGGCTATCAGCTTACGACCGTCGGGACCTGAGCGGAGAGCCAGAGGCCGCCCCTGCCGGTCTCCATCGCCGTAGCTGATAGCCGCTAGCTGATAGCTGATAGCCTGATCCGCCGCCCCCGGGCGGCGATCACGGCATTACCCTCAACTCCGTGATACGCCAGCCGCCCTGCTCCTGAAGGACCGCGACGTAGACCGAGCGAGACTGCTCACCGGGGGCGCCGCGAGCGCGATAGATCCAGGCCAGCTCACCGAACCCGCGAGCGGGGCTGGTGCTGGAGACGGTGACGCGAACGGCGGTGGCACCCATCGTTTCGTGAGCGGCGAACAGCGCGCGTAGCGCGGCGGCGGCGTGCCGGGGGTTGGCGCTCTCGATGCCGGAGCCCGCGTCGAGCAGGAGCGGGTCCTCGGCGGGCAACAAACCCACGAGCGACCCGACGTCACCGTCACCCCAGAGCCGGGCGACCTCCTGAACGAAGTCCTCGAGAGGGACCCCGGGCCTCGTGGTCTGCGCGTAGAGCGGCAGGTGCAGAAGGCCGGTGGCGATCACGGCGGGCAGCAGGGCTCGCAGGGCTCTCACTTTCGTCAGCTCCCCACCCGGGAGGGTGAGATCTCGGCGAGCACCCGCTCGTAGGCTTCGGCGGGATCGGGGGCCGCGGTCACGGTACGGCCGATGACACAGTAGTCGACCCCGGCGCGCGCGGCGTCGGCCGGGGTGGCGATGCGCGACTGGTCGCCGGGTCCATCCCCCTCGAGGCGGATGCCGGGCGTCAGCACCGGGAAGTCGGGCCGGGTAGCTGCCCGAATGGCCGCGACCTCGTGTACGGACGTCACGACTCCGTCGGCGCCGGCTTCATCAGCGAGCGCCGCGAGGCGGGCGGCTTCTTCGGCGGCCGACACCGCCGTCCTGCCCCAGCTACGGGCAAGCTCAGCAGTCCCCAGGGAGGTCAGCACCGTGACGGCGAAGATGCGCGTGGGAGCGGAAGCCGACCGCGCCGCATCCGCCGCGGCGAGCAGCATCGAAGGACCGCCGGACGCGTGCACGGTGAGCAGATCGACACCGAGGCACCCCGCCGATCTGACGGCGCCAGCCACGGTGTTCGGGATGTCGTGGAACTTCAGGTCGAGGAAGACGCGGAAGCCCTCGCCCTTGAGTCTGCGGACGATGTCGGGGCCCGCGGCCGTGTAGAGCTGAAGGCCGACCTTGAAGAAACTGGCCCGCGGCACCCGTGCGACGAGCGCGAACGCCTCGTCCGCGCTCCCCACGTCGAGCGCGAGGATCGGAGCGGGCCTCGCGGCCGGAGCCACGGTCGGGCCGAGTCCGACGGGAGTTTCTCTGGACATTTGGGATCTGTTTACCCACGGCACCGTTCTGAGGTCCACGGTGCCGATGGGCGGAGGGCCGATATCGGGTATGCACGGTCAGCGAGCGGCCGGGGGGAACAGCGCTCAGGGGGACGCTCTACGCACTCCTCCGGCGATAGGTTCGCCCAGAAGCGGCACTGGGCTGGCCGGCGAATCCGCAGGCCGGCGATCGGTGACCGGCTGATCGATTCCCGCGCGCTCGAAGAAATCGAAGACGGCCCGGGCCAGTTCACCCGCGAGCCGGTCCTGGTGCGCGGCCGACGAGAGGAGTGCCTCCTCTTCCGGATTGCTGATGAATCCCAGCTCGACCAGTACGGCCGGCATGAAGGCGCCCTCCAGAACGACGAACCCAGCCTGCTTGACGCCCCGATCCGGGCCCGGATGGAAGGACGCCAGCCGCCGCTGGATCAGCGCCGCCCCTTCGCTGGATTCGCGCAGATAGTGATTCTGCCGCAGGTCGGTCAGAATGAAGCCGAGCGGATCGTCGCTCGGGGCAGACTCCTCGAAGCGCTGCGCCGCATTCTCGAACGCCGCCACGCGCCGCGCGTCGTCGGTGAGCGCCTCGGAGAGAAAGTAGGTCTCGACTCCGCGGACGCTCCGCTGGCGGTGCGCGTTCGCGTGAAGGGAGATGAAGAGCGAGGGCGGGCTCGTTCCCTTTCGCTCGCGCCAGAGGTTGGCGAACCGGGGCCGATCGGCGAGAGGAACGAGCGTGTCGGTGGTTCGGGTGAGGCGGACGTCGTAGCTCGGATCCGCGCGGAGCAGCGCTTCGAGCCGCCGCGCAATGTCCAGGACGACCGTCTTCTCGAGTGTGCCGGATGGACCGCGCGCGCCGGGGTCGACGCCGCCGTGGCCGGCATCGATCACCACGAGCCGCTCCGCAGCGGCGGTCTGCCCCCATGCGACGCCCGCCGCGCAGCCGCAGCCGAGCACCGCGGCCAGGATTGCCGTGGCGCCTCTAAGCATCCTTGAGCCCTCGCGCGATTTCCCGCTCCGCGTCACGCTTCTTCAGATCCTGCCGTTTGTCGTGGAGCTTCTTCCCCCGGGCGAGCGCCAGGTTCACCTTCGCGACGCCCCGCCGGAAGTGCAGATCGAGCGGCACCAGCGTCAGGCCCTTCTGCTCCACCTGTCCCACGAGCTTGCGCAACTCCCGGCGCCGCAGGAGCAGCTTTCGGGGGCGAGTCGGCTCATGATTGAAGCGGTTCCCCGGATCATAGGGAGAGATATGGAGGTTGTAGAGCCACAGCTCGCCCCCGTCGAACCGGGCGAACGCATCGAGCATGTTCGCCTTCCCCTCCCGCAGGGCCTTCACCTCTGTCCCCTGCAAAACGAGCCCCGCCTCGAAGGCTTCGAGAACGTGGAACTCGTGCCGGGCTTTGCGGTTCGAGACGATGAGTGAGGACGGCAAGGGATCAGGATTCAGGAGTCAGGATTCAGGATTC
>JBBDRL010000093.1:0-14739 GCA_040905505.1 Gemmatimonadota bacterium | reverse complement strand
GACGATGAGTGAGGACGGCAAGGGATCAGGATTCAGGAGTCAGGATTCAGGATTCGGGGACGGACGGTCAGAGATCCAGCAGTGATTGGATCGCGACTGAACAGCGGCGCGATGAGGTCCATACCCCCTGAATGCTGAATCCCGACTCCTGAATCCTAATAAATTATCACCGGAGTCCCGATCTCCACCTCGTGATAAAGGCGTCTGACCGCCTCGTTCGTCATCCGGATGCAGCCGTGGGATACGGACTGGCCGAGGAGCTCGGGGTTGTTGGTGCCGTGGACGGCGATGTCCTCCTCGAGATAGATCGCCGTGGTGCCGAGCATCCCGGGCTCGCTGCGGCTGGGGTGGTCCAGCGGCGGGATCTCCTCACCGCGCTCGACGAACGCCCAGTCGGGCACGCGCCAGATCGGGTCCTTCTCCTTGAACTGGACACGGAACATGCCGCGGGGAGTGGAAAAATCCCACCGCCGTCCCGCCCCTTCGAGGCGGGTACCGGTCCCGGTGCCCACGATGGCCGACCAGATGACACGCTCGTCCTCCATGAGGTAAAGCATGTGCTCGTCGAGCGAGATCACGACATAGCGCCCGTCGACGTTGACGGGCGGGTCTCGGTAACGGGCCGCGCCGTCGCGCGCGACGCCGTGGGCGATCGCCAGCGGCGCGCCCGGCAGGGCCTGGGCGAGGAGCGCGGGCGCATCGATCGCCAGGAGCAGGATACAGGCGCACGCGGTCAGAAATCGTACCATGATCAATCCAGGAGTTCTCGCTGCCGACGGCGGATACGATGGAGTTCGTAAACCTGGCCGACGACGCCGCCCAATACGAACACCGTGGCGGAGTAATAGATCCAGAAAACGAGCAGAATGCCTGTGGCGAGCGTGCCGTACGCGCTCGTATAGTCGGCGACATTGGCGACGTACCAGGCGAAGACGGCCTTGAGCAGCTCGAAGGCGACGGCGGTAAAGGTAGCGGCGACGAGTGCGATCCTCCAGGGTACGCGCCGCGCCGGCAGGTAGCGATAGATCAGCACGAACATGAGGAAGATGAACGCATACGCGAGGAGCTGCGCGTACATCGCCTGGAGGGCGGCGACCTCCGGCCGGTCGCTCAGCCCGAGGAGCTGAACCCCGTAGGTCTGCGCGGCCTCGAGGCCGATGGTGATCGCCGTGTTGGCGACGAAGAGCGTGCCGGCCACGATCACCATCTTGGCGTCGAACAGCTTACCGGCGATGATGCCGCGATCCTCACGAATGTCGAAGACGGCGCGGAGCGCGCTGCGTAGCGAGCCGATGAGGCGGGTCGACACCCAGACCAGCAGGACGACGCCGACCGCGGTGATGCCACTGCGCCCTCCGACCACATCGCTGACCAGCTCCCTTGCGAACTCGACGACGCGTGGCGAGGTCGGGAGTATCTCGACGATGTAGGCGACCGCGGCGGCTTCGGGATCCGGGAGCGTAGCCTGCAGGATGTAGCCGAACGCGGCGATCAGGAGGAGGGTGAAGGGGATCGCCGCGAGGAGGAAGTTGAAGGAGATTCCGCCGGCCAGAAAGAAGATGTCGTCGTCACCGGCCTTGTGATAGACGCGGGTGGCGAAATCGGCCGTGCCGCGCAGGGCGCGCTGGACGGCGCCCTTCGCAGCAGCGACGAGGGGACCGGTACCCGAGCTAAGTCCGAATCGGCGGGCCATCGAGATAGGCGGCGCCTCCCGGACGCTCCGTCACTCGAGGTCCGCGGGTCCCTCGGGCCGCGCCGGGGCATCGGGGCGGGCGGGGCGGCCGGCAAGAGGTTCCGACCCAGGGCTGCCGGCATGTCGGCCGCGCTCCATTTCCGCGCGCGCCTCGCGAGCCGCACGGCGCGCCTCGGCCGCGGCATCACCCCCGAACCCGGGCCGGTCGTCGGAGCGGCCGAGCACCTCGTCGAACTGCTCCCTGACGGCGCCGAACTGGTCCTCGATCCGGGTGCGGGTGCGGTTCGCGGTATCGCGCACCGCGCCGACCCGCTCCTCGGCCTTGGAGCGGACGCGTATCACCCGATCTCTGATGTCCTCCTGCGTCTCGGCGCCGGAGCGAGGAGCCAGGAGGAGTGCCGCGCCGGCGCCCACCAGAGCGCCCCAGAGGAAGGGGCCGAAGCCGGCCCCGCGGCGTTCGATTACGATGTACGGCAGGTCATCGTGGTCACGCATTAGTAATATCCTTTCGCCCGGATTCATGCCCGAGTGGGGGTGCGATGCGGGTCAAGCGGTCGGCGCCGTCTCGGCCGACAGTAGCGCCGAGAGCTCGCTGCGGAGCTTCTCTTCCTCGAGGCCCAGCAGGGATGCCGCCTTCTGGTGGTCACCGTTGACGAAGGAGAACGTCTTCAGGATCAGCGTACGGTCCGCCTGTTCGAGCGAGGTCCCCACGGGGATCCGGAGCTCGCGATCCTCGCTCGTGATGAGCTCGTGGGCGCGCAGGTCCGCCAGCGTGATCTGCCCGCCATGGGCCAGGATGAGGGCGCGCTCGACCGCGTTCTTCAGCTCGCGGACGTTGCCGGGCCAGCGGTACTGGTTGATGAACTCGAGCGCCTCGGGCGCGAAACCCTCGACCTCCTTCCCGTTCTCCTCGGCGAAGCGCTGGAGGAAGGACTCGGCCAGCACCCGTACGTCGCCCCGCCGGTCGCGGAGCGGAGGCAGATAGAGCGGGATCACCGCCAGGCGGTGATACAGATCCTCGCGAAGCTCGCCCTTATCCACCGCCTTCTGGACGTGCTTGTTGGTGGCGGACACGACCCGGATGTCGACGTGGATTTCCTTCCGGCCTCCGAGGCGCCGGAACGAGCGCTCCTCGAGCGCCCGCAACAGCTTGACCTGGATGTCGCTCTCCATCTCGGCGACCTCGTCGAGAAAGAGGGTGCCGCCATCGGCGAGCTCGAAGCAGCCGGGCTTCTCGTTCAGAGCGCCCGTGAAGGCCCCCTTCTCGTGCCCGAAGAGCTCGTTCTCCAGAATGTCTCGCGGAAAGGCCGCGCAGTTCATGGCGATGAAGGGACCCTTGCTGCGCGTCGATTTGTCGTGGATCGCGCGGGCGACGAGCTCCTTGCCGGTCCCGCTCTCCCCGACGACCAGGATGCTGGCGCTGGACGGGGCCGCGGCATCGATCATGGCGTAGATCTCCCGCATCTCCTCCGACTGACCGATCAGGTCGCCGAAGCGCGTCAGCCCCTTCAGCCGCTCCTGGAGCTGCCGGTTCGATTCGCGAACCTGATACTTCTCGACGGCCTTCGGGATCAATTCCTTCAGGCGATCGATCTTCAGGGGCTTCTCCAGATAGTCGTACGCGCCCAGCCGCATCGCCTCCTTGGCGGTATCGATCGTACCCTTACCCGTGATGATGATGATCTCGCTGCCGATCTTGGCCTCGCGCATCCTGGAGAAGAGCTCGAGCCCGTCGACTTCCGGCATCCGGAGATCGGCGAGGACCAGCGCGTAGCTGCCGTCCTCGAGCATCTCCCACGCAGCCTGCCCATCGGTCGCCACATCGACCTCGAAGCCGTCGTCGGCTAAGAGCATCTGAAGTCCTTCGGCAATGTGGCGCTCGTCGTCGGCGATCAGAATCTTGGCTGACATGCAACCCGTTTATTAGAATTTCTGTGATTTTGCAGACCCGCCCGGAGCAGGGTGGCCGGCACCCCGCTCGAACCATTGGCTACCCGGCGCGCGCGGCCGAGGTTCCCGGGATCAGGAGGATCTCAGGCGTCACGCGGAAGGGCGAGCACGTAGGTATCCGTAGCCACGCCGGCGCGTTTCTCCCGAGCCGCCGCGGCGGTTTCCAGACTCCCGCCCAGGCATTCCGTCAGCGCTCGGGCCGCCGTGAGGTAGGAGCCGCTGTCGTCGCGCGCCGCGTGGTCTCCGAGGCCGCTCGTCGGATGATGGCCGTGGAAGTGGATGCGGACGATGTCGGCCTCCACCTCCGGAGCCACGCTCAGGGTGCCGCCGGGTGGAAGCGCGTCGAGCGTTTCCAGGACCAGGCTCAGGATGAGCTGGCGGGCGGCGGCCCGGGGAAGCATGACCATCGAGCGCGGCGGCTCGAAGCGACAACTGAGGTTCCGCCGCTCACATTCGAGCTCGACCAGCTCCCGCAGCTCTTCGAACACTTCCGAGAGCGAGCTCGAATCCTCCGGCTCCCGGTAGGGACGGGTCAGGCGCAGCAGCAGGTCGATTCGGCGGTTTACGCGTTCCAGCTCAGAGGTGACGATGCCGGTGTAACGAAGCAGATCCTCACCGCCATTCCCCTCCAGGCGCGCGAGCCGGCGCCGCAGCACCTCGAGGTTGATCACCATCGCGTGGAGCGGGTTCTTGATCTCGTGCGCGAGGTCTTCAGCCAGCCGCTCGACGAGCGACAGCTTGTTCTCGCGGATCGTGGCGTGATCGGCGACCTGGTTTTCGGCTTTCACGCGTTTGCTTTACGACAGGAGCCGAGGGGCGTCAGAACCCGGCAGGCGCCAGGTTCCGGATTCCGGAGTCGCGGGCGAGTCGGAGCACGATTCGTTCCGCGGTCCGCCGGCATTCCATCTCGCTCAGTCGGAGAGATCCCAGTCGTCGGCGGCTGCCTGGAGGCGCAAAGCGGTCGGACCCGGCCGGGTGAAGCGCGGCGGCGAGACGAAGCGACGCACCATTTCCCGCGTGTCGCGGACGGCGAGCGTGTCGAACAGAAACGCGAACTGTTCGCTGAGGCTGGAACGTATGTCCGCGCGATTGGGCTCGGGCAGCTCCCAGAGCTCGCGCTTGAACGCACCCAGCGCCTTCTTCCGCGTCTTGTAGATGAACTGCTCCTCGGTGTCCTCGGGCTTTCGCTCGTTCGCGAAGTTGGTGCGGCAGTGTTCGTACATCCGCTCGCGGAGCTCGTCGGGGAGGGACGGGTGCTCGTAGAGGATGTTCTGGAAGTTCGTGGCCAGGTGGATCTCGACCGTCTCGACCTGGGGGAACTTGCCGAAGGCCGACGCGGGAAGCGTCGAAGCGCCGTGCTGGACCGCGCCGCCGAGGCCGTACTCGTCGCGAGCGAGGGACGACAGGACGCGGAGGGTCTCGAAGTCGATGGCCACCTCCTGGATCGAGCCGTCCGGCAGGACGACGCCGCCGTGAGACGTGCCGGACTGCACGGAGATCTTCGACAGCCCCGCGAGATCCTTCCCGAGGCGCTCGCCGAATTCGGCCATGGAGCGATCGTAGCCGTCCATGTAGGCGCGTAGTTCCTCCGGCGTCGAGTTCTCGGTGCCGACCTCGCCGATCTCCCCGCCGACCGAGACGGTGATCCCCTCCGGCTGGAACTTGCGGATGAACGCCGTCAGCTCGGCCGAAAGGCGGTAGTTCGTCTCCTGCTGCTCGTCGAGCGTTTCGTGCGAGAGATCGACCAGCGTGGAGGTGTCGACGTCGACGTTGTAGAAACCCGCCTTGAGCGCCTCGCGGATCAGGTCGCGAACAGCCTTGAGCTCCGGTTCGGGGTCCGCCGCGAACTTCTTCGCGTTGACCTGGAAGTGATCGCCCTGAATGAACAGCGGACCGGACCAGCCTTCCTTGATGGCGGCGGCGGAAATTACGGCGACGTACTCCGCCGGCCGCTGATCCGTATAGCCGATCTCCGAGCGCGCGATCTCGCAGATCAGGGCGCCCACGTCCATCTCCCGCGCGGCGGAGAAGAGCGCGCGCGCGGTGTCGTACGATGCGGCGCGAACGTTCATGGCGGGTACGGTGAATCCGCTCACGTCTCCGCGGCCGCGCGCGATGTAGAGCTCGTGGATGGAGGCCGGGACGACCCCTACCGCCGCGCCGACCTCGCCGATGATCCACCTCGCCGTGTCCCGGACGTCGGCATCGTCGGTCAGGACGGCGGCGCGGACGAGCTCGTCGATCGAGTGGTCACGCAGGACCTTCTGATCGACGACCACGACCTGATCGTCGGTAACGCGCACGGCCCCATCGATTCGTCCCAGGAATGAGGTGACCGCCTCGCTCGCCAGAATCGCCTGGTCCTCCGCGGACCGCGAGAGAATCTCAGCCATTGTTCCGATGTCCAGGGTTCGGCATTCGCGCAGAGTAGCCCTTCAATGAACTTGCATGGCCCCTTCAGAGGAGGCAAGCGACGGGCCAGGGGGAGATGCAGGGAATAGGGAATAGGGAGTAGGGAATAGCCTGCAACCGCAAACGCGGATTGGCCGCCGTCGTTCGGGAGTCCGGCGGCTTCTTCAAGGAGGACAAAGGGTTTGGTTTCATTCGTCCGGACGACGGCGGCAAGGACGCGTTCGTTCATCACTCGGCCATCAGCATGGAGGGGTTCCGCTCGCTGAAGAAGGGCGACCGGATGGAATTCGAGCTGGTAGACGACCCCAGGGGTCCTCGGGCCGCGGAGGTTCACCGGGTCGAGTAGGGGGATGGCGGGGATGCCAGAGGCTTTCCAGGACGAATGCGGAGGGCCGGGTCATCGCCCGACGCTTCGTCGTATGTGGCAGGGATGTGTGGCAGGCTCTCGACAAGGAGTGGCCGTGGGCATCGTTCTGTCAGCCTACCGAGCGGACCCTGCTGCCCTGCTGCCCTGCTGCCCTGCTGCCCTGCTGCCCCGATCACCCGATCACCGGGTCAGGATACGATTCGCCGTTCAGGGGACGACGATGATCTTGCCGAACTGCCGACCGGCCTCGAGGCGCTCATGGGCGGCGCGGGCCTCGGTTAGCGGATATCGGGAGTCGATCACGGGGTGGATTCGCCCGGTCCAGGCGGCGCGGAGCATCGCGGCGAACTCGGCTCGGGAGGCCATGGTGGTCCCGATGATCTGGAGCTGACGCCAGAAGAGACGCCGCAGGTCGACCTTCACCTCGGCCCCGGCGGTCGCTCCGTACGTGACGAGGCGGCCGCCGGGGGCGAGGGCGCGGAGGCTTCCCTGCCAGGTCGGCTCGCCGACGTTCTCGACCACGATGTCCACCCCCCTCCGTGCGGTCGCCCCGTAGACCTCACGCGAGAAATCGACCGCCTCCCTATCGTAAACCTCATCGGCGCCCAGGGCACGGACGCGTTCGACGTTGGCCGGGCCGCTCGTCACGGCGAATACGCGGGCGCCCGCGAGCCGCGCGATCTGGATCGCGGCGATGGCGGTGCCACCCGAAGCGCCAATGACCAGCACGTCGTCGCCGGGCTTCACCCGTGCACGGTTGACGAGCGCGCGCCAAGCGGTCTGGTACGAGACCGGCAGGCAGGCGGCGACCTCGAACTCGACATGCGCGGGGATCTCATGCAAGTTGCCGGCAGGAGCGACCGCGTATTCGGCGAAGCCTCCGTCGGTGTGTTCGCCGAGGATCCGGAAGCGTTCGCAGAACGCCTCGTCGCCGCGTCGGCACAAGGAGCAGCTACCGCAGAAGAGCGCGGGGTTCACGACGACGCGGGTACCGACGAGCGCCCGATCGACGCCGGGCCCAACCGCGGCGACCACGCCGGCGATATCGGACCCGCCGATGTGCGGCATCGTAGTGTCGATCGGGAGGCCGCGTCTGACCCAGAGATCCAGGTGGTTGAATGCCGCGGCATGGACCTCCACCAGGGCCTCGCCCGCCTGGGGGGTCGGGCGCGGGACCTCGGCATGTCGCAGGACCTCGGGTCCCCCGAACTCGGAAAAGACGGCGGCGTGCATCTGCTGCGAAGGCATGCGGCTCGCAAGGGAGGTCGAGAAGGCCGGGCGCCCGGCCCGGATGCTGCTTCTGCAACCTCAACTTATGCAGCGAACCTCGTTGTTGGCCACTTTGACCCCAGATAGGTTGGCCCCGTGAAATTCAGCGGAATGGAAGATCGGCTCAACCCGATCGCTCCGGAGGACGCCGACGAATCCACCCTGGGCGGTTACACCGCCGTGCACGGCCGCGCGCCCAGCTTCGAGGCATCCGACGGCTCACCGTACACGGTCGCGCTCGAGATCGATGAGAGCGAGGAGGAGCCGGGCTCGTACGCCGCGTACCTCATCTTCCTGCGCTGGGCCAACGAAGGGTCGGCGATCATGGGGCATGTGGAGACGGGCGACCTCGCGACCGGCGCGACCGCGGAGGAAGCGCGCGCCGAGCTCGAGAAGCTCACACTCACGCGCGTGAAGGAGATCCTGGACGAGGCCATCGCCCGCAAGCGGGATGAATTGGCCTGACGTGCTCGGAACCGGACGAATCAACCCCAGCGAATGCTGCGACAGAGCCTGCTCTACCTGAGCGACAATCGGACGATGCGGCGGGCGGTGAGGGAGACGCCGCTCTCGCGTCGACTCGCGCAGCGCTTCGTCGCGGGCGACACGCTGGACGACGCGGTCCGTATCGCGAGCCAACTGAACGCGGACGGTTTCACCTTCAGCCTGGATTACCTGGGCGAGCTGGTGATCAGCCGGGCCGAGGCCCTCTCGGCGGCCGATATGGCCATTCGCAGCCTGGAGCGGATCGCGGCCGACGGGCTGCACGGCAACATCTCCGTCAAGCCATCGCAGCTCGGGCTGGAGATCGAGGAGTCGTTCTGCGTCGAGAATCTCTCCCGTATCCTGTTTCGCGCGCGCGCGCTCGAGGGCGGAACCGACGGGATCTTCGTCCGGCTGGACATGGAGGGCAGCGACTACACCGAGCGGACGATCCGACTGGTGGAGACGCTCTGGCACCTGGGGTTCCGCAACGTCGGCACGGTCGTCCAGTCCTATCTGCACCGGACCCCCGACGACGTGCGCCGGCTGAACGGGCTCGGGGCGCGGGTGAGACTGGTCAAGGGCGCGTACCGCGAGCCGTCGTCGATCGCGTACCAGGAGATGCCCGAGGTCCAGCGGATGTTCGCCGAGGAGATGAAGATGCTCCTCGACGAGGGGAACTACCCGGCGATCGCGACGCACGACGAGGAGCTGATCGCGGCGACGAGGCGCTATGCGTTCGAGCACGGCATCGCCCGTGAATCGTTCGAATTCCAGATGCTCTACGGCATCCGACGAGACCTCCAGCAGCGGCTGCGCGAGGAAGGCTATCGCGTGCGGATCTACCTTCCCTACGGCGAATCCTGGTATCCCTACCTGATGAGGCGGCTGGCGGAACGCCCGGCGAACGTGCTGTTCGTCGCCGGCAACCTGCTCAGGGAGTCACCCCTGAGCGCAGCGAGCCGCCCGATCGCCATCGGTTCGGGCGTCGTGACCGGAGCCCTTGTCGCCCTGGCGTGGCGCGGGCGGAACAATGGATGACGGGGCAGTCGATAACGTGGCAGTCGATTACGAACTCTCTCTGGCCGAGCCGCACACTCACCTCTTCTCCGTGAGGGTGCGGCTCCACGGCGGAACCGGCACGGTCGATCTGGTGCTGCCGTCGTGGACCCCCGGGTCCTACCTGATGCGGGAGTTCCCGCGAAACGTTCAGGACTTCGAGGCGCACGACTCGGCGGGGCTGCCCCTGGGGTGGCGGAAACTCGACAAGAATACGTGGCGCATCGAGGGCGGGTCGAGCAGCTCCATCACCGCGAGCTACCGGGTCTACGCCAACGAGCTCTCCGTTCGGACCAGCCACCTGGACGACTCGCACGGCTACGTGAACGGCGCGTCCGTGTTCGTGTTCGCCCGCGGTATGGAGGGGGAGGAAGCGCGGGTCCGCGTGGCGCCGCCGGCCGGATGGCGCGTGGCGACGAGCCTGCACGAGCGGGCCGACGGGACGTTCGTCGCGTTCAGTTACGACGAGCTGGTCGACTCACCCATCGAGATCGGCAACCATCGGACGATCGTCTGGGAGCAGGAGGGACTGCCGCACCGATACGCCGTCTGGGGGCCCGGCGAGGTCGACGAGACACGGCTCGTCGCGGATACGCGGCGCGTCGTCGAGGTCTGCTCGCGGATGTTCGGGGGCCTGCCGTACGACCGCTATCTCTTCATCCTGCACGTCGCGCCGGACGGCCGCGGCGGGCTCGAGCACCGGGCGTCCAGCTCCCTGCTCGTCTCCCTCTCGTGGTTGGCCGGCGACGACTACGAGAAGCTGATCGCGCTCGTCGCCCACGAGTTCTTCCACGTCTGGCTGGGCAAGCGCATCCGCCCCACACCACTCGGACCCTTCGACTACACGCGGGAGAACTACACGCGGAATCTCTGGGTCGTGGAGGGGTTCACCACCTACTACACGGACCTGATCCTGCGCCGCGCCGGCTTGATGAGCGAGGCGCGATACCTCGAGCGGCTCGGCGAAGCGATCGCCCGCTTGCAGGCGCTGCCGGGCCGTCATCATCAGACGCTGGAAGAGTCCTCGTTCGACGCCTGGATCAAGTTCTACCGACCGGACGCGAATACGCCCAACGCGCAGATCTCATACTACCAGAAGGGTGCGCTGGTCGCGCTCGCTCTGGATCTCGAGATCCGCAGGAACTCGGCGGGCGAGCGCTCGCTGGACGACGTGATGCGGCTGCTCTGGGAGCGCTACGGCGCGGAGGACGTCGGGTTCCCGGAGGCGGGCGCGGGCGGGGTTCAGAGCGTCGCCGAGGAGGTGTACGGGGGGAGCCTGGAGGCGCTGTTCGAGGGCTACGTTCGCGGCGTCGCCGAGATCGACTTCGATGCGCATCTCGAGGCCGCTGGGCTGGAGCTGCTCGCGTCGGATGACGCGGACACTCCGACGGGCGCAGCGAAAACGGCCACGCCCACTGCACTCGAGACGCGGCTCGGCCTACGAGTGAGGGAGAGCGGTGGGTCGCTGACCGTCACGCACGTGCTGGCCGGCACCCCCGGATACGAAGCGGGCGTCAACGCCGGCGATTCGATGGTGGCCGTTGACGGCGGGAGAGCGACGCTGGCGGAGCTGGGCGGCCGCGGCCGGGACGGGGACGCGGGTGACCTGGTTCGGTTGACGTTGATGCGCAGGGGGCTGCTGCGGGAGGTGGCGGTGCGGATGGGGCCGAGGCCGGAGCGGCGGGCGAAGATTGGACGGGTCGAGGCGCCGAGCGAGCAGCAGGAGACCGTGCGGAAAGGATGGTTGGGAGCGGTGGCGCGGCAGGTTGACGTTATCGGAGACGGCGGATAGCTTTTGGGTTGTCTTCGCCCGTCGCGTCAGCGAGGGGAAGTACCGGTTCGGGACGTAGCGCAGCCCGGTAGCGCACCTGAATGGGGTTCAGGGGGTCGCGGGTTCAAATCCCGCCGTCCCGACTGCTGTAAGTGAAAGCTCCGATGGCGTTTACGCTGTCGGGGCTTTTCTCTTTCCCGGAGGGGGTGGGATAACTCTGGGATAGGTTTGGGATAGGTTGGTCTCGGGCGGCTTCGCTTTCCCGTGACGCTGCACGGCTGCGCCGTTCACCGGACTGCTCTCCTTCCCGCCTCGGACGTACTCCCGCATCTGCTGCCGTGCCTTCGCCGCCCGTGCGAGCACCAGCTCGTTCATCGGATCCTGATATATCCGCTCGCGGGTCGCGCTATCCAGATGACCGCTGAGGCGGTTGAGCACCCGCGCGTCCTGGGCGAACTCGGGCGCCAGGTCGGTCGCCTGCCGACGCAGACCGTATAAGGATCTTCCGGTCTGGTGCTCAACCCCCGCCAGCTTCTCCAGCGCCCGGAACATGTCCCGGATCGCGGTCGGGCCCAGATACCCCGCCTTCGCCAGATCGACCCTCACCTTCCCTCTTCTCAACCGACCCGCGGGGAAGAGGTAGTAGTCCGGGATCTCTTCCCACCGGTACGCGATCTCGGCATCGGAGAGGTAGCCGGTGGCGAGGGTCTCATCCACCAATGCCCGCAACTCCGGGTGCAGGTCCACGACTTCGCCGTGCTTCTTCCCATTCCCGTGGACGACGAAGCGGCCCAATCCGAACCCTCCGACCGGCTCGAGATCCAGATCGGAACGCCGGGCCCGTACCGCCTGCCCGGCTCTCAACTCCGCCGCCAGCTCAACCAGTAACCGAAGCCGGGGGTCAGCGCCGGGCAGCGCCCGGAAGATCGCCGAGACTTCCTCGACCGTATGGCGCGGCCGCTTCGGTTCTACCTCGTGCCCGGTGAGCGCCTTCCACTCCTGCTTCAGGCGCACCTTCCAGTTCCGCCTCGGCAGTGCCGCCGTCTCGGGAACCAGCTCCTCCTGCCGAAGCCACGCGGCGACGCCGTACAGCATGTCGCACATGTACTCGGCCGTGCGGGCTCCCCTGCCCTGCTCGCTGTCTCGTGCGAGCACCCGGACGAGAGACTGGATCTTGCCCGGCGTCAGCTCCGCCCACGTCATGTCCCTCCCCAGGATCGCGGCGCCGCGACCGGCAAGCCGTCGGGCTTCCAGCGCGTGCTTCGTCTGGGTCGGATACATTCCCTCGAGTGGATCGAACGCCCTCTCGATCCCTTCCGCGAGGGTGAGCGGCTCGCGCTCGGGCTCGGGCGCCGAGACCATCGACGCCCGGGTGGTCGCCAGCTGGTTCGCCAGCGCCAGCGCCTCCTTCTTCCCACGCCTGCGGTCGCGATGCCCGAGGCTCCGCTTCCGCTGCTTACCCGATTTGTCAACCCAGAGCAGGTAGAGAATTCCACCCGGATCCCGCTCTGACACGCGGATCGTGGAGCCATAGACTCCGAACGATTCCGACCAGCATTTCTTCTTCGTCTTGGACATCATCAAACTCCGAATTTGGAGGTGCTGATGTCCCGGAAGAGCCTGCCCGAAATATAGTCGCTCTCCGGCCCCGCGGTACCCGTGGTGGGCTTTCTCTCCGGCTTCGCGGGTAGATCGCTCCTGCGGATCAGCGGGCGTGCTCTCCGGCCGGCGTTCGGGACCTTGCCTTCGCGCATCAGTCGGCCGAGGTGATCCGGTGTGTAGCCGGATTCTCCGGCGGCCTGTCGCAGGTTCAGCAACTCGTCGTCGTTCGCTCGCAGGACGCTCCAGAGCGCATCGGCGCAGTACTCGAGGGTGCGCGCCTGCGGCTCCGCCCCGAGTCGCCGCTGCTGCTCGGCCAGGGCGCGCCATTCCTCGGACAACTCTGAGATTCGCATCGGTCTCGTGGTTCCGCGGATCGTACGCCGGTTCGGGTGGGGTGGTCGCTTCTCCTTATCTGGAAGTACTTCGTAATCGTCCGATCCGTTCTTTCCGGCGCGTATCTCCTGGAGCCACCGCTTGGCGTGTGCGACCGCGTCCGGGGGGAAGGACTCGCCCATCGGGCTTGAGCGCGCAGCGCGAATGCCCAGCTTGTGGGAAGTCGCTGCTCGAGTATCGCGATATCGCGATACGTATCCTGCGCTCCGACGCTCCTGACCGGTGGCCCATGAGGAGGACAACGGACATTTTTCCCGGTGGCCCATGGGGAGGACAGTTTCGAGAGCTCCAATGGCGTGAGACGAGGGGGGTGTAAGTTGGTTCGGGGAAGGCGGACCTGGCAGGACAGGACCGGGAGAGGACGCTGCGATCTGCTCACCGACGGGCGTTGCGAAGTGCTCAACGGAATCGTTGCAAAGTGCTCAACGCCAGCCCGTCAGCACGGACGCCGCGACAGGTTTTATCGTGCTTCTCGAGACCCTCACCGGATGCGTTCCTTCGGGTCCAGGGCAACTGGTAGTGGCGTATCCTGCGCACTTGACGTAGAGGGCCCGTCCGACGATTGTTTCACATACTTTGACTGTTTCAGATATGTGAAACGAGCGTGTGAAGATGAAACGATCGCCATGCCGGATGGAATCGGACGCTCTGCTGCTCTTGAAGCAGGCGCTCGCGCCGACGGCACAGATCCGAGCGGGCGAGGAGTCGAACTGCGACGCTGTCGTGGAGCTGAAAGGGGGAAAGAAGCTGTCGCTGGACCTGGAGGCGTGGACGGAAAGCGCAGCGACCCGTCGCCGCTCTGCGAACACCGTCTGGGTCGTGCCGCGGGCGACCCGCGGGCTCCGTGAGCGGTTTCGCAAGGCGCAGGAGAGCTACGTCGATCTCGGCGGGGCTGTATTCCTCTCCCTTCCGAACCTTCTCGTGGACCGGGAGGGACTGCAGCCTCCCGCGCGTTCGACCCCATCCCGAACGTTCGATCCCTTTGCCGACCGGAGCAGCCTCGTCCTCCGCACTCTCATGGAGCCGAAGCATGCGAACCGGGTTTGGGGGGTGCGGGAGCTGGCCGACGCCGCGGGCGTAGGCCCCGCCACCGTTACCCGAACCATCCGCGAGCTTGAGCGATACGACGTCGTCGACGCTCGCCGTAGCGGCCGAGAATCCGAGATCAGGCTCACCGATCCGAAGCGGCTCCTTTCGCTCTGGACGGGCGCGTACGATTGGACCAGGAATCAGAGTGTTGCCGTCCACGCCCCGATCGGCGATCCAATCCGGTTCCTTGAGCGGTCGAAAGGCATCTTTGAAGGCCACCAGTGGGCGCTCACGTTGCAAGCCGGCGCCTCCCTCGTCGCTCCGCACGCGACGTGGGAACGCGTCCACCTCTACCTTGAAGTGAGCAAGCCCGATGAGCTTCTGGAGTTCGCCCGCGAACAGGAGTGGCCGGTGGGGGACGACGGCCGTCTCGTCCTGCTCAAGCCCTACTACCGTGATTCTGTCTGGCATGGGAGGAGAACGGCGAACGGACTGCCTGTGGTGAGCGACCTCCAGCTCGTGCTCGACCTCTGGAATTATCCACTGCGTGGTCGCGAGCAGGCCGAACATCTCCTGGCGTCCCAGCATCTACTTGGCTGATGGACCTATCCAAGTACGAACGAGCATTCCAGCGGATCGTCTTCGAGCTGCGTCCCTATCTCGATGAGATCGTGATCATCGGCGGGTGGGTGCCGTACCTCTACAAACGGT
>JBBDRL010000092.1:19200-20393 GCA_040905505.1 Gemmatimonadota bacterium | reverse complement strand
GCAGCGGTAGTCCGGGATTGACCCTCTGTCCCGCTCCATGTTAGCTTTCGGACTCTCAAGGGGCCTTAGCTCAGCTGGGAGAGCGCCTGCTTTGCAAGCAGGAGGTCACCGGTTCGATCCCGGTAGGCTCCATTCGCATCACCGTCGTTCAGTTCACGCGCTGCGCCCCGAGCGCCCCAAGTCCGGGGCTCTCTTTTTTGTATACAGCCCCTGGACATCGGATTGTCGGTATCACAACGGACTTGACGGCGTGATGGTCAAGCGGCGGGCGTTCACCCAACGGATCACCCCCCTCAACGGTACCCCTCTTTCGAAAACGTGCGCGTATTCATGAGATGTATCACAACGACGCGCTGGTCGGGAGGCCTGGCTGAATCTGGTAACCTCGCGCGCGCCGCGCGCGGCTGAGGCCAACCAGCCTATGTTTCGGCCGCTCCTGCTTAATCGATATAGACCGATAACGAGGGTTCAAGTGCCTTACCTTTTTGCCCGCGAGTCCCGACGTCCTCCGTTCTGCGGCCAGCGCCTACGGTCCTTGGGCGCGTCCGCGCCGGCCGGCGTCCGGCTCTCCATCGCGACGCTGGCGGCGGCGGTGGTGATCGGCGTATCGCCGTCGGTCGGTACGGCGCAGCTCGCGTCTTCGGCGACGGCGGGGACCGCGGAGGTGCCGAGCGTGTTTCTGGATTGCCAGGGCCGCATGCCGTGCGACAGGACGCATTTCCGCACCGAGATCGACTTCGTCAACTGGGCGCAGGACCGTGCAGATTCCGACGTTCATGTGATCGCGACAAGTGAAGACGTTGGCGGCGGGGGAACGCGGTACACGCTCGACTTCATCGGCCTGGGCGAGATGGAAGAGCTGACGGACCAGCTCACCTATACTTCGAGCGGCTCAGACGTATTCGCGGAGACGTTGGAGGGTCTGACCCAGGCGCTACGCATCGGGCTGATGCGCTACGCGGTCCAGGGCGGCCTCGGTCCGGATTTCGACGTCCGCTTCACGGGCAATCTTGGTGGCGCCGGTGACGCGGCGAACGGGGACGCGGCAACCGTCACACAGGTGGGGGACCCCTGGAACTACTGGACGTTCCGGGTGGGGCTTTCGGGCAATCTCGAACTCCGGGAGACCTCGACGGAGACGCGGGTCAATCCGAGCTTTTCCGCCGATCGGGTCACCGAAGGTTGGAAGCTCA
>JBBDRL010000092.1:0-19100 GCA_040905505.1 Gemmatimonadota bacterium | reverse complement strand
GGGGGCGCGGCGGGTTCTGATCTGCCGAATCGATCTCAGCCGTCCTCCCCAGTGCGCCCGGTGGTGCTGAGCGCGCGTTCGATCTCCGCCAGCACGCGCCGCGCCTCGATCGGCTTGGTCAGGTAACTGACGAAGCCGGCTTCCGTCGCCTTCCGGTAGTCTCCGTCGAGCACCACGTGGGCGCTCAATGCCAGGACGGGGATGGAGGCGGTGTCGGGGTCTTCCTTCAGCGCCCGGGTGGCTTCCCAGCCATCAAGCACCGGCATCGAGAGATCCATCAGGACCACGTCAGGCCGGTGCTCGCGACAGCGGTCCAGCGCCTCCCTCCCGTTCGACGCCTCGATCACGCGACATCCCGAATGCACGAGGAAGTCGCGGTAGATGATCCGGTTGTCGAGGTTGTCTTCAGCAATCAGGACTGTGATGTCCAACCTGGGCGCTCCGGGTGCCGGGGGCTCGAATCTTCGGTGTGTCAGGTGCAAGATCCAATCCCTCGCAGTATGACTTCCGGATACCCGCTTCATTGCAGGATTGTTCGGCCCATGGGGTCGCACGCTGCTGAGGGATCCGTCCGCCGGCTGCGCATCGATGCGGGGGATCTCTCCATGTGAGCGGCGCGATCGCGGTGCGGAGCTCTGAGGCGCCCGGCGGCGGCTAGTCGCGCCCGCTGACGAGAGCAATCCACGTCTCCAGAGTGTCGCTGTCCTCGCCGACGATCGAGGACGACCCTTCGTTCGGAATGGCACTACTGAGGGGAGCCGCTGAAGGTCTCGACTCCCATCGAGATGTAACATCCCTCCGGAACGAATCCCTTGCTCCCATCGAGCGTGCAGCACATCATTGACTGGAGTGGGGCCACCGATGCCCCCTGCTTGCCGAACATTCTCCAAGCTCCCGCCGGACTGGATCGCGACTGGGTCCACGGATCGTAGCGACAGACGCGCCGTCGAACTTTCCCCACAGTGACGGAGGTGGGAATGCGTACGATCGTTCGCGAGGGTCTCATTGCAGGGTTCATCGGAGCGACCAGCGTGGCTCTGTGGTTCTTCGTCATCGACCTGATCGCCCTGTATCCGTTCGCAACACCTGACACGCTCGGAAGAGCGCTCTTCGGACTTCTCGGCCAACCGGCGGCTGGAGTCGCGAACTTGTTGGTCGTGCTCGGCTATACAGCGTTCCACTATCTGGCATTTGCGCTGGTGGGCATCGCCGTCGCTGCGCTCGTCCGACGCGCCGAGGCCGAACCGACGCTGCTAGCGGGCGCGTTCATCCTCTTCATCGTCTTCGAGGTGGCCTTCCACGCGCTGCTGTCCATGTTCGGGTCGATCGCCGTCTTCGGAGCGATGACATGGTACAACGTCGCCATCGGCAACCTGGTCGCCGCGGCGACGATGGGAACCTACGTCTGGCGGGCCCACCCGGAGTTGAAGGCGGAGCTCAACTTTGCCCTGAGCGGCCGCGAGTAGCCGCCGCCTTAGAGCCCTTCACGCAGCCCCTCGGATCGGGGGCCGAACCACACCCCCAATGAGCCGAACCGAGGAACGCAGAATCGGAGGAATGACAGTCCGGATCGACCGGACGCTCTGTGTCGGCTTCGGCGATTGTGTCACCGGAGCGCCTGAGACATTCGAACTCGACGAGGAAGGAATCGCCGTGTTCATTGCGCCGTCGGACACACCCCGCGAGCGTCTGATCGAAGCTTGCGACGCGTGCCCCGTCGATGCGATCACCGTACTCGGCGAGGATGGCCGCGTGCTCGTCCCCTGACCCGAATGGCACGTCGATTCAGAACCTACGGCGAGGTCGACGGGAGCGCGGGACAGGAGGTTCTGGACCAGGTCGTCGCGCAGCGGCGCAGGTTGGACGAGCGGCTGTCGCACGTACGTTGGGTGGTCCCGGTCGTGAGCGGGAAGGGCGGCGTCGGCAAGAGTGCCATCACCGCCAATCTGGCAACTCTGCTCGCCCGTCGCGGGCGCCGTGTAGGCGTGGTCGACGCCGATCTGAACGGGCCTTCGCTCGCTCGGATGCTGGGCACCCTCGAGACCCCGCTGATGGTTGGCGAAGACGGGATCGTCCCGGCCATCGGAGCGGCCGGCGTCCGTCTGGTGTCGATGGACCTGTTGCTCAGCGCCGCCGACGCCCCACTCCGCTGGAAGGGTCCCGCCAATGACAGCTTCCTCTGGCGCGGGGCACTCGAGACCAGCACGCTGCGTGAATTCCTCGCCGATATCGCGTGGGGCTCCCTCGACTATCTCTTCGTGGACGTGCCGCCGGGAACGGACCGCATCGAACGCGTACTCGAGCTGGTCCCCGCCCCTGGCGCCGTGTTGCTTGTCACCACACCCTCCGCGGCGGCCATGCACGTGGTCGCCAAGTCGGCGCGCCTCCTCCGCGAGGCGGGCGTCGGTCAGATGGGCCTGGTGACGAACATGAGCAGCTATCTCTGCCCCTGCTGCGGCTGTGCAGCGGAACTCTTTCAGCCGCGTAGCCGCGCGGGGGTCCAGGACATCCCCGGCGTCGAGCCCTGGGCCGAGATCCCCTTCGACCCGGCCCTGGGTGACGCGACGGACGGCGGTCGGCCCCCGGTGCTGGACACCCCCGACTCACCCGCCGTTCAGGCCTTCGAGCGGCTCGCTTCCAGACTCGAGGAGAGGCTCGGACGATGAAGTTCCTCTGCATGCGCTGTGACGAGGTGATGCGCTTCGAGGAGCGTCAGCTCCCCGGTGACGGGACGATGGGCGTGGTCTTCGCCTGCCCCGATTGCGGCAGCGAGGTCGCCATGCTCACGAATCCGATGGAGACGCAGATGGTCAGCAGCTTCGGCGTGAAGATCGGGGGAAGCAAGATCCCCGATCAGCCACTCGAGCTGACCCGAACGTTCCTGGACGGCGGACGCGACGAAGCGTTCGCCGACCCGCCCCCCCCCAACGGCGGCCCTGTGGTCTGGAGCCCCGAAGCCGGCGAGCGTCTCTCGCACGTTCCGTCATTCGTCCGCGGGATGGTCAAGCGCATCTATACCGATTACGCCCGGGAGCGCGGCATCGACAGCATCACTCCCGCGATCATGGATCAGGCACGCAGCGAGCTCGGGCTGGAGGGGATGTGACGAAGAAGGCGGAGCCCCGGAAATTCCGGCAAGCGGCGTTCGTCTATCTCCACGTCGGGCTTCTCTACGAGTTCGCCGTCTACGCGATGTGGCGCGAAGGCCTCATCGGCGACGTTCCGGGCCACCCGGCGCTCTGGTTCATCGTCGGCGCGGTGGTCGTCGCAGTGGTCTTCTGGGGCCTCTGGTACCGGCAGAGTCGTTGGTTCGCACGCGTCGTCTGGGCCATTCATGGCCTCAGACTACCGACGTTGATGAATGGCGCCTTCTTCAGACCACCCGGCGAGGGTGTGCTGCCCCAGCACTTCTACCTGATCGCAATCCTCGTCATCGTCGTCAATCTCTGGATGCTGGCGCGAGCAGGGTGGGATCTGTGAGGAGAGCTATCGGCTAGCCACTATGGCAGTTCGGGAGTCGCGTGGCACCACGGCGCACCCGAACACAACGATGCAGAACCGAGGGCTCCTGGCTGATGACGGATAGCTGATAACTGATAGCCTCCTTGACATGTGCGATCCTCGTCCCTAATCTCGCAGAAGAAGTCGACGGCACTACATCTGAATTCGTAGCGGACCCTCTCCGCTGCCGCATATCTAGAGGAACCCATGCCCCACGGGTTCCGATGAACTGACGCTCCGAGCCGGACGATCCACTGCTCGGCCGGAGCTCTGGGCTCTACTCTGCCAGCGACCGTTGCGCACCCCGCGCGCGGTACGGCCCCGAGTCCGTCGCGGGCGGTTCTTTCGCTCGCGCTCTCTCCTGAGCCGCTCCTCGCGTCGTGGCGTTGTGCGCGCCGGTCACACTCGCAAACTCAAGCGCGAGGTGGCGATGTACCGCGAGCTGTTAGTTCCCGTCGACAACTCAGACCACTCCAATTGGGCCGTGGAGCGCGCAATCGAGCTGTGTGCGCGATCCGGCGGTCGCATGACCGGCAATCACGTCTACGCCGCCCGGCTACACGACGTCCGGTTCCGCCAGCTCGAGACCGGGCTTCCCGCGCAGTTCCAATCCGCCGAGGAGATCAAGCGACAGCGTAAGATTCACGACAAGTTGATCGAGAAGGGGCTGCAGCTCATCTCCGACAGCTTTCTCGACGAGGTCGAGAAGAAGTGCGAGACGAACGGGGTGGAGCTCACGCGTCAGCTCCTGGAAGGGATCAATTACGAGGAGATCGCCCGCGAAGCGAACACGGGCGGTGGCCGCCTACCGAGCCTGATCGGCTTCGACCCGAACATCGCGGACAAGTACGACGGCGGAGGCACGGTTCGCGGGGACGTGCGGATCGGCGCCGACGGTCGGATCGTCGCGGAGGAGGAGGAGCAGGACGAGAAGCTGGCGGGCACCTCACAACGCGCCTACGACCTCCTGGTGATGGGCGCGCACGGGATCGGGAAGCAGCCGTACAGCCAGTTGGGGGGCGTCGTCGGCCGTGTTGCGCGCCAGGTCGAGAAGGACGCGCTCGTCGTCCGGAACGACCGCCCCCTGAGAGGCGGGCGGTTCATGGTATGTGTGGATGGCTCCTCGTACTCGTACAAGGCGATGCGAGTCGCCCTGGAGATGGCGCGTGAGTTCGACGCCGAGCTCTTCGTCTGCAGTGCCTTCGATGTCGAGTATCACCACGCCGTCTTCGGCAACATCCGCTATGCGCTGTCGGAGGCCGCCTCCAAGGTCTTCAAGTTCGAAGAGCAGGAGGAGCTCCACAACAACATCATCGACAAAGGGCTCCTCAAGCTCTGCCAGGCCAACCTCAAGCGGGCGGAGGTGATGGCCAGCGATTTCGAGGACGTCCGCTTGAAAACGCAGATCCTCATCGGCAAACCCTTCCAGTGCATCCTCCAGTGGGCTGAAGAAATCGACCCCGACCTCTTGATCATCGCCCGGCACGGCAGTCACCGGATCGAAGATACACAGATGGGCTCGCAGGCTGAGAATCTGCTGCGAATGGTGCCCTCCAGCGTTCTGCTGGTGGGCACCACGGACGTTAGGCCCGAAGACATCCCCTGGATCGAGGAAGACGGAGAGACCGGGCTGGAGTGGGCGCCCGAGGCCGAGGTGCGAATCCTCCGCGTTCCGCCCTTCGCGCTGGGCATCGCCCGCAAGGCGGTCGAGGAATTCGTGCTGGAGAATCATCAGGATTCAGGATTCAGGATTCAGGATTCAGGGAACGGCAACGGGAACGGCAGCGGCAACGGCAACGGGGCCAGCCATTCGAATGGTGACGGCGCCCCTCTGAATGCTGAATCCGGAATCCTGAATCCTGTCGAATCCGGAATCCTGAATCCCGTCATGACCCGCGAGTCCCTTCCCGTGGTCACCAATGAGCGGCTGGACGAGGCGATCCGGAAGCTGCTTCCGACGCACATGCAGCTGGTGATGGGCATCGGGTCGGCCGAGGAGCTGGCGCTGGCGGAGGTCAAGGCACAGGAGGCGATGAAGCGGACGGTGGTGGAAGGGAGCGACTCCGATTCCGACGAGGTTCCGATCATCGAGGCGAACTGCCCGTTCACGGGCCACATGCAGGTGCGGCCGCGCAACGCGAAGGATCCGATCGTGTGGACGCAGGAGGCCTTCGAACGGCTCCGTCTGGTGCCGCTGATCGCCCGGCCCCTGGCACGCAATACCGTGGAGCGCTTCGCCCGGGAGCACGCCATGTGGCGCGTCACGACGCGCGTGATGGATGAGAACAAGCAGGCCATGATCGCGGCCGACGAGTTCGACATGGACACCATGCTCGTGATGTTCAAGGAACTTCAGGCGAAGCAGATCCAGGCGGCCGCGGCCGGCGTCGATGGGCTGTCGGACGAGATGCGCAAGTTCATCGACGAGGCGAAGGCCGCGGGGGTGACGCGCTGTCCAATCCGGGACATTGACGAGCAGGCCCAGAAGTGCCCGGTCGATCTGAAGACGACTACGCCGGACGAAGCCAAGCGGGCGGTCGAGGCGTTCATGCGAAGCGGTAAGGGTTCGCTCGAGAGCACGTAGGTGAGGCGGCGATGACGGCACGGCAACCACCACAGAGAACACAGAGGGCACAGAGGATGGGGCACCGTACGAACGGCGGGAGGAAGGGTGGTTGAGCGTTCGTGTGACCGTTCTCCGTGCGCTCTGTGTCCTCTGTGGTAAATCGTCAGCGAATTGAACCAGCTACGTAGCCGAATAAATGCTACTGAAGATAGACCAGTTCATGAACCGGGGCGGATGCAGCGCAGTCTACCGGTAATTCCGCGAGAAAGCGGGGTGGCATCGTCACCTGCGCCATCTGCCGCTTGGCAGGCGGGGGAATGGGTGCGTCCCGTCGCGAACGGCGACCGGGACGCGGGCAATGGGCAAGCACATGTGCCCCACGTGGTCGCGTGGAATTTGACCAAGCGCTGCAATCTGGCATGCGCGCACTGCTACATCTCGGCGGGTTCCTGGCAGGCGGCGGAGGGTGAGCTGACGACTGCCGAGTGCCATCGCGTGGTCGACGAGGTGCTCGCGGAGAGCCCGGCGCCGATGCTGATCCTCTCGGGCGGGGAGCCGCTGCTGCGGGACGACCTCGAGGAGATCGCCGCTCATGCGAGTGACGGTGGAGCGACGGTCGTGGTCGGGACGAATGGCACGCGGCTCACGGACGACCGCATCGCCTCGCTGATGCGGTCCGGCGTGCGCGGCGTCGCCGTGAGCGTAGACTCGCTCGACGCGCGCTACCACGACCGCTTTCGTCATGGCGACGGTGCGCTGGCCGATACCCTGGGAGCGATCTCTCGCCTCCGCGAAGCGCGGCTCGACTTCGTCGTTCAGTCGACGCTGACGCGAGGCAATCGCGCACAATTGAGAGATCTGGTCGCCTGGGCCGCGGAGGCCGGGGCAGTCTCGTTCAACCTGTACTTCCTGGTGGCCACTGGGCGCGGTGAGAAGATGCCGGGCCTGACACCCCTGGAGAACGACGAGGTGCTCCGCGAGCTGGTGGACCTGCAGCGCGAGTACCGCGGGGTCATGCTGATCCGTTCGAAATGCCAGCCGCAGCTCATGCGGCACGTTTTCGAGTCCGACCGCGAATCGCCTCTCCTCAATTACCGCACACGCTGCCCGTGCGGCCTCCAGTACTGCCGAATCACGCCGGAGGGCCAGGTCACCCCGTGCCCCTACATGCCGGTGGTGGCAGGCGATCTCCGCACGCAGAGCTTCGGCGAGATCTGGCACGGCTCCCCGGTTCTCACGCGGATTCGCGAAGGCGAGCTGGCCGGCAAGTGCGGGAAGTGTGAGTACCGGGGCATCTGCGGCGGCTGCCGGGCCCGTGCGTACGCCGAGACCGACGACTTCATGGGCCCCGATCTCTCCTGCGCATACGAGCCGTCGGGCAAGGTCGATCTGGTCGAAGCCGCGGCTCCGATAACGTACGGCGCAGCCACGGAGACGGAGCTGGACTGGAGCCCGGACGCGCGCGCCCGGCTCGAGCGGATTCCGAGCTTCGTGCGCGGCGTCGTGTCGGCGCGGATCGAGAGCTTCGCGCGGGACCGCGGCTACGACCGGATCACCGCCGAGGTGATGGCAGAGGTCCGCAGCAACATGCCGGTTGATTTTTCGAAGCGATTGCCGTTCTTCGCAAGCAACGACGACGGAGCGTCCGGATGAGCGTCATTGAGCGATTCCGCGGTTTCGGTAGGTCCTCGCGCGGTGCGGGCCGGCGGCGCGCCCTCTACATCGGCATCGCGGCCGCGATGCTCGCGGTCTGTGCCTGCTTGGACCCGCTGCTGGCGCAGGAGGCCGCCACCGCTCCGCGACAGTACGGAGATTTTCCGGTCATCGGCGGCCGCGGAGCCGTCTGGATCGCGGCCCAGGTCCATCTGTTGTTCGCCGCCTTCGTCCTGGGCGTGCCGATGTTCGCCGTCGTCGCCGAGGCCATCGGCATCTTCGGCAAGGATGCCCGCTACGACCGTCTCGCCAAGGAGTTCACCCGGCTGCTGGTCATCGCCTACAGCGCGACGGCGATCTGGGGTGCGGTGCTGGTCTTCTTCCTGACGACGCTTTATCCCGCCTTCTGGGGCCACCTCGCCGAGATCTTCGAGGTCTCGATGTGGTTCTACGTCGCGCTGTTCTTCTTCGAGTCGTTCACACTGTACCTCTATTACTACGGCTGGAACCACTGGAAGATCGGGCGTGCCAAGCTCGGGCACTGGGGGCTCGGCATCCTCCTGAACGTGTGGGGGACGGCAGTGATGTTCATCGCCAACAGTTGGCTCAGCTACATGATGAGCCCGCCCGAGGGGATGACGCCGGACACGTCGCCCGCCATGGTCCAGTTCTGGAGCGCCTTCGCCAACGCGACGTGGATGCCGATCAACATCCACCGAATCATCGCGAACGTGGTCTTCGGCGGTGCCATCGTCGCGGCCTACGCCGCCTACCGCTTCCTGCTGGCCAAGACCGACGAGGAACGCGCCCACTACGACTGGATGGGCTACGTCGGCAATCTGATCGCGATCGGCGCGCTGATCATCCTGCCATTCGCCGGCTACTGGTTGGGTCGTGAGATCTACGAGTACAACCAGCAGATGGGCATCACGATGATGGGCGGATTCATGAGCTGGCTCTGGATCATCCAGGCCTTCCTCATCGGCGTCCTCTTCCTCGCGGGCAACTACTACCTCTGGGTGGGCATGGGGCGGATCCCCGGAGCCGAGCGCTTCACACCCTACATCAAGTGGATGCTGCTGGTGCTCGTCATCGGGACCATCGTATGGGCCACCCCGCACACCATGATCGCCGATCGCGACGAGCTGGCCGCCATGGGGGGGACGCACCACCCCTTCCTCGGCGCGCTGGGCGTCATGAGCGCCAAGAACACGGCGGTCAACCTGATGATCCTGACGACCTTCCTGTCCTTCCTCCTGTACCGGCGCGCCAACATCAAGCCGACGGTGAGCTGGGCGCGCACCGGGACGATGCTACAGGGCGCCTTCTTCGTGTTCGCCGCCGCGATCGTCCTCTTCTTCGGAATCTACGGCTACTTCGTTACCGCGATCGTGCGGATCGGGTTCAGCGTCTATCAGGTTCTGGCGGTACTGACCGCGATCATCGCGGTGGTCCTCATCGACGTGGCACTCGCCCGAGGTGCGGAGAGCCGCGGTGAGATCCGTTGGGGCCAGATGCCGGCGCGCTCACAGTACGCGTTGTTCGTGCTCGTGGTGACGTTCACCTGGCTGATGGGCCTGATGGGCTTTGCCCGGAGCGGCATCCGCCAGCACTGGCACGTGTGGGAGGTGCTGCGTGATACGAGCGAGTTCGCCGCCACGCCGGCCCTCGGCTTCGCCGCCCAGATGATCAGCGCTTGCGTTCTCATCTTCCTGGGAATGATCGCCTTCATCTTCTGGCTCGGCGGCCTGATCGAGCGCCCCGAAATCGTCTACGAGCCGCCCAAGCCGCGTGAGCCACTGCTCGAAGAACACGGGCACCCGCTGGCCGCGCCTGATCTCGACTTCCAGCCCGCCGACTGAGGGGACGATGATCGCGACCAATCTGAAGATCGTGAGCGTGGTGGTCGGGACGATCCTGTTCTACACGTTCCTGGCCAATGCCATCCCGCAGGTCGAATCCGAGGTGCCCGAGGAGTTGACGCTGGGCGCCGACTTCACTCCCGAAGAGTTGGTGCTCGCGGGCGAAGAGCTCTACTTAGGCGCCGGCGGCTGCACGGCGTGCCACGGGACCGGTACCCGGGCACCCAACATCGTGGAGGCGGAGTCGGACGGGATGATCGGAGAACGCTGTGCCGAGCGCGTGCCGGGGCTGAGCTGCAAGGAGTACCTCCACCAGTCGATGGTGGACCCGAACGGGTTCCTTGTCGACGGCTTCCAGCCCATCATGCCCGATATGAGCCGAACGCTCTCGGACGCGCAGGTCTGGGCGCTCGTGGCCTACATGGAGAGCCTTGGGGGCGAGGTCACGGTCAACGCGGAGGACCTCGCCGCGGCAGCCGACGCGGGTGCGGGAGCGGCCGATGCGGGAGCGGCGGCTCCGGCCGGCGGCGGCCCCGCTCCTACCGCGACGATGGAACCGATGGCGCTGCTTCAGGAGAACCAGTGCCTCGTCTGTCATCAGCTCGGCGATCAGGGAGCTCCGATCGGGCCGCCGATGACCGGAATCGGGGAGCGGATGGACGCCGAAGCGATCCGACACGCGATCCTGGAGCCGAACGCCGAGATCACGCCCGGCTACGAAGCGGTCGCCGGGACAATGCCGGCCACCTTCGGCCAGCAGCTCTCCGCCGCGCAGCTCGAGGCGATGGTCCAGTACCTGGCAACGCAATGACGAGGAGGCGCACGTGAGGAGATACCTGCGGCACCCCTTCTGGCAGGCGGCACTCGTTCTGGTGCTCGCCTACCTCCTCTTCGAGGTCGGCATCGCCTACATCCCGCCGCTGCTCGGCGTCAGTAGCGCGCCGGTGCCCGACAGCGTCGTGCTCCAGTACATGGCTACCGTGCTCGTCGCCGTGCTGCTGTACGTGAGCGCCGACGAGGGTCGGTGGCGCGAGTTCAAGGAACCGATGCAGGTCGTGATGACGTCGCCGGACAAGCGCGCCGCTCGCACCGCTCTCCTCATCGCCATACCGGTGTTCATCGGCGTCCTCACGTTTCTTCAGGTGCGGCCGACCGTGGCCGCCCCGCCCAGCCTGCGCTCGATCCACCCCGCGCCCCCGTCCCAGATCACCTTCCGCGGCGAGACGATCGTGCTGGATGGCCTGGCCAATCCGCTGCGCAGCGAGGGTGACATGGCGGCACACCTGGAGACGGGCAAGCGGGTCTACTATCAGAACTGCATGGCGTGCCACGGCGACGCGCTCGACGGCAACGGCCACTACGCGGATGCCTTCAGCCCTCGGCCGCTGGAGTTCGGCGGTAGCACGATCGCGCAGTTGACGGAGAGCTTCGTGTTCTGGCGTATCTCCAAGGGCGGCCCGGGTCTGCCACGGGAAGGAGCCCCCTGGAACTCGGCCATGCCCGCATGGGAGGAGATGTTGACGGAGGATGAGATCTGGGCGGTGACCATGTTCCTTTACGAGCAGGCGGGAGTATCCCCGCGAACGTGGGAGGAGCACTGATGAGCGCGCAGCGCACGATCTGGATCGCTTTCCTGCGGCCGGCGGTGCTCGCCGGAACCGCACTCGTCCTGACCGGCCACGCACAGTCCGCCGGGGCGCAGGAAGCGGACGCTCACCCGGGCGCGCCGGTTTACGACCGCTGGTGCGCGCAGTGTCATGGCGACGAGGGTGCCGGCGACGGGTACGCCGCCGCATACATGCTCCCGCGGCCCAGGGATTTCACTTCCGGTATCTATCAGATCAAGACCACCCCCGCCGGGACGTTGCCGACGGACGATGACATCCTCCGCATGGTCGACGACGGGATGCCCGGCACGGCGATGCCCGGGTGGGAGGGCACGCTGAGCGCGCAGCAGCGCCGTGACGTGGTGGACTACCTGAAGACCTTCTCGCGTTTCTTCGAGACGGAAGAGCCGCCGGACCCGCTTCCGACGGGCGGGGAACCCCGGGTGACCGACGAAGGCCTGGCTGAGGGCCGGGTGGTCTACGAGCAGCTCGAGTGCTGGCGTTGCCATGGTCAGCAGGGCCGCGGCGACGGCCCCTCCGCCTTCGAGCAGACCGACCAAGACGGCTTCCCGATCCGTACCGCGGATCTCACGCAGAACTGGCAATTCACCGGCGGCGGTGAGGTGGAGAACATCTATCGCCGGATGATGATCGGCGTCGAGGGGACGCCGATGCCGTCGCAGGCCGATGCCGTGCAGTCGGGCGTCGTGACGGAGGAGCAGGTCTGGCGGGTCGCGCAATATGTCCGCAGCCTATCGCCCGAGGACACCCCGCGTCTGCGGGAGGTTGCGCGGGCGGCGCTCGTCGAAGGCTCCCTTCCCGCAAGCGCCGCTGACTCCGCTTGGGCCGTTGCCGACGAGTTCTTCTTTCCCCTCGCGGGACAGATCATCGTTCCTCCGCGGTGGTTCGCGCCGACCGTAAACGGCGTCTGGGTCCAGGCCGTTCATAACGGCGAGGAGCTGGCGCTGAAATTTCGTTGGCATGACCCGTCGAACAGCCCGGACCCCACCTGGCTGCCGTGGCAGGAGAACGTCCTGGCCGCCATGCAGCCGGCGGAAGGCGGCCCGACGGCGCCGCAAACGCTTCCGGACGCCTTCGCGGTCCAGTTCCCTACCACGATCCCCGAGGGCATGGATCGGCCCTACTTCCTGATGGGCGATACCCGCCAGCCCGTCTACCTGTGGCAGTGGGAGAGCCTCGGCGATGGAGTCACGGAGGCGCTCGCGCGGGGCCCGGGCAGTACTACGCCGCTGGCTCCGGAGCAGCAGAGCGTCAGGGCCGAGGCGAGCTGGGAAGAGGGAGAGTGGGTGCTGGTCGTGCGCCGCGCACTCGCCGCACCCGAGGGCGATGCGCTCGACTTCGAAGCGGGTCGTGCCATTCCCATGGGCTTCTTCGCCTGGGATGGCGACAACTCCGAGGCCGGTACCCGCGGCGCGATCAGCACGTGGTACTACCTCTATCTGGACGAGCCCGGCTCGAACGCTGTGTTCATACTTCCGGTGACCGCGACGCTACTGACGTTCTTCCTCGGCCTCGCCTTCGTGATGCGCGCACAACGCCGGCCCAGGCACGCGGTCAAATCTGATTCGTCACTGTCCTAACAACGGAGAACCCATGGTCACGCTTTGCCGTAGGTCCCTGTACCTCATTGCGCTCCTGCCGATTGCGCTGACTGCTTGTGGCGGTGGCGACGACGCCGGTTCGGCCGCCGCCGGCGGTGGCGCCGCCGACGTCGCGCCGGTGCAGATCGACAACCCGGGCACGATCACCGGAAGTGTCGCCTTCACCGGAACCGCCCCCACCCTCGAGACGATCGATATGCGGGACGAGCCGGTCTGTTCCGACAAGCATACCGAGCCGCCGGTGCAGCGTACCGTCGTGGTGAACGACAACGGCACGCTGAGTAACGTATTCGTCTGGGTCCGCGAGGGGCTCACGCAGTCGTATCCCGCGCAGGGAGAGGCGCCCGTGCTGGATCAGGATGGCTGCCTCTACCAGCCGCGGGTGCTCGGCGTCGTGAGCGGGCAGCCGTTCGAGATTCACAACAGTGACGCGGTGCTTCACAACGTCAACGCGCAGCCGGACGCGAACCGTGGCTTCAACATCAGCCAGCCCCAGGAGGGGATGACGTCCGAGCGGTCCTTCAGTACCGCCGAGGTAATGGTTCCCGTCCAGTGCGACGTGCATGGCTGGATGACGGCGTACATCGGAGTCGTCGATCATCCCTACTTCGCGGTAACCGGCGGCGACGGGTCGTTCACGATCGAGAACCTTCCGCCCGGCGACTACGTCGTCGAGGCGTGGCACGAGCAGTACGGGACCCAGACGGCGAACGTAACGGTGCCGCCGGACGGCACGGTGGAGGCGCCGTTCACCTACGACGCAGCGGCCGCGCGCAACGCGATCGTACCGCTGGGAACGCCGATCGACCTGCATGACCACGGCGCCCACGTCGCGACGGTCCCGACCGACGCGGGCGACGAGGAATAACGGCCTGAATTCAGGGTAGCCGCCGGGCGGCATCGCCCGGCGGCGGGGTCCCACGAACAGCCCGGCGCTCGCGTCGGGCGGAGGAGAATGGCCAATGGAATGGGGTTTTCCCGAGAATTTCTCGACGTTCGGAGACAGCATCGATGCCACCTACGGCGCCATCTTCTACGTCACGGCGATCGCATTCGTGGTCGTCCAGGGTCTGCTGATCTACTGCATCATCCGCTATCGCCACCGTGAGGGGCGCAAGGCCCTCCCGATCCATGGTAACACGCGCCTCGAGATCATCTGGACGGTGATCCCCGCCATCGGCGTGCTCTCGGTTGCATACCTGAGCGCCTCCGTGTGGCTCGACATCAAAGACGAATCGCGGTTCCCCGGCGGCGCCTACGAGGTCGGCCTGCACGCGAGCCAGTTCGAGTGGAACGTCACGAACCCCGGGCCGGACGGCGCCCTCGGCACCGACGACGACTTCCCGACGAGGAACGCGCTCCACGTGCCGGTCGACCAGCCCGTGCGAGTCCTGCTCACCGCGGAGGACGTCATCCACTCCTTCTTCCTCCCCAACTTCCGTGTGAAGCAGGACGCGGTGCCGGGGATGGAGATCCCCGTCTGGTTCGAGGCCATTGCGCCGGGCGTGTTCGACCTGGGGTGCGCTGAACTCTGTGGCCTCGGGCATTACCGCATGCGCGGCACGCTGACGGTGCATTCACCGGAGGAT
Source organism: Gemmatimonadota bacterium (assembly GCA_040905505.1). Classification (GTDB taxonomy): domain Bacteria; phylum Gemmatimonadota; class Gemmatimonadetes; order Longimicrobiales; family Longimicrobiaceae; genus WHSP01. Next base: position 4,700 of record JBBDRL010000092.1, on the reverse strand, counting down.
TTCGAAGCGTGGCAGGCTGAAGAGGGCGGGGTTGCAAGCGGCACCGCCGAAACACCCACTGTTGCTGCGAGGTGATCGACGATGAGTACCGTGACCGTCCCTCCTGATTACGCGAGCCAGTTCCACGATCCGTCGCATGAAGACCACCGGTCGTTCTGGCGGAAGTACGTCTTCAGCACGGACCATAAGATCATCGGGATCCAGTTCCTCTTCATGAGCCTGCTGTTCCTGCTGATTGGTGGGTTGCTGGCGATGCTGATCCGCTGGCAGCTTGGTTGGCCGGGACAGGCGCTGCCGGGGGGCGACGTGCTCGGCGAGGCGCGGATGCCCGGCGGGATCATGCTGCCCGAGTTCTACAACTCGGTGATGACGATGCACGGGACGATCATGATCTTCTTCGCGGTCATGCCTCTGCTCGTCGGCGTCTACGCCAACTACCTGATCCCGCTCCAGATCGGGGCGCCGGACATGGCGTTTCCGCGGCTGAACATGCTCTCGTTCTGGCTCGCGGTGCCCGCCGGCGTGCTGATGGTGGCGGGCTTCTTCGTCGCGGGCGGTCACGCGGCCGCTGGTTGGACGTCCTACGCGCCGCTCAGCACCAATCCCGAGTTCACCGGCGTCTTCACCGGGCAGGTGCTCTGGACGGCCAGCCTCATCATCCTCGGCTTCTCCTCTCTGGCGGGAGCGGTCAACTACATCACCACGATCGTCAACATGCGGGCGCCGGGGATGACGTGGTTCCGACTGCCGCTGCCGACGTGGGCACTGTTCATCACTTCGATCCTGATCCTGCTGGCGATCCCGGTCCTGACGGGCGCGCTGATCCTGCTGCTCTTCGACCAGGTGCTCGGGACCGGCTTCTTCAACCCCGAGTATGGCGGTCAGCCGCTTCTCTGGCAGCATCTGTTCTGGTACTTCGGGCACCCGGAGGTCTACATCCTGATCCTGCCGGCGTTCGGCTTCGTGAGTGAGATCATCGCGAACGGCTCACGGAAACCGGTGTTCGGCTACCACGCGATGGTGCTGGCGATCACCGCGATCGCGTTCCTCGGCTGGATCGTATGGGGACACCACATGTTCCAGAGCGGGATGAACCCCACGCTCGGTGCCGGGTTCATGGCCACCACGATGGTCATCGCTGTGCCGACGGCGATCAAGGTCTTCAACTGGATCGGGACGATGTGGGAAGGGGACCTCCACTTCCATTCCCCGATGCTCTACTCGATCGCGTTCGTCTCGATGTTCGTCATCGGAGGGTTCTCGGGCATCTTCCTCGCCTCCACGCCCGTCGACATCCCCCTGCACGACACCTACTTCGTGGTGGCCCACATCCACTACGTGCTGTTCGGCGGCAGTCTCTTCGCCATCTTCGCCGCAATCACCTACTGGTTCCCGAAGATGTTCGGGCGGATGATGAACGAGCGGGTCAACAAGGTCCATTTCTTCTTCACGTTCATCTTCTTCAACCTGACGTTCTTCCCGATGCACGAGCTGGGGAACGCCGGGATGATGCGCCGTATCTACGACTACACGCAGTACGGATTCCTCGAGGGGCTGGTCGATATCAATCGCCTGATCAGCCTGGCGGCGTTCGGACTCTTTACGGCGCAGCTGATCTTCGCCGCGAACTTCATCTGGTGTCTCTTCAAGGGGGAGAAGGCGGGGAACAACCCTTGGCGGGCGAACGCGCTCGAGTGGTCTGTGCCGTCACCGCCGCCGCACGGCAACTTCACGCTGCTGCCGATGGTCTATCGCGGACCTTACGAGTACAGCTCGCCCGAGTCGGAAGAGGATTACTTCCCGCAGGATGCTCCACCGGCCGAGGAGTCGGTGCCGGAGCCAGCGCCGACCCTGGTATAGAGGAGCCGAACCATGAGCCAAGCCGCTACCGTCGCGATGTATCCCCGGCGCCCGATGCCGGGCATGGGGGTCTACAATCTCAAGCTCGGGATGTGGGTGTTCCTCCTGTCCGAGATCATGTTCTTCACCGGGCTGATCGGCGCCTACGTCATCCTCCGATTCGCGCAGCCCGACGCCTTCACGGAGCCGGGCGTCGTCCTCAACGTACCGCTGACCGCGTTCAACACCTTCGTCCTCATCTGTAGCAGCGTGACGATGGTGAAGGGCTTCGCGGCACTGCAGAACGGTGACCAGCGCGGGCTGCGCCTCTGGCTGCTCGCCACCGTCTTCCTGGGTGCATTCTTCCTGAGCATCCAGGCGATCGAATACTACCTGCTCGCCAGCCACGGCTTCGTACCGACGTTCGCTGGCTACGCGGCCGAAGGCGGGGCGATGTACGGGATGACCTTCTATACGCTGACCGGCTTCCACGGCGCCCACGTGACCGTCGGCGTGCTGGCGCTGATCTTCACCTCGGTCAAGGCCTTTCGCGGCGGATACACGCCGACGAACCTCGGTGGCGTCGAGATCATGGGCCTCTACTGGCACTTCGTCGATCTCGTCTGGATCATCCTGTTCACCATCGTCTACCTGATCTGACGGTCGAACTCACAGGGAGGGATGCATGAAGGATCCGCAATTGCTCAGGACGATGATCGGCTTCGCGATCGCCGCCGCATTCTTCGGTGCGGTCGATGGATATCTGCTGGGTGAGGTCGTGTCCTCGCCGGTGGCCGGGGGCGCCGCGGGCGCGGCGATCGGCTTCCTGATCGGAGGCGCTCTCGCCTACCTCGCGTGGCGGCCAATGCCTCAGGATGCGGGCGCGCAGGTCGCCCACGAGGGCGGGCACGCGAACTACATGCTGATCTTTGGCGCGCTGTTCCTGCTCACGGTGATCGAGGTGGGCGTCGCGTTCGTCGCCTTCTCCAAAGTCGCCATCATCCTCATTCTGGTCGCGCTCGCCTTCTGGAAGGCGCTGCTGGTGGCGCTCTACTACATGCACCTGAAGTACGAGCCGAAGCGCTTGTGGCTGCTGGCGGCTTCGCCGATCCCGCTCGCGATCATTCTCGTCACCGCCGTGCTGATGGAAGGATGGAGGTAGCCGTGGACCACGGCCTCATGTCGGGAATGTTGTTTGCGGGAGTCGTGATGAGCGTGATCCCGATCATCGTCTCGATCGGTATCATGGTCGCGATCTGGCGCAGCCACATGGCCGTGCGCGGCATCGAGGACGGTTCGATCTCGCCGCCGCCGAAGCCGCCGGCGGACTAGCCGACCGGCGGGCTCACCGTGCCGATAGGCCGTCCCTGCCGTCCGACTCGTCGGACAGGTGCAGGATACGCGTCAGGTGGCGCAGGTAGTAACCCAGCCCGAGCGCGCCCGCGAAGAACGCCAAGGCGATGAGGAGGGATGATGCTTCGCGGCTCCCCGTATAGCTGACGAGCTCCCAGATCCCGTAGCCGGCGCAGAACAGGATGCCTACCGCGATGAGGAATCGGTGAAAGGAAATCAGGGACATCGCGGTTGCCTCCTATGGGGTAGTACGAGGGGCGCAGCGCGCGGGTATCTGAAACGTAATGTGCGATCGCCTCGCCGACCAGCCGGGCACTCTTGCAGTCGATTCCAGTCGCGATTCATTCCGAGCACGCGCGCATCACGCCGCGCCCTCCAAGCCTTCCTCAACGAGGCCCGCCATGGAGATTCCTCTCGTCGGCCGAGCGATCGCAATCCTCAAACTGTGGGGCGATTCCGGGGCAGAGAAGGAAGTCGCCAGAGAAAGTCTGACCCGCGAACAGGTCGTGGAGCGGCTGGCCGTTCGACCGGCCGATCTTTCCCGAGCGCAACTCGGAGAGATGGACCTGCGGGGGCTCGATCTGCGCGCGGTGAATCTGCACGGTGCGGACCTTCACGACGCTATTCTCGAAGGTGTGGACCTCACCGCTGCCGATCTTGGAGAGGCCTGCATCTGCGGTGTGAACTTCAAGGGCGCCCGCCTTCTGCGCACGAGCTTTCGAGACGCGAATTCACTGCGTAGCGGCACCAATCCCAGATGTCCGGTGGACCTGAGCGGCGTCGATGCGACCGGTGCGGACTTCCTGGGTTGCAATCTCATCCACGCAATCCTCTCGGAAGCCGTGCTCGACGAAGCGATGCTGCGTGAGGCGAACCTCAACGGCGCTAACCTCTCTGGCGCCTCGCTTCGGGGTGCGAATCTCGACGGCGCGAACCTGCGTCATGCCGACCTGACCGGTGCCGACCTCGCCAAGGCCGACCTCACCACGGCCGATCTGACCCGTTCGACGTGCCCGGGAGCCAGCTTCAAGGCCGCCACCCTCTACCGCGCCTCGCTCCTCGAGGCCGACCTCAGCGGCTGCGACTTCAGCGATGCCTTCATGGTCGAAGCCGACTTCGAGCGCGCCGACCTCCGCCGCGCCCGATTCGCCGGCGCCACCATGACCCGGGCCGACTTTGACGAGGTGCGCCTCGAAGGCGCCGAGATCGAGGATGGGGGTCTGGATGCAGTGGTGAATTATCGGCCGGAGTGAGGTCAGGGGTCAGGGGTCAGGGGTCAGGGGAAAAGCGAGTCATCCCCGCGCCAGCGGGGATCCAGTTGGATGGTTGCATAGTCGCGGTGGAAATTATCTACTGGATCCCCGCTATCGCGGGGATGACTATGTGGGGGCGCGACCGTCGGCTAACGAAACACTATGCCGCCACAGATGCCCGGGCTTATATTCACACCCCTGAATCCTGAATCCTGAATCCTGAATCCTCCTCCTACCATGCGCCAGGTTCCCGTT
>JBBDRL010000091.1:0-20830 GCA_040905505.1 Gemmatimonadota bacterium | reverse complement strand
CCCGGACTAGGAACCCCTTGCCCGGCAATCCTTTACAGGTGATATTCAAGCTGTTCTGCTGCTGCTGATCCCGGGATGATGCGAGAATGCATTCGCTCTGGCTCGTACTGCTGCTCCTGGTCGGCGCCCCTACGGATGAGTCCGGTGGGGCGTGGAGTGCCTACGTCCTCGGGTCCAGCGGCTCGGCGCACACCGCGGCGGAGCAGGAGAGCTTCCCGGCGGGCGGAGTCCGCACCCTCCTCGCGCCGCTTCAACTCACCGACAACTCCGGTGGACGTGATCACCCTGCCGACACGCACCCGCCGCACGGCGGTCGTGTCCAGCTCGGGGCGATCCACCGATCCGATCCCCAGACAGATCCCAACTGCCTACCGCCGCGGATCTGCGAGCGCCTAACCTACGACGCCACTGCCCCTCCGACGTTCGGCTGAGACCGATTCCGTCACCACCCGCCACGCAGACGCGAGCGGGGGTCACAACGCTCATCCGAATCTTCTACGGGGGGACACATGTTCGCTCTGATCCTGCTGGACCTCACTCTCCATGAGGTCATCGCGGGTATTCCGCACGATGCGGGTGCCATTGTCGTCTACGTGCTGCTCAGCCTCTTCGTGGGTCTGACGATTGCCGGTAGCGTGAAGAAGCGCCCGCGGGGGCCGAGGCCACCAGGTGGGCAGCACCCGCCCGAACCGCCCGAGATGGGGGCGGCCGCGTAGCTGGTCCCAACACAACAGGAGCCCGCCCGCCGGACGGGGTCGAACGTGGCCCTACCGCTCGAGGATCCCCACCGGGACCTTGTCCTGGTCCACGACGATCACGGGGAGAGACCGGCGGACGCGGGCCTTTCGCGCGCCGCGAACGTCGTACGGTTCGAGTTGCGGCTCCACGCTGAGCACTTCCCCGAGACTATCCTCGACGAAGCAGAAGTCGATATCCGCCTTCAAATGGAGGGAAACCCGGCACTCGGACGGGTCATGTCCATTCGCCTCGCAGGCGCGCTCGAGGGCGCTGCGGAGCACGACTCCCAGGAGCTTGTCGGTCTCGCGGGCGACGACCGGGAGAAACGTCACGTCCTCCTCGCGCATCCGGAAGCGGGCGTCAGCCGTCGTCGCATCGAGTCGCAAGGGTGACGGCGCCGGGGTCATCGTGGCGGCGGCGGTTTCATCCGTCATCATCTTCGGCATCATCTATAGCTCCTGGTCGGTGGGATATGGGAGGGGCGGCGGTGGTCGGGTGCGTCACGGGCGCGGGTCCAGCAGAATCGCCCCGAGGCGTGTGCCTCCGGGGCGATAGCGAAGTCCGACTGTGGCGGGACGGGTCGTGGGCCATAACGGCGGTGAGATGTCATCATCACGCTCGGGATTTCCTGGGCAGTCTGGGGCCTCGCGAGCGGCGAGAGCGCAGCGGCGGCAGCCCGTCGTCAGATCCTGGCGTGCGGCAGCGAATCGGGCTCGCGCAGCACACTCCCGCGCACGTTCGCAGAGACCTTAAGCGTAGGGCAAAGCGCCGGGCGACGCAACCGACGGACCTGTGCGTTGCAGGCGGGAGCCGGCCCGGTGGCGGGCCGTCAATGCCGGGAATCAACAGCACTCGGCGAGGGCCGAATGCGCCTGCCGTCGATCGGCCTCCGGGTGCCTCTAGCCGCGCCGATCGACGCGTCGGGCGCGCTGCTTGCCTTCGGTTGGGGTGACTCGAACCCTGGAGGTAGAGGATGCGACCGATTCGGCGGATCTCATGGCTCGCCGTGATCATGGCTGGGTGCCACGCCGGTGAGCCCGAGCGGGTCGAAGCGCCAGCAGACGCCGAGGCAGGCACGATCGCGATCGAGTGGGCAGGGGCGAACCAGGCGGCGCTGCTGGTTCCGGTTCACATCAACGGGAATGGACCCTACCGGTTCGTCCTCGATACAGGCGCGACGCTGACGTGCGTCGAGAACGAGCTGGCGGCAGAGCTCGAGCTCCCGGAGCCCGCCGGTCAGATCGCGGTCGGCGCTGGCGTCGCGGAGGCGTCGCAGATGCGGCTGGTGACCATCGACTCGCTTCGGGTCGGCGAGGCGCGTGCAGAAGGGCTCCCCGCGTGCGCGATCGATCTCGGCGCGGCGGGCCGGATCGGCCTCGAGTTGGACGGACTTCTCGGTCTCAACTTCCTGCGCTCGTTCCACCTGGAGATCGATTTCGAAAACGACCAGGTGATCCTGGAATGAACAGCGGCCGTGCCGACTGTTCGGGGGTGCCCGCAGGCGGCGGCTGAAATCACGGGACGGCCGTGCCTGCGACAGAACTGAAGGACCTGCAGAAGAACGAGCTGGGGATCTTGCTCTACGGGGAGCGTCGATTCCTGACCGCCACACGCAAGCCCTCGCGAGAGGTGGAGGACCCGAAGGTCCGCGAAAGGCTGGAGAACAACGCGGTCAAGGCCCTGAAGTGAATCCAGAAGATGGCCGAGGCCTGACCCGCCGCCGTCGGCATGAGCGTTGCCCGATGAGTGGACGCATCGCCGAAGCGCGGCGGTCGCGAAGACGCGCGTGGCCGGGCCGGCAGGAATCGGCGCCCGGGTGACGGGCGGTGGAGAGCCGCCCGCAAGCGAGGTCATTGCGTTCCATCTGAGCTGGAGAAGGAGACATCATGAAGAAGACAATCGTAACGCTGGCCGCCGTGGCCACCGTCGGCCTCGTGGGCTGCGGGGCGCAGGACGACGAGGGGCTCGACGGATTCGACGAGCCCCCGACGGAGGCTCCCGCGGCGCCCGTCGGCGGAACCACCCCACCGACCGGGAACCCGGCCGTGACGCCCGACATCATGGCGGGCGAGGACACGATCGCGCAGCCTGGCGTGGCGACCGAGCCGGAGGGCACTGGCCCTGGCGCGCCGTAAGCGGCCGACCTGCTGGCAAGTGGACATGAAAAATGAAACGTGGGGAGACGGGCAACCGTTTCCCCGCGCACTTTTTCACGGCATTCGTGGGCGCCGATCGGCCAGCAGCCCGGACTCAGCCGCCGCGCTCCATTCTCTCCAGACGTGGTTCGACCTCCTCCGCCATGCAGGTGGGGCCGATGCTGTGGCTGAACCGGCTACTCCCGTGGCGGGGACGGGTGCATCAGCGTGACCCGAAAATCGAGCTCGCTGAGCTGCTGGCGAACGTCTTCAGAGGCGTGGCCGTCGCTGGTGACGATCAGAATTTGTTCTTGTGGTCACACGTCCAGCCCGTCGGGGGTCAATAGTTGGTTGAGAATGCAAGTACGCGAGGCTGGGGGCATGCATGGCAACCGGCGGCCCTAGGATCAGACCGGTGGTACCACCGCGACCCGGGGTGGTGAGGCATCGAGTGCCTGGAAGAGCCCGAGACGATCGATCGTGGCCCATCGTTCGGCGAGCTTGCCATTATGGATGCGCCAGATCACGATTCCCTCGAATGCCACCGCCTTCCCCGTAGGCGCCATGCCCTGGAACTGACCGTTGTGGGTGCCCGTCCACCGCTTCCTCACCACGACCCTGTCGCCCTCCGCGATCGTGTCCTCGATGCTGGAACGGACGTCGGGAAAGGCACGATGCAAAGCCGACAACCACGCCCGGGCTCCTTCGGCTCCCTGGGGTGCTCCTGGAGCCGCGCCATGGTCGAAGAAGTCGGCGGCGAGGTCACGTTCCAGGACGGACAGATCCTTCCGGTTGATCACATCGTCGTCGTGTCGATGAACGAGTTCCTTCATCTCCTGGAGAGTCATCGGATCGCGCTCCCTTCATAGGTTGAATCGCTCCGGTTGAGACGGGCCGGCCGTCCCACAATTTAGTGGATCGCCCATGGCACTGTCAGGGTTTGTCACCAGCCCCGGAAGCGTTTCCAGCGCACGAGGGCGGGAGCGGCGTCGGCTTGGAGTACCTCGTAGCCGTCGAACTGTGCCGCGGTCGCGCAGGCGTGGTTGGGCAGAACGCGGAGCGGTGTCCCGACCGGCAGCTCCGGCAAAGCGACGCTGCTGCCGTCGCGCGGGGCGACGATACCGTGCTCCTGACTGGTGGCGGCGATGATCAGGTCACCGAGCGGGCGACCCCGGAGATCGCAGACGAGGCCGTAGCCCTGATCGACCGCCTGGCCGGCCGTCCCGCGGTCGCGCGACATCGCCATCCAGCCGGCGTCGACGACGATCCAGCCGCGCTCGCGCTGGTGCCCGATCACGGTAGTGAGCACCGAGATGGCGATGTCGTCGAGAGCGCACACCCCGATTCCGGCCATCACCAGGTCGAAGAAGACGTGCACGCCCGCGCGCACTTCCGTGACGCCAGCGAGATTGCGTGCGAAGTGCGCGGTGGGGGTCGAACCGACGCTCACGACCGGGCTGGGCAGCCCAGCATCGCGCAACGCTCGGGCAGCCGCGACGGCCGCGAGCCGCTCTCGCTCGGCGAATGCCGTCAGGGCGTCCGCGCCGATAGCGCCGTAGCTCTCCCCGGCGTGCGTGAGCACCCCCCGAAGCGCCGCGCCTCCGTCCTCAAGCGTACGGCCGATGGCGACCACCGCGGGATCGTCGGGAGTCAGGCCGGCGCGATGCCCGTCGGAGTCGATCTCGATCAGGGCGGGAATGGGGTCGCCGGCTTCGCGGGAAGCACGGGCCACGGCGTCGGCCTGGGCCGCGGAGTCCAGGATGACGATGAGGTCACAGCCAGCGGCTCGGAGTGACAGGACACGAGCCAGCTTCCGCGGCGCGATCCCCACGGCGTAGAGAATGTCCCGAACGCCTGCTGCCGCGAAGACCTCGGCCTCCTTCAGTGTGGAGACCGTGGCCGGTCCGTTGCCGCCGTCGAGGACCCGGCGCGCAATCTCGACGGACTTCACCGTCTTGAGATGCGGGCGCAGCGGGACGCCGAGAGAATCCAGGTGGTCCCGCAGCCGCGCTGCATTGCGCAACATCCGGCGCTCGTCGAGAATCAGGCTGGGCGTGGGAAGCGCAGCGAGGGCGCCGACGGGGGTCGTCATCTCTCCTCCACCTGACCGGCCGGCTGGTCGTATCGATCCGGGATTCGATGCGGTTCGGGCGCGGAGGATGCAGCGCCGGGTAACTGCGGTTTGACGGCTCGAGTGGCGATCGCGGTCGGCGTGAAGCGGTTCAGCGGGGTCGCGGCGTCCGACCAGGTGTCCTCATAGAATCCGGTGAGGGCGAAGCCAGCGGCGATCTGACCGCCGATCTGGGCTTCGAGCGAATGGCTGAACTGCGCCGCTTCCCCACCCTCCTCCCACCGCCGCCTCGCTTCAGGCTCGAGGCTCGCCGGCTCGGAATAGGGGAGTACGTGCGTCACCGCCAGCGTCCCGCTCGCCACGGCCTGGTCATGGTCGAAAAGGAAGAAGGCTGGGTTCATGAACCCAGCGAGCAGGCGGCCACCTACGCGCAGCACTCGGTGGCACTCGCGCCACACGGGCAGGACGTCGGGCACGAAGACATTCGAGATCGGGTGGAAGATGATGTCGAAGGTCTCGTCTGCGAAGACCGACAGGTCGCGCATGTCGCCGCGAACGCAACGAATCGACAGATCATCCCGCTCGGCGACGAGCCGATCCTTCGCGAGTTGCTCGTCGGACAGATCGAAGCTGACGACGTCAGCGCCGGCGGCCGCGAGCACCGGCGCCTGCTGTCCGCCCCCGGATGCCAGGCAAAGGACCCTGCTGCCGCGGAGCTCGCCGAACCAGTCAGGTGGCACCGCACGATTGGGAGTGAGGATCACCTGCCACGACCCCTGCCGGGCCGCCCCGGTCACTTCGGGTCCGACCGGAATCGACCACTCGCTGCCGGCCGCCGACTCGCGGTTCCAGGCTTGCCTGCTGCGCTCGATGATGTTCATGGCGAGAGCGAATCGAAGCCGTACTGGCGCTCGACGCGATCGCCGATCCCGACGCCGCGCTCATCGAAGAAGCCACGATTCACCTCGAGTGCGGCCATGTAGGGGACCGCCGGCGCATACTGCTCGCAGAACTGCGGATTCGGGCTGGGACAGGGCTCCATCTGACGAATCTCCACGATCCGCCCATCGGGATCCAGGAAGGCGATGTCGAGGGGGATGCGGGTTCGGAACATCCAGAACCCGGTCGTTCGCGGCTCGGTGAAGAGGAATAACATCCCCTCGTCGGGAGGCATCGAGTCGCGCTGCATCAGCCCGGCGGTAGTCTGCTCGGGCGTTTCGGCGATCTCTACAGAAACGAGGATGGTGTCCGTAGCGGTGTGGATCTCGACCCTTCCGGTGTCGACGGCGACGATCGGGTCGGCCCGTGAAGCGTCGACGCGGGCTTCCCCGGCAGTGTCGCACCCGGCGGCGAGGAGGAGGACCAGGACGAACAGAGTCGCGCACCTCGCGGGCCCGCTCAGATCCCGACAGCGGGCAGGCCGCCAAGCCGTCATTCGACGTACCGCGCCAGCTTCTCGAGCGACGAGCGGGTGCCGGCGTCATTGTCCTCGGGTCGAATGCCGGCGGGAATGTTCTCGAACACGAACGTCACCTCCGTGCCGCGGTCGCGCTCCTCCAGGGTGATGATCACCGTCATCTCGCCTGCGAAAGCGGGGTCCGCGGAGTCGAACGAGATGGTCTGGACGATCCGCGAAGGTGGCGCGAGCTCCACGAAACGCGCGGTGTAGCGGTCCTCCCGCTCGGCGGTCTTGCCACGCTGCACCTGCTCGGATTCGGGATAGTAGAGTGACATCCGATATCCACCCCCGACGCGGCCCTCGAACTCATGCACCTTACCCGTCATGTCCCCTGGCGAGAGCCAGACGGCCAGCGCCTCCGGGTCGGTACACGCTCGATAAACGGCCTCCCGCGGCGCATTGACGAACCGGGAGGTTCGGGTGCTGCCCGTTGCTCTGTTCTCTGTCATGGACCTTCCTCGAGTACCGCGAAGGTGCCGCCGAGCTGCTCCTTGGACTCGGCGAAGGGCCCGTCATGGATCTTCAGACCGCCGAAGAGGGGGCTTCATGAATACGCGCATTGCGGCTCACGGTGCCCTGGCAAGGTAGCTGGCGAAGATGCCGTCCGGCGAGTACACCGCATCCTCGATCGTGAACCCGCTGAGTTCGAGCATCGGCTCGAGGAGCCAGGTGAAGGTCGAGTGCTCGTCACGGACATGCTCCACGATGTCGGCTCTGCTCCAGCCGTCCCGCGCCGTCGGGGCGAGTGACGCGCACCAGGTCTCGAGGCGATGCTCGGCTTCGCCGGGTTCGAAATGGTAGACCACGTCCGAGAGCCGGAGCACGCCGCCCGGCCGCAACATGCACCGGATCCGGTCGAAAGCCACCGCTTTCCAGAAGTCAGGAAGATGGTGGAGGGCATAGCGGGAGTAAACGAAGTCCGCCGGCCTACCCCGGTGGTTGTACGACAGGAATCCAGCCTGTTCGACGTCGACATTGGCCAGCCCGGCGGCGTCGACCTTGGCGCGCAGCGCATCGAGCATTACGGGCGAGACGTCGACGGCGACGACCCGGCCGCAAGTGGGTGCGGCGGCGACGGCGAACTGACCGGTGCCCGCGCCGATGTCCACGATGAGCGATTGCGCATCCAGACCAAGCCCCGCGAGGAGGGCGACCTCCTCCGCCGCGGTGGCGTCCTCGATCACATCGTATCGGGCGACGTGGTCGGCATCCAGATTCTCCCTGCCGGCGGTGCTGACCTCGGCGGGCAGCCAGTCATAAGTACGCTTCATCTGCATGTGGTCCGTGGAGTCCGGGATCACCCGGAGATCACTTCGGTCGGACGATCTCTCGGCGTACTCCTGGCAAGCACAATCATCAGCGCTCCCGGAGCCATCCCCTGGCCGCGCTCCTGATGAGGGAACCGGCACCGGGGCGTACGCGTGTGCTTCCAGGTTACGACCGCCTCCGTGGCTGAGCAACTACCCTCTCCCGCAGGGCTGTGGCGAGTGAACTCCAGCGCCGCCCTGTCCGCGTCCCCGACCGGGGAAATAATTCCCGCTCGATTCCGCCATCGGGGACACATTCCCCGATCCCTCGTCCCGGGCCGCGGTCGGCGCCGCATCCCGAATCACCCGCAAGCACCTGCTCCACAGACGTTTATCCGACGGGGGCGCCAGTTGGCACTCGCGTTGCCAGTTCAGGGCACCCCGCGCCGCAGCACAAAGCTGTCCGACGGAACGAAAGATGGGGCGATCGCCCGACCCCGCGGGCCACATTCAGAGATCAGAAGAAGCGGATTGTACCACAGATCGATCCCGCCACCGCTGTCGCGGCTTCCTGCGAGGGGACCATGAGCGCCGCCATCGAGATGTCCGCCGCTCCGCAATTCGCCGAGCTACGAGGCCTGGTCGCGACGATGCTGGCCCGGGGACTGGGTCGGAACCGACGGATCCGTGCGATCGAGCACCGACCGTCCAGCGTACGGAGCAGCTTCGCGATCGAGGAAGTGGACGTGATCCTGGATGACGGAGAGCTGCTGCGGCTTGTGCTGAAGGTCCTCGGCTCGCCGGGCATCCTCGCGAATGCCAGGACGGCGAAGCCGCTGTTCCTGCATGATCCGCTGCGGGAGATCGAGCTCTATCAGCACATCCTCGCGGACCGGCCGCACCTCGGAACAGCGATGCTCTATAGCACCGTCGTCGAGCCGGCGCACGATCGCTACTGGCTGCTCCTGGAGCGCGCGCCCGGGGTGGGCCTCGAGCGGATCGACGACCCCGAGATCTGGCTGGATGCGGCGCGGTGGCTGGCCCGCCTGCACACGGAGCTCGCGCCGATGGTCGCATATCCGTCGGTGCCGGGAGTGGCGAGGCTGCTGCGCCACGATCGTGACTTCGTTCGCATGTGGATGGTCCGCGCCCAGTCGATCGTTCGCGCCCAGAACCCGTTGCTGCCGAGCGACCTGTGGCAGGGGATGGATCGCCTGGCGCGGCGCTACGACCGGGTGGTGGATCGGCTCGTCGCCATGCCGGAAACGGTCATTCACGGTGAGTTCCACGCATCCAACATCGTCGTGCGGCGGGGCTCGGGTGAGCGGCGGTTCTGCGTGGTCGACTGGGCGATGGCGGCGGTCGGACCGCACCTGCTGGATCTGGCCGCCTTGCTGGCGGGCGAAGCGGACGAGTCGCGCCGCCATGAGCTCGCGCTGGCCTACCACGCGGCGCTTCCGGAGGAGGTCCAGGAGCGGCGGGAGCTGCCGGGCTTCTTCGAGGATCTCGCTTACTGCCGACTGCATCAGGCCGTACAGTGGCTGGGGTGGTCGCCGGACGCGTCACCGCCGACGTACCAGGCGGCGTCCTGGCTCGGCGACGTGGTGCGGCTCGCCGAGGAGCTCGACTTCTGATCACGCGTCGAGAAATCGCACCCGTGACAGGATCGCACAGTTTGCAGTGGGAGGACACAGCCCGCGCACCCGACCGCATGACCGACTGCGTGAGCGCGGGTCGCACGCGACCCGCGGCGGTCCAGCGATCAAGCGACCGATCGCGACGGAGCAGGACCGAGCAGGACCGAGCACGACCGAGCAGGACCGAGCGTACGACACCCATCACGAAAACCGGAGGACGTATGTGGAAGAAGGATGACGTGAAGACCGAGACCACCACGCCTGCGACGGCACCGGCGCCGCGGCCGGCGGAGAGTTCCGTCCCGGGCGCGCGGGCGGTGCGAGAGAACGCGCTGATCGGCCGCTCGATCTCGATTCGGGGGGACGTGACGGGCGACGAGGACCTGGTGATCCAGGGCCGCGTGGAAGGTTCGGTCAACCTGCGGGAGCACGCCGTGACGGTCGGCGGCAATGGCGAGGTGAGCGCGAACATCATCGGCCGCGCCGTGATGATCGAAGGGCGCGTGGTGGGTAACATCGAGGGCGGTGAGCAGGTCACGCTACGCAGCTCGGCCTACGTGGAAGGCGACATCTCGGCGCCGCGGGTGGTGCTTGAGAACGGCGCCCGCTTCCGCGGCCTCGTCGACATGGGCGAGGCGGACGAAAGCAAGCGACGGAAGACCTCGGCGGCTGCCGCGGATGCGAAGAAGACCGCCGTCGCCAACGGCAGCGGGCCGTGGGAAGCCGGCAGAGCCGCTTCGAAGGAGACGAACACCACAGCGGACGATTCACGGGCCGGGCCGAGCTCGCCGGAGGCGAAGACGGCCAACGGCAAGGGCAAGCAGCGCGAGGACGCGGAAGCGCCGCTCTCGGCCTGAAGGATTTCGCACGTGCACCGGGTGCTCCGGGCCGCGACTCACCCGGCCCTCCCCGTCGCGGGGCCTGACCAGTCAGGCGCGACGGCGGGGACTCGTGCCACCGCAGGAGCCGCGGCGCTCTTCGAGCGGGTCCGCGAGGACCGAAGCCGCGCCATCCTCGATCTGGGGCCGGCGGCAGGCTCGAGCCTGCGCGTGTACGGCCGATTCGCGCGATGGGTGCGCTTCGCCGACGCCCTTGCCGAAGCCACATCGCCGCAGATCTGGCGGCCGATGCTCGAAGCGCTACCGCCGAATCCTGAGCGGCCGTACGACGTCGTCGTCGCGTGGGACATCCTCGACCGGCTGCCGCCGAAAGCGCGGCCGGCGCTGGTGGAGCGGCTCACGGCGCTCAGCGGCCCGGAGGCGAGGCTCTTCGTCGTCACGGCGTCCCCCGACCACCCACCGCTGGAGCTGCTGCACTTCGCCCTCGAAACGGTCGATCGGATGCGATACGAGCACACGGGACTTCCACACCCCCGTCATCCGCCTCTGCTCCCGGCGGAAGTCAATCGGCTCCTGATGCCGTTCGAGGTGACGCGGGCGTTCTCCACGCAGGTGGGGCTGCGGGAATACGTGGCGGTGCGGCGGGGGGACGGGGCGGTCGGATCGGCGTGACGACGCGGGCATCTCGCTCGCGGCATGCACTCGCCACGCAGGACGGCCGGACGCCGGCGTTCGGCATGGCCCGCCCCGCACATCACGCCGTCATCCCTGGCGCTCATCGGCCGAGGGGCCGTACAGGCCCGGCACCGGAAGGTCGAGCAGCCGCAGATAGACGCTGAGCTGCGCGCGGTGGTGGATCAAGTGACTCAGACCGAACACGCGCATCGCCACTGCGCGCGGCCGCTGAAAGATGACGTGGTCGCCACTCCGCAGCGTCCACTGCCCGCCGAGCGCCTCCTCGTCGACCGTGTTCAGCAGCTCCTCCACTTCGCGCTGCCGCGTATCGAACTCGTCGAGGAGCTCCTGGCGACTGCCGAGCGCCTCTCGCCGCGGTGGCGTTGCCGCGAGGTCGAACTCGGCCTGCTGAAGGATCATCGTCTGCCAGCCCAGCAGGTTGACGACGTGCGTCGCGAGTGCGCCGAGCGTCATCGACTTCTCGTGCGGCCGCCAGGACAGGTGCTCATCGGGTAAGCGATCGAGAATACGGCGGGTGGAGGAGAGCTCCTGGGCGACGTCTCCAAACGCGAGATCCTTGAGCATGCGGTTCCCTCCCTTTCAGTATCGGACGGCAGAATTCCAGTGCGTGCGACGGGCCCGACGCGTTCGCTCCGGGGCGGAGAAGATCATCCCCGTCCGGTCGCGAGGCAAGGGAGGAACTCGGCGCGGATCGGTGCGGCGAGCAATCGGCCGCACGGCGTCATGCCGCCCCTCTCGAGCGTCCGCCACGATGCGGTATTGTCGGGATCGCAGCGCGCGGCCGGAACGAGCCCCCGGTCACGCGCCACCCTTCTGAGCTCCTGGACGACGTAGCTCCCCGCGCCGCGCCCTCTCGCGGAGGGGCTGACCTCCATGAACAGATCGCCGTACGGGGGATTGTAGTGTGTGAGAACTCCACCTGCCGCGACCACATCCCCCGCGATCTCCACGACCCACTCGCCTTCCGGGCCTTCGTCATCCGCGCGCCGGCGTCGGAACGAGGATCCGGCGCATTCGAGCGCGGTCGCACCGCCGTCCCGGAACAGGATCTTCTCCACCACCGGCTGGTCTCCAAATTCGTGGAGGTATTCGCACATGGCCGGTATGTTCGTCTGGGCTTCCATCTCCCGCGCCCCGCTGCGGGCGAGGAACGCCCGAAACAGCTCGGTACGGTGCCCGCGAAACGGCGCGTCGATCCAGAACTCGACGACGCGGCCGGGGTGGTACTTCGTCCATACGCCGCCGTAGCCGGCGACCGCCCCGCCCACTGTCAGGAGATAGGGATCCGCCAGTCGGCGCGGAAGGATCGAGTCGTGGACGATCTGGCAGTCCACCCCCGCTCGGAACGATTGCCGCAGCTTCTCCACGGCACGGAACTCCACCCTACCGACGTCGATGAGCACGCCTGGTCTACCGGCCCGGCGAACCGGTGCGGTGGGCGCCGCCCGATTCCGTCCTACTCGTCATCTCTCCCCGCATTCTGCACCTCATATTCGAGGACGGTGAGTCCGCTCGGATACACCCGATGCCTTGCCAGAGTCAGTCTTCGACGCACCGCGGGTGACGGGAGGAGGGGCACGCCTTCGCCCAGGAGGACCGGGATGAAAGCAGGCTCGACGGTGTCGACCAGGTTCCATTCGAGAAGCTTGGCGAAGAGCTCGCCACCGCCGTAGAGCCAGATATCCCGGCCGGATTCGGAACGTAGCTGGCGGATCCGCGCCTCCAGGCCCTCGCTCACGATCTCGACATCCGGGTGGTCCTCCGGGCGCAGCGTCCGGGAAGCGACCAGGACCTGCTTGCCGCGGAAGTCCTCGCCCATGGTCCGCACGATCTCGTAGTTGCGCCGGCCCATCAGGAGCGTATCGAACTGGGCGTACAGGGCATCGAAGTCGAATGCGGGCTCCGGCGTGATCCAGTCGAACTCGTCATTCGGTCCCGCGATGAAGCCGTCTACACTGCAGGCGACCTGGTAACGCACTCTCCTCATTCGATCTGGGCCTCTCTCAGGGCTGCGATGATTGTGGGACGGATTCGAGAATCACGCCCTGCTTCACCCGGAGCCGGTGCTCGACACCGGATGCGGCAAGACCCGGGCGGGAAGGCCCGGACGGCAATGACCGCGAGCGGCTCAGCGGACGACGACCGGCTCGGTTCGCTTCTCAGAGCGTCGCGTCGAGCCTGCGAACTGCTCGATCCGGCGGGAGAGCTCAGCCAGCTCGAAGGGCTTGAAGATGATCGGCACGGCCGCCGCCTCGATGAGGCGCATCGTCTGGTGGCTGGCCGCGTCTCCGCTGATGAAGATGATGCGCTCGTCGAGCCCGTCGCCCCGTGCCTGCAATGCTTCGAGAAGCTCTTCGCCGCTGAGGCCGGGCATGCGTAGATCGGAGACGATGAGGTCGTAGCGTCCGGGCGCTCCCAGGTCGGCCCCGACGAGCGAGAGCGCTTCGGCCCCGTCGGCGGCTGCGTCGACCTCGTGACCCCGGCGCTGGAGATAGCGTTGCAGGACCTGGCGAATCCCGGGTTCGTCATCGACGACCAGCACGCGCAGCTTCTGCTCGGCCGTCCCGGCGGCGGAACTCCGGGGGATAGCCAGACCCTCTCGCTGCGACGATTCGACCCGCGGCAGCTTGAGCGTGAAGGTGGTTCCGACCTCCAACTCGCTCCGGACGGTGATCGAGCCGCCGTTGTCGGAGGCCAGGCGATGGGCGAGACTCAGCCCCAGTCCGGTCCCATCCCCGGGATTCTTGGTCGTGAAGAACGGATCGAAGATTCGGTCGAGGTCGCCGGGGTCAATGCCTGAGCCGGTATCGGCGATCTCGACGACGACGTGCGCCTGCTCGGCGAAGGTGTGAATTGCGAGGCGGGGGTTGGGCGACCCCGCCATCGCTTGCTCGGCATTGACGACGAGGTTGAGGATGATCTGCTCGAGCTGCCCGCGATCGCCGCGGATCCATGGCCGGGAAGAATCGAGCACTTCGTGGACCTCGACGTTGTGCGTCGCGAGGACGTAGCGTCGCAGCTTGAGGACGTGCTCGACGACGTCGTTTACGTCGACCCGATCCTGCGTCACCTGCGTAGCGTCCTGCGTGCCTCGCGCCACGAGGCGCAGGTCGGAAACGATGCGCGCCGCCCGGTGCGCCTCGCGCTTCATCGTCTCCAGGGCTTCCCGGTCCTCACCGGCCCGCTCCTCGAGCAACATCAGCTCCGCGTAGCTCTGAATCGCGGTCAGCGGATTGTTCAACTCGTGCGCGACGCCGCCGATGAGGGTGCCGACACCCGCGAGCCGCTCGGCGCGCCGGAGCTGCTCCTGCTGCTGTCGCTCGGCGGTGATGTCGCGAACGATCCCGTAGACCGTCGGCACGGCCCCGCGATCCTTTACCTCCGTCAGGGTGACCACCAGCAAACCGGCTTCGCCGCGGGCCCGCTGCAGCCGAAGCTCCAGCTCCCGCCTCGCTACGGCCTCGCCGACGAGTGCCTCGCAGGCCCGGCGGAAGGCGGGTCCGTCCTCGTCCACCAGAAGCTGGACGAACGGCAGCCCGATCACGTCTCGCCGGCCGAAGATCTGCTCGGCGGCCGGATTCACGTCCACCAGGCACCCTTCACGATCGCAGGTGAAGATGCCGTACGGCGACGTCTCGATCAGAAGTCGATAGTGGGCCTCGGCAGCGGCGAGATCGGTCTGGGCGCGCTTGCGGTCCGTGATGTCGCGGCCGGCCGCGAGGACGGCGACCTCACCGAAATACCGAGCGGGGCTGAGCACGACCTCGATCGGGAAGACCTCGCCGTTCTTGCGGCGTCCCCAGGTCTCATATTGCTGGGAAGTGCCGGCGGCCGCATGGCGGACCCGGGCGAGCGTCTCGGTCGTGGAGGCCCGGTCGGGATCGGCGAGCATCGCCCGGGGATTGCCGATGATCTCGGCGCGCGAATACCCGTAGGCGCGCTCGACCGCGTCGTTCACATCGAGAAAGTGACCGTCGGGGTCCAGCACGTACACCAGCTCGGTGAGGCTGTTGAAGAGCGAACGATAGCTCTCCTCGGACTCGCGGAGCCGTTTCTGGACTTCGAGCCGTTCGACGATCTCGGCCTGGAGTACGGCATCGGCGCTGGCCGCAGTGGTTGCCAGCTCCCGGCGAACCCGACGGTCGATGCCGATGCCCAGGAAGGCGAGCGCAAGGATCACCAGCGTTCCGACGATCACCCCTCCAGCCAGACCTCGCGTCGCGAGCAGCTCGGAGCCGTTGCCCATCATGCCCCGGGCCTCGCCGTCGAAGCTGACGGCCGCCATCGCGGTATAGTGCATGCCGCAGATCGCCAGCCCCATGACGAGCGCGCTCGCGCCCTTCCCCAGCGCGGCGAATCGGCCCGATTCTTCGCGGAACCGAAGGGACAACCAGAGGGCGGCGAGGGACGCAGCCACCGCGATCGCCACCGAGAGCGCGACGATCGACGGCTGGTAGCTGACCTCCGCCGGCACCCGCATCGCCGCCATTCCGGTGTAGTGCATCCCCGCGATCGCCGCGCCCATGAGTGGAGCCGCCGTCAGCAGATTACGCAGGTTGGCCGCTGGCCGGCTGACAACCGTGAGCGCGAGCAGAGATGCCACCACGGCGATCGCGACCGACGTCAGCAGCAGCGGGATGTCGTAGCGGATCGGGGTCGGGAGGTGGAAGGAGAGCATGGCGATGAAGTGCATGCTCCAGATCCCCACGCCCATCGCGATCGAACCGCCGAGCAGCCAGAGGCGCCGGGAAGTGCCGCGCGCCTCCGAAACGCGCCCGCTGAGGTCCAGCGCCGCATAGGACGCGAGGATCGCAACGACGAAGGAGATCGCAACCAGAGGCAGATAGTGGCTGCCGTTCATGTCGATCGCTCTCGCGGCAGGGGCCCGTGAGAAGGTGCCCGAGCGCTAAGTGATTGGTGAGCCATTGGATCGGGGTGACACTGTTACGTCACCGAGTGTCGGCATCCGGAAAGCAGCTCTTGACGATCTGCCCGATACTGCAGTGAGGGATCAGCCGATCCGCAAGCCTCTACGTACCTGCAGAAATCGTAGGACGAACGGCAACGCGACCAGCGGGTTCGGAACGATCACCCGGACGGGGGCGAGCCCACTCGAGTCGAGTGGAAGCACCAACTTGTCGATGGACACGATCGCTGCCATTACGAGAAGTGAAGCTGCAAGATACATCGGCGCGAAGCTGAGAGCGAGGCATTCCTGGCTGGGCTCGGCCTCGAGGAACGCCTTCGCCGAGTCCCTGGGCGGCTTGACTTACATAGCTCTACCATGTATTGTAGTCCAAGGTACTCGTTGGGACGTTCGCCAAGGAGACGGATGGACATCAGCAAAGACCTCGTGGCTGCCTCGGCGACACCCCTGGTCCTCGCCATCCTGGCCGAGGGAGATTCCTACGGATACGCGATCCTCAAGCGGGTGAGCGATCTGTCGGACGGGGAGCTGCAATGGACCGACGGCATGCTCTACCCGGTGCTCCACCGCCTCGAGCGGCAGGGGCTGATCGAGGGCCGGTGGGGCAAGTCGGAGACGGGTCGGCGGCGGAAGTACTATCGCCTGACGGGCCTGGGGGAGGCGCAGCTCGCGGATCAGCGTCATCAGTGGGAGACGGTGGACGCGACGCTTCGCAGTATCTGGCGGGTGGCGACGCTGCCGGCACATTCGGGGCTGCATCGTCTGCCGGCCCATGGTTGAGCCGGGAATGGGGGGCCAGGCGAGCGAGTCGCTCGAGTCGCAGATCGAGCAGTGGCGGAGCTATCTGCGGCGTCGGCAGGCGATCCGGCCGGTGGATGTGGACGAGCTGGAGGACCACCTGCGCGGCGAGGTCGCTTCGCTGCGCGACGCCGGCCTCGCGGAGGACGAGGCATTTCTGGTCGCGGTGAAGCGGATGGGTGCGCTGGACGCGATCTCGAACGAGTTCGCGCGCGAACACTCGGAACGGCTCTGGAAGCAGCTCGTGGTGTCGCCCGGCAGCGCCGAGCCGGCGGACTCGGCACGGACGGAGATGATCGTCGTCTTCGCGCTGGCGGTGGCGGCGGGCGCGGCGTTCAAGGTGCCGGAGCTGTTCGGGCTCGACCTGGTCACGAACGAGGAATTCTACGCGCGCAACTTCACCCTCTTCGTCTTTCCCTTCCTGGCCGTCTACTTCGTGTGGAAGCGGCGGCTGAGCGCCAGCACGTGGGTCTGGCTCGCGCTCGCGTTCCTGGCGGCGGCGGTCGTGATCAATGTCTACCCGTTCGAGTCCGGCGACATTACCGACACGGAAGCGCTCACCATCCTCCACCTTCCGATCGCCCTCTGGCTGCCCGTGGGGATCGCCTACGCGGGCGGCCGGTGGGGAACGAGCTCGGGGCGGATGGACTTCGTCCGCTTCTCCGGCGAGCTACTCATCTACTTCGCCCTGATCGCACTCGGCGGCGGTGTGCTCACCGCGCTCACGGCGGGGATCTTCGAGGCGATCGAGATCGATCTCGAGCCTGTGCTCGAGACCTGGATGCCCTGTCTCGTGCTGGGCGCCGTGATCGTCGCCGCGTGGCTGGTCGAGGCGAAGCAGAGCGTGATCGAGAACATGGCCCCGGTCCTGACGCGGCTCTTCACCCCGATGTTCGCGATCGCGCTGCTCGTGTTCCTGGGGACGATGATCTTCACCGGCCGCGGCATCGACGTCGAACGCGAGGCGCTGATCATCTTCGACATGGTGCTCGTGCTGGTGCTGGGCCTGCTGCTCTACTCGATCTCCGCGCGCGACCCGCAGGCGGCGCCGCAGCCCTTCGACCTGGTGCTGGTCCTGCTCCTCGTCAGCGCACTCGTCGCCGACGCATTCGCGCTGGCGGCCATCGGGGCGCGCATCTCGGAATTCGGCTTCACGCCCAATCGGGTGGCGGCGCTCGGCGAGAACGTGATCCTGCTCGGGAACCTGGGGTGGTCGACGGTGCTCTACGTTCGCTTCCTGCGCGGCCGCGGCTCGTTCGAGAGCCTCGAGCGCTGGCAGACGGCGTACGTGCCGGTGTACTCGATCTGGGCGGCGATCGTCGTCATCGGGTTCCCGCCGCTGTTCGGGTTCGAGTGAGAAACCGATTGCGGCGAGGAGTGGGGGATGGACTGCACGCGGCGTGATCGGGTGGAGCGCGTACTCCGCCCCCGCAATCACTCGACCCGCTCCAGCCGAGCGCCTTCCCCACCCGGCACCATTGCGGACCCTCGCTTTGCGCTGTAAAGTGCTTGGCGGCGACACGACAGCCCGCGCTGAGACGGTTGGTTGCGCACGCGCGACGACGACTGCGTACACCTGGAAAGGAAACCACCTGATGAAGAGCCTCTCCGACGGCCCGCGCGGATCGAATCGTCGCGGCCGCGTCGGTTTCACCTGGTTGGACTTCAAAGTCGGCTTCCGGATTCTCAGGCGGTATCCGTGGCTGACCGGCGTCGGCACGATCGCGCTCGCGGTGGCGATCGCGTTGGGCACGGTCTACTTCGAGGCGGTGCACAAGTGGCAGAACCCGCGGCTGCCGGTGCCAGACGCCGAGCGCGTGGTCTCGATCCGCAACTGGGACGCGAACGAGATGACGACGGAAGGGCGCGCGCTGCACGATTTCTCGATCTGGCGCGAGCAGGTGCGCACGGTCGACAACCTGGGCGCGGCCGTTTCCTTCGTGCGTAACCTGGCGACGGAGGACGGCCGGGTGGAGCCGGTGCGGGGCGCGGAGGTCACCGCGAACGCCTTCGCCCTGATGGGGACGCCGCCGCTGATGGGCCGCACGCTCACGGTGCAGGACGAGCAACTGTCGGAGCCGCCGGTCGTCGTGCTCAGCCACGCGTTATGGGTGAGCCGCTTCGCCAGTGATCCCGCGGTCGTCGGCCGAGCGGTGGAGCTGGGCACCGCCAGCGCGACGGTCGTCGGGGTGATGCCGGAAGGGTTCGGCTTCCCGGTGAACCAGCGCATGTGGGCGCCGCTACGCATCGAGGGATCGGGGATCGCGCCGCGCACCGGGCCGGCCGCATCGATCTTCGGCCGCCTCGCGCCCCGCGCGTCCATGGAGGCGGCGCAGGCCGAGCTCACCGGGATCGCGGCGCGTAGTGCGGCGGACAATCCGGAGACGCACCGGAATCTGCGGCCACGCGTCACCCTGTACCAGGAGCCGCTCATCGACGGCGGCGAGGCGGGCATGATCAGGAACATCCTGTATGTGATCAACGGGGTCTTCCTGATGCTACTGGCGATCGTCAGCGCGAACGTCGCGACGCTCGTGTTCGCGCGGACAGCCACGCGCGGGTGGGAGATCACCGTGCGGAGCGCTCTGGGCGCCAGCCGGCGGCGCATCTTCGCGCAGCTCTTCATCGAGGCGCTCGTGCTGGTCGGCCTGGCGGCGGTGCTGGGGCTCGTCGTCGCGAAGGTCGCGCTGAGCTGGGGCCTGCGCCTCGCTGGCGGCAGCGGTGCCCTGCCCTTCTGGATCGACGCCAGCATCTCGTGGACGACGGTGCTCTACACGGGACTGCTGGCGGTTTTCGGCGCCGCGATCATCGGACTGTTGCCGGCGTTGCGCGTCACGAAGGCCAACGTGCAGGACGCGCTGCGCAGCGAGGGGGCGGCCCGGTCCACGCTCCGGTTCGGCGGCTTCTGGACCACCGTGATCGTCGTGCAGGTCGCCATCACGGTCGCCTTCCTACCGCTCGCGATCGGGGGCGTGTTCGAGTCGAACCGTTTTCAGCAGAGGGCGGAAGGGATCGGCGCGGAGCGGTTCCTGACGGCGAGCGTAGCCATGGACCGGGAGGATCATGCGGCCGATCCCGCCGCGTTCGCCGCGCGCGGCCGGAACAGCTTCGACGAGCTGGAGCGGCGGCTGAGCGCCGAGGCGGGCATCGAGCACGTCTCGTTCGCCGATCGGCTGCCCGTGATGGACCAGTTCAAGTACGCTATCGAGGTCGACACGATGGCCGGGGCGCCCGCCACCGGTCTGCGCCTGAGCACGCTGGTTCAGGTCTCGGACGGGTTCTTCGAGACGTTCGGCACCTCGGTGGTCGCCGGTCGCGACTTCGCGCCGCTGGACTTCGAGACCGGCCGGGTGATGATCGTGAACCAATCGTTCGCGCTTCACGTGTTCGGCGAGCGCAACCCAATCGGCCAGCGCGTCCGCATCGTGGGTGGTGAGATCAGCAGCCTCGCCGGTGAGGAATGGTACGAAGTGGTCGGGATGGTTCGCGACTTCGGCTGGCAACTGCCCCTGCCGCACGAGCAGTCGGCGATGTACCTGCCACGCCGGCCGACGGCCGAGGCCGGCCTCAATTTCGTCGCGCGCGTGCAGGATCCCGAAGGCTTCGGTCCGCGCCTGCGCTCGATCGCCGCGGAGGTCGACCCGACGATCAGGTTGACGGATGTGCAGCCGCTCGGTCAGGTGGGCGGCGGCGAGGCGACGATAAACTGGGCGCTCACCTCGGTTGCATGGCTGATCTCCCTGCTCGTGCTGGTGCTCTCGGCGAGCGGGATCCACGCGCTGATGTCCTTCACCGTCGCGCGGCGGACGCGCGAGATCGGGATCCGCGCCGCGCTCGGCGCCCGCGCGGGACGGATCGTCACCGGCATCTTCTCCCGCGCCTTCCTCCAGATCGGTATCGGTGTCCTCGTGGGTAGCGCTCTCGCCGCGCTGCTGGGCCTCGGCTCGACGCGCGAGGTCCTCATCCTCCTCGCCGCGGACGCCATCATGCTGCTCGCGGGAATCGTGGCATGCGCGGTGCCGCTGAGGCGCGCGCTCAGGATCGAACCGACGGAAGCCCTGCGGGCGGAAGGATGAGAGAACGAGACTCACGAAGTGCATCGCAACGCGGATGACAGCGGTCGGCCTTCTCGCGCTGGCCTTCTGTACGGTCGCGCCGGCCGCGGCGGACGCGCAGCAGGACTTCCTCGGCCCCGGGGCGGGCTTGTGATGGCTGGAGCGTCGGGGATCGCGACCGGCGAGCTGGACGACTGGCTGGCGGCCCGGGGAATTCCGACCTTCGGC
>JBBDRL010000090.1:3734-21483 GCA_040905505.1 Gemmatimonadota bacterium | reverse complement strand
CTGCCCCATCGGAACCGGCATGCTCAGCGCTCCTCGTTGTCATCACCGCGCTCTCGTTGCCATCCGGGCGCCCTCTCCTGGTTATCCCGGCGCTCGCTCGTCGTCATCCCCGCGCATGCGGGGATCCAGTACAGTGCTGACCCGGAGGGGTGGATGAGCCGCATACCAGGCTCCGAACCCTCCGGTTCGTTGGCCGCCGCCACCACCTGCGCCCAGCCCGAGTCCGCGGTCGTGCACCAGCATGGCGACCATGATCTCGGTGGATGGTTTCTACTGGATCCCCGCATGCGCGGGGATGACCCCTCGATCACCACCAGGTGGCATCCTTCCGCGACTGGATCCCCGCCTGCGCGGGGATGACGCTCGGAACGCAGATCGCGCTCGCAAACACAAATCCTGGACTCCTGACTGATGCACGAATATGTCCGTAACATTCGCCCTGGCTGGATCGCCTTCGGCTGGTTCATCGCCGTAGCGCTCACGTCACTCATCCTGCTCGCGCTGGCGGGGCTCGGCTTCGTCGGTGACAATCCGAACCAGGAGGCGGTCTTCGTGGCCGCGGCGCTGGTCGCGGGCTTCCTGGTCACCGGGTTCTTCGTCGGCACCCGGGTTGCCGCTGCGCCGCACCTCAACGGGCTCGGGATGGGAATCTTCTCGATCGTGGCGTGGGTCGCGATCAACCTGTTCCTCGGCGAGCCGACCGGCTCGGCGACCTGGCGCGACCTGGACGTCTGGACCGTCGCGGGGCTTCTCGTCCTGCAGGCGGTCGCCGCGATCATCGGTGCCCGCCTGGGAGTCCGCTGGATCCGCAGCGGTCCGCAAGCGGCTTCCAGTTCCGAAGCTTGACGTGCCGATGAATCAGTACAGCGGCGTGATCGCCAGCGAGCTCGGACTCTCGCCCGCACGCGTAGATGCGGCGCTCCGGCTGCTTGGCGAGGGCAACACGATTCCGTTCATCGCCCGCTACCGTAAGGAGGCGACCGGTGAGCTGGACGAGGTGCAGATCCGCGACATCCGTGACCGGGCGGAGTACCTTTCGGTGCTCGATGAACGACGGGCGGCGGTGCTCGCGTCCATCCGGGAGCAGGGTAAGCTCACGCCCGAGTTGAGCACCCGGATCCAGCGTGCCACGACGAAGGCCGAGCTGGAGGACCTCTACCGGCCGTTCAAGCCGAAGCGGCGCACACGGGCGACGATCGCGGTCGACCGCGGCCTCGAGCCGCTCGCCGACCTCCTCGCCAGTGGACGCACCAGCGACGCCGACCTACTCTCGGCGGCAGGCGAGTACGTGGATGCGGCCGGCGAGGTGCCCACGGTTGAGGATGCCCTGGCCGGCGCGCGTGACATCGTCGCCGAGCGGGTGGCCGAGGAGCCGGAGACGCGAGCCTTCATCCGCGACCTCACGCGGCGCCGCGGCAGTCTGGTGAGTCGGGCCGCACGAGGCCGTGAAGGTGAGACGTCGAAGTTCCAGAACTACTACGACTTCAGCGAGCCGCTGCGTTCCGTCCCCGGTCACCGCATCCTGGCGATCCGTCGCGGTGAAGCCGAGGATTTCCTGACCGTCAGAGTCGAGGCGCCGGAAGACGAGATCCTGGGGGCGCTCCGGACCCGCTACGTGGCCCCCTCACAGGCGCGGGACCAGATGGCGCTGGTCGTTACCGATGCCTACCATCGCCTGATCGCGCCGTCCGTCGAAGTCGAGCTTCGGATGGAGCTTAAGAACCGTGCCGACGACGAAGCGATCGGCATCTTCGGTCATAATCTCGAGGGCCTCCTCCTCGCGCCTCCCGCCGGGGAGCGGATCACCCTCGGCATCGATCCAGGGTTCCGCACGGGTTGCAAGCTGGCGGTGGTCAGCCGCACCGGGGCGCTCCTCGATACCGGCCTCCTGTATCTCCATCAGGAGGAAAACGCGTCGCGGGAGATCGTCAGGCTGGTGGAGAAGCATGCCGTCGAGCTCGTGGCCGTCGGGAACGGCACGGCCAGCCGGGAGACGGATAAGCTGGTTCGCACCGCCCTGAGCGGGATTCCGCCAGATCGTCGGCCGGTCGCCGCGCTGGTCAACGAGGCGGGCGCATCCGTGTACTCGGCGTCGGACCTCGCCCGTGAGGAGCTGCCGCAGCTCGATCTCACCGTGCGTTCCGCCGTATCGATCGCCCGCCGAATCCAGGATCCGCTCGCCGAGCTCGTCAAGATCGATCCGAAGTCGATCGGGGTCGGACAGTACCAGCACGACGTTCCGCATACCAAGCTCAAGCGCCGACTCGACGAGACGGTCGAGAGCTGCGTCAACCGCGTGGGTGTCGAAGTGAACACCGCTTCACCCGCGCTCCTTTCGTACGTCTCGGGGATCGGCCAGTCGGTGGCGCAGCGCATCGTCTCTCACCGGGACGGGACGGGCCCGTTCACCTCGCGCGCGGAACTGCTGCGCGTTCCGGGCGTCGGAGCCAGGACCTTCGAGCAGGCCGCCGGATTTCTCCGCATCGCGAACGCCTCGCACCCACTCGATCGCTCGGCGGTGCATCCCGAGCGCTACACGCTCGTAGAGCGCATGGCTGCCGACCTGCGCACGCCCCTCCCCGATCTCATCGGGGATGAGCGCGTCGTATCCCGGATCGATCCGGCCCGCTACGTCGATGAAGACGTCGGCCTTCCCACGCTCAACGACATCCTGGACGAGCTCCGCAAGCCCGGCCGCGATCCCCGCGAAGCGTTCGAAGCCCCCGAGTTTCGCGAGGACGTCAACGAGATCAAGGATCTCAAGGAGGGCATGATGCTGCAGGGGACCGTCACCAACGTCGTCGCGTTCGGCGCGTTCGTCGACGTCGGCGTCCACCAGGATGGCCTCGTTCACGTCTCACAGCTCGCCGACCGCTTCGTCAAGGACCCGAACGACATCGTCAGCGTGGGGCAGCGCGTCACCGTGCGCGTCATGAAGGTGGACCTGGACCGGCGCCGCATCGGGCTGTCGATGAAGTGACGGGACGGCAGGGAATAGGGAATAGGGAGTAGGGAGTAGCCTGCAACGGATACCCCGCCTAGCACCGTGCCGCCTCCCAATGCGCTTGTCTGCCGGTATGCTCGTGCCGCTGCAGGCTATTCCTTATTCCCTGCTTTCTTCGGTTTCAATTCCCCCGCTGCGCCGATATATTCACAGCTTCGGCGGGTCGGTAGCTCAGTTGGTAGAGCATGCGGCTTTTAACCGCCAGGTCCTGGGTTCGAGTCCCAGCCGACCCATTGGTTCGATGGTTCCGTCGGGGATGGAAGCGCCTTCCGAGAGGCCGCTTTCATCCCCTTTTCTGCTGTGGGGGCAGGATTCGCGTTCGTCGACCGGCCGCCCTGCTTTTCTGCGGCCCGGGGCGGTCCGGCACTTGCGGGCTGAATCCGTTTTCCGATCGCGGATGTTTGGACCCTGTTCGGTGAGCATCATTACTGACCAACCTTCCTCCCTGGCGATCGCCTGGCCAGCGCGTCGGCGCTCGCTCGTCCTGCGGCCTCGAGGCCGAGGTGACTGCACTCCGCGCGTCGATTCGCTCGTCCACGGAGCTCCCTATCGGCGGCAGCGCGCGAGACCGTCCAACCCGGCGGTCAGGAGTCTGTCGCGAGGGCGAGGTGAGGGATGACCGGGCCACCCTCCCGCCGCGATCTGTTCGACGGTGGCGGTGAAGTCAGGGCGCTCGGCCGCAGGGTCGACTGGTCGGCGACTTCCCTCGGGCCGGTCGAATCCTGGCCGTCCACTCTTCTGAGCGCGATACGAACCTGTCTCGAGTCTCCGTTCCCCATCTCTCTCTGGTGCGGCCCCGACCTCGTCCTGATCTACAACGAAGCGTATCGAGCGGTGCTCGGCGGCAAGCATCCCGACGCGCTCGGAAGGCCGGGCACGGACGTCTGGGCCGAGATCTGGGATGTGGTCGGCCCTATGTTCAGGCAGGTTCGTGAAGGCGGGCCGCCCGTCTATGCCGAGGATGCCCCCTTCCTCGTCCGGCGGGCGGATGAGGGCGAGAACGAAGGCCGGGCGGAGCCGAACGCCTGGTTCACTTTCGCGCTGAGCCCGGTTCGCGGCGGCGACGGTGAAGTTCTGGCATTGCTCAACATCGTTTCGGAGACGACGGAGCGCGTGCGCGCGGAACACGCGCGGGAAGCCGCGCGGCGAGCAGCCGAACGGGCTGAAGCGCAGCTCCGGGAGGTGTTCGCGCAGGCCCCCTCTTTTCTCGCCGTCCTGCGCGGACCCGAGCACGTCTTCGAGTACGTGAACGATGCGTACTACCAGCTCGTCGGCCACCGCGATCTGATCGACAAGCCCGTGATGGAAGCGCTTCCCGAGATCCGTGGCCAGGGCTTCGAGGAGCTACTGGACCACGTTCTGAAGACCGGGGAGCCGTTCATCGGCAGGGAGCTGCCGGTCACCCTCTCACGCACGGCGCGTAGCGACCCCGAGGAACGCTACGTCGACTTCGTTTACTACCCGATCAGCGAGGAAGATGGCACCCGTTCCGGCGTCGTCGCGCACGGCTCCGACGTCACCGACCATATCATTGCCCGACGCGAGGCCCAGCAGGCCCGGGCGGAAGCCGAGCGCGCGAACCAGGCGAAGAGTCAATTCCTGGCGAACATGAGCCACGAGATCCGGACTCCCATCAACGCCATCATCGGCTATACCGAGCTGCTCGAGATGGGCATCGCGGGGCCCACGACCGAAGGTCAGAAACAGCAACTGACAAGGGTCCGCTCGAGCAGCGACCACCTGCTCACCCTCGTCAACGATGTGCTCGACCTCGCCAAGGTCGAGTCGGGGAGAACCGACCTCGACGACCAGCGGGTCGCGGCGGCCGATAGCATCGCAGCGGCGCTCGCCCTGGTGGAGCCGCAGGCGATTCACAAGGGTCTACACCTCGTCGACGACTGCGGAGATGCGAAGCCCGTCTACTACGTCGGAGACGAGAAACGCGTCCGCCAGATTCTGGTCAATCTCCTCTCCAACGCCATCAAGTTCACCGAGCCCGGCGGGCGAGTCCGCATCACCTGCGCGACGACCGACGACCTCGACGAGGGCGTCCATTCGTCCGAGGACGCACCGCTTACCGTAATGCGTATCACCGACTCCGGCATCGGCATCGCCCCGGAAGACCTCGACAACATCTTCCGCCCCTTCTCGCAGGTCGAGCGTGGCCACACCCGCACCCATGGCGGCAGCGGGCTCGGCCTGACCATCAGCCGACAGCTAGCGTGGATCATGGGGGGCGACCTCACCGTCCAGAGCGAACTCGAGACGGGCTCGACTTTCTCTCTCTGGCTCCCCACCCGACCCGGCGTCGGCCGCCCCCTCGAGAAGGTGCTCCTCGAGCACGCCGGCGCCGACCGGCCGCAGAACCTCTCGGTCGTCGGACGCGTCATTCAGGAGCAGACTCCCACGCTGCTGCGGCGGTTCCGCGAGCGCCTTCGCGCAGATCCGCAGGTGCCCATGGCCGCCGACGTCAGCCCCGCTGACCTCGACGACCACACGGCTTCGCTCCTCGTCGATATCGCACAGTCACTCATCGTTCTCGACATCAGCGAATCGCCGCCCGCGCGACTCCTACACGATGGCAGCGAAATCCAACGCACCGTCGCCGATCTGCATGGCGCTCAACGCGCCGGCCTCGGCTGGACCCCCAAGGCACTCTCCCGCGAATGGAGAATCCTCCGCCAGGTGATCGAGACCCTCCTCCGCCACGAGACCGCCGGTCCCGCCGACAACGACCAGGCCATCGCGCTCGCCCTCCGCTTCCTCGACTACGCCGAACAGGCGAGTCAACGAAGCCTCCGCCGCGCCACCTCCGGCCCGAGCTCTGCGTAGAATAGTTGCGGACTAGTATTGTAACAGCCCGCGACTGTCGATATTCTGGTAGGGTGAAACATGTGCGGCTCTCCCGCGGGCCGGCAGGTCTGCGGGAGAGCGATCGAGTGCTTGAGATTCAGGGCGAAATGCGCAGTGGCACGGTCAATCTGGCATCGGGGCGTTGGCATTGGACGCTGCGGCGGCAGTGGACGGGTACTACGCTGACGTTCCAGCATGGCGAGCGCTCCCATGACGAGATGCGGACGTGGGCGTCGGAGGTCGAGCTCACCGAGGAGCAGGTGGTGGAGCTTGGGCGCGAGCCTCTGGAGCGGACGTGGATGGACGTCGATGGGCTCAAGTGGCGGCTCTCGCTGGAGCTGCCGACGGGTTGGCAGCGGGCGATGGTCGAGCAGGGTGAGGACGCGAGGGCGAGCTCCGTATGGCTGGTATTCCGTCGCGGGGGGCTGCGTCGTGCTGCTGACGTGTCCGAGCGCGCGCGCTTGGGCGATTTCACGCACGCCGAGTTGAGGCACCTGCTGGAGCAGGCGACGGCCCTGAGCCTCCACAGCTAGGAATCGGAAGCCGGGGCGGTGTCGGGGGCGTAACAGAAGGGGCTGCTAGCGGCCTAGTCAACTGGTGAGCTGGTGGTTAGACTAGGAATGGGACACCTGACAATCGCCTCATGCGCGGACCTCGGGTACCGATCGTGCGGCGGATGAGGGTGTTCACGGTCTCTGGCACTGCTTATCTGCAATTGGTGTGGAGGAGAGTTCATGAGAAAGCCGATCAGCAAGCACGGACTTCGGCGGGCAATCGAGCGGGTGGAGGAGGAGGGTCACATCGAATATCGGTCTCCCGTAGGGGCCGTGGTGGATAGGATCTGGCACCAGATCGAGAAGCGGAATTACAGCGGTGGCCGGAAGAAGCCAGTACCACGCGACACGGTTCGGAAGGCACCGATCCCGGAGGCGGAGCTGGACGCGAACATCTGACGAGCCGACCATCGGCGGCGAAGCCGCCCCCACCTTGGCGCGCGACTCTGCGGAGCGGAGGGAGCGAGTGAATTCGAGAAGCTCCCTCCGCACCGAATTTCTATTCAACCTTGCCTTTCTCGCCGCGGCGGCGCTGCTGCTGGCGTTCTGGACCGCGCGAGCGCTTCAGCGGTCGGAATTCTCGGTGTTCCAGCTACTGCTGGTGGTCGCCATCGAGGTTCTGGTCTTCGTGCTCCTGGGCAACTATCTGGTGAAGCGCTGGATGCTTGATCCGCTGGCTGAGATCGGGCGTGGTGCGGAGGCGATCGCGGCGGGTGACTACGAGCAGCGGGTTTCGGAGGCAGGACCGGCAGAGATCGCGTCGGTCGGCAGAGCGCTCAACCAGCTCACCGATCAGCTCCTGGAGAATCAGGAGCGGCTGGCGCAGAACGTTCGCTCCCTGAACGATACCAACGAGCGGCTGACGGAGGCCCAGCGCGAGCTGGTTCAGTCGGAGAAGCTCGCTTCACTGGGTCATCTTGCGGCGGGTGTCGCGCACGAGATCGGCAATCCGCTGGGTGCGCTTCTGGGCTACGTGTCGGTCATGAAGCGCCGTGGTGGTGAGGGCGAGATACTGGAGGGTATCGAACGCGAGGCGCGCCGGATCGACCGGATCGTTCGCGACCTGCTGGAGTACGCCCGGCCGGCGAGCTCGCTCCGGGACGAACTGTACGTCAACGAGTCCATCGAGCGGGTCGTGTCGCTCCTGCGCGAGCAGGGATGGCTCTCCTCCGTGGAGGTCGACCTCGAGCTCGGGAGCGACCTTCCCCCGGTCCAGGGGGATCCGCACCGAGTCGACCAGGTATTCGTCAATCTGCTACGCAACGCCGAGAGCGCGATGGAAGATGGGGGCTGCGTGCGAATCGTGACGAGAGCGGAGCCTTACGCCCCCGACAGGCCCATCCCGGTCCGACGGGCCGACGACCCGCCGGGCGTGAATTACGCCCATCTCCGCCGATTCAGGCACGGCGCCGCGCCGGCCGCGCCGGAGCTCGAGCCGGGCCGGGAAGTCGTGCGGATCATCGTCGCCGACACGGGGCCGGGCATCGCCGAGGATCAGATCGGGTCGATCTTCGACCCCTTCTTCACGACCAAGGGCCCCCGTGAGGGGACCGGCCTGGGGCTGGCGATCGTGGCAGGAACCATTGCTGAACTGGGCGGCCGGATCGAAGCTTCCTCGTCCTCCGACGGAGGAGCGACATTCAACCTCTGGATCCCCACGGTGATACGGGAATGATGAGCGGCTCGCGGGTACTGGTCATCGATGACGAGGCTGGCCTCCGGCGCACCCTCGAGCTGCTCCTGCGCGACGAGGGCTGCGAAGTCCTCACGGCGGCGGACGGCGAGGAGGGGCTGCGGGTGGCGGCTGCCGAATCACCCGATCTGATCCTCTGCGACGTCCGCATGCCGCGCCTCGACGGGCTCGGTTTCGTCGACAGGTACCGCGAGGAAGGTGGCGAAGCGCTGATCATCATGATGAGCGCCTACGGCACCGTAGAGACAGCGATCGAGGCGATGCGGCACGGCGCCTACGACTACATCTCGAAGCCGTTCGACGCCGACGAAGTGATCCTCTCGCTGCGGAAGGCCGAGGAGCGGGAGGCCTTGAAGCGCGAAGTCCGCAGACTGCGCGAGCAGGTGGCGGGCAGCGGTGGCTTCGAGAACATCATTGGCAGGTCGGCGGCCTTCCGGGAGGTGCTGAGCGTCGCATCGCGCGTCGCGGCCTATCCGACCACGGTTTTGATCACCGGGGAGAGCGGCAGCGGCAAGGAGGCCGTCTCACGGGCGATCCACCAGACCTCGCCGCGGGCCGAGGGGCCGTTCGTCGCCATCAACTGCGGCGCGATCCCGGAGAATCTGCTGGAGAGCGAGTTGTTCGGGCACGAAAAGGGCGCGTTCACCGGGGCGGAGCGGGCGCGTGAGGGGCTCTTCGCCGAGGCGCACGGCGGTACGCTCTTCCTCGACGAGATCGGCGAGCTTCCTCCTTCGCTTCAGGTAAAGCTCCTGCGGGCGCTGCAGGAGCGCAGAATCCGGCCTGTCGGCAGCTCGCGCGAACGGGAGATCGACGTTCGCGTCATCGCGGCGACGGCGCGCGATCTCGCCGAAGACGTCGCGAGCAGCCGCTTCAGGGAAGATCTGTACTATCGCGTGAACGTCGTACATCTGCACCTGCCGCCGCTCCGGGCCCGCAGGGAAGACATCCCGATTCTCGCCGACTACTTCCTGGAACGGCACGCCAGCCGGCTCGGAATCGAGGCTGGGCCGCTCGATCCGGAGGTCAAAGCGCTACTGGTCCGCTACAGCTGGCCGGGAAACGTCCGGGAGCTGGAGAACGTCCTCGAGCGTGCGCTGGTTCTCTCCGACGGGGAGATCGGCGTCGAGCACCTCGCCGAACACGTGCGCTCCTCTACCTCCCCCTTCCGCATCCCCGTCGACGGCGACGACCTCTCCGTCAAACGCCGCCTCCCGGCTCTCGAGCGCGAGCTCATCGCCCGTGCCCTGGGCCGCACCGAAGGCAACCGCACCCGCGCCTCCGAGCTCCTCGAACTTTCCACCCGGGCCCTCACCTACAAGATCCAGGCGTACGAACTGGACTGAGACGCCGGCCGCATGCTGTAGTCTGTAGACTGTCGACCCATCCTCCCGTCCTACGCTTCCCAAATGCCCCGACCCCGCGGCAACTCGGGATTCACGCTGGTCGAGGTCCTGCTCGTCATGACCGTTCTCGCGGTCCTCGTCGCGCTCGCCGTACCGTCTTTTCAGCAGGTCACCGCCTCGATGCGTGCCAGGGCCGCGCTCGATCGCCTCACCTCCGAGATCTATCGCGCCCGCTTCCTTGCAGTTCAGAACAGCTATCCCACGAGATTGGTGCTCCACGCCGACCCCAACGGGTGCGTGGACCGGCTCCGCCTCGGTGTGCAGGCGCCGGGCGCGCAGGAATCCTCCCTCTGGGTCGACCTGGACCTCCCCGGGCTGTGCCTGCTGCACTCTGGCGACTCGACGCTCGTGTTCAATAGCCGTGGCATGCTCCGGCCGCCCGGCAGAACTTTTTTCGTGCCGACCGGCGCGGGCGGCGACACCGCCGTCATCTCCATCGCCGGCCGTGTTCGTCGCAGTTACTGAGGTCGCCAATGGGGTGAAATGTTTGCCGCATTCGGCAAGAATTGCCCCCATCCTCAGGAGGCGTATTTTCGTAAATCGTTGCAGATAAAGGGGTAGCTGAACGGTACGGATATTTCTATAGAGCGGACCCCTATGCAACATAATCCCGATCGGACCCGTGCCCGGAGCGCGGGGTTCAGCGCCATCGAGCTACTCACGGTGCTGGTCCTCGTGGGCGTTCTGACCTCGCTCGCCGCGCCGGCGATGGGCGCGTACGTCGATGCGAGCCGTACACGCCGAGCTGTCGACCACTTCGTCGCCGACATCGCCTTTGCAAGGCTGCTCGCGGTCAACGAGGGGCGCCGGATCGCCGTCGACATCGGCGCGGACGCCACGTACACGGTCGAACGGCTGTCCACCGACGGCACCTGGAGCACGCTCAGGACGGTGCGGCTGCGCGACGAGTACGTGGGTGTCTCTGTGGTCAGCGGCAACGCCAGGTTCGAATTCAGCTCGCGGGGTCTGATGACCAACGAGACGACTGATTCGACCATAGAGATCACCCGAAACGACGCGAGCGCGGTGGCGTTCGTTTCACCGGCGGGAAGGGTCTATCGTGAATACTGAGCGGCTCCGCGATGACACGGGCGGCTTCACCCTCGTCGAGGTTCTCGTCGCGATGCTCGTTCTCGCGGTGGGGCTGCTGGGTCTCGAGGCGCTGGGGATCGGGGCCGCGCGGTCGATCGCCACGGCCGAGCGCCAGAGCAGCTACACCACAGTCGCGAGCGACTCGCTCGAGTCGGCGATGCATCGACTGCGCTCAGGCGACCTGCCGTCGCAGTTCTGCCGGACGGATCTGCCCTTTGGGGATCGACTCTCGCGACAGGTCGAGGTGACGGGAACGCCACAGGGACCCTGGATCGTGGAGGTCGAGGTCCGGGTGATCCCGAACGCGGACTCGTATCTCGCTCCCTCAGAAGATTTCATTCTGGCCTCGTCCTTCTATGCGCCCGAGGACTCTCCGGTGGCCGGTTCGATCGTGGGAGCCGATTGTGGCTAATCGCGCCGGCTTCACCCTGGTCGAGTTGCTCGTCGCGCTGGTGCTCGGCGGCATCATCACCAGCGTGCTGTTCCAACTGATCGCCGGACAGGGTCGGTTCGTGGAGCGCCAGAGCGCGCGCGAAGAGGTGCAGCAGAACACGCGGGCGTCCCTCGACCTGATCGGCAGCGAGCTCCGCACGGTGCCGGGCGGAGGCGGGTTGGTTCTGGCTACCGACAATGCGATCACCGTGCGCGCCGTCCGCGTCTGGGGCGTCGTCTGCGATCTGCCCGGCGGCAATGCGATCGATGTGGCAATCCCGACCGTTCCGGGCGCCACCTACTCCACCAATTCGGGAACGGGCGTGGTTGCCAATACCGGTACCGCTGCCGCCCCGGACTGGACCGATGAGGTCGCCGTCACCGGCATCGCCGCGGCGTCCGGGACCTGCGCTGGCAGTCCGCTCGCCGCCGGTTCGGAGCGACGGTCGCTTTCGCTCGAGTCCATGCCCGAGAACTCAGCCGGTGACCCCGTGACGCTCGGCAACACGCTGTATCTTTACGACGAGGTAACGTATCAGACCGGTACGTCCGCCGGGGTGGACGGTCTGTGGATTCAGCGGCGAATCGGCTCCGCGCCGAGCCAGCCGATGGCGGGTCCGATCCGCGAGGAGGGTGGTGCTGGTCTCAGGTTCGAATATTTCGAAGCGGGGTCCTCGAGCCCCATGGGCACGCCGATCAGTCCCGCCGATCGGGAGGACGTCACCCGGATCAGTGTCCTCGTGGAAGCCGTAAGCCGTAACCAGCTTGGCGGTTCGCCCGAAGCTAAAGCGGATACGATCGTGGTTTCGCTACGTAACCGCCTCTAGGGAGAACGATGATGAAATCCAACTCGCCGGTCCGCCGGGCCCGCCTCGACGAACGCGGTGTCGCGCTGCCACTGGCGCTGTTCGGTCTCGTCGCCGTCTCCCTGCTGGTGACGTCGGCGCTGCTCACGTCCTCGACCGAACTGGCGATCAGCCAGGCCCACCAGGACGGGACCCGGGCGCTCTACGCGGCGGACGGTGCACTGGAGGAGTTCCTGTACGAGCGCGCAACGATCCCGGGCGACGTGCCGGATCGCCTGTCCAGTCAGTCGTATCCGGTCGGGGGATTTTCCATTCAGGTCGCCAGGCTGTTTCAGGTCGACAGTACGTACGCAGCGGGTGATTCCGTGGCGCGCGTCGAGAAATACTCGCTGGTTGCGGGGCGCGAGGATGGTCGCGGCCGCAGCGTCGCATCGCTCGTCGGAACGATCAAGGCGATCGCCAAAGTGGCCCTGAACATCGAAGCCGGGCTGACGCTGGGAACCAATACCACCATCACCGGCAACGCGACCATCAGCGATGGCTCGAGTGCGGGATCCGCCTGCACCAGTGACCCCGCACCCGCCGCCATCCAGCACGCCAGCGGCACCGAGGTCGAACAGAAGGGTGGTGCACACGACATCTATGGGGAGGTCGTCGAAGACGATCTGGAGGCCGGTGCCCTCATGGCCCACGTCCTCGATGGGCACTCGATCGACGATCTGACCGATATGGCGACGCTCCGCTTCGGCGACATGTTCGGGGAGGATGCGTTCAACAATGGCAGCGGTCCGAAGCAGACGGCCGGGTCGCCCGAGTATCGCTGGGGATGTCCCACGCAACTCGTAGGAGGTTGCACCGCCGAGCAGGCGCAGTACTTCCCCGCGGTGGCTATCGACGCCGAAGGTGGTACCGTCGACATCACGGGGGACCACGGCCAGGGAATCCTGATCATTCGCAACGGTGGCGCGCACATCCGCGGCAACTTCCATTACGCCGGCATCATCATCGTGGAAGGAAGCCTCGAGATAACGGGCACCCCGCGCCTCGAAGGTGCGGTCGTGGCGATGGGAGACGAGACCGTGATCGACCCGGGCGACGACAGTGGCGCCAGCGGCAACTCGCTGATTCGCTACAATCAGTGCGAGATCGCGCAGGCGCAGGAAGGGCTTACGATGCAGGCGCTGGAGCTGGCGGACCAACAGATCCACGAGCCCTCGTCCGCCTGGTTCGAGGTGGTTCGGTGATGCTCGTAGCCGGCAAGAAGTACATTGACGGTCGCTGGAGACAGGGTTATCGTGTCGGCGCATCTGCCGTTCCCATCTCAAGATGCGAGCTGCGCGGCACCGCCCGCGGAGCCTCCCCCGACCGCTAGCCCATGATGCCGCTCTTCCGGCGCAACAAGCAGACGATCGGTCTCGACATCGGCAGCGGGTTAGTGAAGGCGGCCGTCATCGATCATGCCGCCGACGAGCCGCGTCTCATCAGGCTGGCGGCGCTGCCGCTCGTTTCCGACGCGATCGTAGAGGGCGAGATCATGGATCCGTCGCTGGTCGTCGATACCATTCAGGCAGTGGTCCAGACGCTCGGCGTGAAGACGCGAGCGGTGGTCACGGCGGTCGGGGGCCGTGACGTGATCGTCAAGAAGATCCAGATGGATCGTATGGCGGAGCCCGATGCCCGGGAGGTCATCCGCTGGGAGGCCGAGCAGTACGTCCCCTTCGAGATGGAGAACGTCCAGCTCGATTTTCAGATTCTCGATCCCGAGGCCGAGGGCCTTCAGATGGACGTCCTCCTCGTGGCGGCCAAGCGGGAGCTGGTCGACCAGCGCATGATGCTGCTCTCCGACGCTGGACTGGACGCGAGCGTGGTGGATGTGGACGCCTTCGCGCTCTTCAATGGGTTCGAGTACAACTATCCCGCGGCAACGCGCGGTACGGCGGCGCTCGTGAACATCGGACACGAGGTCACCACCGTAATCGTCCATGAGAACGGCGTCCCGCTCGTCACCCGCGACATCCCGTTCGGCTCCAAGCAGTTGCGGGAAGATCTGCGGCGCATGCATGGACTCTCGTCGGACGACGCGGAAGCGGTGGTGCAGGGTGCCTCGGTGCGGTCGCCGGAGGTGGACAAGCTGCTCTATGAACGGGGCGCAGACCTCGCGGTCGGTATCGAGCGCGCCAGTGCTTTCCTGAACGTCGACGGTGGCGGCAGCGGTCTCACGACCGTCAATCTCGCCGGCGGCGGGGCGCGCATTCCCGGTCTGCAGGAGGCGATCTCGGACCGTTTGCGCGTCCGCATCGAGGTTCTGAACCCGTTTCAGCGGATCGAGATCGGCCCGGACGCGCTGGCGGACCTCCCTCGTGAGGAGTCCGCCGCCATGTGGATGCTGCCGGTAGGACTCGCACTGCGTGAACTGTCTTGAGGATGGGACATTGTTGATCGAAATCAATCTCGCGCCCGGCGCAGCGTCGGCGAAGGTGGGATCCAGACGGACGCCGGGCTTCACCCTGCCCGCCCTTCCCGCGGTCGGGGCCGACGTCCGGACCATCGCCGGAATCGGGGCAGGTGTCCTTCTGCTGGCCCTGGTGCTCTTCGGCTACTGGCGCATGGGCGAGCGGCGAACGGCGCTGAATGCCCAGATCGAGCAGGAGCTCGCCGATTCGACGCGCTACGCCGGAGCGATCGCGCTCGTGCAGGCGCTCCAGGCGAGGCAGGACACGGTCACGCAGAAGATCGGCATCATCCGCAGTGTCGACACGCGGCGTTACGTATGGCCGCACCTGCTGGACGAGATCAGCCTCGCGGTCCCGGCGTACACCTGGTTGACGCAGATCACCTCCACCGAACCGACGGACTCTCTCCAGGTCGGCCCCGTCTTCACCATTCAGGGGAACGTTGGCTCGACCCCGGCGCTCACCCGCTTCATGAAGAATCTGGAGACCTCCCCGTTCATCGGAGAGGTGACGCTGATCACGAGTGAGCAGGATGTCGTCGAGGGTCGAACGATTCAGCGCTTCAGCCTCGAGGCGCGTTACCAGGAGCCTCCACAGGGCGTGATCGAAACCGTTCCACTCGTGACGCTCGACTGACCATGGCAGAGCTCAACAGCGCACAGAATCGGCAGAAGGTCATGCTGGGAGTCCTCCTGGTGGGGGCGCTCGGCTACGTGGGTTACGCCTACGCCTATCAGCCGCGCGCGGAGGAGATCGCAAGCCTCGAGACGCGGCTGAGCGGCCTGCAGCTCGAGAATCAGACCGCGCGGATCCTCACGGAGCAGGACGGTGAGGACGAGATCGAACGGCAGCTCGCCCGGTATCGCGAGCAGCTCGCTCAGGTCGAGGCGCTCATCCCCTCTTCCGAGGAACTGCCCGACCTGCTGGACGCGATCTCCACCGAGGCGCAGCGCACCGGGGTCGAGATCGCGCTGATCCAACCGGTCGGCGCGACTGCCGATGACTACTATACGCGGCGCACCTACGATCTGGCGGTCCAGGGCGAATATCATGCGATCGGCGATTTCCTGACGCGCATCGGTTCGCTGCCCCGGATCGTCACCCCGACGGGTCTGGATCTCACCGTCCGGGAGGAGGAGACCCGAACGGGCAATCCGGAGCTGGAGGCGCGGTTCTCGGTCGAGACGTACATACTGCCCCTCACGACCGCCGAGGTCACCAGTGAGATCGATTAGACTGCCGTCGCTCCTGATCCTCCCGCTGATCCTGTTCCTCGCGCCCGAATCGGCGCGAGCCCAGGCGGGAACGGACGTGCTCTACGAGCGGGAGGTCTTCGAATATCCTCGCGGCGCACGGCCGGATCCGTTTCGTTCTCTTCTGCTCGAGGGCGATCTGGGCATCCGGGCCGAGGACCTGATGCTGCGCGGAGTCGTGCATCATGAAGATCCTTCACGATCGATCGCCGTTCTGACGGTCGAGGGTACCGACCGCCGCATTCAGGCGCGTGTCGGCGAGCGCGTCGGTCCGCTGCGGGTGCTGGCGATCTATCCCGATCGTGTCGAGATCGTCATTGAAGAGCTGGGTGTGGCGCGGCGAGAGACGCTGCGCATCGTCCGGCCCGAACCGGGGGAAACCAGCCGATGAAGTGTCTGAACCTGATGGTTCTGCTCCTCGCGGCGCTGGCCGCGTCGCCCCCGATCGCGCTCGCGCAGGAAGTGAGTGTCACCGGAATCGAGGTGATGCCTTCGGCGGTCGGGCCGGAATTGACGATCGAGCTCAATGGCCCGGCGCGGTTCACCGATTTCACCCTCGAGAACCCCGCCCGGATCGTCGTCGATGTCCAGGGCGCCCAGGAGGCCCTGCCACGTAGTCTCTACGCCGTGGAGCGTGGTGGCATCGCGGCCGTGCGATCGAGCCAGTTCGCGCCGGGGATCGTGCGGATCGTCGTCGATCTCGCTCGGCCTGCCACCTACTCGGCAACCGAGGTGCCCGAAGGGATCCTCCTCTCCGTGGCGACCGGTGAGATCGTCTTCGAACCGTGGAGCACCGGGCCATCGGCGCCACTCGCCGGGCAGGCCGGGCCTCAGCCGGGGCAGCCGGTTCCCGTCGCCGATCGGCAGCCGGCCCCCGGCGCGGATCCGCTGCTCGAGCAGGAGCAGCCGCGGATCACCGTGACGTTCCAGGAAGCCGAGATCCACGACGTGCTCGCCAGTTTCGCCGAGTTCACCGGCCGCTCGATCGTCCCCGGGTCCGACGTTGCGGGGCTGGTCACCGCGACGATCCGCAACCAACCCTGGGATGTCGCCCTCCAGACGATCCTCCGCGCCTACGGCCTCGCCGCCCAGGAGATGCCCAGCGGAATCATCCAGGTCGACGCGATCGGCAACCTGCAGGAGCG
The DNA here is from genome assembly GCA_040905505.1 of Gemmatimonadota bacterium. GTDB lineage: Bacteria > Gemmatimonadota > Gemmatimonadetes > Longimicrobiales > Longimicrobiaceae > WHSP01. The sequence continues at coordinate 4,795 of JBBDRL010000090.1, read as the reverse complement.
CCAGACGCTCGAGCCGCTCGTGACGCAGACTTTCCGTATCAATTACGTGCCGGTCAACGAGCTGGCGAGCAGCCTCGAGTCACTGAGCTCGGAGCGCGGGCGCATCTCGTCGAACCCGTCCACGAACACGCTGATCGTCACCGACGTCGAGTCCGTGCTGGATAACATGGGCACGATCCTGACCCAGCTCGACGTGCGGACGCCGCAGGTCTCGATTCAGGCCAAGATCATCTTCGTCAACCGAACGGACGTCGAGGAGCTGGGCGTCACCTACGATCTCAAGGACTCGCAGGGTAGCTCCCTCAACGAGCTGGTGAGCGTACCCGATCCACTCAACCCCGGAGAGTTCACGAGTACGGACATCGTGAGACTGGGCGGGAATTCGATCGCGGCGCTCGGCAATGCGAACGTCCGCGTCCAGCAGCCTCAGCTCGAGACCGTGCTGTCGCTCGTGCTGGGCCGCCACACGCTGATCGCGTTCATCGACGCACTCCAGTCACAGGAGCTGTCGGACGTGCAGGCGGCCCCGCTGATCACCACGCTCGACAATCAGCTCGCCGAGATCTGGGTCGGTGAACGAACCCCCATCCGGGTCGTCGACATCGGGACCGCGGGCGGTGCGGCGGCCGGAGGCGCAACGGCGCCGCGCGCGACGGCGGAGCTCGTGGAGACCGGCATACGCCTCCGCGTGACCCCGCACATCACCGCGGATCGGCGGATCCTGATGCAGCTTCACGCGGAGCGGTCGAGCGCGCAGCTCGCTGCTACCGACATCGGGGTGGTCTTCCAGCAGCAGCAGGGTACGACGCGGCTGATGGTCGAGGACGGCGAGACGGCCGTGATCGGCGGGCTCACGGTGACCGAAGTCGTCAGCACCCGCGCCGGCATTCCCTTCCTGATGGACCTGCCGGTCATCGGGGCCCTCTTTCGGACGACGCGTGACCGTGAGCAGAAGCGGGATCTACTGATCATGGTGACGCCGAGGATCGTGGAGGATCGGGCGTGAACGCGAGAGCCCGGCCCGTGCCGCCGTCATCCCCGCGCGGTTCGTCATCCCCGCG
>JBBDRL010000090.1:0-3634 GCA_040905505.1 Gemmatimonadota bacterium | reverse complement strand
GGTTCGTCATCCCCGCGTGGTTCGTCATCCCCGCGTGGTTCGTCATCCCCGCATGGTTCGTCATCCCCGCGCAGCGGGGATCCAGTAGCCGGCAGACCTCGCGGTGATGGTTGTGCTCGCCTGCGTGCGCCGTCCATACCGGTGTTCATTCTTTATCTCCTCCCGCTGCTCCTGGCCGGATGCGGTGGAGACAACCTCTTCCGGGACCCGGCGGGAATAGCCGTAGACCGTGACCCCCCCGGGATCCGCATCACCGATCCGGCGATCGGCCATCGGGTCGCCGTGGGCGATTCGATTCTCGTCCGGATCGACGTAGAGGACGACGCGGGTATCGAGAGCGTCCTGCTCTCGGGGTTCGCCGTGCGCGGCAGTGCGGAGCTCGGAACCGCGATTCAGATTCCTCGGTTCGAGCCGAAGCAGGTCGACTTCACCGACGAGGCCCCGCTGGTCAGGGACACGAGCCTCGCCCGCTATCTGATCGCCACGGGAGACACCCTGCCCGCCGACACCGTCTTCATCGTCGCGAACGTTACCGACGTGGTCGGCAACGAGAGGGCCGATACGCTCCACGTCGCGATCGGCGGGCCGCGCGTCGCGATCGTCGCGCCGACGTCCGGCACGGAGGTCCGGGCGGGCGCGGTCGTCCCGGTGCGCGTCACCGCCTCCGACAATGCCGGACTTCAGAGCCTACGGCTGGCCCTCTCGGGGGATCTCGAGGCGGATACGCTGCTCGCCTACGACCAGCCGCTGGCGACCGTCGACACGGTCGTACGCTTCGAGATCCCGGAGGGATCGTCCACCGGCGAGCTCGAGCTGCGTGCGATCGCCACGAACTCGGTGAACGACTCGACGGTTTCACAGGTCACGCGGCTCTCGCTCCTCGCTCTCGAGGACGATACCGACCCGCCCAGCGTCCGCTTCAGGTTCGAGGCCGTCGAACGCGCGGAGCTGCGTGACTTCATCGTCGTCTCCGTAGCGGCATCGGATGACACGCGCGTGGATAGGGTCGGCATCACGTTCGCCGCCTCGCATCGTCTCGTGACCGGAACCGAGCCCCTCGACACGATCTCCCGCAGCGCGGCCACGGACTCGGCGACCTTCCGTATCGCGCTGGACGAGCTCGGGCTCGACATCCCCGCCGACACCTCGACCGTTCGGATCGAGCTGACGGCCTTCGCATTCGACCAGGCGGACAACTGCGGTGCCGCGACCGTTCCGGAAACCGCGCTCTCCATGGCCTGCGACCCGCAGGGCGATGTCGTTCTCGCCTCCGGGCCGGGGGCGCGGATGGATGTCCTGCTCGTTCGCGGCACCACCGCACAGCCGGAGATCTCGTCCGACCGTCTCGTCGACCTGGTCGCCGATGAGGCGCGGGAGCGCATCCTCATTTCGAACTTCTCGCGCAATCGGGTGGAGGTGCTTCCGTTCGACAGCGCCACTTTCACGGACAGCGTCCGCGTCGGCGCCGAGCCATGGGGGCTGACGACCAGCGTCGATGGGGACACCCTGTTCGCCGCGAACAGCGCCGGGACGAACATATCCGTGGTGCCGCTGGCGGAACTCGAAGAGGTCGAGCCGCTACGCATCGCACCCGCCGACATTCAGTTGTACGGAGTCGACTACGACGTTGCAACCGACTCGGTCGGCACGGTCACGGTGCACGACTACAGCGACCGCCCACAGTTCCTCGGACGGCTGTCCAGCGGCCAGCTCGTCTACTCGACCAAGCCGACCTCCGTCCGCGAGCCGGGGACGATCCGCATCATCGATGCGGCCAACGATCAGACGCGCGAGTTCAACCGCGGCAGCGAGATCTTCGTGGATTACGCGACGACGGCGATCGGGAGAGCGATCGTGGTCAATGCACTGAGTGTGGCGGTCGGCACGGAGAAGGTCTTGACCGTCTGTCCGCGGCGCCTCACGAGTGCCCAGCAGGATCCCGCATGCGTGACCGGCGGTGTGTCGGCGGTCTCCGGCGCCCTGGCCGAGCTTGCCGATGATGGTCTGACCGACACGCGCGTCGATCTCAGTCGGGAGATCGGTTCCATCGCCCTTACGGATACTACGTTCGTCGCCGTCAGCCGCGACAATTCGACGGTCGCGTTCGGTGAGGGCGCGACCAGTCCGGGCCGGGTCTTCCTGTTCAAGAACCTGGGAGGCGAGCTACACGGATCCTCGACCGAAACGGCCGACCTGGTCGGCAACGCGGCCGAGCGGGTGATCGGGCTGGGGCTGAACGGTGATGGCTCGCTGGGCGCGGCACGCGGACAGCGCGCGTACTTCTTCGACAGCGACCTGCGACTCACGGGACAGGTCGATTCAGGCGTCGGTACGCCGACAGGCGGCGTCGCGCTACATCCGCTTGATACGGGCTATCCGCTCGGCAACCCGCTGGAGCGGCGTGGCTTCGTCGCGGGGGTGGACGAGGAGGGCTCGCCGTTCATAGATGTGATCGATACCTTCTCGTTCGTGAGCCTCCGACGAGTGTACATTCGCGACCGCATCGTCGGAACGCTGATCGCGACGCCCGGCTCGGGAGACATCGCCGTCAGGCTGTTCGCGATCACCGAATCCGGCGTCGTTCAGGTCGGGCTGAGACAGGCGGATCTGCAGTAGGAATCCGGGCCGGCTACGTCCCGACGCAGGCGTTTACGCTTCCAGACACGCCGGATGGAATGCCAGGTGAGGACCACCCAGGGGTCTGGCGCGAGCCGACCCCTGGGGTTTCTTTTATGACCATGACGACTTTCCGATTTACGACTGCGGGCGAGTCCCACGGGCCCGCCCTGACCACGATCATAGAAGGTGTTCCGGCGGGGCTGGATCTGCGAGCCGAGGAGATCGATCAGGAGCTTCGCCGCCGTCAGGGCGGCTATGGCCGCGGCGGGCGCATGCGCATCGAGTCCGACCGGGCGGGCATCCTCTCAGGGGTCCGCCTCGGCGAGACGCTAGGCTCGCCCATCGCCCTCGAGATCCGCAACCGCGATTGGGAGAACTGGACCGTGGCGATGTCCTCGTCCCCGCTCGAGGAAGATGCGGATGACGAGGTGCTGCGACGAGTCTTTCTGCCTCGCCCGGGTCACGCCGATCTCGTGGGCGTCCTGAAGTACGATCGTCACGACGCGCGCGACATCCTCGAGCGTGCCAGCGCTCGGGAGACCGCGGCGCGGGTGGCCGCCGGTGCGGTCGCCAAGCGACTCCTCGCCGAAGCGGGGGTCCGCATCGGCAGCCACATCGTGATGCTAGGCGGAATCGACGCGGATATACCGGACGAGCTGCCCGACGACATCAACGCGAGCGCCGACGCATCGCCCGTCCGCTGCCTCGATGGCGACGCCGAGGGCCGCATGATCGACGCGATCGACGAGGCGAAGAAGAACGGCGATACGCTCGGCGGTGTGTTCGAGGTGGTCGTGCGCGGACTGCCGATCGGCCTCGGCTCGCACGTGTCCTGGGATCGCAAGCTGGATGGGCGGCTCGCGGGCGCGCTGATGTCCATTCAGGCGATCAAGGGCGTGGAGATCGGGCTCGGCTTCGAGGCCGGGGCGCGCCCCGGCTCGCGAGTTCACGACGAGATCGTTCCCGATGAACACGGGTATGGGCGCGCCGGTAACGCGGCCGGCGGCCTCGAGGG
>JBBDRL010000089.1:65495-92606 GCA_040905505.1 Gemmatimonadota bacterium | reverse complement strand
CGGATGACCGAAGGGGTGGATGACCGGGGGGATGAGCGGGGGAGCGGTGATAAGCGGGATGGGTATGGGGGCAGGAGGCTTCTACCTTCCCGCCCTCAGCCGCCGAGGCGTCGCAGCGCGTCGGCTACGGAGACGCGTCCCTCATAGATCGCCTTGCCGACGATCACGCCGACGATGCGAGGGCTTCTGCGGCCGGCGTCGCGCACCGCGTCGATGTCGTCCATGCCGCCCACTCCGCCGGAGATCACGACGTCGGCTCCGACTCGCTCCGCCAATTCGAGGGATGTGGCGATGTTGGGACCGGTGAACATGCCGTCTCGAGCGATGTCCGTGTAGAGGATGGTCCGGGCGCCCTGCGCGACGAGAGCCGCCGCCACCTCGAAGAGATCGGCCTCCGTCTCCTCCTGCCAGCCGCGCACCGCGGGGCGAAGACCGCGCGCATCGAGTCCGACGGCGATGCGATCGGCCCCCCACCGGGTGACCGCGGTGCCCACCAGCTCCGGACGTTCGATGGCGGCCGTGCCGATCACCGCGCGGCCGATATCACCATCGAGCACTTCTGCGAGGTCGGCTTCGCTTCTCAGGCCACCGCCCGTCTGAATTTTCGCAGGTGTCACCCGCGCCAGCTCGTTGATCAGTGCGCGGTTCGACCCCTCGTCGAAGGCGGCGTCGAGGTCCACGACGTGAATCCACTCGGCCCCCTGCCCGACGAAGGTCTCCGCCATGCGGAACGGGTCCGACTCGTAGACGGTTTCCCTGTCGGGAGCACCCTGCTCGAGTCGGACGCAGCGGCCGCGGCGAAGGTCGATCGCAGGGAAGAGCGTGACCGTCTGCCCGTGTGTTTCAGTCACTGCGTGATGGCGGATGGGATACGCCGTCGGCCAGCAGGATCCGCGGGCTGAGCAGATCCAGCAGAGCGATCTGAATCCGCATCGCGTCCTGGAACTCCGCTCGGTAGAGCTCGGGAACGGGTTCGCCGGCGATATCGGCGACGGAGCTGGGATTGATCGCCCGCCCGCCCGAATGAAACTCGTAATGGAGATGCGGCGCAGTCGCGAGCCCGGTGTCCCCCACATAGCCGATCACGTCTCCCTGCTTGACGCGGACGCCGGGTCGGATGCCATCGGCGAACCCCCGCAGATGCGCGTAGCGGCTGGCGTAACCGCGCACGTGGTTGATCTCCACCACGTTACCCAGGTCACTGCTGCGGTTGGCGCGCCTCACCACGCCATCGCCGACCGCCTGAACGGGTGTGCCGGAGACGGCCGAGTAGTCGATGCCATTATGCGGCCGATTGACCTTCAGAATGGGATGAAAGCGACTGCGTGAGAAAGCCGAGCTGATGCGCCTGTATCGCAGCGGCGCACGGAGGAAAGCACTCCGGAGCGACGCACCGGAGCGATCGAAGTAATCCTCAAAATCGTCGCCGGCGGCGAAGGCGTACGCCTCGTAATCCCGTTTTGCGATGGTGAACTGAACGCTCGCAACGCGGCCCTCCCGGGCTGTCCCGTCCGGCCTGACCTGGCGGATGTAGAGGATACGAAACTGGTCGCCGACCCGCAGGTCCCGGGAGAAGTCGACTTTCCAGGCAAAGATCCTGTCGGCCAGAATATCCGCGACGCGCTCCCGCTCGTCCGACGGCACACCGGCCCCGTCGCCGTCGACGAGGGCCTGGTAGAGTGAACTCTCGACGACACCGGTGAGGACCACCGTGTCGGGCCGGACGGGCACTTCCTCGATGTCACCCTTCCACGTCCCGCCATCCCGCAGCATGCTCAACGTGCGGTCGGCGTCGAGCCGGAGATCCATTCTGCGGATCTCGCCATCGTCGAGCGAGCGGCGAAGGGCGATCACGGAGCCCGGCCGCATACGCCGCGGATCGTGGTGCACCTCGAGCTCAGCGAGTAGCGCCTGCGCGGCGGTCTGCGCGAGCTCGGCCCGGCTCAGGAGCTCCGACAGCGTCTCACCCGCCTGGAGCGTGTGTTCCGTGGTCACCTCTACCGGGTTGGCCATGGCGGCCGGCAGGAGCCCAGGCGTCTCGGCGGACCGCCGCTGGACGCCGACGTTCCAGGCGGCGGTCGCCAACGAGCTGGCAAACGCCAGAAGTAGCAGGAGCGCGAGAAAGCGATAGGGTTTCGTCATCGATAATGTCGAGCAGTGGTGGCCGCCGTATCAATCCATCTGACGACGAATGAAAGTCGGAATCTCGAGGTCGGTAGGCATCCGGGAGTGCGTCGAGTGCGGCGCGGGTGATCGCTCGATCGGGCCCGTCGGTCCCCCACCGGCGACCGCGCGGGCCTTCTGCGGCTGCGGGTAGCCCTGCGCCTGGCCTTGGGCGCCCATCTCCGGGCGTCGACCAGCCCCGAAATTGGGCCGGATCACACCGGCGACTTCCGCCTCCTTGTCAAAGCCGGTGGCGATCACGGTCACGCGAACCTCTTCCTTCATGCTGGGGTCGTGTACCGCGCCGAAGATGATCTCGGCGTCCTCGCCCGCGGCGTCCTGAATGATCTGACTGATCGTCGTCACCTCGTCGATCGCCAGGTCCATCCCACCGGTGATATTGATCAACACGCCCGCGGCGCCCTGAATGCTGATGTTGTCGAGCAATGGTGAGCTGATCGCCTCCTGCGCCGCCTCCATTGCCCGATTCTCCCCCCGGCCGAACCCCGAGCCCATCAGCGCCGGGCCCCGATTGCTCATGATGGTCCGGACGTCCGCGAAATCAACGTTCACCTCACCCGTCACCCGAATGAGATCGCTGATCCCCTGCGTGGCGTGCAGCAGTACCTCGTCGGCCTTCTTCAGCGCGTCCTTGAAGCTCGTGCCCTTCCCCACGACCGAGAGAAGTCGCTCGTTGGGTACCACGATCATGGTATCGACCGCTCGCTTCAACTCCGTAAGTCCTTCCTCCGCCTGCCGTAAGCGCTTGCGACCTTCGAAGAGAAACGGCTTCGTCACCACCGCGATGGTCAGGGCGCCCAGATCGCGCGCAATCTCCCCGATCAACGGTGCCGCTCCAGTGCCGGTGCCGCCCCCCATCCCCGCCGTGATGAAGACGAGGTCGGCACCCTTCAGCGCCTCCGTCATTTCCTCGCGACTCTCCTCCAGCGCCGCCCGACCGATCTCCGGCCGCGCCCCCGCACCCAAGCCCCGCGTCAGCTTGCGCCCGATCTGCACCTTCACGCCGCTCTTGCTGTCCGAGAGCGCCTGTGCGTCGGTGTTGACCGAAACGAAATCGACCCCTTCGAGGTCCTCGTCGATCATACGGTTCACCGCGTTGCCGCCGCCACCGCCGACGCCCACCACCTTCATCAGAGCGTTCCGCGTTGCCGACTCGTCAAACTCGAAGATCATGGCTTTCTTCCTCCTCCTGCAACGGAGGCGCTACGGTGAGAAAAGAAATGCTGGACGGACAAGGCTGCTGTTCTACAACAGTGTGGCAACGATCAGAAGAAATCGTTGAGCCAGTCCCGCATCCACTTGATGACATTGGCCGGGGAGCCTGAACCGGCATTGGCCCGGGCCATTTCGATGCTCACGCGTCGCGCACCGTACAGGGCGAGCCCTGCGGCAGTGGCAAACTTGGGCGCGCGCGTGGATTCCACAAGTCCGGAGAGTCCTCCTCCGGGGACACCGATGCGGACGGGCCCGGAGAAGGTGGCCTCGGCGAGCTCTCTGACGCCGTCGAGGCCGGCGCCTCCGCCGGTGAGGACGATGCCGGCCGAGAGGCTGTCGGCGAGACCGCTGCGCTCGATCTGCTCGGCGACGAGGCCGAAGATCTCGTCGAGGCGCTGTTCGATGATGTGAGCGAGGAGCTCGCGCGCGATCTGCCGCACTTCGCCGGGTGAGCCGCCGGGCGCCTCGAAGGCGTCGTGCGGGTCGACCATCGAGGTACGCGCGGCGCCCCAACGTTCCTTCGCGCGAGCCGCCTCGACGTAGGGTAGCGAGAGCCCCTTGACGATGTCGTTGGTAACGGTGCTCCCGCCCCAGGGCAGGGCGGCCATGTGACGGATCTTTCGTTCGAGGAAGATGGTCACGTCGGTGGTGCCGCCGCCGAGCTCGACGAGAGCCACGCCGATCTCCCGCTCGTCGTCGTTGAGAACGGCGAGCGACGAGGCGAGCGGCTCGAAGACGACCTCGGCGACCTCGTAACCGGCGCGATCGACGGCCTTTCGGAGGTTCTGGCCGTTGGCGGCCGAGCCGGTGATGATGAAGACCTCGGCTTCCAGGCGGGTCCCGGCCATGCCAGCGGGATCGCGGATGCCGCCCTGGGCATCGACGACATACTCCTGCGGGATCGCGTGGAGGACCTCGCGATCCGCGGGAACGACGATGGCTCTGGCGACTTCGTGCACCCGCTCGATGTCCCGCGGCGTGATCTCCTGCCCATTGACGGCGACGACTCCCGTGGAGGCGCGGCCGTGGACGTGCTCGCCGGCGATCCCGATATGGAGCTGGTCGATGGTCGCGCCTGACATGAGCTCGGCTTCCTTCACGGCGGCGCGGATGGATTCGGTCGTTGCGTCGAGGTCGGTGACGACTTCGCGACGGATGCCCGTGGTCCGGGCCTGTCCGACGCCCAGGACTTTCACACGCGGCTCGGAGGCGCCGGGGGTGACTTCGACGACGACGGCCGCAGTTTTGGTCGAGCCCACATCGAGGCCCGTAACGATTCGGGATGCCATCAGGAAAGCTCGCGTGTGGACGAAGGACGGACGACGATCTGTTCGCCGTAACGGAGGTCCAACTGCAGCGCTGGCGGAAGGGGTGGGGCGTTGGCCCCCTCATCGGGTGTGTTGCGCCGCCGAACGTCCGCCAGGACGGCCGTGAGCTCGGCTATGCGCCGCGGGGTAGCGCCGAAGGGGAGGATGACGTCCGCCGCCGGGTGCAGCAGTCTCAGGGCGTCGGCCTGGCCGGGCGCGCTAGCGATTTCAGAGACCTCGGCCAGGAGCGCCGGGGCGATGCTGGTGAGGCGACCGATCTCGGCAAGGATCTGACGGACGACCGGTGCACTGGTCGAATCGGCGAGATCTCCGCGCACGATCGGCAGATCGACGTCGAGGCCGGAGGGCTCGAGAGGGAGCAGCACGCCAGCGGCGGTTCCGAACCGGAGCGTCCCGTCGTCGACGAGCGCGACGGGCCGCTCCTCCTGGACGCGGATACGCAGGGTGCCGGGCGGCTTGCGGGTGACGGTCGCCGCCGCGATGACCGGGTGCGCTTCGAGTGCGGCCTCCCAGTTCTCACGATCATCCAGCAGGTGCTGCCCCGGCTGAATCCCCGAAGCGGCGAGCACTTCATGCGGCGCGAGGAGCCGGGTGCCGGAGATCTCGACGCGTTCGACGGTGAGCCAGGACAGATGGCGGCCCAGGTACGAGCCCCAGAGGGGGCTCGTCGCGGCCAGCAGCGCGATGGTCCCTAAAGTCGCCAGCACGGCGATTCGGCGGCGTCTAATCATCACCATGAGACTCCAGGAGGCTGAGGATCTCGCGGGCCGCGTCGTTCAGGTCGCCGGCGCCGAGCGTGATGCACAGGTCGCCGGAGCGGAGCACGCCGGCCACTTCCGCAGGGACGTGAATCCGATCGGGCAGATAGCGCACATCGGCGCCAGCGTCGCGGGCGGGGGCCACGATCAGCTCACCGCTGACGCCTTCGATGGGCTGTTCGCGAGCCGGATAGATGTCGGTGACGAACACCACGTCGGCAGGGGCGAGCGAACGGCCGAACTCGGCGGCGAAATCACGGGTGCGGGTATAGAGATGCGGCTGAAAGACCGCCACCAGGCGGCGGTCCGGAAAGGACGCTCGCGCGGCCTGAAGCGTGGCGGCGATTTCGGTGGGGTGGTGCGCGTAATCGTCGACAAGCAGAATATCGCGCGCTTCACCGACCCGTTCGAAGCGGCGGTCGACGCCGGTGTAGGATGCCAGCCCTTCGACGATGGCGGGCCAGGATGCCTGTAGATGCCGGGCGACGGCGATGGCCGCGAGGGCGTTTCGGACATTGTGGAGTCCCGGCACCCGCAGCCTGGCGCGACCGAGCTTTCGCCCCAGCTCGCGGACGTCGAAGGTGGTGTCGAGGCCGTCGGCCTTGACGTCGTCCGCCCGCAGCATCGCGCCAGCGGCGATGCCGTAGGTGAGCACGGAGCGTCGGGGCGAGGCGAGGCGAGGCAGCAGTCTCGCCACGCCATGGTCGTCGCCACACGCGATAACGATCCCTTCATCGGGGACTCGCTTCAGAAAGGCGAGGAACGCCTCCTCGACGCCTTCGAGCGATCCGAAGATGTCCAGGTGATCGGCTTCCAGAGTCGTGATGACCGCAACGGTCGGATCGAGCTGAAGGAAAGACCGATCGTACTCGTCCGCCTCGACGACGTAGATCGAGCCGCTTCCCCTGCGCAGGTTGCCACCCCAGCCCGGAACGCGACCGCCGACGAAGCCCGTCGGGTCGAGTCCCGCCGCTTCCAGGGCGGCCGTCGTGAGCGCAGTGGTCGTCGTCTTACCATGCGTGCCCGCGATGCCGACGACGGTGCCGCGGTTGACGATCGCCCCGAGCGCCTCAGCGCGCTTCAGCACCGGCACCCCGGCCTCGCGGGCGGCCTCGACCTCCGCGTGGTCCGACGGCACGGCGGCGGTGATCACGAGGGCCCCGCACCCCTCCACGTGCGACGGGTCGTGGCCCTGGGCAACGGCGACGCCCGCATCCGCGAGCGCGCGCGCCGCCGGACCGCGCTGCGCATCGCAGCCGGTGAGCTGGCCGCCCGACTGGCGGACGAGCTCAGCGAGCGCGGCCATGCCGGCTCCGCCGATCCCCATGAAGTGGATCGGCTTTTCGCGCGCGAGGGAGAGAAGGTCGATCAAAGTGATTTATCCGTTATCGATCGTCGCCCCGAACGAAGTGAGGGGCCTGCATTGGTATCGTCGGGAACTGCAGATCCCTCGCTGTGCTCGGGATGACAGAAGCTGTGCTCGGGTTGACGGAAGCTGTGCTCGGGTTCACGCAAGCTGTGCTCGGGATGACGGAAGCTGTGCTCAGGATGACTCACAGGAGCTCGGCGAGGTGTTCGACGATTTTGTGGGCGGCGTCCGGGTGGCCGCGCTGCATAGCGTTCGCGGCCAGGTGCAGGCGGCGAGGCTCGTCGGCGGCGAGGGACTCGACTTCGGCCCATAGGCGTCCAGGGGTGAGCTCGTCCTCGGTTATCAGCGCGGCGGCGCTGGCGTCCGCGAGCGCTCGGGCGTTGTGGTACTGATGGTTCGCCGCGGCGTGCGGAAACGGTACCAGAATGCTGGCGATACCCCAGGCGCAGAGCTCGGCGAGCGCCATCGCACCGGCCCGGGAGATTGCCAGGTCCGCGACGGCCAGCGCGAGCGGCATCTCGTGAATGTACGGCTCGGTCCTGACCCAGCTCTCCAAGCCGAGCCGGGCGACCTCGGCGGAGACGCGATCGTGGTGGGTCCGGCCGGTCGCCCAGAGGATCTCGAGTCCGGCGGGCCGCGCGGAAGCGTCGTTGCCGTCGAGCGCAGACAGATCTCGAAGCAGTGCTTCGTTCACCGCGCGAGCGCCCTGGCTTCCGCCGACGACGAGGAGGATCGGCCCATCGCCCATCCCGAACTTCCGCCTTGCGGCGGCCCTGTCGATGGTGGGGTCGGGCGGCTGGATCGGATTCCCGAGCTCGAAGACCTCGGTGTTCTTCCCGGGTCGGAGGTGTGCGCGTGCTTCGGGGAACGCCAGGTGGACCTGGCGGACCCGTGGGGCGAGCCAGCGCGTCGTGAGCCCGGGATACGAGTTCTGCTCCTGGACCGCGGTGGGTACGCCGCGGAGGGCGCCCCAGGCGACGACCGGCCCGCTCGCATAACCACCGGTGCCAACGACCAGGTCGGGCCGGAAGTCGCGAAACGCGCGCGCGATTCCGATTCCGGCGCGGCCGAGGGCCGGAACGAGGCGCCAGTTCTGCCAGGGCTGCGATCGCCGGATCGGTTCGAACGGGAGGAGGGAGTGGGGCACTCCCCGCTCCGGCAGAACACGCGCTTCGACCCCCCGCCTGGCGCCGAGAAAGTAGATGTCCGCGCTGTCCCCACGCTCCTGAAAAGCGCGGGCGAGCGCAAGCGCGGGATACAGATGTCCTCCCGTACCGCCACCGGCGAAGAGGATGCGCGGCCGCCGCGTCGTCGTCATGTGCGCTTCCCCTTCCGCCCGCCCGCCCGGGCGACCGACATCAGAATGCCGACGGCCGCGAAGGAGACGAGCAGACCGCTCCTGCCATAGGACATGAATGGCAGATTGACCCCGGTGGTCGGCAGCAGGGCCAGCGCGACGCCCATGTGGAGCAACGCCGAGACGACGATCAGGTTGGTCATGCCGATCGCCAGGAGGTAGCCGAACAGGTCCGGCGCCGCCCGCGCGATGCGGAATCCGACGAGGGCGAAGCCCAGGAAGAGCAACACGGTCGTGACGACGCCGATGAAGCCCCACTCTTCGGCGATCATCGCGAAGAGAAAGTCGTTGTGCGGCTCGGGTAGAAAGCCGAACTTCTGCCGGCTGTCGCCGAAGCCGACCCCGGCCACCCCGCCGGACCCGACGGCGATGAGCGACTGATGGATCTGGTAGCTGACCCCGTCCGGATCGCCCGTGGGGTCGAGGAACGCCGCGATTCGCCTGACGCGGTAACCGGCGCTCAGGATCTGATTCCAGAGCACCGGCACGGCGACCATGCCCAGTAGGATGAAATGCCCGATCCGCGCCCCGCCGGCGAACAGGACGAGGGCCGACAGGAGAAGCAGCAGCACCGCCGCCGAGAAATTCGGTTGCGCCAGCACGGGGGCCGCGATCGCCAGCCACACCACGAGGAATGGTAGCAAGCCCTTCCGCAGGGAGTGCAGTCGCTCCTGCTTCTTCACGACGAGGGCCGCCGTCCAAATGATCAAGGCCAGCTTGGCGACTTCGGACGGCTGGAACGCGATCCCTGCGTCGAACCAGCGGCGCGCCCCGTTGACGCGCGGCGCGAAGGACTCGGTGCCAGGAACGACCATCACGATCAGGAGCGCGATGATCGCGAGCAGCAGCGGCCAGGCGAGCCGCCGTAAATGGCGGTAATCGACCCGCGCGAGAACGGCGACGAGCACCAGCCCCGGTCCCACTCCGATGAGCTGCCTCGCCGCGTAATAGTGCGCCGGCAGCCCCTCCTCGGTGGCCATCAAAGCGCTGGCGCTGTAGAGCTCGGCGAGCCCGAAGGCGAGCGTGACGAGCACCAGGAGTAGCAGCGCACCGGTTTCCCACCCATCGATGGCATACGGCTCCGTATGCGCCGCCGCGCTCGACCGCGACGGCCTCGGGCGGACCTTCAGTGGACTGGCGCGCGGCCGCGCGCGCATCGGACGGGTCAGGGTGGTCACGTGAGCTCCTCCGTCACGATCTTCCGGAACTGCCGCCCGCGATCCTCGTAGTCGGCAAACATGTCGTAGCTGGAGCACGCCGGGGACAGGAGGACTGCATCGCCGGGACGCGCGATCGCAGCGGTGCGCCGCAGAACGTCCCCGAAAGTACCCTCGACCCGCTCGACCTGAACGGCTCCCCGGAGCGCCTCTTCGACCTTCGCGGCGGCCTCACCGAACGCGATCACCTGCCGGACCCGCTCCTTCATCTCGGGGATCAGCTCGTGGTAGGCTTCACCCTTGTGGCGCCCGCCCAGCAACAGAATCGTCGGGCGGTCGAGGCTTCGGATGCCGACACGCGTGGAGGCTACGTTGGTGGCCTTCGAATCGTTGACCCACAGCACGCCGTTCCGCTCGGTCACGGGCTCCAGCCGGTGATCCATGGGTCGGAAGGACCGCAGGCCCTCGGCGATGCCATCCGCTTTGGCGCCTACCAGCCGGGCGCAGATCGCCGCGGCGAGTGAATTGGCGACGTTGTGCGGTCCGAGGATCCTGAGCTCCGAGGCGGGGAGAATTCGCTCCTCGCCATCATCCAGGCTCAGCGTGAGCCAGCCGTCCGAACTGAGAAAGCCGCCGCGCTCGCCCTCGGCCGGTGTGGACTCGACGCGGAAGTAGAAGCGGTGCCCGGGCGCGGCGCCGGGAAGGCGGCGTGCCTCGTCGTCTTCGGCATTGAGCACCCAGCGGCTGGACTCCGTGGCGTTCTGGAAGAGCTTCGCCTTGTCCGCGTAGTACTCCTCGACCGTCGGATACCAGTCCAGATGATCGGGGGCGAGATTCGTGAGCACCCCGATGGCGGGGGAGAACGTCAGGGTGCGGCCGAGCTGGAACGAGCTTGCCTCCACGACGGCCACTTCGGGCTGTGGATCCCGCAGAACCAGCTCGGACAGCGCCGTGCCGATGTTTCCGCCCGCCGCCGCGCGCATCCCGGCCGCACAGAGTACGTGGGCCGCCAGGGCCGTGACGGTCGTCTTGCCATTGGTGCCGGTGACGGCGATGACCGGGCCCGAGAGCTCCTCGTACGCGAACTCCAGCTCGGGAACGACCGGAATGTCCGCCAGCTCGGGCGCGGCGAGGATCGGGGCGCTCGGCGGGATGCCCGGACTGAGCACGATGCGCGAGCAGCCGGCGAGCTTCGAGACGTCGTGTCCGCCCAGCTCGACGTCCGCGCCGAGCGCCTCGAGCTGCTTCGCCGCCGCGGCCGCCGTAGCACCGCTCGAGAGGTCGCTCGCGTACACGGAGGCGCCCCGCGACAGCGCCAGGCGCGCCGCCGCGATCCCGCTGCGGGCGAGTCCGAGCACTCCGATTCGTTCGCCGCGTGAAATAGCGCTCATCGGATCTTGAGCGTGGCGAAGGCGACCATCGCGAAGACGATCCCCAGGATCCAGAAGCGGATGATGACCTTGCTCTCGTGCCAGCCGATCTGCTCGAAATGGTGATGGAGCGGCGCCATGCGGAAGATCCGCTTCCCATGCCCGGTCCGCCTCCTCGTCCACTTGAAGTAGACGGTCTGACTGGCGACGGAGAGCGCTTCGAGGACGAAAACGCCACCGATGATGGCGAGCAGGAACTCCGCCCGGATGAGCACCGCGATGGCGCCGAGGACCCCACCGATCGCGAGCGACCCCGTATCGCCCATGAACACCTCGGCGGGATGCGCGTTGTACCAGAGGAATCCGATGCATCCACCCGCCAGCGCGACGCAGAAGATGGCCAGCTCGCCGGCACCGGGCAGGTAGAAGAGGTTCAGGTAGTCCGCCGTGTCGACGCGGCCCATCACGTAGGCGAAGACGCCGAACGTCGTCGCGGCGATCGCGGACAGGCCCGCGGCGAGACCATCCAGGCCGTCCGTGAGGTTCACGGCGTTGGAGCTCCCGGTGATGATGAAGGCCACCCAGAGGAGGTAGGCCCACCAGGCGAAGTCGACGTGGAGCGTCTTGAAGAACGGGATCTGTGTCCAGGTCGCGGGCACGTCGGACAGCGAGAAGATCAGCAGACAGCCGCCCAGGAGCAGCCCGACGGCGACCTGGCCCACGATCTTGTACCTGCCGATCAATCCCTCGGTCTTCTTGCGCACGACCTTCAGGTAGTCGTCCATGAAGCCCAGTGCGCCCAGCCAGACCAACACCACGAGCGCGGTGAGGATGAAGCCGTTGGTCAGCTCGGCCCACAGCAACGTGGGAATGACCGTCGCGAGGACGATCAGCACGCCCCCCATGGTCGGCGTGCCGGATTTCCCGAGGTGCGTCTGCGGCCCCTCTGCCCGGACGACCTGTCCGACCTTCAGCATCCGCAGCCGGCGGATGATCGGCGGGCCGAGGTAGAAGGCGACCAGAAACGCCGTCACCACCGCCCCTGCCGCCCGGAAGGTCTGATAGGCGAAGAGGTTGAAGACGATGTGGTACTCGGAAAGCGGCACGAGGAAATGGTAGAGCATTCAGACCTCCGCCGCGCCGAGATCGCGTTCCAGGAGGGGCAGCCACCGCTCGAGCTGGTCGCCACGCGACGCCTTCAGGAGGATCGTATCCGTAGGGCGGAGCTCGGGCCGCACCCTCTCGTATGCCTCGAGCGGGTCCTCGCTGATGATGACCTGATCGCCCAACTTCTCCCGGTACGCCGCGAAGGCAGGGGCGAATTCGCCGGTGGCGACGACGAGATCGATCCGATCGCCCACCATTTTGGCGATGCGGCTCGCCGAGGCGGCGTGGAGCTGCGCGGCGCTTTCACCGAGCTCTCTCATCGTGCCGAGCACGGCGATTCGCCGACCGCGTGCGGGCAGCGATCCGAGCAATTCCACGGCGGCCGCGACGCTCGGCGGATTGGCGTTGTAGCAGTCGGCGAGCACCCGCAGCTCGCCGTGCCGGTGCCACTCGCCCCTGAGCTTCGGCAGCCTCACGCTGCCCAGCGATCGCACCGCGTCCTGCGAGGGGATGCTCAGGTCGAGCGCGATCCCGAGCGCGAGGAGGGCATTGCGGACGTTGAAGCGGCCCGGAATCGGCAGCTCGACCTCGACGCCCCGCCAGCGCCATCGCGTGCCGCCGTCCTCGAGAACCTGTATGCCGCGATCGCCCCCGTCGGGCCGGATTTCCGCGCCCTCCCCGATTCCCGCGACGCGGACGCGGTTGCGGCCGATCATCTCCCGGGCGCGCCGCGGCAGCGTGTCGGGCGTATCGGCGACGAAGGCGAGGCCACCGGACGCGAGCGACTCGAGCACCGAGGTTTCTTCGGCGAGCACGCCTTCGAGGTCACCCAGGAGCTCCAGATGCTCCTCGCCGATCGACGTGATCACCACGGTATCGGGCCGGACGATCTCCCCCAACGTCGCGATCTCGCCGGGCCGATTGGTTCCCATCTCGATCACGGCGACTTCCGTATCCTCTGGAATCCCGAGCAGCGTCAGCGGCACGCCGATGCGGTTGTTTAGATTACCCTCGGTGGCGGCTGTGCGGAAACGGGTCGCTACCACCGCCCGGATGAGCTCCTTCGTGCTGGTCTTCCCATTGCTGCCCACCACACCGATGAAGCGCGCGGTCAGCTTGAGCCGCCTGTGATGTGCGAGGCGGCCAAGGGCGATCAGGGTGTCGTCGACCACGTAGCTCTTCACCCCGGCGGTCACCACGGCCGAGGGATCGCTGATCACAACCCCGCGGGCCCCCGCTTCCGCCGCGACAGCGAGGAAATCGTGGCCGTCGAAGTTGTCGCCCTGCAGGGCGACGAACAGGTCGCCCTCGGCGATCTTGCGGGTGTCCGTCGAGATCGCGGCGAAGACCGGATCGGCCGTCCCCTCGTCGAGCCCGAGTGCCGTGCGCACCTCTCGATCGTTCCAGAACCGGTTGCTCAACTCGCTATCCCCTTCCGGTTGAGGATCCCCTGGACGACCTGACGCTCATCGAAAGGCCTGTGCTCATCGCCCCAGATCTGATAGGTCTCGTGGCCCTTGCCGGCGAGGAGGACGAGGTCCTTGGGCGTGGCGAGCTCGATGGCGCGTGCGATCGCCTCGGCTCGATCGAGGATCCGGAGTCGCGGCGCGTCGCCCATGCCGGACTCGATCGCCTCCGCGATGGCGAGTGGATCTTCGTGACGCGGATTGTCCGAGGTGACGATGGAGAAATCCGCGTGCTCGGCGGCGACCCTGCCCATCTCGGGGCGCTTGCCCTCATCCCGGTCACCGCCGGCCCCGAAGACCACGAGCAGCCTGCCGGATACGAGAGGACGCAAGGCTTCCAGCGCGCGCCCGAGTGCGTCGGGGGTGTGGGCGAAGTCGATCAGGATCGCGGGCCCGGTCGTCCCGGCGATACGCTCGAGACGTCCGGGCACCTGTGGGAGTGCCGCCAGCCCCTCGGCGATCTGGTCGGAGGTCCAGCCGAGCGCCCACAGTGCCGCGGCGGCGCCCAGGGCATTGTAGATATTGTAGGTGCCGAAGAGCGGCAGGTTCACACTCGCTGTGCACGACGGGGTGTGGAGATTCCAGGCGACGCCGCTGCTGCGATACTCGACGTCCACCGCCTGCACCTCGCCACGCCCCTGCATCCCGAACCGCACCAGGTGGACCCCTTCCCGCCCGATCCCCTCCCAGGCAGGGTCGTCCGCGTTCGCCGCGATCACACCGCCCTCACGGACCCGATCGACCAGCTTCAACTTCGAGCGGCGGTATTCCTCCAGACTGCCGTGATAGTCGAGATGATCACGGCTCAGGTTCGTGAAGATGGCCGCCGCGAACGTGCCCGCGGCGACACGGTCCTGGTGCAGCGCGTGCGACGAGACCTCCATCGCGACGCTCCCGACCCCCATCCCGACCAGCTTCCGGATGACTTCCGCGAACTCCGCCGGCCCCGGGGTCGTCAGCCCCTCGGTGCCCGGCAGGGGCCGGCCGTCCGGCCCGACCACTCCGAGCGTCCCGACGCTCGCAGCGGGCCCGCGGCGCGAGAGAAGATGGCGCAGGACGGCCGCGGTGGTCGTCTTGCCGTTCGTCCCCGTGACGCCGATGAGCTGGAGCTCGTCCCACGGGTCGTCGTAGAAGGCGGCCGCGGCAAACGCGGCGGCGGTGCGCCCGTTGGTGACGCGGATCTGCGGAATCGCGGCAGTCGGATCTGGAGACTCCACCAGCGCCGCGATGGCCCCGGCGGCCGCGGCGGCGGGAAGATACCGGTGCCCGTCCCCCGCGACCCCTCGTACCGCGCAGAAGAGGGTTCCATTCGTGACATAGCGTGAATCCGTCGTCACACGCTGAACTTCCAGGCCGACGGCATCACCAGGGGGCTCGGAGGCGAGGAGCCCGTGGGTGCGGAGTCTCGCGACGAGCGCGTCGAGGGATCGACTCACAGCGACCCCCCCGAGACCACGACGACGCTCCCGGCCTGGACGGGCGTGCCCGCGGTGGGGCTCAGTTCGGCGACCCTTCCCGACCCCGAGATCCGCACCCGAAGCCCCGCCGCGTGCATGCGTCGCACCGCCTCCCGGAACGTGACGCCTTCCACGTCTGGCACCACCACCGCGGAGGTGCCGACGGGATCATCCCGATCGGGCACCCCGTCATCGAGCATGAAGACGTAGGTGCCGTCCCGATTCGGCGGCGGGTCGACCGGGGCCGACTGGCCCGGGCCCGAGGCTGTCTCGGCGGCGGCTCGCGTCGCCAGCAGCGACCGAACGTCGATCCCCGGGGTGCGGGCGGCGAGGATCCCCTGCAACGTCTCGCGCGTGACCGGCGCCGCGGTGAGACCGCCGTAATAGTCGCCCTGTGGCTCCTCGAGCTTCACCAGTATCACGATCTGCGGGTCTTCTGCCGGGAAATAGCCGGCGAAGGTCGAGGTGTAGGAACCGGCCGCATACCCCCCGTTCGCTACACGCCGGGAGGTGCCGGTCTTGCCCGCGACCGAAAACGTCTCGAGCGAGGCCCTGGAGGCTGTGCCCTCCTCGACGACGGCGACCAGCACCTCCGTGACCGCGCGGGCGACCTCCTCGGGAACGACCCGCCGCAGTTCCCGCGGCTCCCGGCGGAAGAGCGTCCTGCCATCGGAGCCGCGCACCTCGCGGACGAGGTAGGGCTCCATCAATACGCCGCCGTTCGCGAGCGCCCCGTAGGCCGCGATCATCTGAAGGGGGGTTACCGAAACCTCATAGCCCATCGCGAGGCTGCCCGAGCTGAGCCGCGACCACTGCGCCGGTCGCCGGAGGAGCCCCGAGGACTCGGAAGGATAATCGATTCCCGTCGCGGTGCCGAAGCCGAAATCTCGCAGATACGCATACTGCTGGCCGGCGCTGAGCCGGCTGGCGAACTTCACCAGGGCGATGTTGCTGGATACCTCGAGGGCATCTCGCAACGAGAGCCATTCGTGGGGGGATGTATCGCGGAAGGTGCGGCTCCCGTCGCGCCAGAGACCCTCTTCGGCGAAGACGGAATCGCTCAGCGCGGCCCGTCCTTCGGTGAGCAGTGTCGCGGCGAGGAAAGGCTTCAGGGTGGAGCCGGGCTCGTAGGGCTCGGTGATCGCCGTAAGGCTGCGCGTTCGGCCCGGCCGGCGCGAGACAGCCGCAAGCAACTCGCCCGTCCGCGGATCGGCGATGAGCAGGTCGCCCCCGCTCGAGCCCGTCTGCTCGATGGCGTCACCGAGGGCGGCGGCCGCAATCTCCTGGAGATCGAAGTCGATGGTCAGGTAGAGATTGGCACCGTCCTCCGGAGGCACGACGGGGAGCGAGAGTGCCCGCTGCGCCCGGCCCTGACCGTCCCGCCGCAGGAGCGTGTAGCCAGGCTGCCCCCGCAGCAGATCGTTCAGCTCCTGCTCGATGCCGCCGAGCGCACGGCCATCACGGGTCACCGCGCCGATCACCTCGCGTCCGATATCGCCCTGAGGATAGAAGCGCTCGAACTCCCGGTCGAAATAGATCCCCCGCAACGATCCGACCCGACGCCGCTGCTCCGCGGTGTAGCGGCCGGGGAGAACGACCCAGCGACCTTCGGAGCCCACCGCTGCAGCCGCCTCGGCGGTCGAGATGCCGAGGCCGGCCGCGAGCGCCTGCTCGGCTTCCCGTCGATCGCGCAGCTCGCCAGGGGCCAGTGAGACGCGGTACATCTCGTGGCTGAGCGCGAGCGGTGCCCCTTCGCGGTCGAAGATCCCGCCACGCCGCGCGGGAAGCTCGACGCGCTCCCGGTGCTGGTCCTCGGCCGCGGCCACCCACCGGTCGTGCTCGACCACCTGGAGCTGCGCCGCCTTCGCGAGAACCAGACTCCCCGCCAGGAAGAAGCAGGTCAGCAGCATCCCACGGCGTATCGTCCGCGCCGAACGCCCGCCACCCCATTGACCTCTGGCACCGCTCATGGCGACCCGACCGGCAGAAATACGATCTCCCGATCCGTAGGCAGTCGCATCCCGAGGCGGTCCCGCGCCACGCGCATGATGCGAACCCGGCTACGCAGCTCCTCGACCCGGCGGACAGCCGCGACCCGCTCGGCCTCGGCGATGCCGCGATCCGTCTCGACCTGGCGCAGCGCACGCTCCATCTGAACTCCACGCGCCTGACGCCAGGTGACGAACGAGAGCGCCGCCAGCAACAGCACGAGCCAGAGCCCGACGCTCACTACGCCCCGGGGGCTCCGTCGATCGGCCCGCTTCGCTCCTCGCCTGCTCACGCCTTCCTCCACGCCCGCAGCCGCGCGCTCCTCGAACGTGGATTGCCCTCCACCTCCGCTTCCCGCGCCATCACCGGCTTGCGCGTCAGGGCGACGCCCAGCCGCTTCCCCCGGCACCGGCAGATCGGCAGACCGGGCGGGCAGATGCACTCCCGGCTCCACTCCCGAAACGAATCCTTTACAATCCGGTCCTCCAACGAATGATACGAGATGACTACGAGAACGCCGCCGGGCGAGAGCGCTTCGCGCAGAAGCGGAAGCACCGATCCCAGCTCGTCGACTTCGTCGTTCACCGCGATGCGGAGCGCCTGGAAGATGCGCGCGCGGTCCTGCATCGTCGCCCGGGGAATCGCCCGCTCGAGCGCCGCCGAAAGCTGATCACTCTCCACCAGCGGGGCCGACCTCCTCATCTCCACAAGGATCCGCGCCAGCCGCCGAGAGCGCCGCTCCTCGCCGTAGCGGTAGAAGATCGTCGCCAGCTCCTCCTCCGGCAGCTCGTTCAGCAGGTCCGCTGCGCTGCGGCGGTCGCCGGCCCCCTCCATCCGCATGTCGAGCGGCGCCCCACTACGGAACGTGAAACCCCGCGCGGGTTCGTCGACCTGATGCGACGAGATCCCGAGGTCCAGCAGGGCGCCCGCGAGCGTGTCCTCGCCCAGCCCCGCCTGGTCCGTCGCCTGTGCAAAAGTCGAGCGAATGAACCGGATTCGATCGCCGAACGGCGCGAGCCGCGCGGTGGCGTGGGCGAGGGCCTCCGGATCCCGGTCGACGCCGATGACCTGCGCGTCCGCCGAGGCACCGAGTATGGCCTCCGCGTGCCCGCCCGCGCCCAGCGTTCCATCGAGGTAGAGCCCACCGCGCCGCGGGCGAAGGAAGTGCAGCACCTCCTCCACCATGACCGGCACGTGGTAAGACGATTCGTGCAACGCCCTCCATCCTGTGGTCGGTTCCGAGAACCGATGTGAACTGCCGATCCAGACCGCCCCGAGCTTCACAGATGGCGGCGCATGCACGCCGCGCACCGCCACGCCCGCGGCGCTCCCCATGCGCGGGAAAGGCCCTCTCCCGCCGCTCATTCCTCAGATCCGTTCAAGCTCCGACCGCTCATGAGAACACCTGCGCGGCATATGCGTCGAACTCCGGCTTCCGCTCCGACACCGCCGTCCCGAACCGGTCCGGATCCCATACCTCGATCCGATCGATCACCCCGACCAGCAACGCCGCATCCGTCACACCGATCGCCTGCATCAGACGCTGCGGCACCAGAATCCGCCCCTGCTTGTCCGGCACCGCCTCCACCGCGTTCGCCGTGATTCCCAGCACGTACGGCCGTGACTCCGGCTGCCTCCGTAACAACTCCAACAGCCGCGCCTCCACCTCCCGCCACGTCCCCTCCGGGTACAACGTCAGCGCGCTGTCGTGTACCTGGACAACGACGAGCGGCCCCTCCGTAACTCCGCGCCGGAACGACGCGGGCAGGCTCAGCCTGCCCTTCTCGTCGACCTGATGCACGTAGCTGCCGAGAAAGCCGCTCATCCGTACCCCTTGGTGGTGCTGTCTCCCCACTCCCCCCCACTTCTCCCCACTCTTCCCCCTAAGCTACGCGCGGGAGACGGTGCGTCAAGGGTTATGCAGTGGCGGCGCGGGGTACGTAGGTCGTTATGGGGGGCGTATTTCGGGAGTTGTTCGGGATGGCGGGCACGAGAAGACCCCCGGCCGCCGAAGCGGCCGGGGGTCTTCTCGTGTTGCGACCAGAAAGCCGATTAGCGGTTAGCCGCCTGGATGATGGCTTCCTGGTTGGCGATGTACTGCTGCGCGGCGTCTGCTACTTGAGCAGCCTGGGCATGGTTCGACTCCTGAACTCGCTCGAGGGCAGGGCGGAAGAACGTTAGCGCACGCTGGGCCTGCTGTGCGTTTCCAGCCTCATTGGCCTGAGCAATCGCGAGGCCCTGCTGATAGAGCCCATAGCCCCAGTAAAAGGCGATGTCGCTGCGCATCTGGCCGGATGCGTACTGATAAGCCGGCTGAAGGATGCTGACCGCGTCGGCGAAGTCCTCTGCCTGAATCGAGCGAACAGCGACGCCATACAGAACCTGAGCAACAGTGTCCGGGTCCCCACGGTCTGCCGCCTGGTCGAGATCCGCGAGGGCGAGCTGGCGCTGGTTCGCGTTCAGGTATGCCTGAGCGCGCCGAATGTAGATGTTCTCATAGTCCGGGTTGAGCTCGATCACGCGGGTCATTGCCTGAGCCGCCTCCTGATACCGTTCGGCGGTATTCAGGACGGTGGCATACTGGGACCACATCTGGGGGTCGTCCGCGAAGCGCTGTGTAGCTTCCTCAGCCAGCGCGATCGCATCGTCGGTCCGCCCGAGCGCGTTGTTCACCGCGATTGCGTTGCGCAGTGCGGAGGGTTCGAGGTCCTCGCCGTTGGAGTAGGCAGCGCGGTACGCGTCGAGCGCGGCCGAATAGATCTCCTCGGCGGCGGGATCGTTCAGCTCCTCGGCGCGGCGGCCCGCGGCCGTGGCAATACCGAAGAGGAACCCCTGGAAGCCCTCACTCTCGGCGGCTTCGTCTCCGGCGCCCTCGAGGAGGCGGAAGGCGGAGATGTAGTCGCCGGTCTGCGCGATGTCGTTGGCGACGGTCATGCGGACGTCGATGTTGCCCGGGTTGACCTCCATATAGCGGTTATAGAAGGTCATGGCCTGGTCCTGCCGCTCGAGGCGGCTGGCCGCGAGACCGGCGCCGAGCAGGGCGTCCTGATGGGTCGGGTCGATCTCGAGGAGATCCTCGTAGGTCGCGAGGGCGTCCTCGTTCCGTCCCTCCATGTTCAGGAGGGCGGTCGCCTTACCGTAGAGCGCGGCGGTGCTGGTGGGCACGATGGCGAGAGCGTTCTCACAGGTCTCGAGCGCCCGTTCGAACTGGCTGCTCGAGAGGTAGTCGTTACAGAACGCGGCCTGGCGGATGCCTTCGACGGCTCCCTGGAAGTTGTCGAAGATCGCCTGCGCCAGCTCCGGTGCGGTGGCGCCGCCGACGTTCTCGAGCGGGATCTCGTCGCCGCTGCCCACGTCGATGAAGCGCACGTCGGCCTCGAGTCCGGCGCCCGCCTGGCTGACGGATCCCCAGGAGACGAGCTGCACGTTGATCACCTGGGCGAGCTGACGCGCGGCGATCTCGTTGAGCTCCTCGACATCGTATTCGCTCATCGACGCCCGGATCGCGGCGTTGTTGAGCGCGGCATGCGTCGACATGTTCGTGGTGATCAGGCCGCGCAGCTCCTCGGCCACGGCGGCGCCTTCCGGCCCCTCGAGGGCGGGGATCATGACGAGATAACGTCCGCCCAGGTCACCTCCCAGGTCGACTCCGGCGCCGCCGGCCGCGCAGGCGGCGGCCGTGACGGCGACCGCTGCCGTCATGAAGGCGCGAGGTACGAAGCGTCGCATTTACCACAACTCCGGTCTTGAGTGAACGAATCGGCCGCTGGGGCCGTACAGAGGGCTTAACCCCGCATCACAGAAAAAGTTCTGGACTTTTCCACAAGCAGCGTCCAGATACCGGCAGCCGGTTCGGCGTGACGCACGCAGGCACGTGAGCACGTCCGCGCAACTCTGTGTTACCACAGATGGCGCGGACGGGAAACGGGGCCGGGCGGCGGGAATCGAGCTTCGCGCGTCCTGACCCATTTCATCTGACATGCCGACAGCCAATAAGTCGCTGCAACGAAGAGACCAGGGCGCAGCTCGTACCATGTCCGCCGGGTGGTGGCGAACCTATGAAGCGGTGTTCAGCGTTGAAACAGCGATGCGCCGGTAGAAGAGACAAAGATGCCCGGTTGAGCAGAGCGCGTCAAGTCTGGAAGTTTTCGCGCGCGGCTCGGGCCGCCTTCAGCGGACGACGTAGCGATACCAGCGTTCAGGAGAGAGGAGGGCGCCGACGGCGGCCCCGGTCAAAGCGCCAGCGAGCCCGCCGGCGCTACCGAATACACCGACGGCGGTGCCGGTCTCCATGGAGCCGCTGGTGGCGTAGAAGGGCCCACCGATGAGGCCAGCGGCGGCGCCCAGATAGAGACCCCAGATGGCGCCGCTGCGCGCACTATGTCGGCGCGAGCTGGCACGCACCTCCAGGGTGTCCAGGCCGGCGAACGACCGGGTGAGCACCACGTCGGGAGCGTCAGCGATGGCGAAGTTGAAGGTGGTGCCGCTGACATCGACGACGTCGGCTTCCACGGCCGCGTCGCTCGGTGCGGGCGCGGCGAGCCGGATCCTGTCACCGGGTTCGAGCATGAACGGATTCTCGACCTGGGCAGCCAGACTGGGCGCCGTGACGAGCAGGGCAAGGAGCGCCGTAGCGAGTCGCATGATGAGTTACCGCGATGGTGTAATGTGGGGTCGGGACGGTGGACAGCGAATGCCCGGGCGAGAATGATAGCCACGCCTGCCGCCGATTGACAACCCGGCGCCGCTCGCGAGAGGCGCACGGAGCCGGTGGATGCGTCTCGAACGGCCTGGGGGAGAATCTCGGCACGTTGTCACGCGAGCTCGAACTGTGACGATCGTCACAGCTAGTCGAGCCGCACTGCGCGAGCTTACCTCTGCACGGTGTACCTGTCCCTGCGTGAGAGGACCTGGTCGGCGCGACGGCACCGCCGGGGAGGTCATTCTTGCAGAGTCCGGCCACCTGGCACCAAGTCACGATGGACGTGCTGCCCGGCAAGCATCACTTTCAGGTACGATCCGGAGGCTCCCTGGGCATGCGGGGGGACGATCGCCGTGACCGGCAGAGGGGGTCGATGGGCCGACGGCCGGAACACCACCGGCAGTGGCTGTGGAGGTCCGGTCCGAATTCTGGACGAAATGCAGGGAGATCGATGCTGAATCAGACAGCCGAGTATGCGCTTCGAGCGGTGCTCTACATCGCCTCGCAGGAGGACGCCGGACCGGTCCGGGTCGACACGATCGCCGCGGATCTGGGGATTCCCCGAAATTACCTTTCCAAGGTGATGCACGTGCTGGCGCGTTCCGGAACGCTCAACTCGACGCGCGGCCCGGCGGGTGGGTTCGTCCTCGCGCAGCCGGCTGACGAGGTGTCGCTCGCGCGGGTGATCGAGCAGTTCGACCCGATCGAGGACCGTTGTCTGCTGATGCGGCGCCATTGTAGCGACGCGGCGCCGTGCGTGGCACATCACCGCTGGAAGAGAGTCGCCTCCGAGCTGCGTGGCTTCTTCCGCGAGACCACCGTCGCGGATATCGTCGCGGGTGCGGCGGAGCTGCCCGCGGCGGCCTTTCGATGAGCTGAATTCTCCGGCAGGGATGGGCGGGTGTACACACAGGTCAGACAATTCATCAAGACGGCGATCGGCTTTCTGGCGGCGGGCCTGCTGGTCGGTCTGTACATGATCGCGATGCGGGAGCTGTACGGCGTTTGGCCGCACCCATACGTGCGATCGGCACACGTGCACGCGGTCTTCTTCGGGTTCGTCGTCTTCCTGATCCTGGGGGTGGCCCTCTGGCTGTTCCCACGCGCGGCGAAGGACGACACGCGATACCGGCCGGAGCGCATCGCCGCGTCGTACTGGGTCCTGACCTCGTCGACGGCGATTCGCTTCGTGGGCGAACTGCTGCGCACCTCGATGGACGCGGAGTGGCTGCGCTGGGCCGTCCTCCTCGCCGGCGTCGGCCAGGTGCTGGGTGTCGGCATCTATTTCTACACCATGTGGACCCGCATCCGCCCGGTCGGAAGCCACATGCGCGAAGCGAAAGGAGAGCGCTTCTGAGTCTCTACTTTCTCAACGTCACCGTGCATCTGATGGCCGCACTGCTCTGGCTGGGCGGCATGTTCTTTCTCGGGCTCGTCGGTGCGCCGGTGCTGCGCCATGTGGAGCCACCGGAGCTCCGCTCGATGCTGTTCACCCGGCTCGGCGAGCGGTTTCGAGTGGTCGGGTGGTGGGCCATCGCCGTGCTCGTCCTCACTGGGCTCGGGAATCTTCACTTCAGGGGTCTACTTTCGGCGAGGGCCTTGCTGGATCCGGCGTTCTGGGGCACGCGCTACGGCGTCGCCCTGGCATGGAAGCTCGCCGCGGTGGTCGTCATGCTCACCATCAGCGCGCTTCACGACTTCGTGTTCGGGCCGGCGGCGGGGCGTGTCGCGCCCGGCACGGCCGAAGCGGCGGCGATGCGGAGGCGCGCGTCCTGGATGGCGCGGGCCAATGCGCTGCTTGGAATCGTGCTCGTGATCGCCGCCGTGCGGCTGGCGAGGGGAGGCTAATCGGTGTCCAGCGAAGCGGTCGAGACGCTGAAGAAGCTGCCGCTGTTCGCGCGGCTCAGCGATGAGGGGATCGGTGCGGTCGCCCAGCGGGCGGTGTTCCGGCAGGTGACGAAGGACACCATTCTCTTCCGTCGGGGGGAGCCGTGTCAGGGGCTGTACATCGTCGTGGCCGGTACGGTGCGGGTCTACCGGGCGAACCTCGAGGGGCGTGAGCAGGTGCTCCATACACAGGGACCGGGGCAGGCGCTAGCCGAGGTTCCACTCTTCGACGGCGGCCCGTACCCGGCCTCCGCGCGGGTGATCGAGGCGGGTCGTGTTCTCTTCCTGCCGGCTGATGCTTTCCAGTGGCTCTACCAGAATCACCCGGAGATCGCGGACGCAACGATTCGCGAGCTGGGCCGGCGCCTGAGGCGGATGGTCAAGCTGGTCGAGAAGATCTCGCTGCGTGACGTTCCCGCCCGTGTCGCGATGACGCTGCTGGAGTTCGCCGAACAGCAGGCGGAGGTGCGGGCCGGTGCCGTGTTCCATCTGCCGCGCACCCAGGAGCAGCTCGCGGCGGAGCTGGCCACCACGCGTGAGAGTGTATCCCGGGCGTTGCGCGAGCTGCGCGAGGAGGGCGTCATCACGCAGCGCGGTCAGCGGATCGAGCTGCTGGATCCATCGCGATTGGAGGAGTATACGAGCGGTAGATGAGCCCCTCGCCCGTCCCTTCCATTCCCCGCCGCCTACGCCCCCCTCCGCTTCGTCGGTAGCCCCTCATCTGTGACATCGATCACAGCGCCGACACGGCGGCGTGCCGATCTTCGCTTCACGGCTGGCGTAAGAAGGTCCGACCGGCGGACCGGCCGTCACGAATCTTCCGGACGCAAGGAGTCAGCTCATGTCGCAGGTATCCGACGAAACGCGGCGTCTCGACGTGCGGGTGATCCCGCCACGTGAAAAGCACCCGACCATCTTCCATACGTTCGACGAGCTGGCGAGCGGCCAGGCGTTCGTTCTGGTGAACGATCACGACCCGTTCCCTCTCCGTTATCAGTTCGAAGCGGAACGACCCGGGGAGTTCGAGTGGGAGTACCTCGAGAAGGGACCTGCGGTCTGGCAGGTCCGGATCGGGAAGCGCTAGTCATGCGGCTCGCACTCGGCTCTGAGGCGCTCCCGGAGTCCGATCTCGAGGACCTGTTGGACGCCAGCCGCCGCCGAGGTTTCGCAGGCGTCGAGCTGGTCGCTGGGGGTGCCCACGGCATCGGTCCGACAGAGCCGCTCGTATTCGGCGCCCTGCGCGCGCGGCACGAGGAGATCGTCGCGTACCGAGCCGCGGACGCGGAAGCGGCGACATCGGCGGCGGGAGCGCGGCTCGCGGGTCGGCTCGGCGCGCCGGTGGTCTCCCCCGCGTGGCGCTCGAAGCCGGGCCGGCTCGCGAAGGCTGCCGATCACTACGCGGCTGCGGAGGGTGAACTACTCCTCAGTGTCCCGCCCCGGATTGCGGAGGTGGAGGCCGTGCGCGCAGAGATCGAGGCGCTGGACACCGGTTCGATCGGCATTGCGCTCGACGTTCAGCCGATGCGGGACGATCTGTCGGCAATCCAGACCGTACTGGCAGCCGCGGGCCCCCGGCTCCGCATCGTCCGGCTACACGGCGGCGGTCCCGAAGGCGCCGCGCAGACAGGCCGGGGAATCGGCCACCTGATGGCGGCGCTGGCGCTGAATCGCTATGCCGAGGTGGTCGTGCTCACGCCGACCGGCAAGGCGACGCTGCGCATGTGGGCGGCCTGGCTGGGGCGGGCGGGGGGCTGGGGGTGCGGTAGCAAGGCCCCGCTGACGGTGCTCACCCCGCCGGGGCAGGCATACTCATGAAAGCGATCGACGCACCGATCGGGGAGAAGGCGGCAATGATCACACGTCTCGACGTCAGGCCGGTGGAGCCGAAGGACCGGTTCGAAGCCATCATCGGCGCTTACGACGCGATGCCCGAAGGCGGCACGCTCGACCTGGTCGTAGACCACGATCCCCGCTGCATGTACTACACGCTCGAGGCCACGCGGGAGGCGGGCTCGTTCACATTCGAGTACGTGGAGAGCGGCCCCGAGGTATGGCGGGTGTCGGTGAAGAAGGTCGGAGCCGAACGATGAACGCCCCGTTGACGTCACCGGTCGAGCGGCCGCAGTTGCCGGAGGTCGATTTCGACACAGCGCCCTATCTGGTGATATGGGAGACCACCCGGGCGTGCGATCTCGCGTGCAAGCACTGCCGTGCGGAGGCAGTCACGCGGCGTCACCCTCTCGAGTTGAGGACCGATGAGGCGAAGCGGTTGATGGACAACGTGCGTCGTTTCGGCCACCCTCTCTTCGTCCTCACCGGTGGGGACCCGCTGAAACGCCCCGACACCGTCGAACTGGTGCGCTACGGCGCGAGCATCGGGCTGCGAATGGCCATGACGCCGTCGGGAACCCCGCTGATGACGCCGGAGATACTCGCCGAGCTGGCGGACGCCGGCCTTTCACGGCTCGCCGTGAGCCTGGACGGCTCCACGCGCGTGATCCATGACCGCTTTCGCGGCGTAGCCGGCTCGTACGACTGGACACTGAAGATGATCCGGACGGCGCGCGAGCTGGGGCTCTCGACGCAGATCAACACCACGGTGGCGCGCCACAACGTGAGCGATTTCGAGAATCTGATCGATCTGATGACCGATCTCGGTATCGCGCTCTGGTCGATCTTCTTCCTCGTCCCCACAGGTCGCGCGAAGAGCGAAGACATCGCGACGCCCGAGGAGTTCGAACGGATCTTCAACCGCATGTACGATCTGTCGAAGACGGCGCCGTTCGACATCAAGAGCACCGCGGCCCCGCAGTTCCGACGAGTGGTGCTGCAGCGGCAGGTCAGGGAGCGGCGGGCGCGCGAGCGGGCGGCCGCTCCGGACCCGCTGACGGGCGGCGTCGGCTTCTCACTCGCCGACGGGGTGGGCCGCGCCAAGGGGGTGAACGACGGCAACGGGTTCCTGTTCGTCAGCCATACGGGTGACCTCTATCCCTCCGGGTTCCTGCCCGTGAGTGGTGGGAACGTCCGTTGGGACGACCTGGTGGACATCTACCGCAACCACGCCCTGTTCCGCGCCCTTCGAGATCCGGACGCGCTGAAGGGGAAATGCGGCGTGTGCGAGTACCGCGAAGTCTGCGGCGGATCGAGGGCTCGCGCGTACGCGCTGACCGGCGATCCGCTCGAAGCAGAGCCGTTCTGCACGCACGTGCCCACGCGCTACGCGCGGATGGTCGAGCGGGGCGAGGCCGAGGACGTCGAGACTTACTTCGCGTCGCGAATCTCGGCCCATATCGGATCCGAGAGTCGGGCGGCGCCTCCCCGGCGCGGGAGGAGCGGCGGCACGGCGGTACAGTGACCCTGGCATCGGACGGCCGGCTGTACGCCGCGTATGCCGCGACATTCCTGGCAGTTACGGTACTTTCAGGGACCTGGCTGCGCGCCGCCTTCGTCTCACCCGGAGTCCTGGGGCAGTTCACCTTTGGCAACGCCCTCCACGCGCATTCGCACCTGGCACTGTACGGATGGGCGACGATGGGGGGCTTCGCGGCCGTGAGCTACCGGCTGGCGGCTCTCGGCCGCGGCGGTTCGGGTGGCCGGGGCGGGGCCGGCCGTGGCGATGCGGCCGCCTTCCCGGTCATCCCCCGCGGGTGGCATCCCCACGCGGTGGGCATCGCGTCGCTCGCGGCCTTCATCGGGTTCCTGGCTGGCGGGTACAACGTCTGGACGATCGCGATCTCGATGGCGCACGTGGCGCTCTGGTTCATC
>JBBDRL010000089.1:19901-65395 GCA_040905505.1 Gemmatimonadota bacterium | reverse complement strand
GTACAACGTCTGGACGATCGCGATCTCGATGGCGCACGTGGCGCTCTGGTTCATCTTCGTCGCCTTGGCCTGGGGCCCCTCCCGAGCGATCGAGGGCGCGGGGCGACCGTTCTTCCGGGCCGCGCTCGTGCTGCTTCTGCTGGCCGGCGCGGGGGCGATGTCGCCCGGAATCGTCATGGCTCGCGGAATCAGCGATCCGTGGGTGGGGCAGATCGCGATCCACTCCTTCCTTTCCCCCTTCATTGCCGGATGGCTCGCACTGACGGCGATGGCGACCGTCTACGCCCGACTCCGGGCACCGCGATTCGCCGCGGCCGCGCTGTGGTGCACGGTTCTCGGCGTACTCCCCTCCGCTCTGCTCCATCCCACCGCGCCGCCGCCCGCCAGTTGGGTAACGGATATCGGCCGCATCGGTACCGGGCTCGTGGGGGTCGGCACCCTCCTCTTCTGCCTCGACCTCCTGCGCGCGCGTTCCGCAGCGCCGCTCCTGCGGCTCGCAACGGCTGCTGCGCTGATCAAGGGTGCCGGTGAGCTGGGGGTCGGCGTTGGGCTGGGTCTCGACCTGATCGCCGTCCGCTCGATCACCATCGCCTACCTGCACCTCCTGCTGCTCGGCATGATCACGCCGGTTCTGATGCACGCCGTCCTGCGGGTGCCGGCCGCCCCGCGCCGCGTCTTCCTTTACGCCGCCGGGCTCGGGATCATGCTGGTGTCACTCGTCGGCCTGGGCAGCCCCGCGACCGCCGGACTGCTGCTCGCGGTCGGACTCCCGTCGGTAGGGTGGCTCTACTGGAGCGCGCTGGTGGGGGGAGCCACGTGCGCGCTGGCCATCATGATCCTCGGAGCCAGCGGCTTTCGGCGCGCTGAGCGGGGGGGGGGCGGGACGAGTGCCGTTCAGCAGGCTGCCCGGTTGGCGGGGGGCGGATGGCGGGGAGGTCGGCGGGCGCTGGAGCCGGAGCGCCACGCGGTCGGATAGCCGCGGGTCTGGTCGAACTCCGAGAGAGCTGCGCATCCGGCCGGACCGTCTTCCCCGCGGAGCGGGGATCCAGGAGCTGGGCGCCATCCCGGCAGTGGGGGGCCCGTACTGGGTCCCCGCCGCGCTGGGGAGACGTTGATATGGCCAGCCGTCGCCCGTCCGCTCAGATGCCTCGGATCATTCGCATCACAGCGACGTCCACGCCCATCGCCGCGAAGAGCAGGGCGAGGTACAGGAGCGAGCTCTTGTAAACGGTCCAGGCCGCCGCCGTCCGGTGAACTGAACGATAGAGGCGCAGAACATCGCGCAGAAACCAGGCGCCGAGGCCCAGGGCAAGCAGACCGTAGACGACGCTCAGCTCGCCGAAGGCGACAGGCAGCAGCGTCGTCACGATCATGGCGAGCGTATAGACGAGCATCTGCCGGAGTGTGCGTTCCTCGCCCCAGGCGTTCGGCGCCATGGGGACACCCACAGCCCCGTATTCCTTCTGCTTCACGAGGGCCAGTGCCCAGAAGTGCGGCGGTGTCCACAGGACGACGATCGCGAAGAAGGCGAGTGCCGTCGTCGAGAGGCTTCCGGTGACGGCGGCCCACCCGACGAGCGGCGGGAACGCCCCTGCCCCACCCCCGACCACGATGTTCTGTGGTGTGCGTCGCTTCAACCAGCTCGTATAGATGAAGACGTAGTACAGGTACCCGGCCAGCGCGAGCACGGCGCTCGGCGGGTTCACCAGCCACCAGAGGAGTGCGAAGGCGACGGTCGCAAGCGTCAAGGCGAAGCCGAGGACGTGGCCTGGCGACATCCGGCCGCTGGGGATCGGACGCAGCGCGGTACGCATCATCCGGGCGTCGATGTCCCGGTCGATGAACATGTTCATGGCATTCGCGCCTCCTGCCATCAAGTAGCCGCCGATCATCGTGAGCAGGACCACCCGGCCGTCCGGCCAGCCCCCCTGCGCGACGGCCATGGGAAATACCGTGGTGACCAGGAGGAGCGATATGATCCGGGGCTTGGTGAGCGTCACATAATCCCTCAACCGCTGGCGGAGCAGCGACTCGTGGCCGCCGCGCCTGGTGGCGGTCGCACCGGCCCGTTGGGTCCGCGTCGTCATACCAGACGTCGTGCTCTGCGCCTGCGCGGGCGGCCGAGTCGGCGTATGGTTGCGGCGGCGGAAGATTCTCGTAGTCGTCATTGGTGGTCCTCGTCAGCGCCCGCGGCGCTCGGGAAGCGGGAAATGCCGGCCGCGGCCGGCGACGATAATTCGAGCGTCGCAAGGGCGGCATCCGGCGCGTGCCGCGGGATCCGCCGGAGTGAGAATGGGCGCATACTTCATCACCGCGACGCGATGGGGCGGCATCGGGGGGACGCGGCGCTCACGTGCCTGCACCGCGCAGGATGAACCTGCGCAGATTTCGATCGTACGTGACGAGGGCGATCTCCCGCGGCTCGAGCCTGACGGTAGCGGTGATCGCCAAGCCGTCGACTGCCCCGCGGCCCCCGGGTGTTGATCGACCGTCGACTCGCCGCGCCCCCGCGGGCCTCTCGGGATCCCAGCGGACAAGGATCTCATGGTCGCCTGGCGAGACGGGCAGGTCGCGGTAAACGTAGAGGGGCCGATCCTCACGCGCGCCAGCCGCCCGGACCGACTCGTCGATCACCGCGCGGCCGTCGATCGCGACGCGGAGCCGGTAGGAGATCATCCGACCTTCGCAGATCTCCTCACGACGCATGTGTACGGGCAAGGCGGCCAGCTCCTCGGCACTCGGCCGACGACACTCCTCCACGAACTCCCCCGGAGTCCGCCACGACAGACGGACGAAAGCGTGCGTCTCGCCCACGTCCCAGGGCACCCGCGTGAGCGCGGCCATAATGAAGACCCCGGCTACAGCGACGAGCGTTCCGACTAAATGGCGGAGGCGGAGCTTCATGGCGCCACCTCGTCCGGGGCCCGTTCGCAGAGGGCCAGCAGGTCGATCTCGCCATCGGGATATGCGGCGCCGGGGAGCGACTGTCGGAAGTCCTTCAACCCGCGCATCACCGTCGACCGCTCTCCCGCCCCCGCCTCCACCCACCGCACCCGGCGGCGATCCACGCGTGCCTGTAGCTCCGCCTCCCGTTCGTGGAACAGCCGCGCTTCCAACCACTGCGCGCCCTCACGATTCCGGCAGTCGGCAGCGGGGCACGACACGACCATCACCCCGCCCGCACCGGCGCGCACCAGGTACTCGACCACCGAAGTGTGCAGACTGCCTGCACAGCGGATCGGCATGACCAGCGCGTCGTTGAAGCGCTCGAACGCGCCCACTCCGCCCGCGCCACTCGTGCAGCCGATGATGACCACGTCGCGCGGCCCGGGCTGCCGGTCCGCGACGAACCGCTTCACCCCCGCGAGCTGGTCGCGGCCGGTGCGGTCCGGTGGGCCAACGACCATGGGGGCGCAGGAGCCCGCGCAGATCCCGCAGCTCACGCAGAGGCTGGAATCCACCCGAGCGACGAGCGCCGCTCGGCCGTCCGTTCGCTCGATCATCGTGATCGCCTCGTAGGGACAGTCGCGCGCACACTGCTCGCAGCCCGTGCACAGACGCTCGTCCACCACGGCCGGGAGCGGGCGGCGATCTCGCGGCGGACGCGTCAACAGTGGCACCAGCAGCATCGCCAGCGCGACCGCCCCGACGACGATCCACACACCCGCCGGCGGCAGCACCCGAGCGATCGGGATCCAGAAGGAGAAGAAGAAGTCGTATGGCGCCCGCTCGGGAAGCCGGAAGAGGTCCGCTTCAGGCGCGATCGTCACAGGCCAGACGATCGCGGCGAACGTCAGCAATCCCACCAGACTCCACGAGACCGACCTCGGCGGCATCAGCTTCGGCCGCGAGAGCCGGCCGACGTGCAGCCAGAGCAACAGCCCCAACGCCATCGGCAGCGCGACGTGGAGGAACAGGTTCATGAAGAAGAACGCCCTCGGCAGCTCCCCTTCTCCCACGAACGTCCGGCTCAGCGGCTCGGACAGGATCGGCATCACGTCCAGGACGCGTGCACCCTCGATCGCCAGGACCTGGGCCTGGACATCCCACACCAGGACGTAGCCGGTCCATCCGCAGACCAGGAAAACGAAGAGCAGCACCCCACCGGATACCCACGCCAGCGCGCGCGGCCCCCAGCTCCGCCCCTGCAGAAACATCTTCAGCGCGTGCACCACGATCGCCACCACGGCCGCGTCCGAGGCGAACCGATGCAGCGACCGGATCCACCGTCCTCCCCAGACCTGATTCGTGATCGCCGCCGTCGATTCGTACGGGGTTCCGATCCGGTAGAAGAGCAACAGGTACAGGCCCGTGGCGAGAAGGACGAGCAACAGCACGGATACCAGCGGCCCGCTGTGATGCACCGGGTTGTAGCGCGAGCCATAGAGGCCCGTGAGTAGCCCCTCCACCCGCGCGAGCGTTCCCGCCAAAGGCTTTCGTTTCCCCCGCGCCATGGATCTCATCACCTCCTGCTCCTGGAAATGGCCGCCGCCAGGGCCCGGCCGCGAGTGGCCCCCGCACCGTCGAAGCTGCGCCCCGCGAACCCCCTGCGCCGTGATCTACGTCACAGCCGCGCGGATGCCACACCACGATACTGCGCCCAGCAGCACCGGTCTGTCGGGATTCATCATGTACTTATGAGGAATATTCCCGACAGGGAAGGCGGGTGGTGCCCGACGGCGGGTGACGCGGCGCGGATGCAGCTTTGAGCGGGTGGCCAGGAGCTGGGCGGGCCGCAGGCGCGGGAAGGAATTCCGGACTGCGGAACTGGACGCACACGAAAGGAGGAGACGATGTCGGAGAACGAGCAGGATTTCGGAGCGGAGGAGATTCCGCTGGGCCAGCGCCTGTACGACAACCCGTTCTTGCTGCTGGCCGCGGGGATCGTGGTGATGCTGATCTTTTACACGGGTTGGGGGATGTGGGAGATCCTCAGCCTGCAGCCGGCGCCGCTGCCATAACGAGGGGGAGCCATGCATACGGGAATGGAATCACCGGAGCGAATCTGGTGGAAGCCGGTGCCGAAGGTGGAGAAGTTGTGGATCAAGATCGCGTTCGGCTGGTGTCTGATCCTCTTCGCGGCGATGCCGTTCTGGCATCTGCGCGGCGGGCAGAACGCGTCGGGGATCCGGCACACGGTGGACGAGACGGCGTTCCGGGAGCGCGTGGACGAGTTCATCGCGACCTATCAGGTCGGCGAGGATCGGGGTTTCCCGATTGTGGCGCCGCCGCCGGGGAGCGACGTGTATCTGCAGGCGTCGATGTGGAGTTGGCGGCCGATCCTGCAACTGGAGCGCGGGGTGGAGTACACGCTGCACCTGTCTTCGACGGACGTGAACCACGGGTTCAGCCTGCTGCCGCTGAACGTGAATCTGCAGGTCGTACCGGGCTACGACTACGGGCTGCGGGTGACGCCGAACGCGGCGGGCGACTTCCGGATCATCTGCAACGAGTTCTGCGGTGTGGGTCATCACCTCATGATAGGACGTGTGATCGTGGTCGAGCCGGGAACGAATCCGGTGCCGACGACGGCGATGGCAGAGGGGGGTGACGTATGAGTGCCGCGACGTTTCTGCATCGGGTCTGCCCGACGACGGGGTTGAAGGTCGACGCGAATGCCGAGAAACTGATCAAGGCAAACGCGGTGGTCGCGACCGTCGCGCTGCTGGTCGGCGGCATCACGGCGATCCTGGTGGTGCTGACGCGCTGGCAGGCGGTGCATCTGCTGGACGCGGTGTGGTTCTATCGTGCCCTGACGGTGCATGGGATGACGATGCTGATCTTCTTCATCCTGTTCTTCGAAATGGGGGTGTTGTACTTCGCTGGTCCGGTGCTGCTGAGCAGCCGGGTGCCCGCGCCGAAGCTGGCCTGGGGGTCGTTCTGGCTGATGGTGGTGGGAACACTCCTGGTCCAGTGGACGATGTGGACGGGCCGCGCGGACGTGCTGTTCACGTCGTACGTGCCGCTACGCGCGCACCCGGCCTTCTACGGCGGCGTGATCCTCTTCGCCGTGGGTTGTATCGGGGTGGTGTGTCTCTACTTCGCGAGTCTGGTGGTGGCGAAGCGTGAGAAGGCGTATACCGGCTCGGTGCCGCTGATCACGTACGGCGCGAGCACGGCGGCGATCATCGCGGTGATCACGCTGGGCCACGGTGCCGCGATCTACATCCCCACCTTCTTCTGGTCACTGGGCTGGATGGAGGTCGACCCGCAGGTCTACCGGATGGTGTGGTGGGGCCTGGGGCACTCGTCGCAGCAGATCAACGTCGCGGCGATGGTGTCGATCTGGTACCTCCTCGGGGGTCTTACGGTGGGTGCGGTGGTGGTCAACGAGAAGGTGAGCCGCACGGCGTTCGTGCTGTACGTGCTGTTCATCTCGATGGCCTCCGCGCACCATCTGCTGGTGGACCCGGGCTTCGGCTCGGCCTGGAAGGTCTGGAACACCAGCTACTTCATGTACATGGCGGTGCTGGCGAGCATGATCCACGGGTTCACGGTCCCGGCGGGGATCGAGATGGGCCAGCGACTGCGCGGCTACACGCGGGGGATGTTCGACTGGCTGCGGCGCGCCCCCTGGGGCGACCCGGGCTTCAGCTCACTGATCTTCTCCATCGTGGTGTTCGGATTCGTCGGCGGCATCACGGGTGTGACGATCGGGACCGAGCAGATCAACATCATCGTGCACAACACGCTGCGCTCGCCCGGTCACTTTCATTCGACGGTCGTTTCGGGTACCGCGATGGCCTTCATGGGCGTCACCTACTACGTGATCCCGCTGATCTTCAGGAAGCAGATCGCGTTCTGGCCGCTGGCGAGGATCCAGCCCTACCTCTTCGCCGGCGGGATGCTGGTCTTCTCGATCGCGATGACCTTCGCCGGCAACTTCGGCGTGCCGCGGCGGACGTGGGACAT
Source organism: Gemmatimonadota bacterium (assembly GCA_040905505.1). GTDB lineage: Bacteria > Gemmatimonadota > Gemmatimonadetes > Longimicrobiales > Longimicrobiaceae > WHSP01. The sequence continues at coordinate 58,483 of JBBDRL010000089.1, read as the reverse complement.
CACGTACACGAATGCCCCCTTCGACTATCAGTTCTCTCCGGTCGCCGACCTGATGCTCGGCATCACGGCGCTCGGAGGGATCGTCGCGGCGATCGGTGGGGGGATCTACATCCTGGTCACCGTATGGTCCGTATTCTTCGGCAAACCACTCGAAATCGGAGCACCTGAAAATGCCCCTTTACGGAGTCCCCCAAGGCGTGAAGAACCCGCCCCGGCACTCGCTGAGCTATGAGGAGCGGGTTGAATTCCTGCACGATGGCGAGCGGCACTGGATGGGCCCCGCGCCCGGCACCTTCGTCCTCGTCTTCGTCTTTCTCGCGGCGTTCGCGACGTACTTCTTCGTGAACTGGAAGATGTTGTCGTTTCTCTGGCAAATTGGCTGAGAATCATATTTGAATGTCGAATTGGAAGCCTCGGGCTACGCTTTGAACAGAACAGTGAGCGATAATTCAAAATTCAAAATTCACAATTTGTCTTATGTCTACCCCTCACACGGCTCAAGAGCGCTACGCCCTGGTCGCACTTGGCGCCATCGTAGTCGTGACCGTCGGCTGGTGGGCGGCGGCGCTCTGGCCATTGCCGGCGGCCACCCCGGAGTGGGTGCTGCGGGCGCGGGCGGCGTGCTTCGGCACGGAGAGGAGCGGACTGCCAAACGGTGGTGGCTGGATCCTGCTGATCGGGACCCCGCTGAGCATGCTCGCCGCGCTCGCTGCGATCGCACCGCGTGAGCTGCGGGGTGGGATTCGCTGGCTGCGGAGCTCCCGCAGCGGTCGTGGGCTGCTCGTGGGAAGTGCGCTTGGCCTGGTCTTGCTCGCCGGGGCGGCAGGTGCGCGGGTGGCGGCGGCGGCCGGCGTAACGGTGGGGAACGACGCACCTGCCGACTTCGCGGGGGAGCCGAGGCGCGTGTCGCGAGCAACGCCGGCACTCGGACTCGTCAATCAATCGGGTGCGACCGTCCGGCTCGAGGAATTTCGCGGCCGTCCCGTGATCGTTACCTTCGCCTATGGTAAGTGCGAGACCGTCTGCCCGGTCGTCGTCCACAGCGTGCTGGCAGCGCGGGACGCGCTGACGGGTGACGATCCCGTCGTCCTGATCGTCACGCTGGACCCGTGGCGTGACACGGTCCAGCGACTTCCGCAGATCGCGGAGAGCTGGGAGCTGCCGAGTGAGGCGCTGGTCCTAGGTGGGACGGTGGAGCGGGTCGAAACCGTCCTCGATGCCTGGGGTATCGAGCGGTCGCGCGACCTGCGCACCGGCGAGATCGCCCACCCCTCCATCGCCTACGTGGTCGACCGGGAGGGGCGGATCGCCTTCGTCACGAGCGGGAACGCAGATCAGATCACGGCTGCCGTGCGGCGCCTTTAGCAACAGCGACTCATGAACCCGCCCCTCGTCGATCGGTCCACCGCGCGGATCGACGTTCGTCCTCCCGTCCCGGGGCCCGACATGGGGCGCCGCCGTCTGGTCGCGGCCTGGTTCTGGACCGGTGCGGCGCTCACCTTCCTCATCCTGATCATCGGTGGGATCACCCGATTGACGCAGTCGGGCCTATCGATCGTGGACTGGCAGCCGTTCATCGGCGTCGTCCCGCCGATCGGGGAAGCGCAGTGGCAGGAGACCTTCGACCGCTACAGGCAGTTCCCGGAGTACCAGCAGCTTCGCCCGGGAATGACGTTGAGCGAGTTCAAGTTCATCTTCTTCTGGGAGTACCTGCACAGGCTGGCCGCACGGCTCATCGGCGTCGTCTTCCTGGTTCCCTTCGCCTTGTTCAAGTGGCGGGGTTACCTCGACCGCAGGCTCACGAGGCGGTCGCTCGCGCTCTTCGCCCTGGGTGGGCTCCAGGGCTTCATGGGCTGGTTCATGGTCACGAGCGGACTCTACGAGCAGCCGCACGTGAGCCACTACCGGCTCGCGATTCACCTCTCGATCGCCTTCACCATATTCGCCTGCTGCGTCTGGTTCGCCCTCGACCTGCAAGACCGCCCCGCACTCCGGATGCAGCAGGATGCGCGTAGGCGACTCACGCGACTGGTCGCGGCGGTCGGGGTCCTGCTCGCGGTCCAGATCTTCTGGGGCGCCCTCGTGGCCGGCCTCGACGCCGGCTACATCTTCAACACCTTCCCTCTGATGGGCGGCTCGCTGGTTCCGGTGAGCCTGCTTGCACTGGAGCCCGCTCTGCGAAACTTCGTGGAGAACCCGGCCACCGTGCAGTGGATCCACCGCGTGCTGGGAACGGCCCTGGCGTTGAGCGCCGTCTACGCTCTAATGCGCGCGCGCCGCGTCGCGCCCGACGACTCAGCTGTCGTGCACCTGAGCATGGTCGTCGTCCTCCTCGTCACCCTCCAGTACCTCTTCGGCGTGGTCACGCTGCTCCTGCACGTTCCCGTCGCCCTCGGCGTCCTGCATCAGGCCACCGCGATGGTGCTGTTCGGGACGTGGCTGGCGCTGCTGCATCGCTTGCGGAGCGGACAGGCGACGCCATTGCGCTGACAGGCGCGGCGTCCTGGGTGGAGTACGGCATCGCCGTCGGGGCGATCACCGCGTACTCCGCGCCAGCCGGCAGGAGGCGCTACCCGACCAGCCCGAAGACCCGCCGTGCCTCGTTCAGCCCATCGACGAGGTGATCGACCTCGGCGTGTGTGTTATAGAGATAGAACGACGCTCGCGCCGTCGACGACACGTTCAGTTGCCGCATGAGGGGCTGTGTGCAGTGGTGGCCTGCGCGGATCGCGATGCCCTGGGCATCGAGGATGGTGGCGAGGTCGTGGGGGTGGATGTCGGCGAGGGTGAACGACAGGACGCCGGCGCGTTCATGGGGATCGGTGGGCCCGAAGATCCGGAGTTCGGGGATCTCGCTGAGGCGCTGGTATCCATAGGCGACGAGATCGTGCTCGTGTGCCTGGATGGCAGCGCGACCGAGGCTTTCGAGGTAGTCCACCGCCGCGCCGAGGCCGATGACGCCGGCGATGTTGGGGGTCCCGGCCTCGAACCGGAGTGGCAGGGGGGCGAAGGTAGAGGACTCGAGATCGACGTGGTCGATCATGTCGCCGCCGCCGAGGAAGGGCGGCATGGCCTCCAGCAGCTCGCGGCGTCCCCAGAGCCCGCCGACGCCGGTCGGGCCGCACATCTTGTGGCCCGAGAAGGCGAAGAAGTCGCACCCGAGCTTGGAGATGTCCAGCGGTAGATGGGGCGCTGACTGGGCTCCGTCGACGACCATGAGTGCCCCGACCGCGTGCGCCCGATCCGCGATCTGGCGGACGGGGTTCACCGTACCGATCGCATTGGAAATGTGGGCGACGGAAACGAGCTTCGTCCTGGGGGTCAGTAGATCGTCGAGCTGGCGGAGGTCGAGCCGCTGCTGGTCGTCGAGCTCGATGAAGCGGAGCTTCGCGCCCGTGCGGGCGGCGACGAGCTGCCAGGGGACGAGGTTGGAATGATGCTCCATCACCGTCAGCAGGACCTCGTCGCCGGAGCGGAGGTTCGCGAGTCCCCAGGACCAGGCGAGCAGGTTGAGCGACTCGGTCGTGCCACGCGTCCAGATCAGTTCGGCGGGGTCGGTGATTCCCAGGAAGCGGGCGACGCGGACGCGGGCGCCTTCGTACGCGGCCGTGGCGCGGCTGGACAGCTCGTGAATGCCGCGATGGACGTTGGCGTTGTCCCGGCCGTAGAAGCCCTGGATCGCCTCGAGGACCTGCCGGGGCTTCTGGCTCGTGGCGGCGTTGTCGAGGTAGGTGAGGGGCCGGCCATTCACCAGCTGATCGAGTACGGGGAAGTCCGCACGGATCCGCTCGACTTCGTACCCCGGAGAGTTCGGGTCCGCCGGGAGTGTGGCTGTATGGGGCAGCGGTGCGCTCATGTCGATGCGGGCGAGAGGAACGGCGGCACCCGGGGGCGGGGCCGACGCACGAGGGTCCGACTGCCTTGCAGTACAAAGATGTGCGGCTACGGTTCGCTCTCGTCGGGCAACGACCCGCACGATTCAGGCGCTCAGGGGCGGGCGATGGTCAGCAGGAAGGCAGCGCCCCCGGAGGACTCGACCGCGTGCCGGACCCCGCCATCCACCGACAGGAGCTCGCCGGTCGCGACGTTGCGCACCTCGTCGCCGGCCTCGAAGCGGATCGTACCCGAGATCGGCTGAATGGTGATTCGTCCGGCCGACTCGTGCTCCGCGATGCGCCCTCCCGCGCCGAGTGTGACGAGAACGACGCGGAGGCGGTCCCCCTTCACCAGGGTGCGGCCGGTGCGGCGGTCGGTCGCGGATTCAGGGTCCTTCAAGCGGGCGAGCTCGTCCTCGAAGCGAAAGTGAAGGAGTTCGCTATTCAGCGGGCGATCGATGGATGGCATAGAGGCTCCTCTCGGGCTGGGCGTCGCGGCGGCGATCGAAGCGAAGATCCCGTGCAAGGATCGTGAGTTTACGAATCAGTGGTCGCGGCGCCGGATAAACACGCGAACGAGGTCGCTGGTCTGCTCCCTGATCTCGTGAGCGAACCCGAGCTCCTCCAACTTCGGCAGCAGGAACTGCGGAACGCGCTGGTTGATCTGAAGGAGCGTGTGGCCGGCGGGCAGATTCTCGAGCGCCGCCAGCGTGTGGACCATCGGCTCGGGTGGCTCCATGCCGCGGACATCGAGGATGACGACGTCGCCATCCCGTTCCCCCTCCCCATCGGTGCCTACCGCCCCCGCCGCGCCGGGATCGTTCGCGGCCGAAGTCGCGTGCCCGGCCGTGGCCGGACCGGATGAGGAGCCCGCCGGTGAGGCCGGATAGAACCAGACGCGCCAGTCGTCGTCGGCGAACGTCTCCGTCCAGTGGGCGAAGCCCTGCTTGGCCATGACGGCGTAGAGGGGCACCGGCTCGAAGATCGCCCGCAGGCGCAGCACGCCACCCGACGGTACCTCACGCCGGGCGGCCATGATGCGGCTGAAGGGTTCCTCTCCGTTGCGAAGGTTCTCGCGCACGTCCAGGTCCAGGATCCGCTCTTCGCCCATCGCCGCGAGTGCGGTCGGTAGCCGGCCATCGGTACGCGTCACATCGTCCTCCTTGTCCAGTTCGTCGGCATGCAGGTCATCCTGGCACTGAGCGGCACCGCTGCCGCCCATGACGCCATTCAATCGACTCACCAACTCATCGGGGTCGAGTCCCGCGACGCGGGCGGCCTGCTCGATCGTAGCAAGGCGTCCCATCGTCCGCCTCATCAGCGGGTTCCGGAGGCGTTGAAAGATGGGAGAGGCAGCGACGAGAGCCTCGAGAACGCCGCCGTTCCGACTGATCACATCGGCCACCCGATCGTCGCGGCGGATCACCATGCCCCCTCCTCGATCATCCCCGGGTGCCACCGCGGCTCCCAGACGAGGTCGGGGATCACCTCCTGTACGCCAGGCACCGCCGAGACGGCGTGGATGATGCCCCCCGTGATCATCTCTTCCATGGGGCAACCGGGGGTGGTCAGGCTGAAGGTCACGCGGACCGCGGCGTCACATGCGCCGACTTCGTAGATGAGCCCGAGCGTGACCAGATCGAGTCCGATCTCCGGGTCGATGACGGTCGAGAGGGCGCGCCAGACCAGCGCCGCATCGATGGTGGCCACGGCATCCGCTGGTGCGGCGGGAGACTCAGGCTGGTCGAGTTCGGCGGCCGCGGCGAGAAAATCATCCGAGGCGTGGATCATCATGGCCTCCTTCGAGAGATCGTAAGCATCTGTATCGCAACGAGAGCCGCACCGGCTGCGAAGAGGGCTGCGGCGGGACGGGCGGCGACGACGGTCCCCGTGAGCGTGGCGAGCACCAGTCCGAGCGCGCCGACCCCGAGTAGCGCTACCGCGGCGTTTCCGATGCGCGGATCGTAGAGGTCCGCGACCTTCGGCACGGCCTGCTTCCCTACCAGCGGCCCGAAGCGATGGAACCAGACGAGGAAGGGGACGATCTTGTAGTAGTGCCCGGCGACGAAGAGGGAGAACCCGCCGAGCACGAGTGCGGTCACGTACGCGGTGGCGACGCGCGGTGCGGCGGCTCCCGACGTCAGGAAGAAGGGGGCGAGGACGAGTGCGAGGGCGATGAATCCGAGCGCGACCGCGGCGAGCCTCATGCCCGGATCCAGGGCCGGCTTTTTCCGGTGGCGGAAATAGAAGGCCGCCTGGGCCAGGAAGGCGACGAATCCGCTGGCGATCAGAAGCGCGATGGGCCAGAGGAGGAGGGGCGTGAGCAAGTGATGGAGGGTGACGAGCGCCAGGACCCCACTGCCGATGAGTCCCGCCGCCGCCCGGCCCGGCCACTCGGGGGCGCCGTGCGAGAGCAGGAACATCGGCAGCAGGCGGTGCGCGACACCGACGACCACCAGCATCACCCATCCCGCCACGGCGACGTGGATGTGCACGCCGAGCGCGAGCAGGCGATGGGCGCCGAGGTACCCCCAGCCGAGATTGCCCGAGAGCGCGACGCCGAGCAGCACCGTCACCAGGAGCGACGCGGCGGCCCCGACTAGCGCCCACCACGTGAGGTTCCGGTCGGGCGCGCGACAAAGCGTAGCCGCGAGATTCCCGACGAAGAGGATCAGCCCGCTCCCGAAGAGCACCGCGCCCGCCATGACGGACGGATGGTGACCGGCGGCCATCCCGCCGACGAAGAGGGTGAGGCCCGGAGCGTACACGGCGAACGTCGCGAGTGCGACGCGCTCGGAGCGGACCGGCACCTGGAGCGCGACCGGGAGGAACTGGTAGAGCGCGCCCATGATCGTCGTGGTGATCCAACCGAGCGTGAAGAGGTGCGTGACGGCCACGACGCGCGACACCGAGAACGAGCCATTGGCGAGATCCGGCGCGACCCAGACGAGGCCGCCCGAACCGAGGAGTAGGAAGACGAGAGCGGCCGCGAAGTGCTCAGCGGGCAGCAGCAACGGGGGCGCGCTCCTGCTGACGAGCCCGGGGCCGGCGAACGCAGGCGCCATGGACGGCGGCGGTGGCGACGTGTTCGACCCGCCGGTGCTCGCTGGGGCGTTCGGACGGACATGCGTGATCATCGCCCCACCTTTGCCAGCCAGGCCCCTCGCAGCATGCCGAACGAAACGAAGTCCCGGTCGCGTCCCGGATAGCGGACCTCCTGCAGTACGCTCCGAACTCGTGCCTCGGTCAGGCGATTCTGAATGTTCATGGAAGAAAAGTCGCCCCCCGAGGGATGCCTTGCTGTGACGAATGTCACGTGTCGAGGCGAATCGGCTCGGATGACTGGGGGCGAGCGCAGACGTGCCAGTTCTGACGCCAATGGGCGGCCGGCGGGCCCAAAGGTCTGATACTTGAACCCGGAGCCGCCGGGTGCGACGATGTTTCGGCGTCCGGCGCGTCGCGCACACAGCGGCTGCGGCGGCCGCGACACGCCAGGCCCGGCGCCGTCCCTCGAGCCGGATTGTCGAAGGTGATGCTGGCGGTGATCACCACCGCCGATTTTCCTGATGCGCCGTTACCGAAGAGGTCCGATGGAGGTCCGAGTGACGCGGAGGTCAGCAGTTTCGGCGACAGAAGCGCGCGCATTCACGGTTGCCGGCCGTGAGATCGTCCTGTGCGATGTCGAGGGCGAGATCTATGCGCTGGACGGCATCTGCACGCACGAGGATCTCCCGCTGGATGGGGGCGAAGTCGAGGACGGCATACTCGAATGCCCGTGGCACGGCGCGCGGTATGAGGTGGGAAGTGGTCGAGTGCGGGCGCTCCCGGCCACCCGGCCCCTCGTCACGTTCCCCGTCCGCGTGGACGCGGACGGCGGTGTTTTCGTCACCCTTCCGGACTGATCCGAGGGCGCGGTTTCCCGCGCGTCAGATCACGATCTGTGATTCAGGCGGGCCGAGGCGTGATGATCGCCAGGAAGCGCAACGTGCCGTTCCCAGCCGGCTCCATCGAATGCACCTCTCCGGGTGCATAGACGGCCGTGCCGCCCGCCGACAGTTCCGCGCTGCTCCCTTCTCCATGAAAGACTCCAGCGCCCTCGATCACCTGGATCAGCACCGTCGAGTCGCTCGTATGCGGAGCGACGGCCTGACCCGGTTCGACCCGGAAGCATACGACCCGAGCGTTCGGATCGTCGTGGAGCAGCTCCGTCGCAGGGCGATCGGGGCGGGCCGGCGGCCCCCCGTTCGAGAGGACGATCACGACGCGGCCTCGATCGCCGACCGGACGGCCGCGAGCAACGCTTCCGGGTCCGCCCCGTCCCGCAGCGCCGCGTCTCGCATTCCCGCCGCCCCCCCGCAGCACGAATCGATGCCGAATCGGTTGAAAACCTCCACCGTCCCCGGATGTTCGCGGATCACCTGATTGACCGAAACGCCCGGATCGAACCCCGTTTGTATCGAACTCATCGCAGTCTCCCTTGGTTCACGTCCGTGAATCCTGAATCCTGAATCCTGAATCCTGAATCCCGAATCCCGAATCCTGATCCCCTCCTGAATCCGTCTCCTCGACGATAACCGCCCCGCCTGCATCCGGCTGTGACATCCATCACAGAGCGCGGCCGCACGATTAGGCATCTTGGTTCTGCGTCGTCGAGGGCCGGCTTTCCCGGCGCGCTGATCGCTCGAACCCGAGCCGAAGGAGGAGACATGACCATCCACGAGATCTGGACGGAGCTACAACCACAGAAAGTGATCGACCGCGCTCGCTGCTTCTTCGCCCTCGCGGGAACCCCCTCCGCCGCCTTCACGGTGGAGTCGGAGCCCGGTTATCTGCGGCTGCACATGGAAGCGGGGGAGATCGTATTGGCGGCCATGCCGCAGAGTGGCGGAAGCTGGGTGCGGGGTTCGGCCTCGCGCGCGCCTCAGATGCTCACGGCGTTTCTGATCACACTCGCCCGCGCGACCGACGTGAAGCAGACGGTCGAGCGTCGGGGCGTGAAGGTGACACACGCCGCTGCCGTCGAAAGCTTCACCGGCGTCGCCCTGCCGGCGAGCGTGGAGGAGCCGGAGCGAATGGCCGTACCGCACCACGCCGCTTGAGAGCGTGCCCGGAACCCATAGGGTGGCAACCGCGATAGCAGGGGAGATATGGAGATTTTCGTCCGACGTTTCATCCGGGCAAGCCTGGTGTGGCTCGGGACCGGTGTGTTGATCGGCGTTTCGATGGCCTTCTGGCCGAACGAGGCGATCGTGTACCGGCCGGCTCACGTCCACGCCAACCTGCTGGGGTTCGTCAGCATGATGATCTTCGGCGTGGCCTACCATGTCATCCCGCGCTTTACGGGAAACCCCCTCCACAGCCGGCGGATGGCCAGAGCCCACCTCTGGATCGCGAACAGCGGTCTCGCGCTCCTGGTCGGGGGGTGGGTCGCACGGGTGATGTGGGGGACGGCGGGCGTGATCATGGTCCGCTCCGGGGCTGCGATCAGCGCCGTCGGAGCCGCCTTCTTCATCTACAATCTCTGGCGGACGCTCGAGCCGGCGCCGGCCCCGAAGACGGGGGCGCATAGGCGCCGCGTCCTTCCCGAGACCCGACCTCTGGAACCGGTTACGTAGCGCGGGCTCTCCGGCCCCGTTGGCCGCTGCGGCAGGCGGTCGGCTCCTTGCAGTCCACCGCCCCCGCCGTTCGATTCGTTCGATCGGAGGCGTGCCGCACGGTGAGAAGGGGGTCAGGTGCAGGACAGCGGAGGAACCGCCATCTGGACGATCGGACACTCGTCGCGCTCGATCGACGAGTTCGTCGGGCTACTGCAAGCGGAGCGGATCACTGCGCTGGCCGACGTCCGCCGCTATCCGGGCTCCCGCGCGCATCCACACTTCAATCCCGCTCCCCTGGCCGAAGCCCTCTCGTCTGCCGGCGTCACTTACCACGGGTTCGACGAGCTCGGTGGGCGGCGCACCCCGAAGCCGGACTCCCCACATACCATCTGGCGGCATACCGCCTTTCGCGGCTACGCCGACTACATGGACACACCGGAATTCGCCTCGGCGCTCGAGCGGCTCATGCAGCTCGCCGCTGGCGAACGTACTGCGATCACCTGTTCCGAAGCAGTCTGGTGGCGCTGTCATCGTTCCATGATCGCCGACGCCCTGAAGGCGCGAGGCGTTCGCGTCCTGCACATCATGAACGGGGGCGCGCCGCGGGAACATCCGTATACTTCCCCGGCCAGGGTGGTAGACGGCCGACTCCTCTACGGCGAAGCCGAGTGATGCGGCCAGATCAGGAGGGTGCCGGCCGATGAGGAGGATCGAAGCGGGCGGCCGGCTTCGCGACGTTTCCTTCCGCTGGCTCATCGTGCTGTCGGCCCTCATCGGGCTGGTGGGAGGACTTCTGGCGGCGGGGTACTACCACCTGCTGCAGGGAGGGCTCTTCCTCGTCTGGGAGGTCGTCGCCGCCCGAATCGGACCGGTGTGGGTCGTGACCGCTCTGGGCGGCCTGCTGGTCGGACTCTCCCTGAAATACATCGGCATTCCAGGCGAGATCGCGGCGGTCGTGGACAACATTCACATGCGGCGCGGGCGGATCGACGTGCGGCAGACCCCGTCCATGGTGGTCACTTCGCTACTGTCCATATCCTTCGGCGGCAGCGCCGGACCGGAGGCACCGCTCGTTCAGATCATCGGCAGCCTGGGTAGCTGGCTCGGTGATCGCCTCAGGCTCTATGGTCACCTGGTACGCACGCTCACGTTCTGCGGGATGGCCGCTGCTCTCGGCGCATTCTTCGGCGCGCCGCTCGGTGGTGCCCTCTTCGCGCTCGAGATCCCGCATCGGAGAGGGATGGAATACTACGAGGCCCTGATTCCCGCACTGGTCGCGGCGTTCCTCGGCTACGAAGTGTTTCGCCTGCTCGTACCGATGCCCCCCGTCCTCTATCCTTTCGATGTCCTGCCCGAGGCTTCCCTCTGGACCGTACCTGTCGGTGCCGCACTCGGAGCCGTTGGGGCCGCCCTGGGAATGCTCTTCATCGGCACCTTCCACGGTATCGGGCATGTCCTGGAGCGGTTCCGTCGCCATACCGTGCTCCTGGCGACCGCTGGCGGCGCCGGCCTGGGACTGCTGGCGACCGCTTTCCCGGCCGATCTCCCGACGTCGCTCCTCTTCTGGGGCGAGTTCGAGACCCGCTCGCTCCTCCTGGGCGGCGCCGAGATCGCCGATCGCTTCGGCCCATTCGCGATCTGGATCCTCCTTCTCCTCGCCGCCGGCAAGGCCCTCGCGATCGCCATCACCCTTCACTCTGGCTTCCGCGGTGGGTTCATCTTCCCGCTGTTCTTCATCGGTGCGGCAGTGGGGATGGCCCTCTCGACCGCTTCCGCTGGCCTCATACCGACGGCCACGAGCACGCTCTGCTTGATGGCTGCCCTCAATGTGGCCGTCACCCGGACGCCTGTCAGCACGACCGTCATCCTCACCACCCTCTCCGGGACTTCCATGGTCCCGGTCATCGGCGCCGCCAGCCTCGTGAGCTTTCTGCTGACCACCCCCGTCACGCTGATTCGAACGCAACGGGCCCGCCGACATCACCCACGTTCCTGAGGGCCGCTCCCGTCACGACCCGAGTCGGGCGGAAGCTGGTGCATCGGCGCGTCGACCGTTGGCCGCATCGGTGCCCTGACGAGGCGACCCAGCCGGCCCTCCGCCGTCGCCACGCCCAGGATCACCACCGCCGCGCCCGCGAACAGGTTCCAGGTCACCGGCTCGCCCAGGACCACGGCGCCCAGCAACACAGCCATGATGGGGGTCAGATACGTCACCAGCGAGGCCGTGGTGGCGCCGGCCTCCACGATCAGTCGATAATAGAGCGGATAGGCCAGGCCAGTACCCAGAGCCCCCAGCGTCACGATGCTGCCCAGCACGGGGGCGCTCAACGTCACCGGGCCGCGAGCGATCCAGGGAGCGATCACCAGCATGATCGCACCGGCTGCCCCGAGCTGCCCGGCCGACAGCGCGAGCGGACGGAAACCCCGACCCGTCAGCACCCGGCGTGTGTAAACGAACGAGATGCCGTAGCAGAGCGACGCCCCGAGGCACGCGAGCTGCCCCGGCACCGAGCTCGTCAGCGGGTTCTGGTCCCAGGGACCCACCACGATCACGACCCCGAGAAACCCCAGGAGCAATCCGCCCAACCGCCCCGCGGACGCCCGCTCCTCCGGCAATGCCGCCACCGCGATCGCCAGGGTGAATAACGGGGTCGATCCGTTCAACACACCCGCCAGCCCCGACGTCACCCGCTCCTGCGCCCACGCGAACAGGAAGAAGGGGATGATGTTGGCGGTCATCGCCAACAAGGTGAGGTGCCCCCATATCGCCCACCCGCGCGGTAGTGACTGGCGACCTACGGCGACGAGCACCAGCAGAACGGCCGCACCCGTGACCACGCGGCCCACGACCACCTGCATCGGATTCAACCCGCGCAGCGACACCTCGATGAACAGAAAGCTCGCGCCCCAGATGGTCGCGAGCAGTAGAAATCGCAGGACGTTCGCTCGACTCATTTGCCCTCTGTCTCTCCCCCCGGGCTGATCGAAGGCCGTGAAGCTACGCCGCCGGGGTCGGGGTCGCCACCATCGCCTCGAGCGTCGCGCACACCTCGGCGCCCGCGCCCTGCGCCCCATCACGCCCTGTAGGGAAAACCACCAGACCCCCGGGGCTAACCCCCTACGCAACAATCCATGATCTCCTGACTGTGCCCGTGTTCGAGACGGTTTATCATATACCTGTGAACAATGCGGGACCCGGGAGGGCGGAATGGCCTCCTTTGACTTGATACAGGAGAAACGATCATGGGCATGACTGCGAAGTTCCAGAAATCGGTGCTGGTAGGGGCGGTCGGCGCGACCGCGGTCCTGGTGACGGGGTTCTCGATTCTGGGCGGGTCGAACGACGCCGACGAGAGGATGATCCCGGTTCGGACGGCTCCGGAGACGCGCGGCTCGATGGTCGCCGAGCTAACGGCGCCTCCGATGGTACCGGCTCCGCTGAATCGTGACTATGCGACGACGGTGACGGTCGATCTGGACGTGATCGAGAAGGAGATGGAGATCGCTGACGGGACGACCTATGAATTCTGGACATTCGGTGGGACGGTTCCGGGGAGCTTCATCCGGGTCCGCGAGGGTGACCGGGTCGTGTTCAACCTGACGAACGCGGCGGACAGCAAGGTTCCGCACAACATCGACCTTCACGCGGTCACGGGTCCTGGCGGGGGTGCGGCGGCGACGATCGTGATGCCTGGTGAGGGCGCCTCGTTCGAATTCGCCGCGCTGAACCCGGGACTCTACGTCTATCACTGCGCGATGCCGGGGATGGTGGGGACGCACATCGCCAACGGAATGTACGGGCTGATCCTGGTAGAGGATGCGGACAACCCACTGCCGGCGGTGGACAGGGAGTACTACGTGATGCAGGGTGACTTCTACACCAAGGGCGGGTTCGGTGAGAAGGGATTCCAGGCCTTCGACTTCGCGAAGGCGTCGGCCGAGGCTCCGGAGTACGTCGTGTTCAATGGTCGGGTCGGAGCCATGTCGGGCGAGAACATGCTGGAGGCGGAAGTCGGTGAGACGGTGCGGCTCTACGTCGGCAACGGCGGCCCGAACCTCTCGAGCAGTTTCCACGTGATCGGTGAGGTGTTCGACAACGTCTACGTCGAGGGCGGCAGCCGGCTGAACCACAACGTTCAGACCACGAACGTGCCCGCTGGTGGCGCCACGATCACGGAGTTCCGGGTGGACGTGCCGGGGCAGTTCCACATGGTGGACCACGCCATCTTCCGGGCACAGAAGGGTGCGTTGGGGACGCTCGAAGTGACGGGCCCGCAGGTCACCTCGATCTTCGAAGGTAGCGGGGCGCCGATGGCGCACTGACTCGAGGTCTGCCGGGCCGCGCCATCAGGGCGGCCCGGCTGAATCAACCCGAAGCAACCTCCCCCGCCGATCGGCGGGGGAGGTTTTTCGTGCCAGATGGAGCCGTAGCACCGGACGCCTGAGACACGCGATTCGGTTGCGAGCTCCGCCCACATGCCGCTCCCCTTGGAGGCATCGCGACTCTGCGGTTCGGGAATCGCTCGCCGGATCACGGATCAGGCGGCGGCCAAATCGTACTTCTTGATCTTGTTGTGGAGGGTCGCACGGGAGATCCCCAGCACGCGCGCGGCACGGCTGCGGTTACCGCCGAGTGACCGCAGGACGTGGGCGACATGACGGCGTTCCAGCTCCCGGAGCGACATCTGCGAACCGCCGACGGCGCCGAGTGTGGCCTGGGCTTCGCCGGCGCAGATATCCGGCGGGAGGTGCTCGGGAAGGATCTCGTCGCAACCGATCGAAAGGGTCAGCGCGCGTTCGAGCGCATTGCGCATCTCCCGGACGTTGCCCGGCCACTCGTGGCGGACCATGAGTGCCAGGGCACTATCCGACAGTTTGACGCCCTTCCTGCGATAGCGACCGCCGAGCTCATCGAGCAAGAAGCTCAGCAGGCCGACGATATCCTCGAGGTCGCGGTCCCGCACCGGTGGAAGCGTCAGCGGCAGCACGTTGAGGCGGTAGTACAGGTCTGCCCGAAAGCGCCCCTGCGCCACCTCGTCGGCGAGGCTCTTGTTGGTGGCCGCGATCAGCCGAACGTTGACGCGAATCTCCTTCGTCCCGCCCACGCGGCGAAAGACCTTACGTTCGAGGACCTTCAGCAGCTTCGGCTGGAGCTCCGGTGCGAGGTCGCCGATCTCGTCGAGCAGCAGGGTACCACCGTCGGCGACCTCGAAGAGCCCCCGCTTGGTCGCGCTCGCGTCCGTGAACGCTCCCTTCTCGTGGCCAAAGAGCTCCGAATCGAGGAGCGTAGGCGAGAGGCCGGCGCAGTTGATCTCCACGAACGGCCCACGAGCCCGCGGGCTGTGTGCGTGGATCATCTCGGCGAGCCAGCCCTTTCCGGTGCCGCTCTCCCCGAGGAGCAGGACGGTCGCCGACTCCGACGCGGCGAGCAGTTCCGCCTGTCGCCCGAGGTCCCGCATTCGGGCCGAGGATCCGAGCGCGGGTGTCTGACGCCCCTCCACCCAGTTCTGAGCCAGAAGGCGATTGGTCCTGACGAGGGACACCTTCTCCATCGCGCGGTCCACGACGGCCCCGAGGTGGCTCAACGTCACCGGCTTGCTCAGGAAGTTCTCCGCCCCGAGCCGCATGGCCTCGACCGCGTCCTTGATCGCGCCATGTCCGGTCAGGAGGATCACCGTCGCGCCGCGCGAGATCAGCACCTCGAGGACGTTCAGGCCGTGCATCGCAGGTAGCTGCAGATCCAGCAGGACGAGGTCGGGTAGGTTCGCCTCGTACGATTGCAGCCCCTCCTCGCCGCTGGCGGACTCGAAGACCTCCCAACCGTCGCGCTCGAAGAAACGTCGATGGACGCGACGCAG
The DNA here is from genome assembly GCA_040905505.1 of Gemmatimonadota bacterium. Taxonomy (GTDB): domain Bacteria; phylum Gemmatimonadota; class Gemmatimonadetes; order Longimicrobiales; family Longimicrobiaceae; genus WHSP01. The sequence goes on along the minus strand of JBBDRL010000089.1, from coordinate 43,153 downwards.
GGCCGAGTCGTCGTCGATCAGAAGGATGGAATGTGCCATTACTCGAGCGTAGCGGGTGAACCCTTCACGGAGCCGCGAGACTCAGCGCGCCTTCGTGAACCGATGTCGGGAGGCGATCGGTTGCCGGTGGGGGACCATCGTCATTGTCGAACAGAACGCCGTCCCGGTACAGGACCTGGAGAAAGGCGTTGACCACCGCTGGATCGAACTGCTGCCCGCTCTGGGCTTCGATGTGCGCGACGGCCTTGGCCACGGGCCAAGCCTCCTTGTAGGGGCGCTCGTGGATCAGGGCATCGAACACATCCGCCACCGCCACGATCCTGCCCTCGACGGGAATCGCGGTTCCCGACAGGCCGTGATACCCGCCACCGTCCCATCGCTCGTGGTGCGTCATTGCGATCCGTTCGGCCATCTGCATGTAGGCCGATTCTCCACCTGCGAGAATGGATGCGCCGATCGCCGCGTGCCGCCGCATGATCGTTATCTCCTCGTCCGTCAGCTTCCCCGGCTTGAGGAGGATGCGGTCGGTCACCCCGATCTTGCCGACATCATGCAGCGCAGCGGATCGCCAGATCAGCTCGACCTCGTCCGCCGGCAGACCCATTACATCGGCAATATGCGCGGACATCTGGCCGACCCGCTTCGCATGCTCCCCCGTGTCGTCGTCCCTGTACTCGGCCGCTCGCGCGAGTCTCTCGATCGTCTCGATCTGTGCAAGGTGAAGGTGCTTCGTGCGCTCCCGCACCCGGCACTCCAGATCCCGGTTCCTCAGCTCGACCTCCCGGTTGAGGAACCGAAGCTCGAGCTGATTGCGGATGCGAAGCGTCACTTCCTGTGCTTCCAGGGGCTTTCGCAGGAAGTCTCGCGCGCCTCCTTTGAAGGCGGCATCCATCGCCTCCGCGGATCCGTCGCCGGTCATGACGATGACAGGCACTCCGGAGCTCGCGATAAACTGCGAGCGGAGCTCGCGCATGAAAGCGACGCCGCTCAGTCCCGGCATGTGCAGGTCGACCAGGATGAGGTCGGGTTCGCGGTAGACGCAAAGCTGCAGCGCCTCCTCCACATCAGCAGTCGCCGTCACCCGTCCCAGATCGGCCCGATCCAGGACCAGAGCGAGGAGTCTCAATATGGCAGGTTCGTCATCGACGATGAGAATCTCTGCATCGCGGAAGTAATCGTCCAGCATCAGCAAGTCATCGGCGGCCGCGATGCCGCCTTGGAGGTGGTCCTCTCGGCGCCCGATCATGCGGCGGTGAGGGTGTCGGTCGACTGGGGCGCGGCCGCGGGAACGATGACGTGGACGGTGTCCTGGACCACGTCCAGATGGGCGAGGTTGCGAACGCGCTCAACGAGGCGCTCGGACGCTTCCTGACCCCGAGCGACCAGGAGGATCCCGGTCCGGGTCTGCACGTCCTCCGCGAAGATCATCCCTGGGCGAATCGCACCCAAACGAATACTGACGATCTCCTGCTGCTCCGCCGAGGCGGCATGCATTTCCGCGAAATCCGACAGGAGCTGGGGATCGTACCAGCCACTGCGCCCCCGCATCGCGTCGACCGCTTCGACGACCGACATCCCCTTCGTCACGCAAACATCGAAATCGAGTACGATCTTGAGCACCCGTGCCCCCCAAGGAATCGCCTCACCGCGAGGCGAGCGCGGGGGAGACTGCAGACCATCGAAGCGCAGGTTCTGCCCGGCCAGTATCGTCTGAACGCCCTCCAATCGGGGGATGTCTCGGATGAGGTCGGTCGCGACCCGCGGCAGTTTCTCAACCGCCAGCGCCTCCGAGTAGGTCAGCTTCTGCCCTCGGTAGAGCTTCTCCACGGTCTCGCCCGAGAGCGTGACCGAGCCGATCTGCGATAACATGGCCGCGATCTCCACCTCCCAGCGGCCGTCCAACTCGAGACTCGCGGTGAACTCCGCGACCAGGTTCTTCGCACGCGTCGCGCGCCCGAAACCGGCCGGATTGATGAGCGCAAGGACGTCCGTCAGCGCCTTGATGCTGCCGTGAAGGGTTCGCTCCAGAAGCGTGCGCTGCGCCGTGATCAGATCGTATTGATCTGCGGCCGCCCAGATCGCCTTCTCGAGCACCGCTCCCCTGCACGGTTTCGTCAGAAAGCGAAAGATGGAGCCCTCGTTCACCGCCGCGATCGCGGAGTGAAGATCCGCGTGCCCGGTCAGGAGCACTCGCACAGTGTCCGGACTGCGCTCACGCGCGTGTGTCAGAAACGTGATGCCGTCCATGACCGGCATCTTCAGATCCGAGACGATCACCGCAAATCCTTCGTCCGCCTCTTCGATCGCCGCTAACCCCTCCTGAGGCCCTGAGACTGCGGTTACGTCGAAGACACGCCCCAAATAGCGCCTGAGGCTGGCCAGGACGTTCGGCTCGTCGTCCACGAGCAGCACCCGTGGCGACCGCTCCGCGCTCGGTGTTCCTGACATCATCCCTCGCAGTGAGCGTCAACGTTTGCTGAACGCTCGGATCGGTTTATAGAGGTGTAGAGACTGCGGCCGATGAGGTCTTCTCGCCGGACGGGTCTCCGAGCGACATGAGACCACCGCGACCCGACGACCCATCCTCCCCAGGCCGTTACCTGTCCAAGTATCGGACACTTCGCCAGCGACTTTAGCACCGCCGGCCGAGAAAGCGTCCTAAACATGTGTATGATTATTTGACACTGTCCAATAACTGTACGGTTCTTTCAAGTGACTCATTTGCAACGTCTTAGCTCATGTCAGAGATACACGTGTCCAGTTCTTCACGCGATGACCTCCGTCGTTGCTATCGCGGTAACCTATGCTACTGCAACCTCTTACGAACATTGCACGGGTTTGGTACACCTTTCGCTTCAGCAGCGTGGCCATCGGGCATGCATCCCCCCAGGAAATTCGGGTCGATCGTCCATGAGCGAAGATGAGCCCTCCAGAACAGCGCTCTGGAGCGGACGACCTGCCTTGCAACCACCAGAGGACCGAAACCGATGATTACGACGATGAGTAGCGGAAACGTGGAACTGCGATCCGGACGCTGGGACTGGCGGCTACAGGAGCAATCTCGAGGTGCGCTCGTCGTATTCACCCACTGCCGGCGGCCGCAGGACGAGATGCGGACCTGGGTGGAATCGCCGGAGATCATGATGTTCGACGCCGACGAGAATGCGCGGGATCCGGTCTCACGCACCTGGGACGACGGATTCGGGACGCGCTGGCGTCTGAGCATGAGTGCCCCGCCGGCCCAAGCGTCGCAGGAGAGCGAAGAGCCCCTCTGGCTCATATTCGAAAGCGGCTACCGCATCGAGCGTGTAGACGTGCCCGGATCGACGCATCTCGGGGAGCTCACGCCCGGCGAGCTCTCGCGTCTGCTGGCAGCGGCCGACTAGCGAACCCACGGAGAACCGGAGGAAGGGGCGCCTTCACTGAACCTCAGCGCTGCACGATGGTACCGGAGAGGCGAGTGCGGGAGCGCAGCAGCCGCACGAGACGGCAGAACCTCCGAGGAATGATGGAAGCGCTACGGGAGAGTGAGAGGAAGTACCGGATCCTGATGGAACAGGCGTCCGAGGCGATCTTCGTGCAGGCTGCCCCGGACGAGGTCTTCATCGAGGTCAATACGGCGGCCTGCGAGATGGTGGGATACTCGCGGGACGAACTGCTGCGCCTGCAACCGGCGGACATCCTCGAGCCGGAAGACGACTACTCGCGAGCGTCGCGGCACGGTGAGCTGCGGACTGGGGCGACGCTCGTGACCCAGCGAATCGCCCTGCACAAGGACGGGTCACGTTTCCGCGTGGAGCTCCGCACGAAGGTTCTTCCGGACGGTCGAGTCCAGACGTTCGCGACCGACGTGAGCGAACGCGAGGCCGCCGCCGACGCGCTACGCCAAAGTGAGCGCTATTTCCGATCGCTGACCGAGCATGCCCTAGACGTCGTGCTGGTGCTGAATAGCGACGCCACGATTCGCTATGCCAGCAGCGCCACGGAAAGGGTTCTGGGCTACAAAGTCTCCGAGCGCATCGGCAGGAGCGCATTCGAGCTCATCCATCCGCTCGACCTCCCACGCCTTCAGAACGTGTGGGCTCAGGCCCTTCGCGAGCCGGGCACCGCGATCACTACCACACTGCGGCTGTCCGGGAAGGATGGTAGATGGCGGACGCTGGAGCTCCGCGCGACCAACCTGCTCGAGGAGCCTTCGGTGGCGGGCGTGGTGATCAACGCGAACGACCTCACGGTGAGACTCGAGCACGAGAAGCAGGTCCGCGTTGCGGAGCGTCTCGCGAGTATGGGAACGTTAGTCTCGGGAGTGGCGCATGAATTGAACAATCCGCTCCACGCCGTGCAGAACTTCGCAGCCTTGCTGCTGATGGACGAGACCGTCCCCGAAAGGCGGGAGGACCTCGAGGCCATCGTTCAGGAGTCTGAGCGCATGGCGAGGATCGTATCGGATCTCGGCCAGATCGCGCGGCATAGCCAGGCGCTCGATGAGCTCCGTACCCCCGTTCACCTGAACGACGTGGTGCGCCGGGTGCTCCACACGCGGAGCTACTCGCTGCGAACGCGTAACGTGGAGGTGCGCGAGGACCTGTCGCCCGACGCGCCCGAGGTATTCGGGGATCACTACCAGATCGAGGAGGCGGTCCTGCACCTGGTGATCAACGCGGAGCAGGCGATGGCGGCTGACGAGATAGGGCGCAGACGCGCGCTGACCGTGGCGACTCGTCCGAGCGGCGGCGGCGGCACCATTCTCGAGATCGCCGACACCGGCCCCGGTATCCCTGAGGAGGACCTGGAGCGAATCTTCGATCCGTTCTGGACGACGAAGGCGCCCGGGGAAGGTACCGGCCTCGGATTGAGCCTCGTCCACCGGGTCGTGACCGAACACGACGGGTCGATTCGCGTGGACAGCGTGCCGGGCCAGGGCGCGACGTTCCACCTGGAATTTCCTCCTCCGCGGGACGAACCGCCCGCAACGGAGCCCGCGCCCCCCTCCGAACAGCCCTCGCCCGCCGGACTGCACGTGTTGGTGGTGGACGACGAGCCGGGCAACCGGAGCGTCCTGACGCGACTGCTGGAGCGGCGCGGCCACCGCACCGATGAAGCCGAAGAAGGGCAGGCGGCGCTGCGGCTACTCGATGCGAACGATTACGACGTGATCATATCCGACCTCCGGATGCCGGGCATGGGCGGCGACGAGTTGTTCGCGCGGCTCAGGGAGCGGCACCCGGGGATGGAGGAGAGACTGATGTTCGTCACCGGTGACATCGCAAGCGGGGACGTCCAGCGAGTTCTCAAGCAGGCGAACGTTCCCGTGCTGCTGAAACCGATCGACATCGCGGAAGCCGCGCTGGCGATCGAACGACGGGCGGAGGAGGCAGGAAGGGGGCCGGGGGCATGAGAGTTGCCCGTCGCATGCGAGAATCAATCAGCTTTGGCCTCTCGAATGGAGCTCTCCGATGAGCCACGCCTCCCGCAGTTTCTCGCTCCTCATCATCATCGCGACCATCGCGACCGGCTGCTTCGGCGATGAAGACGCGGACGTCGATGAGTTCGAGGTCCTGCCGCCCGGGCAGGAGACCGACACCGTCACCGCGCCCGTCGTGCCGCCGGCTCCGAGCACGCCACAGTAGTCGGATGACGGTCTGGCGCGCGTGAGCGGCGCAGTACTATGCCTCGCCAGACGGTGATTCGGCGTCTTTCGCACGCGCAAGCAGCTCCTTGACCTCCTCGTCCGTCGTCTGGGAGAAGTTCTCGTACCAGAGGCCGACCGCGTGGAAGGGCTCAGGGGTGATCGCGCAGACGATCTCGTCCACCTCGTCGCGAAACGTGTCGCAGGTCTCCCGCGCGGCGACCGGTACGGCGACGATGAGTCGAGCCGGCCGCTTCTGTCGTAGCGCCTGCGCCGCGGCCCGCATGGTCGCGCCGGTCGCAAGGCCATCGTCGACCAGGATCACCGTCTTCCCCTCGACGTCGGGCGGGGGGCGCTCGCCCCGGTAGGCGGCCTCGCGCCGCTCGAGCTCCTGCAGCTCGGACTTCGCCACCCTCTCGATCGCGGCTTCCGCCACCTCGGCCATTCGCATCACGTCGTCGTTCAGGACCCGCACGCCACCCGAAGCGATCGCACCCATCGCGAGCTCTTCATGTCCCGGCACCCCGAGCTTCCGGACGAGGAATACGTCCAGCGGGGCGTCCAGCGCCTCGCTCACCTCGAAGGCGACGGGTACCCCGCCGCGAGGCAGGCCGAGCACGATCAGATCGACTCTATCCGCGTAGCTGACGAGCTCACGAGCGAGTCGCCGTCCGGCATCCGCTCGGTCTTTGAACCGTTCGCCAGCCATCATCGTTCTACCTCGATCCCCCCGCCGCATCGCTGCCGAGGTACTGAATGAACCAGTCGCGCGCCAGTTCTGCGACGGTCTCCAACTTTCCGGTCTCCTCGAACAGGTGCGTCGCGCCGGGGATGATCTCCAGCGTCACTTTCGCGTTCGTCATCTGTGCCTTCGCCGAGTCGTTCATCGCGATCACCGGCACATCATCGCCTCCAACGAGCAGCAAGGTGGGGGCTCGGACGTGTTCGAGTGCCGGGCCGGCCAGATCCGGCCGGCCGCCGCGTGAAACGACCGCGCCGACAGCGCCCGGGTGGTCGGCTGCCGCCATCAGCGCGGCTCCCCCGCCCGTGCTCGCACCGAAATATCCTACCGGCAGATCTCGCGCGTCGGGCTGTTGGCTCAGCCAGTCCGTCGCGGCGGTGAGCCGCCCCGCGAGCATCGGAATGTCGAAACGGAGGTGCCGCGTATGAACGTCCTCCACCTCCTCTTCGGACGTCAGAAGATCCATCAGCAACGCACCGCCGCGTCAGAAATCATGATCACTCCCTTATTTCGACTTACAGGCGTTCCGTACGCTCAGTCTTCGGTGCCTTGAAGCCCCGGCACCTCGCCCGCACTCGCATGCGTCTCGAGCCGGCTCTCCACCGATGTCACACCCCGCACGGAGCCCGTCGTCGACAGCAGCCTGTCCACCTCGTCGGCCCGCACCGGTCCGCTCAACGTCACCCGTCCATGCTCGGCTCTCATCCGAATGGCACCGGGATTCGATACCACCCGACCGATGTCCGATCGGACCCGAGACTCCAACACCGTATCGTCGACGATCCCGTCCCCACGTGCCACCCGCACGTCGGCCGCAACGCCTCGCGCGCGGTTCCGCACGTGCCGGCCCTGCCGCTCGGCGCGCTCGCCGAGGTCCTCGATCTCATGCGCTCCATGAACGATCTGATCCCTCACCAGCGCACGGCGGCGCCTTCCCCGGTTCGGATCGAGCAGATACATCAGCCCGGCGCCCACGAAAAGGCCCGATACGAAGTTCATCTGACTGTCCACATTTCCCTCCTGGCTCCAGCGAGTAGCGCGATCCTCTCTCTCGGCCCGCAAAAGCCGCAATTGCCGTTCCGTATCACCATACGCAAGTCACAGCGGCGCCATGAGTTAGAGCACACGCGAGGTACTGGAAGAGCTTCCCTGCGGGCCTCGGAGTCGTGCGCGGCGACTGCGGCATGAGGCGTACGACAGGCGGCGCTGAATTCTTCGGCGAGGCACGATCGAAGATACTCCGCAGGTGGCGCGGGCGTCGCACGAGCGAAGCCCGTATGGCCGGGGTGCGCGAAGCGGGGGAGCAGGCGCTGGAGCGGATCGGAGGCGGGGGTCCTTCGGGGTGATTGGGTGACCCGGTCAGCGGAGGCAGGCGCTACAAGCACGGGTCTCAGGGAAGAGGAGAAGGCGCTCGAACTGAATCCCGCCCCCACATTCCTCGCAGACTCCGAACTCGCCGGAGTCGAGCCGCTCGAGCGCGTCGGCCAGCAGAGCGGCCTTCGCGTTCTCACGCTCCTGCAGGCCCTTCGTCATGTGCTGATTCTGTAGTGCGTCCATGCGCGAAAGACGGCCGACAGTGGTCTGGTCCAGCTTCACCGGCCGTGCGGCACGGCTCGTCGTCTTCATGCTCGTGTTCAGGCGCTCGAGCGACCGTGTGAGCTCCGCCCGGAGCTCCTCGACCTGCTCCGCGGTGAGTCGTGATGTCATTGCTGCCTCCTTCCAGTGTTCGAATGGCGGCCCGACGGGGCGCTTCCCGGGCATCAGTCGGCGGCGAATTCGGCCGGCGTGGCTTCGTAGGCGCCCCCGACAGGTCGGCCGGCGGGCGGTCGCAGCGTGATCGCAAGCAAGCCGGCCGCGATCGAGACCCCCCCGAACAGCAGGAGAACGCTGGTGAACGAAGCGGTCGCCGTGGCGAGCAATGCCGCGAGCGGCGGGCCGAGCGCCGTGGCGCCGTTGCGTGCCGCCTGTACGATGCCCTTGATCCGCCCGAGACTCGCGATGCCGAAGTAGCTCGGCCAGAGCATCGAGTTCGAGGCGGCGACGGTACCGGACGCGAATCCGAGGAGCAGCCCGTAGAGCAACCCGCCGACTGCCACGGGGAGCGGCAGCAGCGTGCTGGCGAATGCCACGACGATGAGCGCCATTCCCAGGGCGATGCCATAGCGGGTGGGGACCCGCTCCAGTAGCAGTCCGGTCGTGTAGGTCATCACCACGCCGCCCAGCGCGAAGGCCATGAACGCCGGCGGCACCAGTGCCGCGTTCCACCCGAGCGACGCAAAGAGGGCGACCTGATGGAAGATGACAGCCGTCATCACGAGGGGCGGTACGATGGCGCACAGAAGCATCCCCCAGAACACCCGCATCCGCAACGTTTCGGACAGGGTGAAGTCCGGCTCGTCGAGCTCGGCGGCCCGGCGGGCGGCGCCTGTGGCCTCCTGCTCGGCGCCGATGCCGTCGACCGGCTCGCCGGGCCGGCGCTCGCGAAGCGACCACGCCACGAGCGGCGCGAAGACCACCAGGTAGAGCGTTGCGAACACTACCAGCGATGTCCGCCACCCGGCCCGGTCGATGAGGGCGTAGATCGCACCCGGGAAGACCATCTCGCCCAGAGCGAACCCGAGGCTAACGAGCGCGAGCGCCCGGCCCCGGTACGTACGGAACCACCGGACCACTATGGTGAGCGTTCCGAGTCCGATCGCGCCCTGGCCCAGAAGGCGAACCGCCAGAAAGGCGATCGCGAGGCCATATACCCCCTCCACCATCGCGAATCCCAGCAACGACAGGCCGAGCAGGAGGAGCGTGACGCTCAGGAACCAGCGGCCGGGAACCCGATCCGCCAGGCCGCCCACGGCAGGCAGACACGCCGCGGCGAGCAGCGTGGCGCCCGCATAGATCGACGAGATCTGAATTCGCGAGATCGCGAGATCCGCCATCAACACATCGAGATACAGTGAGATGGCGAACGACTGGCCAGGCGATGTCAGAGCCGAACACAGGAAGGCGACGCCGACGACGATCCACCCGTAGTACCCGCTGTTCGGAAGAAAACGGTTCAGCAAACCTTCATTCCTATCGATACGACAGGACAACCCCGCGCCGCCCTCGGCCGGGGTCTCCTCAAAGCCAGTGGATACCCGGCGGACGAACGCCGGGCCTCTTACGAGCCGCTCGTGGCCGGTTTCCTAACAACGCAGAACGAAACAAGATAAGAGAGCTCATACCCCAATGCTAGCGGCGAGCTCCCCCCATCTGGCGGCGGAAAGGCGACGGTGGGAAGAGAGCGGCAATGCCCCTCCCTCGCGCTCACGGATTGCGCTAGAATGTCGCGAGCGCGCTTGTTCGTCGCTCTGACGAGAGGCGCAGACAGCAATACGAACCCGATCTGAAACATGAGCGGTACTTGGGACCGTAAGTCGGCCGCGGTCTTCTTCGCAGTGAACATCTTCGCGATCATCGCGGCGATCATCAGCGGATACAATATGGATTCGCTGACGCACCGCTTCGAGGAGCGCCAGGCGATCACGTCCATCTCGGCGATTCAGCTCGGAGCGACGGCGCTGGTCTCCTGGATCGTCTATCTTCTCCGCCGGACGTTCGCTCTGAACGGCGGCAAGGGCGGCGGAAATATCTTCTGGCTGATCTCGGCGGCGGGTTTTCTCTACCTGATGCTGGACGAGACCTTTCAATTTCACGAGGGGATGGATACCACCGTTGCCCGCCTGATCGGGGTCGGAACCGACCCCATGCTGGACGGCGTGCCGACTGCGCTCTACGGGCTGGCGGCGGCGGCGTTGTGCATCCGGTACCGCCGGGAGGTCACCCGCTACCCCGGAATGCTCCTGTTCTACCTCCTGGGGGGATTCTTTCTCGCGATCACCTCGGTACTGAACGCCGGACTCGCCAGCTCGGTGCAGATCGTCATCGAGGAATCGGCCAAGCTGCTGGGGGTGGTCTCGTTCTTCGCCGCCCATCTCACGGCGCTCGCCGGAACCGTGCGCGAGATCACCGCCCTGACGAACACTGCACGACCAACAGAGGGGACGGCGGGGAGCTCGTGACGAAGTAACCCCGTCCAGGGCGGTGCCGTCCCTCCGCTAACCCGAGACAGTGATCAAGATGAGCGAACGCTTCACGGCAGGTCGGGTTCCGGATGCGGGGATCGAGCAACTGCTCGGAACGCGCGCCCGGTGGCAGGCATGGCTGACGGTCGAATCGGCGCTCGCATCGACCCAGGCGGAGCTCGGGCTGATCCCGCGGGAAGCGGCCGACGCCATCGCGGCCGCCGCCACGTTGGACCGCGTCGATGCGGAGCGGATTCGCGACGGGATCAGGCGATCGAGCCATCCGTTCATGCCCGTCGTGGTGGAGCTGAGCCGGGCAGTTGGCGAGCCGCACGGCGGGTGGGTGCACTGGGGTGCGACGACGCAGAACATCACTCAGACGGGCGACCTGCTGGTCGTTCGGGACGCCCACCGGGTGCTGCTCGGGCTGCTGGGCCGGATCATGGTGGCCTTCGCGGACCTGGCGGACAGGGGCGCTGACATGGTGATGGCGGGCCGAACTCACGGACAGCACGCCGTGCCGATCACGTTCGGCTTCAAGGTGGCCGGCTGGATCGACGAGATGAGCAGGCACACGGTCCGCCTGCGCGAGCTCGAACCGCGGCTCTTCGTGGCTCTCATCGGCGGCGCGGCCGGCACGTTCGCCGGCCTCGGCGAGCGGGGTCCTGAAGTTCAGGCGGGTGTCGCGAAGCGACTGGGTCTGGAGCCGTCGAAGGTCGCGTCGCGGAGCGCGGTGGATCAGTACGCGGAGCTGGCCTGCGTCCTGGGCCTGCTCGGCGCCACCTGCGGGAAGCTGGCCCGGGAGATCTACACGCTGATGAGGACGGAGTTCGGGGAGCTCGAGGAGCCTGTCCCCGCGGGCACGGTAGGCAGCTCGACGATGCCGCAGAAGCGGAACCCACAGCTCTGCCAGGATGTCCTCGGGATATCGGCGGAGTTGCGGGCTCTGGTTCCGCTCGTGCTGGAGTGCGTGCAGAGCGAGCACGAGGCCGACCACACGCCCACCGTCGCCTTCGACGCGGTAATCCGGGGGTTGACGATATCGGGCGAGGCTCTCGAGCGCATCCTGCTCGTTGCCAGGGACATGCGCATCCATCCACAGCGGATGCGCGCGAATCTGGATCTATCGGGCGGGATGGTGAGCGCCGAAGCCGTGATGCTCGAGCTGGGGAAGACGCTCGGCAGGCAGCGGGCCCACGATGTGGTGTTCGAAGCCGCTCAGAGTGCCGCGGCCCGGGGCGCCTCGTTCACGGATCTCCTGGCGGCCGACCCGCGCCTGAAGGGCCACCTGAGCCGCGGCGAGCTCGACGCCCTGATCGACCCGGTGACCCACACGGGCCTGGCCTCTCGAATCGCGCGCGCGCAGGCGGACGTCGCCAGGAGTCTGGGGGAAGAGCTCGAGGCCCATGTGGCAACTCAGGGCCCGTAGGGGCGCCCGGTTCGATAGCACTCCCGGCGCTGGCCCGGTCCGTTAGCGCTGGACCCGGCCGCTTCCGCTCCCCTCCATCAACATCTCGACCTCGGCGGCGCTGACCCGGTGGAAGTCGCCGGGGATGGAGTGCTTGAGGCATCCGGCAGCGGTGGCGAACTCCAGCGCCCGCTGATCGTCGTCATAGGCGAGCAGCCCGTAAATGAGACCCGCCGCGAACGAGTCCCCGCTCCCGACCCGATCCACGATGTCGGTGATCTCGTATCTCCGGCTCAGACGGAACTCACGACCATCGTAGAGGCACGCGCCCCAGCCGTTGTGATCTGCGCTGCGACTCTCGCGAAGGGTGATGACCTGCTTCTCAAGGTTCGGAAACTCCTCCAGCACGCGTTCCGCCAAGCGGCGATAGCGTTCCCGATCGAGCTCACCGGATTCGACGTCCACACCTACCTCGATCCCGAGGGACCGCTGGCAATCCTCCTCATTCGCGATCCCGACCTGAATGAGCTTTACGAGGTCCCGCATGACGTCGGGGGCCGCCTTCCCGTACTTCCAGAGATTCTTGCGATAGTTGTAGTCGCACGACACGGTCACCCCTCGTGCCCGGGCCTGTCGGACCGCCTCGAGGGAAACGTCGGCAGCCGATGCGCTGAGCGCGGGCGTGATGCCGCTGATGTGGAACCAGTCCGCGCCGGCGAACACCGCGTCCCAGTCGAGATCGTCGGCCTGCGCCGTCGCGATGGACGAATGGGCACGGTCGTATACGACCCGGCTGGGGCGTTGATTGGCGCCCGCCTCCAGGAAATAGGTGCCGAGGCGCTCACCGGCGCGACGGATGAGGCTCGTATCGACCCCGAAGCGCCGCAGCTCGCCGATCGCGGCATCGCCGATCGGGTTGGACGGCAGGACCGTGGCGAAAGCCGCATCGAGGCCATAGTTGGCGAGGGATACCGCCACATTGCTTTCGGCGCCTCCGAAGGTTGCTTCGAGCTGTGGGCTCTGAAACAACCGCTCGTTCCCCGGTGCCTTCAGCCGCAGCATGATCTCACCGAAGGTCACTACCCGCTTGCGTGTCGTCATCTAGAGTCCCCGGCGCGGGAGTCGCCCGCGGTTTCGTGTTCAACGTCTCCGGCGGCCTGCCCCCGTACGACCGCCAGCGCGCGGGCGACCTCCTCGCGGACGCGCTCGAACGCGCCCGCTTCGATCCATCCCGCCGGTGCGATCCACGAGCCGCCGCACGCTACGACCTGACCCATCTTCAGGTAGTCCGGTAAGTGAGCCAGCCCGATCCCGCCGGTCGGGATGAACTCCACATCCGAGAACGGCGCGGCGATCGCCTTGAGAAATCTGACTCCACCCATCGACTCCGCGGGGAAAAACTTCAGGACTTCGAGTCCCGTGTCCAGCGCGGCTTCGATCTCCGTGGGCGTGCAGACTCCCGGATATACCGGCACCTCATGCGCCAGACAGTAGTCCACCACGGCGGGGCTGAAGCCCGGCGACACGATGAAGCGGGCCCCCGCCTTCCGCGCCACGGCGGCCTGCTCGGCGGTCAGAACGGTGCCCGCCCCGACAAGTACGCCGGGATGCTCCTCGGCGATCCGACGGAGCGCCTCCGGGGCCCCGGCCGTCCGGAACGTGATCTCCGCACAAGGTAGCCCGCCGTCCGCCAGCGCCTGTGCCAACGGCGAGGCGTGGAGCGGGTCGGCGATGACCACGACTGGAACGATTCGCAGCCGTCGCAGTTGCTCCGTGACCGCCTTCATCGATCCCCCTCGCCGTGACTGAACCGCGGCTCTCCCGTCATCGCCCCGCCCTCGCCTCGTCGTCCACTGCTTCCCAGAGCCCCTGGAGGTACATGGCGCCGAGCGCTCGATCGTACAGGCCGTAGCCTGCCTGGCCCGTCTCGCCCCAGATCATACGGCCGTGGTCCGGGCGGAGCGGCCCGTCGAAGCCCACCGCGCGCAGCGCCCGCAGCACGTTCAGGAAGTCGACGCTCCCCCATTGCGAGGGATGCGGCGTCTCGTGAAACTTTCGCTCACCCGTGATCCGGACGTTGCGGCAATGGGCAAAGTGCACGCGCGGACCCAACCGCCGGATCATCGTCGGCAGGTCGTTGTCCGGCCGTGCGCCAAGAGATCCCGTACAGAAGGTGACGCCGTTGGCCGGACTGTCGACCAGCGAGACGAGCCGCTCGAGCGCGGGGCCATCGGTGATGATTCGCGGCAGACCGAAGAGCGGCCAGGGGGGGTCGTCCGGGTGGATGGCCATTTTCACGCCCGCTTCCTCTGCCACGGGGACCACTGCCTCGAGGAAGTAAGCGAGACTCTCCCAGAGTCGCTCCTCGTTCATCTCCCGGTAGGCCGCGAGCAGGCCCGGCAGGTCCTTGCCGGGGGGCAACGACCAGGCGGGTAGCGCCGCGGGACCCCGGGTCGGATCGACCCGCGAGAGATCGTCAGGATCGTAGGCGAGGGTCGTCGAGCCATCCTCGAGCTGCATGTCGATGCTCGTGCGCGTCCAATCGAACACCGGCATGTAGTTGTAACAGAGCACGCCGATGCCCAGTGCGCCCATGTTGCGAACGCTCTGGCAGTAGTTCTCGATCAGCCGGTCCCGAGTGGGCCGGCCGAGCTTGATGTCCTCGTGGACCGGAATGCTCTCGACGACCGTGAAGCGGAGGCCCGCCGCGGCGATGGTCTCCCCGAGCCGCGCCAGCTCGTCCTTCGGCCACACCTCGCCCGCGGGGAGGTCATACAACGCCGTGACGACGCCCTCGAGACCCGGAATCTGGCGAATGTGAGCGAGCGGTACAGGGTCGGGGGGACCGTACCAGCGGAAGCTCATCTGCACGGGCGACGCCTCCAATGGACCACGATCGTCGCCACCTCGTCGGCTTCGGTCGCAGGCCGGTGAGTCGCGCTGAGGCCCTGGCGCGCAGCATCCCCCTGCATCAGACCCCGCTGTCTACGCTGAAGCCGCCATCGACCGGGATCACGACGCCGGTGACGAAGGACGCGGCATCACTGCACAGCCATCGTACGGTGCCGGTGAGCTCCTCCGGGTCGCCGAGGCGTCCCATCGGCGTGTGGGCGATGACCGTCCGCGCGCGCTCCGTGAACGTACCGTCCGGATTGATGAGGACGGCACGGTTCTGCTCGGAAAGGAAGAACCCCGGCGCGATCGCGTTGACCCGCAGGCCATCGCCGTGTTTCCTGGCCAGCTCGACCGCCAACCAGCGCGTGAAGTTGTCGATGGCAGCCTTGGCGGCCGAGTACCCCATGATGCCGCTGAGCACGCGCAGCGCCGCCATGGAGGAAATGTTGACGATGCTTCCCCTGCCCTGTTCGGCCATGACCCCGCCAAAGATCATCGAGGGCGCGATCGTGCCGTGAAGGTTCAGCCGGAGCGCCTCGTCGAAGGCGTCCATCGGGACGTCGAATATACTCGTGCCGTCGTTCCGGGCACGGGCGACGTTGCCCCCGGCCGCGTTCACGAGAATGTCCGCCGCGCCCCACCGCTCCAGCAGCTCGTCCCGGGCCTTCTCGAGCGCGGGTTCGTCCAGAACGTCGGCGACGAGGGCCATCGCCTCACCGCCTGCCTGGCGGATCTCGTCCGCCTTCTGCTCCGCCTTTTCGCGCCGCCGGCCCAGCACGGCGACGCGCGCGCCGGCACGACCGAGGTCGATGGCCATCGCGCTGCCCAGGACGCCGTACCCTCCGCTCACCACCGCCACGCGGCCCGTAAGATCGAACGGGTTCACGAAACACCTCCGTTCATGGGTCGCGTGGACCCCCGGATCCACCTTTCACCCGCCGACTTCTGCAACACCAGGATCTCCCCCGTTAGTCTCAAAAAAAATCGGCCGCGCCACCAGGTCATCAACGTGGGGACGCGGCCGCTGCCCGGCTCCGGTCCCTACGGTTGACCGATACGCTCCCGCTCGCGCTCCGCCATCTGATCCTCGATCGATTCCTCGAGGTACGGCAGATGCTTGAGGGCGTTCTCGTAATACACCTTGCGGAGGACGTCATCCGGAAGGCCAATGCCGTAGACGTTGTACCGCCCGTGTCCCGGCGACCCACCGCGCGAGCGCGTCTGCGCGGGATGGTAGAAGTGCTCGTCGTAGGTCTCCAGATAGCGCCAGTGCGGCGTCCAGAAGTCGTCGATCGTCCGGCGCGGATTCCCGTCGGTCCCGAACAGAATACGGTCCTGGTACTCGATGATGAAGTCCCTCCACAGCCGCGGGGCGCGGCCGAGATCGGCGAAGCTCGCGGACATCTCGATGTCCGCCGTCGGGTACCGGTCCAGGAAGCTCGCGAGCTTCTCCGGATCGTAATAGAGCATCGCCATGTGCGCCCACACGAACTTCGTGTTCGGATGCTTCTGCATCACGTTTTCACGGGCCTGCTCGATCACCTCGCGCGGAGGTGCCTCGGTAAAGAGGTTCGTGTCTCCCGGCTGCCGGTAGAGACCCGCTTCGTAGCGCTCGTTCAGCGGACCGATCGGATAGAAGTGGCCAACCGAGTCACTCGTATGGATCATGACCGGCTTGTCGTGCTTCGCCGCCATGGCCCAGATCGGGTCGAGACGCGGGTCGTCCGCCTGGATGAAGGAGCCGTCCGGATTCCGAACGCCCTGCCCCAGCGACTTGGACACCTTCATCCCCTTCGCGCCGGCGAGGAACGCCCGCTCCATTTCGGCCGCGAACATCTCGGACCAGCCCGGCTCGTTGATCCCCTCACCACTGAAGGTGATGAAGTTCGCGACGCGGTCCTGATACGGTTCACCGGCGGCCAGTACGGCGTCCAGGTCCTCGCCTCGACCGCCGTTCAGGTTGATGATCGCGCCGAGACCGATCGAGTCCATCAATGCGATGAGGCCCTCGTAGTCCTCCGCGGTGGTGAGCCCGCCCGCGTGCACGTGGAAGTCGATCGCGGGATACTTCGCGCGGTAGATGTTCGTCCGCGGTAGCCGGAGCAGGACGTACGGCATCGGCGGCTGCTCGGTGCCGGGGGGCACCCAACCCTCGGGCGCCTGGACGATATCCATGTCAGGCATCGGCGGAAAATAGCTTCCACCCTCGGTCACGCCCGCGGGGGCCCGGGGGATCGTCGGTATCGCGACGCCGTCCTGGGTAGTGAGATCGTCGCCCTGCATCTGGGCCTCGACTCCCGCCGGTGCGGCGAGCGCCACGGTCGACCCGAGCGCCAGCAAGGAGAGAATGGATGTGAACCGACGCATAAGCCACGACTCCTGTTCAGAAGGATACATTAGATATTGCCGTTAGCCCCGACCGAGGGCGCGCACCAGGTAATCCACGATGGCGGCGCGCTCCTCCGGCGTGGTCGTCGGAATGAAGCCACGATCGAGCTTGCTCTGGACGAGGAGCTGCCACTCGGTTTCCGTCCGCCGGGTTGCCACGATCCGGTCGACCGTGTGACACTGCGTACACGTCTGCTGGACGATTTCCCGGCCGGGGATGTCCGGGAGTTCGGCGCCCGCCATACCGCCGAGGAAGCCGTCAGGCGGTGGCTCTACGGCGGGCAGTGGCGGCGGTGTCACGGCCGCCATCGGCGGCAGGGGTGAATCGGTGCCCAAGGCGAAGGTGTAGACGCGGCCCGCCGGATGGGTCCCGCTCCGGCCGGTGACGATGGTCACGTACTGGCGGCCGTCCAGCATGTAGGTCATCGGATTGGCGAAGCCGGGCGCCAGCTCGACCTCCCAGAGCTTCTCCCCGTCCGCCGCCCGATAGGCGCTGAATACGCCGTCGGAGCTGCCGTGGAAGAGCAGCCCGGAGGCGGTGGTGAGC
The DNA here is from genome assembly GCA_040905505.1 of Gemmatimonadota bacterium. Taxonomy (GTDB): domain Bacteria; phylum Gemmatimonadota; class Gemmatimonadetes; order Longimicrobiales; family Longimicrobiaceae; genus WHSP01. The sequence goes on along the minus strand of JBBDRL010000089.1, from coordinate 25,483 downwards.
GTTCCGCCCGTGATCCCCGGCCGGCCGAAGTCGATCCTCCAGCGCTCCTCCTGTGTGACCGGATCGACGGCGGTCAGGAACCCACCCGATCCGCCGAGCCCGACGACCTGAGGATCGATGCGCGGCGGCCGCGGCGTCGGCGGCGCCTGCTCCTCCTCTTCCTCGGGCTCCGGCACCGGCTCCGGCTCCGGCTGGGCCGGCCGCGGGCGGCGCCGGCCCATCCCGAACGCGATCTCACCCGGCTGAATCGCGAAGTCTTCGGCCACCGAGAACCATCGCGACGTCTCCGATCCAGGAATGAAGATCAGCCCGGTCTCCGGGCTCCAGGCGGTGGAGTGCCAGTTCGCCGCGCCGTCGGACCCCGGCGAGATCTCGGCGCCCTCGATCCCGTAGCGCGCGAAGGACGACTCGATCGGCCGACCCGTCTCCGGATCGACCCCTGTCGCCCACGTGATGTTCGCGAACGGCTCGCCCGAAATGAACTCGCCCGTCTCGCGGTCGATCACGACGAAGATGCCGTTCTTCGGCGCCTGCATGATGACCTTCCGCTCGCGCCCGTCGATCACCAGATCGGCGAGGACGAGTGGCTGCGTCGCGGCGTAGTCCCAGTCGTCACCTGGAGTGGTCTGGTAGTGCCAGACGTATTCGCCCGTCTGCGGGCGCAACGCCATGATCGACGTCAGGTACAGATTGTCGCCGCCGGCCGGGCTGCGGATGTCGCGGGGCCACGGCGCGCCGTTTCCAACACCGAAATACAGGAGGTCCAGCTCGGGGTCGTAGGCCATACCGTCCCAGACCGTACCGCCGCCGCCGTAGCGCCACCACGTGCCCGTCCAGGTCTCGGCCGCCCGCTCCATGGCCGCGTTCTCGAAGCCCCTCGTCGGATCGCCCGGAACCGTGTAGAAGCGCCAGACCAGGTCGCCAGTGTCGGCGTCGTACGCCGAGACGAAGCCGCGGACGCCGAACTCCGCGCCGCTGTTCCCGATGATGACCAGGCCGTCGACGATGCGCGGGGCGCCCGTGATGCTGTAGTCGTCCTCGGGATGCGTCACCTGCGTGCTCCAGACCTCCACGCCGGTATCGGCGTCCAGCGCGACCAGGCCTCCCTGAAGCGTTCCCACGAAGACCTTGTCCTCGTACAGGGCGACGCCGCGGTTCACCGGCCCGCAGCACAGGCTCGGACCGCGGCGGTGGTTGATGCCACGCGAGTCCGTCACCCACTGCTGCTGCGGGATCTCGGGGTCCCATCGCCACTTCTCCTCACCCGTTCGCGCGTCGATCGCGAACACGACGCTCCAGGTCAGCGTGCCGTAGATCGTCCCATCCGCCATCAGCGGTGTGCCTTCGAGCTGACCCGGATAGGAATTGGTGTCGTACGACCAGGCCAAGCCGAGCTGGTCCACGTTCTCCGGTGTGATCTGGTCGAGCGGGCTGTGGTGCGTCCCAGCGTGATCGCGGCCGTAGTTCAGCCACTCGCCGTCAGGCGGATTCAGCAGCGCCTGGGTATCCGGGTAGGGCGCTGAACGGGCCGATTGGGCGACGGCCGCCAGCGCGGCAGCACCGCCGAGAAGGGCGACCAACAGCCACGTCCTCGGACTGAAGATTGCCCTACCGGCTGCGCGGGATGACGGTCCGCTTCCCTTGTTCAAGGCTGGTTCCCTTTCTTCCGTGGCAACACCACGTCTCAGTCGCACAGCACCACCGGCGCACGGTTGCGACGAGGCCGGCATTTCATAGAGATGAAATGCTCCAGGAGTTGGATCTTACCAACGCCTTCCTGTGGAGGCCGGCGGCGGCATCTGGATCAGGGGTGAACTCAGCGGAGTGTAGGAAGACCGGGAGGGGACCGGCTAGCCGAGAAACGTCTGGAGGGATTCCTCGAGGTCGGAAGTCGCCATGTACACATGGTTGGCGACCGTGCGCTTCGTCAGATCCATCACCTCCGCCGCTGCGCCGAGGCTGAGGCCATCGATGCGGACCAGCAGAAATGCCTCTCGACGTCGCGGCGGCAACCCGAGCAGAGCATCCTGGAAAGCACTCCAGAGCTCGGCGGAAGACGCGTCCTCGATGGGCGTTCTGGCGGGCCGTGAACCGTGGCGCAGCTCGGGCTCGCTACGGGTCTGCACGTCGCGCCGACGAAGCTGGAGGAGGCTGAGGTTACGGGCGATTCGGTAAAGGAACGTTTCCGCCGATCCGCCTGCTTTCCACCGCAGGCGGTGCTCCCAGGTGCGGACGAACACTTCCTGGGCGACGTCGTTTCCCTCGTCCACACTGCCCAGTAGCTGCGTCGCGTAACGCACAAGACTGGTCCAGTAACGCGCCATGAGCTGCTCGAGGGCGTCGGTGTCTCCCCCCTGAATCCGGAGCATCAGGTGCGCCGCCGTGACTTCGCTACAGCCGGCGCTCGACCCCTTCAGATCCAGTGACCGGGGGAGTTCCAATGAGGACATGACGCTCAGGGTACCTGGTACGGCGGCATCTCTGCCCGGGTCGGTCCCGACGGAAGGGGGCTTCGACTCGGCTGGGATAAGGGGTTTCGGAGTGGCTCTCGTTCGCGCCCCATCAGGGTGGGCGCCTGATCCATTGCACGGTCGCGTCGAGACGCATGACCGGCTGGCCGCCGGCTGAAAGGATAGCTGGAGTGAACAGCGGCTTGTTCAGGCGTGGAGCTTTCACACTAATACGTTCGCCTCCGGTGCGCGTCAAGGACGGGCCTGGACGTGGCGAGATCGCCGCCGGATCCAGGAAGCGGCCCTGAACGCACGGATCCGCGTCATCCCGCGCGCGGCAGCCCGGGATGGCGCGGATTCGGCCGGTGGATCAAACTTGTCCGCGACCGCCGTCGCCCTTACGTGCAGGGCAGCGAGCCGAGGTCGTATTCGCCCGATTGCAGCCGATCGATCAGGTACGGCACACCATAGATGTGCGTCCAGCCGAAAATGCGAAGACCGTTCGAAAAGCTCCAGATCGGTAGCCGACCGTTGAAGACCTCGTCATCTTCGCCTCTGCCGGGAAGATTGCTGACCCCCTCCATCAGCGCGACGCGCTCCCGCTGTGTGGCATAGTTCGCCAGCGGCTGCGGGGCGGTGTCAGTCCGGAGATACGCCGCGCGGCGGCAGGCCTCCATCAGGAACTCGTCGTTGCCGGTCAGATCGTAGCCGCGGACCAGAGCGTGGATGCTCGAGAGGAACGACTCCATCTCGTGATCGAGCGGCGGGTTCTGCACCAGATTCCGCGCGTGCTCGACCATCGCCAGCTCCACCTCGCGGTCGTCGAAGAACTGCAGATACTTGCTCAGCCCGTGTGACGCGTAGTTCTGGGAGTACCCATAGCGGTCGATAACCATCCGCCCTCCCTGGTCCTTCTGTAGCTCGAGGAGGTGGTCGACTCGGTACTGAAGCTCCTCCAGATACTTTTCGTCCTTGGTCGCATCGTACAGCTCGGCAAGGTTCCAGACGGAGAGATAGAGCCGCCGGCCCGTGAGCCCGTGCTCACCGAAGATCCGGCGCACGTAGTAGTCGCCCGTGAGACGCGCGACGTCGAGACCGCGGTGATACCCGCTCAGGTAATAGCTGGCGATCCAGCCGGGCACCCAGACGTGAGCGGAAAGTTTGGAGATCGCCTGCTGATTCGAATGCCGCGACCCCATCCCGAGGTAGGGACTACCCTCGGCTTGATCGAGCGTGTTCCAGTAGTCGAGCGCGGAGTTGGTGTCCCCGCGATACTCGGCGGCCGTCGGCCAGTGGGTGTTGTCGACGTCCATTGTATGGCGGCTCATCGCCTCCGCCATCAGATAGTTGCTGCGCTCACCCGTGCGCATGAAGTTGATCCACCACTGAAAGTCCTGGGCCGGCTCGTTATTGCCCCACGTCGTCCAGCGACCGCCTCGGAAGTAGATCTTCAGGTCGCCGTAATCGAACATGCCGTACCACGGAGCCCACTTCTGATTGAACTGCATGTAGTCGAACTTGTACTGAAGGCTCCGCTCCAGCGCCGGTATGCTGTTGTTCGCCGTGGCGAACGTTCCGTACACACCTGAATTGCGGTACCAATCGGCGCCCGCGTGGGCGACCGCCGGGTCCAGGACCGCGTCTACGGTTTCGCGGACCTCGGTGATGTCGTCGCTGCCGTCGTGGAAGTTCAGGACGAGCTCGGTGGTCTTGGTGACGCCCTGCGCGAAGTTCGCCACCATGCCGCCGTCGCCGCTGTCGTTCCACCGCTCGAAGCTCTTCGGGCCCGCTTCCGCCGGCCAGCTATACGCGTGGATCTGGTTCCGAGCCAGGTCTACGACGAGCTGGTTGGGGTACTCTTCCAGCATGTTCCGGATCCCGATGCCGACGCCCCGCTCCCCATCGGAGAGGTCGATCCAGCCCTCCGCCCGCTGCCCCTCACGAAGAACGCCGTCGGACTCGACCTTCGCGTAGAAGCCGCCGATGCGCTCGTCCAGTCCCGACTCTTCGACCGGCGGGATTCCGTTCGGGTCCGGGCCGGTCTGGAAGAGCGAGACGCGGGAGCCGGATGCCGCCGGGAGCTCGATCAGCGACGGTTCGACCTCCTCCCACCAGTTCGCCTCACTCAGCGCCGTCCGAACCATCGGCGTTCCGTCGATATTGTACGTGAGCCCAAAGCCTGCCGCTGCGATCATGTCCTCCGGTTGCGTGATGCCGGCGTCGGTGCTGCGCTCGTCTTCATCGACGATCAACGCGCTCTGCGTGGCGATGTCGCGATGCTCTCGTCCGTCTAGGGGAGCGCTCTTGTCCGGCTTACCGGTATAGGTGATCGTGTGCAGAACCTTGATATACGATTTTCCCGCGTACGCATGGATGTACGTGACGAAGGGCGACGCCGGGTGGTCCGGCCGCTCGTACTGATATTCGCCCTCGACACGGATGATCGCGTGGAGCGGACCCGATCCCCTCTCGATGAACTGCTGATGTACCACCGCGGACGACTCGTCGGGACCCGCGTCGTCGATGAGGTCGAGGAATGTTCCTCGCCCGGGGATCCCCTGGGCGATCAGGTGCTCATCGAGGAACCCCGTGCCGGCGGGGTTGAACTCCACCTGGTCGATGAATCCGCTGCCGTTGCGCTTCTCGACGGTGAAACGGAGGGTCCCGGTGTTGATCTCCGCTCCCCCGCCATCGCGCTGGTTGTTGACCAACTGGATCGGTGAGGCGACCTCCACCGCCCGCCGAACATCTTCACCATACTCGACCAGATACTGACCGGAGCCGTCGAGGAAGAAGTCGATCCAGATCCACTTGATGCTCTCGTCCGCTGGGAGCCATGTGGTGACCGGGGTGATCTGAGAGGCGATCTCACCGCCGTCGCGCGTCAGCACGCGGACGTGGTCGACAGAATAGAGCTCGCCTTCTGGAAACGGGATGCCGAACGTCACGGGCGCTCCCGGGCGCTCCTCCTCGACCGTGATGGGGACCTGCCCCGATTGCGCGAGCAGGAGCGTCGGGAGCAGAAGCAGAAAACCTGCGATCAGAAAGGCAGGCGCCGATATCTTCTTCATACGATGCGATTGATGTCGAGGTGATTCGGGCGTGTCATACATCGGTGTGGCGCCGCTGCTC
>JBBDRL010000089.1:0-19891 GCA_040905505.1 Gemmatimonadota bacterium | reverse complement strand
ACCCCCCCGGCCGCGGATCGCCCCGAAGGGCGGTCGACGGCCACATCAACCGTCCTCAGATGCGTGCAGCGGAGGACCGGTCCAGAAACAGCGTCGTGTCGTTGTGACGCCGTAAGATCGAAGCAGGACATGCCGGGCTTATCGGCCCATTCAATGCACGGTCGACGGCTTCCGCTTTCCGTTCACCGGGTACCACGCAACTGATCACGCCGCTGCTCATCACCGCTGGGATCGTCAGGGTGACTGCTCGCGGCGGCGTTTCCTCCAGGGATGGGAACCACCCCTCATTGACCTGTTGCATGCGGCAAGCATGGTCGAGTTCGACCTCCTTCACCAGTCGAGCATCGTCGAAATCCGCCACCGGGGGGTCGTTGAAGGCGATGTGCCCGTTCTCACCGATCCCGATACAGGCAACGTCGAGAGGGTGGCTCTTCAGCAAGCCTTCATACCTGCGGATCTCCGCGTTCAGGTCGGCCGCGCTCGCGTCGATCAGATGCACCTCGGCGGGCCTCACCTCGTCGAGGATTCTCTCCCTCAGATATCTCCGAAAGCTGGCCGGGTGATCTTCGGATAACCCGGTGTATTCGTCGAGGTGAAAGACGGTGATCGCGTCCCAGGCGACATCCCGCTCCTTGAGCGAGTTCAGGAAGGTCAGCTGGGACGCACCGGTCGCTAGAACCAGGTGGGCCTTCCCCTTGGCCGAGATCGTGGAACGAAGGCGAGCTTCGACGAAATCGGCCGCCGCCGCACCCAGCTGCTCCACGGTCGCGTACGTCTGAACAGACAATTTGTCCTTTTGAAAGGACTTTTCGGCTGCGGAATTCATCGGAAGTCAGGCTGTATTGATCAGGCCGGTGATGGCGAAGTACGTGGTCACGAGCGAGAAGAGGATCACCGCGACCAGCGCGGCATTCCACTTCAGCGATGGCAGGTACCTTTCACCCATCAAGGCCCGGTTGTTCAGGAGGTAAAAGACCGGGATCGCCACCGCCGGGAGAATCGCCGCCTGGAGGGCCATGGCCACCACCATGAGGACGGGCGGTGTCTGATCCAGGAACACCGATCCGAATGAGAAGAGCAGGCCCACGCCAATAAGGATCCTGAAGAATGGCGCGCGAAGGTTTCGCTCCCATCCCATGAAATCGGCCACCAGCCAGGGCGCGATGAGCACCAGCGGGAAGATCGTCGACAGCCCGGCGCCAGAGATTCCGACGATCAGCAGGAAGGCGGCGAGATCTCCCCCGATCGGCTCCAGCAGCCCTATCATCTCGAGCGTCGATTCCATCGTTAGCCCTGCCACGTGCAATGTTCCGGCAGCGACGGCCATCACCATTGCGCTGAGCAGGACCATCAGGAAGACGGACACGAACGCGTCACGCTTTTCGTGCTCCAGGTGACCGATCGTCCAGCCCTTTTCGGCGACCACCGTGCTTCGCACGATGAAGACGGCGGCCGAACAGGTCGTGCCGGCCATCGCGGCGACGAGCCGAGCGGCGCCCGGTGTGTCCGGCACCGTCGGGATGAGTCCACCGAGGACCTCCGAGAGGGAGGGTGCCACCATGAACAGTACGCCGAAGAAGCAGAACACCATCAGGAGCACGAAGGTCGTCAGAATCTTTTCGAACAGCTTGTACCCACCGAACCAGAGCGTGACGAACACGAGGCTGCTGATGGCCAGGATGATCCACCCGGTCTGAACGACGAGCGCCTGGTCGGCGGAACCCAGCCGCATCCCTTCCTGGATCAGTTCGGAGACGATGCCCGTTACCCCGATCAATGCGAGGAGCTCGCCCAGGATCAGGGCGACCATGACGTACAGGGAAAGGATCTTTCCGACCCGCGGGATACGCGTCTTGAAGCTGTTCAGCGCCGTCTGCCCGGTGACCAACGTCAAATGGCCGAACGCCACCATCAGGACGTAAGTAAAGATCCCGGAGAGCACCAGCGCCCACAGGAGCGCCATTCCGTACTGCGCCCCGGCCATGCCCATCGTCGTGACGCTACCCGTTCCGATGTTGTAGCCGATCAGGAAAATCCCGGGCCCCACGGCAGCCAATCCGATCGCGATCTTGCCGAAGAGACCCCGGCTGGAGCCGGGGTTGCTCGCCGGCTCGCCCGGCGCTTTCGCGTCTACTGCGGAGCCATTCATGGTTTCTCTGATAGTCGGTGAAGGGACGTCGGATTCGTCTAGGTAGTTCATCGACTATTCGGGCGAACGATCCCAGGGAAAGTCCAACGTCGGCTGGTGAGCATACCGCTGGAAGTCGATCGTCAGAGTGGCACCGGCACCTGGCGCGAGATGCACGTCGAAGTCTCGGGCATCCACGGGAACGGCCTGGTCGCCGACTGTCACGCTCCGAGCGTGATGCTCCCCATACGCTCCCATCTGGACGGTCACCAACCGCTCGTCGAAGGGGCTGACGTTCACCAACGTAAGCGTCACACTTTGCGGTCCAACGCGTTCCACGAGCGCCGCGACATCCTCAGGAAGCCCGGCTCGTTGCCGCGCCGGATCGAAATGCCGCACCTGGGCGTGTACCGGAAGCGGTCCGTGAGTCGACCCCCCGGGGTCGCTGGCGCCCATGGTCAAGTTCAGAAGGGCGGTCGTCGATACGGGATTCGCAGTCAGATTACCACTGGCCCGCAGACGCTGTGCGGTCTGCCGCACTTCGCCCAACGCCTCCTGAAGCGCGATCAGCGGGTAGTCGGGCAGCGCGCCGTCCAGGTAATCGAGCCACCGCAGGTCGGGATGGTGACGCATCTGTGCCTCCTCAGGTCGCGGGAGGCGCTCCCTGTCTTCCGGCCGCTGCGACCACATGTAGATGTCGAGCAACACGTTGACGTGATTGCCAATCGCGCCTGACGGATCACCCCCGATCGGGCCGTAGCCGTACCAACCTTCGTCATCGTAGTAGCGCGGTAGCATCAGACGGCCGTCTTCGACCCTGCTCGCTTCGAAAAGATTGTCGAACTGTCGCCGCAGGACCGCCGTATACGCCTGATCACCGGTCAGCAGAAGCGCGGCTCCGAAAGCCTCCGGCGGGCCGCGGAGCGTGTAGTTCCGCTCACCGCCGTCGGGAGAGTTCCAGCCGAAAACTCCGCTGTACCAGTTTCCATCCCACTCGCCACCGATGGTACCATCAAGACCGATGTTCGAGGGGATGTTCCCCCCGCTCACATCGATTCGCTCCCGCCATGCATCCACGTACTCGAGTACCCAATCGCGGTACTTCTCGTCTTGAGTCAACATGTAGGCGTGCAGGTGCAACATCGTAATGTTCAGGTTGAGCGGGTGATCGCCCACGATGTTGCCCGAATCGACGAACCGGGTTCTACGACTGGAGTTCGGGTCGACGTCGGCTCCGACAATGCCGTCCCAGTCGTCGACGGTTGCCGGCGTCAGCTTCGGTCCCAGACTTCCATTGAACAGACTCCGGATGATCCGCTGCTCGGGGTCGTAGTTCGGCGCCGCGGGGTCTTCGTTCATGTAGAAGCCCGCGAAGCGTCGCATGCGCTCCTCGTACAATGGGTCATTCGGCCGGCTCAGGCCGTAATAGTAGAAGGGGCCCAGCCCCTCACTGATATGCTCCCAGTCGTACGAGGTCATGAACTCCTTACGGAAAATCCCATCTTCCGCCATCTCGAGCTGCGGAATCCGCGTCTGTCCGACCTGCTGAAGGTGCCCTTCCCACGCGAGTTCCCACGCTTCGATGATCGGTTCCGGCCCGCCCAGGGCGTGGGCCAGCGGCCAGTTGCGGATGTTCTCTGTGAAGTCGTCCGGCCCATCTCCGACGCCCCATGTGGGAGTCATCGGCAGGAAGCCTCGTTCGTTCAGAAAAGCATCGGCATAGAGTTGAACGCCTTCTCCATTGACGCGCAGCAACTCGCGCTGAGCCAGAGCCCACGCCGGCACCACCAGCGGAGTCTCAATCGCGATCACCGCTTCGGACGTGGGCGCGGCCGAGATCTGTGCGGCGGAGGTCTCGCTCCACAACGCTGAGCCGAGGGCGATCGTCACGACCAGCATCCCCTTGCGGGAGGTCGCCTTCAGCTGAAGGCCGGCGGGGGCCGGCACTGAATCAGCCTTCATATCTGCCTTCCTTTAGGGCACGACTTGTATATTCGATCCGCCTGGAACTTCGGCTGGCGACCACAAAGTCTCATCGACTCGAGTGATCGCCAGCCGAAACCCTGCACCTGCGATTTGCTCCTGGCCGCCCTGGTTCAGCGGCTCAGAGCGGATTCTGTGTCATCTCGTCCGGCGCGACGTCAATCTCGCGCTGCGGGATGAGATAGAGCGTCCTGATGTCCGCGGGCGTATGACCGTATGCGGCGAGCGGGTCGAAGCTCGCCATCACCTGCTGCGCTACACCGAAGCGAAGCAGGTCGGCCCAGCGCTTCAGCTCGGTGATGAACTCGAGCCTGCGCTCGAAAAGCAACTTCTCCTGGAACGTGCCCGGAGTACTGGCATCGATTGGAGTTACATCGGCACGCTCGCGCACTTGATTGATTAGCGTGTACGCCTCGGGGCTCTCGCCGATCGCCTCGGCCAGCATCAGCAGCACGTCGGCATAGCGGAAGACCGGAAAGTTGTTGTCGGCGTCACCCGGTCCAAATGGCGTGCTCTCCCACTTCTTCACGTAATAGTTCGGCTCGCCTTCGTCGTTCAGCGTGAAGTCGAACGTCCCGCCCTGTCCACGCTCATCGTTCTCCTCGATGCCGTACTGGACCTCGTGGATGAATTCGAGGTCCTCGGAAAGGTTCTGTGGGGCGTTCCCGGCGCCAACCCCACCCGAGCCGCCGAACGGTGTGTAATAGTCGGTGAATTGACTGCCCGTATCCGTTCCGCCCGCCTTGTATTGGATCTCGAAGACCGTTTCCATGTTGTTCTCGTTCGACGGACCCCACAGGTCGGCGTAATTCGCCACAAGTGAATACTGGCCGGAGCTCACGACGCGCCGGAGCACCGTCTCCGCCTGAGCAGGCTGGCTATTGGTGAGGTAAACGAGACCCAGAAGCGCGTTGGCCGCACCCTGCGTGGCACGGCCCAGGTCCACCGGATCAGGGTACGAAGGAGGTAGAAGTCCCTGTGCCACTTCGAGGTCACCGGCGATCTGCTCATAGATCACATCCGCCGAGACCTGGTTCACCTCGACGGCCGGAGTGGCAACCGCCTCGAGCTGAAGCGGAACGTTCCCCCACAGCACGGCCAGGTGGTAGTAGAAGAGCGAGCGGATGAACAGCGCCTCGCCCTGGATCCGGTTTGCCAGCGCCTCATCCTCGAGGTTGCCGATCCGGTCGAGGATCATATTGGCGCGGGCAATCCCTTCGTAGGCTGCCGTCCATGGATCCGAAAGCTGCTCCTGGGTGGCCTGCTCCTCGAAATGCGCGATGCGGTGGTAGACCTGAGCCAGACCCGTCGACCCACCGCCGTTCATCGTATTATCGGAGCGCATTTCATGGAGCAGCGGGTACGCTCTGTTGTACGCCCCGTTACCGGCAAGTGTGGCGTACGCCCCGTTGATGGCTACGATGAAATCGGTCCGCGTTTGATAGAAGTCCTCGACGTTCCGTTCGGAGATCGGTGCCAGCCGCGTAAAGTCCTCACCGCACGACGCAACGAGCAACGCCACAGGCAGTATCAGTATCGCTCGAATTCTCGGCTTCATAGCGTGCACCTCGTTGAATGCGTTGGATTCAAGCCGCCGGCCGAACCCCGAATCGCGGGATCCGACCGGATCAGCCTGGAGAGTTTCTAGAGACCGATATCGATACCGACCTGGAACGCTCTCATCAGCGGATACGCGCCGTAGTCCTGCCCCGGAGTCAGCCCATCCGAGCGGATGCTCGCCTCGGGGTTCCAGCCCCAGTAATCGGTCCACATAAAGACGTTGTTCACCGAGGCGAAGAGCCGAGCGTTGCTCGCAATCCGACCGAGCAGATTCGGCGGCACAGTGTACCCCATGCTGATGCTCTTGAAGCTGATGTAAGATCCGTCCTCGATCAGGTAGTTGGACTCACGGCTGCTCCCGCCATGCGAGTTGCGGTCGGGCTTCGGATCCCAACCATTCCCCGGCTCCTCCGGCGACTTGTAGTAGTTGCCGACAAGGTTGCCATAAAGATTGAAGTTGCCTTCTCCCGTCATATGCCGCCGGGTAAGGTTCAGGATCTCACGACCCTGAACGCCCTGGAAGAAGAAGCTCATCTCGAAATTGCCGAAGCCGAACTGATTCATGATGCCCCAAGTGAAATTGGGGTTGTAGCTTCCGATTTCCGTACGGTCATCTGCGTCGATGAATCCGTCGCCGTTGATGTCCTTGAAGCGAATGTCGCCGACGGTGACGTTGCCCTCGAGATCGACCGGTGCCGCATCGATCTCGGCCTGGCTCATGAACACGCCGTCATGGACGTACCCATAGTAGGCCCCGACCTCACCGCCGACCTGTGTGATGTGCCGGACACCGGCGGCGCCAGCCGAAAGGATCGGATCTCCCTCAGGTCCGAGCCGAATCACTTCGTTCCAGTTCGATCCGAAGCTGAAATCACTCGTCCACCTCAGGTCGCCAACCAAGTTTCTGGTGGTTACCTGAGCTTCGAAGCCGGTGTTCTTGACCTCGCCAATGTTCGTCAACACCGTCGCGAAGCCGGTCGACGAGGGGACGTTCACATCCAGCAGGAGGTCCTCGGTGTTACTGATGTAGTAGTCGAACGCGCCATACACGCGGTCGCCGAGGAAGCCGACATCGAGACCCATGTTGAGCTGCCGGGTCGTTTCCCACGTGAGCTCCTGATTACCGAGCGTTTCGGGCGTCGCCCCGGGAGCGATCGCGTCGCCGAACACATACGGCGCGCTTCCGACCAACCCGATCGAGCCGTAGTTCGGAATCGCGAAGTTGCCCGTCACGCCGTAGCTCACCCGGGGCTTGAGCTGACTGAACAACTCCACTCCCCGCATGAACGGCTCTTCCGTGACCTGCCAGCCGATCGAGGCCGAGGGGAAGACGCCCGTCTGATTTCCCCACCCGAATCTCGAAGAGCGGTCCGATCGGATGGTAAACGTCGCCATGTATCGATCGAGAAAGGTGTAGTTGAGACGCCCCAGCATCGAGACCAGCGACCACTCCGACTGCTCCTGTCCGCCGCCGGTGATCTCGCCGCCGTTGATGGTCGTCACCTTATCGTCCGGGAAGTTGCGGGCGATGATATCAGCGGTCTCATTGAACTGCTTCTGTGCCGTGTACCCGACCAGCGTGTCGAATGAGTGCTGCCCGAGCGCGGCGCTGTGGGTCAGGGTATTCTCCAGCAGCCAATTGTAAGCCGTGCCGGACTCCTGCTCCGCATATGGGTCGGGCTCCGTACTACCTCTGTACTCGAGCTGCGTCCCCTGGTAGAAATGCCGACGGCTCGTGTCGTAATCGTAGCCGAAGAGCGACTTGAATCGCAGATTTGCCGGCAGTTCGTAGCTTCCGGAGAGACTGCCGAAGACGCGGCCGGTCTGGAACTTGTCGTCTATATAATCACGAGCGGCCAGCGGATGGTTACTGCTCGTCATCCCGTTGCCCAGACTGTTGATGCTGTTTTCACCCTGCTGCAGATAGTTGCCCTCGTCGTCCACGATCCGGACGACTGGGGATGCTACCATCGCCGAATAGATGATGCCGGGCGGCCTTCCGAAATACGGCGCGTGCGCCTGCTTGCGGTCGTGATCGCCATATGCGGCGTTCACGTCCAGGTTCACCTGCAGCGCTTCGCTCGGGTCCATCGTCAGGTTGGTCCGCAGCGCCAGTCGCTCGAACGCCGAGCCCTCGATGATCCCCGACTGATTCATGTAGGATCCCGATACGTAATACGTGAAATTGGATCCGCCGCCACGAACGGCCACGTCGTAATTCTGTAGTGCGGCCGGATCGAGCACCGCATCGACCCAGTTCGTGTCCGTCCCATCCCAATTCACCATCGCTTCGGGGATCATCTCCGTTCCGCTAGCGCCCGTTGCTTCGCGGCCAGAGTTCGTGTCCGGATCGTAAGCCGGATTGTAGTAGGGACTCGCCGGGTTTAGTGGATCCCGACCCATCAGGTAGGCGTTGTTCCGGGAAAGCTTGACGAACTCGATTTGCTCCTGGGCGTTCATCATGTCCGGCTTGTTGAACGCCGTCTGATAGCCGCCGTACGCCCGGAAATTGACAGACGGCGGCGTGTTCTGAATGCCCCTCTTGGTCGTGATCAACACGACTCCGTTGGAACCGCGCGATCCGTAAATGGACGCCGCAGCGGCGTCCTTCAGAATCTCAATGTTTTCGATGTCGTTCGGGTTGAGGTTGGCCAGTGGATTGGCGCGTGTCTCCCCGAAGTTCGCATTCTGCTGATCGATCTCGCCCTGCTGATCCAGATTCAGGGAGTAGGGAACGCCGTCGATCACGTACAGCGGTTCGTTACCGGCCGAAATCGACCCAGCACCGCGAATGATGAGCTGTGGCGCGGATCCCGGCTCACCCGATGCTTCCGCGACGTTCACACCCGCAAGGCGACCCTGCAGCGCGTTCTCGAAACTAGGCACCGGGATGTCCCGGATGTCGGCTCCACTCACCGATGCCACCGAGCCCGTCACCTCACGGCGCTCCTGGGTCCCGTAGCCGATGACGACGAGCTCCTCCAATGCAAGCGCGGACTGCGCCAGCGTAACGTTCAGCGTCGTCGCCTGACCTTCGGCTACCGTCACGTCGTTGCGTTCCGTCAGATAGCCGATCCGCTGCGCCACGACGGTGTGCGTGCCTACCGGAACATCGTTGAGCGTGAAGGCTCCGGCGTTGCTCGTCAGCGAGGCGATATCCGTCCCCTCGATGAAGACCTGAACCGCCGCGAGAGGCTCGCCCGTATCCTCCTGCGTGACGGTACCGATCACCTGCCCCTGTTCCACCCGCCGAAGCAATCCGATACCGCTCGAGGTAACGCGAGGAAGGACCGAGCTCCCAGCGAGACCGGCTTTGACCGCCGCGGGCTCATCGCCCGGCGCGATCACGACCTGACCGGTCGACGCGAGGAACTGCAGGTTCGTCCCACGCAGGAGATGTCGCAGAGCCGTCTCCACCGTGACGTCGCTGCACTCGCACGCGACTTCGATCTCGGGCACGAAGTCCGGGCTGAAGATCAGCGGGACTTCCGACGCCTCGTAGAGCGCCGTCAGCGCCTCCTCGAGCAGAACGCCGCGCACCTCGAGCTTCGCCGGTCGCTGCAGTGCCTCGGACGTCCTGCCCGCCGACCGCACTCGCAAAGGCTCACCCAGGGCCAGACCTCCCTGATCCTGAACCAGAACGGTCGATGGGTGCAGCTGGTCCAGCTCGACCGCTTCGGCCGGACCCGCCGTGGCGATTGCGCCAACGAGTAAAGACATTAGCACACGCATGTTTCCTCCAGGGGATTAGGGGCTACGTACCACTCTTGCACGTCTGATTGTCTCACTTTACCTCGAGCCTCTACGGATTCGCAGAGGTGCCGGAACTTCTCCGCTCGATCAGAACCTGGCCGTCCTGTACCGTGCAGCGAGCATCGATTGCCGTGCAGATGCCGGCGATCATGTCTTCGGGCGAGCCGTTGGCGAACCAACCGGTCACCTGCATGGCGAAGATCGCTGTGTCGGCGATCTCGACTCGCATATCGAAGCGGCGCTGGAATTCGTCGACCACATCCGTCATTGGGGTCGACTCGAAGGCGAGGAAGTCGCCCAACCACTCCATGGACTCGAAGACGTCGTCGACGTCCTCCACCTCCGGCGGTCCTGCATCGTTGGAGCGGGCGATCTGGTTGGGTCCTACCTCGGCCTGTCCACCCTGGCCATGGAGCTTCACCTGGCCTTCCAGAACGGTCACCTCGACCGAGCGATTCCGACTCTCGAGCTCGAAGCGGGTTCCGAGGACCTCGACTTCGCCGCCGGACGTGTGGATTCTGAAAGGCTCGTCCGCCTTCGAGACGGCGAAGAAGGCCTGCCCCTCGAGGCTGACCTCTCTGGAATAGCCGCCACGCGGGAATTCGATTCGGCTCTCGGGTCCGATTCGAACCACTGTTCCGTCGACGAGCGTTGTAGTTGCGAACTCACCGGGCCCGGTGAGGATCTGCTCGCGCCCGTAGGGGCCCTCGGCCTCGCTACCGGGGCGCATCAGAACGCCGCCGAGTCCGATGCCGATGACGAGCGCCGCCGCGACTGCCGCCTCCCTGAGAAAGCGAATCTTCGCCCTTCGTCTCCGCCGGACCGGGCGCTCGCGCTCCTGAGGCGGGATGGCGGCGATCGATCGGACACCGGAGCTGCGACTGCGGGACTCGGCGAGCTCGACGATCTCTCGAGCGGCGGGCATCGGAACGCCATCAGCGTTCCAATCGAGATCACCGATCCCGGTCCAGAGCTGAAAAAGGCGCTGGAACTCACGCTCGTTGGCCAGGTCCGAAGCACGCCAGTCCGCCACGCGGCGGCTTTCGGTCGCATCGGCTTCGCCCGCTAGATACGCGACGATCGCCTCTTCGATGGTTGGCACGGAGATGATCCCTTTCCTTCTCGAAATCCTGACGATGCGCGCACCAGAGTGCCGCCACCCTGCCGGCGCCTGCGCCCTTTCACGATGATGGAATGCTCCAGCAGCCCGATCTTACCAACGCGGACGACAGGCGGGGGCCACAGGCCAGACGGGAACCTGCGCCCATTACCGAGGCTCATGTCGCATCGAGCGGCGACCGGAGCGCTGCTCGAAGACGAGTTGACTGTTCTCGGAGCAGCACTATCTTGGCTTCCGACTAGCGACTCATGATCATCAGCAGTCCGTCGGAAGCGAGGTGGGCCGGACGCCCGGCTCCCGCAGTCGCATCTCCCCTTGAGAGTCCTTGCCAACCCGGACTCATCGGACTTCTGCCCCACTCATCAGCCAGGGAGACGGAACGTGACCGCCAAACCAGTTGCGACTGACGACGCGCCGGACAGGAGTGCCGCTGGGGTTTCGGAAGGGTCGGGCGGCGGTGACGGCTCGTCCGGGGAAGGCGGCATGAAGCCATCGCAGTGGGCGGGCCTCGTCGCAGGCGCGATCGCTTTCGTGGTCATGTTGGCGCTACCGTCACCCGAGGGACTTCCGGATGAGGGCTGGCGCATGGCGGCGGTGGGCGTCCTGATGGCGATATGGTGGATGACGGAGGCGATCCCGATCTCCGCCACGGCACTTCTCCCGTTGGTGCTCTTTCCCGGTCTGGGCATCCTGACGATGTCCAGCGCGGCCGCTCCCTACGCGAACGAATTGATATTCCTGTTCATGGGTGGCTTCTTCATCGCTTTCGCGATGGAGCGGTGGGCGCTTCACCGGCGGCTGGCGCTGTCGATCGTCGCCGCGGTGGGCACGAGCCCCCGGCGGCTGGTACTCGGCTTCATGGTAGCCACCGCCTTCCTCTCGATGTGGATCTCCAACACCGCCGCCACGGCGATGATGCTTCCGATCGGGATGGCCCTGGGCGCCATGTTCCGCCCTTCCGACCAGGAGGGCCCGTTCGAGTTCGGGATCGCGCTGATGCTGGGGACGGCATACGCCGCTTCGATCGGCGGCGCGGCCACCCTGATCGGTACGCCGCCGAACGCGGTGATGGCGGGTGCGGCCAGCGAGATGCTCGGTATTCAGATAGGCTTCGTCCAGTGGATGCGCGTCGGTGTGCCCATCGCCATCATCATGCTGCCGATCGCCTGGCTACTTCTGGTCGGCGTGCTCTACCCTCCAGGCCGCCTCGCGGGCAATGCCGCCGCGCTCATCGCGAGTGAGCGACGGGGGATGGGGCCGGCGAGTCGCGGTGAGAAGGTCGTTGGGATCGTGTTCGCCCTCACGGCTCTCGCATGGGTGTTCAGGGAGCCCAAGCCGGTCGGGGCGTTCACCATCCCCGGGATCGAGACCTTCTTCCCCTTCGTGACCGACGCCACCATCGCGATCGCGGGCGCCGTCGCGCTTTTCCTGATCCCGGTCGACCGGAAGCGGGGGGTCTTCGCGCTGGACTGGCAGACGGCGAACCGAATCCCCTGGGGCGTTCTGCTCCTCTTCGGCGGCGGTCTCTCTCTCGCGCGCGGGATGGATCAGTCCGGGCTCGCCACCTGGATCGGCGCCGGAGTGGGTGGCCTCGGGGTCGTCCCCGCGATCATCATCCTGCTCACGATCGCCACGCTCTTCGTGTTCCTGACGGAGATGACGTCCAATACGGCGACTTCCACGATGGCGATGCCGATCATGGCGGGCGTCGCGGTGGGTCTCGGGTTCGCGCCGCTCACGTTGATGGCGGTCGCCGCCTTGTCCGCTTCGATGGCCTTCATGCTTCCTGTGGCAACGCCGCCGAATGCCATCGTCTTCGGCTCGGGGTACCTGACCATTCCACAGATGGTCAAGGCCGGTTTCTGGATGAACCTGATCGCGATCGCCCTGATAACGCTGTTTGCGACGCTGCTCATACCTCTGGTACTGGCGTCGTGAAGTCACCGGGCGGACAGCCCGAGCCCGCGAAATGACGGCCCCGTCTGGACGGACGGGCGACTCCGGTCGTCCCCGGTACTACGACGCCCTCAGCGGCCGCCAATTGGCCGGGCCGCCCGCCGGAGTGATCCTGCAAAGCGGCGAATCCCCGGCACCGGAGTACCTCGTCGGTCCCGCGCTCTTCGACCCACAGGTGAACGGCTTCGCCGGTGTCGATTTCCAGGATCCCGATCTCGACGCCGGCGCGCTCGAACGGGCCACCGCGGAGGTTCGCCGCGCGGGATGCGCCCATTTTCTCCTGACGCTGATCACTGCGAGCCCCGCATTTCTCGAGGCGCAGCTCCGTCGAGTGGCTGAGTGCCTGGCCGGCAGCCAGCTCGCGCGTGAGACGATTCTCGGGATCCATCTCGAAGGGCCGTTCCTCTCCGACGAGGACGGCTTTGCCGCGGCGCATCCTCGTGAACACCTGCGCGCGCCCGACTGGGCGCTGTTCGAGCGACTTCAGCGCGCGGCCGGCGGACAGGTCCGGCTCGTCACGCTGGCCCCGGAGCTGCCCGGCGCCATTCCATTCATCGAGCGAGCGACTGCCGCGGGCGTTTGGACGGCGGTCGGGCACACCAACGCCAGCCTCGACGAGCTCGCGGCGGCGGCCCGTGCCGGTGCACGCCTGGCGACGCATCTCGGGAATGGCTGTCCGGCTCGCCTCCCGCGCCACGACAACATCATCCAACGGATTCTGGCTGTCCCGGAGCTCACCGCAACGGTGATCCCGGACGGTCTGCACGTCCCGCCACCGGCACTGGCGAATCTGACACGCGCGCTCGGACCCGCCAGGCTGGCGATGACCACCGACGCCATGAGTGCGGCCGCCGCGCCGTCCGGCGCATACCGATTGGGATCTCTGGAGCTGCAGGTGGGGGAGGACCGGCGCGTCGCCCATCCCGATGGCGACTACTTCGCCGGTTCGAGCCTGCGGATGGCCGAGGGGTTGCTCAACCTGGTACGATTCGGGGGATTGGACGCATGCCAGGCGTGGCGCGCGTGGACGTCGCTACGCCGCCGGATGTTTCCGGGCCTCGAGGCGCCAACCCTTCTCCTGCCTTTCCATACGGGCCGAAACCGACATCCTGCCGCCCACCTCGCCACAGACGAGCCCATATAGGCAAAGGGTCCGAACCCGGATCGGCTCGAACCCTTCCCGTGCCATGCGTGGCGGCAGTACTACTCGTCCCGCTTGGTCGTGATCAGGACCACCCCGTTGCCACCGCGGCTGCCGTAGATCGCCGCGGAACCGGCGTCCTTGAGAATATCGATGCGCGCGATGTTGTTCGGGTCCAGCGCGAGTAGAGCCGAGTTCGCCGAGCCCTGGATCGGCACTCCATCGATCACGTAGAGCGGCTCCGTTTGCCCATAGATCGAGGAAGCTCCGCGAATACGCACGGAAATGCCGCCGCTCGGCAGGCGCTCGACATGAACACCGGCGAATCGGCCGTGGAGCAGCTCGTAGAGGCTGGTCACCTGCTGGTCGCCTACGTCGTCCGCTGAGAGTGAGCCGACTGAGCCGGTCACGTCCGATGCGTCCTGCGTGCCGTAGCCGATGCTGACCTCATTATCGGGTTCGGCAGCGGTGGCGGGTTCATCACTCCCGGCGCTCGCGCAAGCCGTGGTGAACGTGACCATGAGCAGCAGAACAACCGCATCCGAGGCGAAGCGCGGTATGCCCGGTACGTTCATCGTGTCCTCCCCAGGGTAATGCATGATTTCCCCAGTAGAGGGGAACCCGCCCGGGCCTCGGTGATCGTACGGGAGGATCGCCAGGACAGTGTGAGTGGGTGAAGCGAGCCCCGTACCGTCGCCTCACCGGTCATCGACCCATCGTTGCAAGTAAGAGGCCCCGAAACGACTGGCAATCAGAGCGTTACTGGCGCAGAGCGGGTCGGGCGTGGACGCGCACATTCCCACGCGTGCCCTCGCACGATACGCAGCGGCTTGGACCAGCGCCAGCTTCATGATCGCCCGGTGTCATGATCGCCCGGTGTCAACGGGCATCGACCTTGCCCGGAAACGTTTCGGAGACTCGCTCTCGCTAGAATAGGAGTGAACATGACGGACCTGGAACGGAAGATCGCATGGATGGCGATCAGCACAGGCGCGGCGGTCGTCGGCCACCAGCTCGCGCGGCGGTCGCTCGACGGTGCGTGGCAGGCGACCTTCGGCACGGAACCACCCAACGAAGGGAGGCTTGACGACGACCTGAAGCCGGCGCTTCTCTGGGCGGCCGCCTCGGGGACTCTCGTGGCGGTCGCGCGAATCCTCGCCCGCCGCGCAGCGGAGTCGGGATGGAAGCGGGCGACTGGATCGAAGCCACCCGCGAGCTAGTCGGGACGTTCACCGAAGGCCCGCCGGATGCCCTAGCGCTCATGACCCGCTCACGCGCCGAGTAGCTGCTGTAAGACTTGCAGCATCTCGTTGCGAGATCCGTCCCATCACGGCAGACGAGATCCAGGGCTCGCGACCGTCTCCCGCTTCGCAATCGCTGAGCGCGGTCCGCTCCAGGAAAATGCGTACATCTGGCGCGTCCAAATCGCCACTGGCACCCCTCCTGCGTTTGGTGGATCCTGCTTCGCTCGACAACCAGGCTCACCCCACACGTGTGATGCCCAGACCCCACAATTCTGGTATGCGCTCCGAGGATCCCCCTTTCGATCAAAGCGATCCCGAGCGCGTCGCGTCGCGGGGGGAGTCGGGAGCTGAATCACCGACCCCCACAGAAAGTGCCAACAATGCCCAAAGCAGCCGCGACCGCTGGGCGTTTCTGGCCGAGGCCAGCCGCTGCCTGGCGGACTCGCTCGAGTACGAAACCACGCTCGAAACGGTTGCGGGCCTCGCGCTTCCCCTGCTCGGGTCCTGGAGCATCGTCGACCTGGTGGAGGGGGACGGCTCGGTCCGACGCCTGAGCATCGTCCATC
Organism: Gemmatimonadota bacterium; assembly: GCA_040905505.1. GTDB lineage: Bacteria > Gemmatimonadota > Gemmatimonadetes > Longimicrobiales > Longimicrobiaceae > WHSP01. Next base: position 4,440 of record JBBDRL010000089.1, on the reverse strand, counting down.
CGGACCCGCAACAGCAGCTCAGCGCACTGGAGCTGAAGGCGGGTTGGCCGCCCCGGCGCGAAGATCCAATGGGCGTCGCGGTGGTGGCGCAGACCGGCACGTCGGAGCTCGTGGCCCAGGTGCCGGACGAGCTCCTGGTGAGCGTTGCTCGAAACGAGGAGAACCTGCGCCGCCTGCGGGCGTTGGGAATGAAGTCGCTGATGACCGTACCGATCCGCGCCCGCGGCAGGATCCTCGGCGCGATCACGTTCATTTCGTCGTCTGAGAGCCGGCGCTTTACGGACGCGGACCTCTCCCTTGCGGAGGACCTGGGAGAACGGTGCGGGCTGGCAATCGACAATGCCCGCATGCACCGCGCCGCGCAGAGACTCTTTGCTAGCGAGCGTGCACGGCTCCAGGCGGAGGTGAGCAGTCAGATCAAGACGGAGTTTCTGGCCACGGTCGGGCATGAGCTGCGTACTCCGCTCAACGTCATGGCGGGCTACCTGGAACTCCTGGCGATGGAGATCGCAGGGCCGCTGACCGCCCTCCAGAGGGAGTACGTGGAGCGCGTGCAGACCGGCGAGGAGCAGCTCCTGCGCATCGTGGAGGACATGTTGAACTTCGTGCGGCTCTCCGCCGATGACATCGAGTATGACCTCTCGGATGTTGCGCTTCGCCCCATCGTACAAAACGTCGCGGCGGCCTACCGGCAGGGTCTCGAGGAGAAAGGGTTGCAGTTCGAAACGAAGTGCGATCCAGGCGTCCGCGCCCACACGGATCCAGCAAAGGTCTGGCAGATCCTGATGAACCTGCTATCGAATGCCCGGAAGTTCACTGACGCAGGTGGTAAAGTCACCCTGGAATGCGCCATGGAGGCCGACGGACCCATCGTCCGAGTGATCGACAACGGGTGCGGCATCCCGCTCGACAAGCTGGAATCGGTCTTCGAGCCCTTCGTGCAGGCCGATGAGAGCCTCAGCCGTACTGCGGAAGGCATGGGGCTCGGCCTGTCCATCAGTCGCCACCTCGCACGTGACATGGGCGGAAGCCTGGCCGTCACCAGTTCCGAGGTTGGAACAGGGTGCACGTTCGTGCTACGACTCGCACCAGTGAAGGAGACTTGACGCTTGGCGGAGAGGTTCCCCCTCGCCGTTAGGCTTGCCCGGCCTGAAAGCTGATCGAGGGTGATCGTGCATCAATGCTGTCGGGCGTGTCCGATGGGCGCTGATGGATTCGAACGGGAGCGTAAAAGCATCTAACCATCGCTACTTCATCCGCTTATACAGGATTATGTGTGATCAGGTGTGTGGAGGCTACGTCGGTCTACCCGCTGCCCATCGCGTGGACGCGACAGGCCCCGCCGCAGTTCCCGCTCACGACCCGCGTTTCGTCGGTTTCTGCCAACGCAGTTGCCGGTCGTACTCGTGCGTGAAGTTGGCGATCACCTGCTCCTTCTCGTAGCCGATGATGCCGTAATCCTGCGCCCCTTCCCGCGTGTAGACCATCGCTCGATGACGGACATCCCTGTCATCGTCCTGGAAGGTCATCTCCGGGAAGGCAAACGTCGGCTGTCGGAAGGTGCGCGCTTTGACCGCGTAGTAGAACTCCTCCTCCTCGCCATCGTACACAGTGATCGAAACCTTGTCGGGACCGGTCTCCACTTCCGCATCCCGGCCGTGCCCGGAGAGTTCCCGAGCGACGGAGTCCAGCGCGGGCGCGACCGTCTCCTGTAGGAAGCGGCGCACCTCCTCCTTGCTCGGTCGCCTCGAGCCGGTCGGCTCCCGGTGGTGGCTCAGCATCCGGCCCAACTGATCTCTCCACGGCATGGTGCTGCCCTCCTAATCTCCGGTTGCTTTCGTAGCGACAGCGGGTTCCGCGCGCGCTCTGGGTTTGCGCCTCCGCACGGGTTCCTCCAGCACGTCTCTACGCTCTGCCCGCAGGCCCCTGAGCAGTCCCCAGCAGATGAAGAGCATGATCACCGTGAATGGGAGCGCTGTAGCGATCGCCGCCGTCTGAAGAGCAGTGAGGCCACCGGCGACGAGCAGGATAGCTGCAACGACTCCTTCCGTGACTGCCCAGAAGATCCGTTGCCGAACGGGCGGATCAGGATCGCCGCCGGCGGTGATGATGTCGATCACCAGTGATCCCGAGTCCGAGGACGTGACGAAGAAGGTCACGACGACGATGGTAGCCGCCAGAGAACTCAACGCCGCCCACGGAAACTGCTCCAACAGGACGAAAAGCGCGGTCGGGGTGCTCTCCTCCACCGCCACGACGATGTCCGTTCCCAGACCGAGACGCTCCAGATAAAGCGCGGTATTTCCGAACACCGTGAGCCATATGAAGGTGAGCGCCGTAGGCACGAGCAAAACGCCGCCGATAAATTCGCGGATGGTCCGGCCTCGCGAGATTCGGGCGATGAACATGCCCACGAAAGGCGACCAGGCAATCCACCAGCCCCAGTAAAAGATCGTCCAGCTTCCTAGCCACTCTGGATCTCCGTGGGCGGCCGTGCGAAAGGTATTCTCCATCAGTCCGTCGAGATAGAAACCGACATTGGCGGCTAGCGAGTTGAGGAGGTGCACGGTCGGGCCAACGACGAATACGAACACGACCAGGAGCAGGGCCACGGCAATGTTGAACTCGCTGAGTCTCCGGATACCGCGGTCCAGCCCGAGGGCAACAGAAATCGCGGCGAGAAACGTGATTCCTGCGATCAGAACGATCTGAACCCAGATCGCCTCCTGAACGCCGAAAAGGTAAGTAAGACCGGCGTTCACCTGCATCACGCCCAGACCCAGCGACGTGGCCACACCAAAGAGCGTTCCCAGGACGGCGAAGATGTCCACCGCGTTTCCGATCGGTCCGTAGATGCGCTCGCCGAGAATCGGGTAAAGCGCGGAACGAACGGTCAGTGGCAGGCCGTGTCGGAAGGAGAAGTAGGCGAGTGAGAGACCGACGACGATGTAGATCGCCCAGGCGTGCACTCCCCAATGGAAGAAGGTGATTTCCATCGCCTCCTGCACTGCGGCGTCGGTTCCTCCCTCCATCCCGGGCGGGTTGGAGTAGTGCAGCACGGGCTCGGCGACACTGAAGAACAGAAGTCCTATCCCCATTCCCGCGCTGAAGAGCATCGCGAACCAGGAGCCGTAGCTGAACTCGGGCTCGGAATCATCCGGCCCCAGGCGGATCCTGCTGTAACGGCTGAAGAAGAGTGCGATCACGAAGACGAGGAAGAACGCCACGGCCAAGATGTACATCCAGCCGGCCATGGCCGCGATGCCCTGCCGCAGAGTCTCGAACAGGGCGCCGGCGGCCTCCGTGAAGACGGCACCGAAAATCACGAACGCGACAATCAGCGAACTCGAGATGAAGAAGACCGGCGGGTTGATCCTGAAGCCGAATCGCTCGTGCGCCATCACGTCCTCTCACGCTTTCGTTGCAGCCGGACGAAATCCCTCGCCGCACAACGTCTGCCCGTCCTCCATGTGCCCCTCTTCGCGGCCATCCGGGTACGAACGCAGGCGAGGGAGACGCAAAGGCTATGCTGGGCGGCCATTCGCCAGGAGATACACCCGGCTGGATGCCGGTGGCTTGCCACCCCGGGCTTACCGCTCATCGGAAACGAGCCTGGGGAGGCAGTCCTGGAGCCACTGCCGGACAATACGCCGGTCCGAGCGGGAGGACATCTGCCGGGTGAGGAGCACCGCTGGCTCGATCGCCACCTGATCCTCGGCTTCTACGTGGATCAGAAATCTCCGGGAGGCCCCGACAGGCCGCTCATGCGCCCCGTGGAGGGCGATCACCCGGATCTCGACCTGCTGAAGCTCGTCGAGCAGGTCGTGGAGGTCCAGTTCCTCGCCGGCAGCACCCCACCGGCCCGAGCGACGGAGCACGTCCTCCGTGGTCGCGTCCAACATGGCCTCGAACGAGCCCAGGCCGAGAAAGGCGCCCGAGGTGAGCGGGCCTTGCTTGATGGCGGTCTGTACATCGCGCGCCATGTCGGAGTCGCGCGAGACGCGACGGAAGTTGCGGATCCGCTGTGCAAAGGTGCCTTGCGTGGTGTGGAGGATCAGCATCACACACAGGACGTGCACCGGTTCCTTGCTGAGGTTGACGACGAGAGCGGTCGAGTCGAGTCCATGCCCCTGCGCCTGATGGATGACGAAGAAGGGCGTCCGCTGGCGCTGGAACTCGCGATAGAACAGGACCGCATAAAACGTCCAGACGGCGAGCATGGCCAGTGAAGCCAGGTTCGACACCAGCGCAGCGTTCTCGATGAGCCAATCCAAATCGCACTCTCCCTATCCCTGGGTCGGGCTCATCCCCACAAAGGGGCCGACCCCAAACGGGCTCGGCCGGTGAGGATCACGAGCGCGGCAAGGATAAAGCCGTGAGGCTTAAGAAGGTGTTTACAAACGATATCTAGGCCTCTGAAGTCGCGGTGGTGAGCCTACG
>JBBDRL010000088.1:49896-93123 GCA_040905505.1 Gemmatimonadota bacterium | reverse complement strand
CAGTTGGCGTTGGGATAGGAGCCCTTGAAGGTGATCGGCTCCTCCCAGGTTTGCGTCACGTACAGCAGCCAGTGCCGGAAGCCGTCCCGCTTCCCCTCCATCGTACCGAAGATCCCGTACCCGGTATGGCACGAGTAGCACTGCTTGGTCGGGATCGCGCCGCTACGGAAGTGCCGCGCGGCCAGCGTCGCGCTGCTCTCATCCACCATGTCGTCGACGAACTGATTCATCACGTGGCAGGAGTTGCACGCCTCGACCGTCTTCATCTGCTCGAACATGGTTCCGGTCGCGCCGAGCAGGGCGAAGGCCGGCAGGACCAGCAGCCCGAACAGCAGCAGCCATCGGTACGTAACGCGGGCGATGCGGTTCTTCCAGATGAATTCAACGGCCACGAGGCCGACCACGGCCAGCACGATCGCCACCATCGCGATCACCCGCAGCGTTCCCGCGAGCGTCGCCCCGTGCGGGGGTTCTGGCGCCGCGATCTGAAGGATCGCTAACAGAGTCGAGAACATCGGCCGCTCAGGCTGAGATCGAGGCGAGAGGTTCCACGCGGACGGCGCAGAGCTTGTACTCGGGCTGTCCGGAGATCGGGTCCAGCTCGTCTATGGTCGTGCTGTTGACGAGTGCCCGCAACGGGTGCATCAGGGCGAAGACCAGGCCCGGCCGGACGCGTTCGGACGCCAGTGCTTGCAGCGTCACCGCCCCTCTCCGGCTGGTGATGGTGACCGGCTCCCCCGACTCGATCCCCAGGGCCTCTGCGTCGGTCGGGTGGATCTCCAGGTAATCGGTCGCGATCGAAGCGAGCTCGGGGACGCGGCCGGTGATCGTCGAAGTGTGCCAGTGCTCCAGCCGCCGCCCGGTCGTGAGGACGAAGGGATATTCCTCGTCCGTCGGCTCCCGGAAAGGCCCCTGCTCGGACAGGTACACGAGCGCCCGCCCGTCCGGTCGCCCGTAGAAGTCGACCCGCCCGTTCCCCTCCGCAAGCGGGTCCTCGCCGGGGACGTATCGGATGCAGGTTCCGGGGTGGTCCTCGGTGGGGCACGGCCAGAGGATTCCCGGCTCGGTACGGAGGCGCTCGTACGTGATGCCGGAGAAATCGTACACACTGCCGCTGGAGATCTGCCGCCACTCGTTCCAGATGGCCTCGGGCGTGCGGGCGCCGATGACTTCACCGTAGCCGAGCCGATCGGCGAGCCCCACCAGGATCTCGAGATCGCCGCGCGCCTCGCCGGGCGGCTCCACCAGCTTCTCCACCAGGTGATAGCGCCGCTCCGAGTTGGAGAAGACTCCCTCCTTCTCCGCCCACATCGCCGCGGGCAGGAAGACGTCCGCCCGCTCGGCCGTGTCCGTCGGATAGATGGAGTCGCTGACGACGAGGAAGCAGTCCTCCATGGCCGTCCTGTGGCGCTCCGCGTTGGGCAGCGAACGGGCGGGGTTCGTCGCCATCACCAGTGCAGCCTGGACCCGCCCGTCCCTCATCGCCTCGAAGAGCGGGACCGCCGAAAGGCCCGGCTCGGGTGAGATCCGTCCTTGAGGCACCCCCCACAGGCGCTCCATCTGCGCGCGATGTTCCGGGTCGGCGACGGAGCGCCCGGCGGGCAGCGCGTGGGCGAGCGCTCCAGTATCGCGTACGCCGCCGCCCGCGTTCGGTTGGCCGGTAAGTGAGAACGGGCCGGCGCCGGGTCGGCCGATCTGACCGGTGAGAAGATGCAGCGCCATCGTCATCCGGTTCGCGGCGACGCCGTGGGTCTGCTGATTGAGGCCCATCGTCCAGAACGAGAGCGCCGCATCGGCGACGCCGAACCAGCGCGCCGCTTCGCGAATCTCGGCGGCGCTCAATCCACAGCGGTCGGAGACCTGTTCCGGCGCATAGTCTTCCAGGAAGGCGGTCAGCTCGTCGAAGCCGAGCGGAGCGGAGGCGGCGTCGCCGCGGCGAAAGCCGACGTGCTGATCCACGAAGTCCCGGTCGACCAGACCGCTGTGGATCAGCTCGTGGCACATGGCATTCAGCAACGAAACGTCGGTTCCAGGCCGGATCTGCAGGTGCATGTCGGCCTGGCGCGTGGTCGGCGTGCGGCGCGGGTCGACCGCGATGATGCGGGTCTCCGGCCGTACCCGCTTGCGGTCCATCACCTGCTCCCACACCACCGGGTGGCACTCGGCCATGTTCGCCCCGATCACGAAGAAGAGCGTAGCCTCGCCGATGTCCGCGTAACAGCCGCTCGGTTCATCTGCGCCGAAGACGCTCTTGTAGCCGAACGCCGCGGACGCCATGCACAGCCGCGGGTTGCCGTCGACGTTGTTCGTCCCGATCCCCGCCTTGAAGAGCTTGTTCGCGGTATAGCTCTCCTGGGTGAAGAGCTGCCCGGAGCCGTAGAATGCCACGGCATCCGAGCCACCGGCCTCGATGGCGGACCGAAAACCTTCCGCGGCCGCGTCCAACGCGTCGTCCCAGGTCGCAGGTACCAGCCGCCCGCCGGAGCGGATCATGGGCTCCACCGCACGATCCGCCACGTACAGGATGTCCCGGTTCATCAGCCCCTTGATGCAGAGCCGGCCTCTGTTCCAGCCTTCCTGAAGTCCCTCGACCTTCACCACGCGACCCTGGTTCAGCCCGACCATCGTTTCACAGCCGGATCCGCAGAAGCGACAGACGCTCTTGTGCCACGAGTCGACCTCGATCACTTCGTCGCGGGTCCACCAGGGGATGTCGCACCCCGCGGCACTCAGCGCGGCCGCGGATCCGAAGAATCGTAGGAGTTCACGACGAGTGAGGTTCATACGGATGGTGGAGATGATCTCTGGAAAGGATGCGGAAGAAGCGGGCGCCGGACTCGAACCGTCCACCCGGAAGCGGACTACCACGGGCGGCACCGTTCTCGTTCGCCCGGGGTAGATACCATTTTCGTACCGCCCGCTCCACCACCTTGGTCCCGCGCGGCGCCCGGCCGCGCGCCGCTCCGGAGAATCCATGACGAATCGCCGCCCGTCCAATCCCGGCATTCTGCTGTCAGCCCTCGCGGTCCTCGCCGCGTGTGACCAGGGCGTTCGCGACGCACCCGACGCGGCGGCCGATGTCGCCGAGGAGCAGCGCTACGGCGGCACGGCCGTGGTCGCTGGGACCGCCGACCTGCAGTCGATGAACTCTCTGACGAGCACGGACAGCTACAGCAACAGCATTCAGCGAGAGATGCTCTTCGCGCCCCTGATCAAGTACGACGCCGACATCGAACCGATGCCGTGGCTGGCCGAGCGCTGGGACACCGTTCGCGTCGCGCCCGACAGCATCGACCTGGTGTTCCACCTGCGCTCCGATATCCGCTGGCACGACGGCGAGCCGACGACAGCCGAGGACGTGCGTTTCACCTTCGAGCGCGCGGTCGACCCGGCGACGGCCTTCGCCAACGTCTCCGGGTTCGACGAGTACTCACGCGAAGTGGAAGTGATCGACGACTACACGATCCGGTTCCGCCTGCGGCCGCACTCTGATTTCCTCGACATGTGGTATCAGACCGCGATAATGCCGGAGCACCTGCTGGGCGACGTGCCGCCGGGCCAGTTGATGCAGCATCCGTTCGGAACCTCGGCGCCGATCGGAAACGGCCCCTTCCGATTCGTGCGCCGCGTTCAGGGGCAGGAGTGGGTCTTCGAAGCGAATCCCGATTTCCCCGGAGACCTCGGCGGCCAGCCCTATGTGGACCGCTTCGTCTACCGCGTGATTCCGGAGATGACGACCCTCCTGACCGAGCTCCTGACCGGATCGATCGACGTCTACCTCGGGCCGAATCCCAACCAGGCAGGGCAGATCGAGGCGGCGGCGGACGCCCGGTTGATGACGTCGCCGACCCGGCAGTGGAACTACCTCGCCTTCAACACGCGCCGGCCGCTCTTCGAGGACGCCCGGGTACGACGCGCGATTGCGATGGGCCTGGACCGCGAGCAGATGATCGATGCACTGGTCTACGGCTACGGAACGGTCGGCAGATCGACGGTCACTCCGGCGCACTGGTCGTACGACGACTCCGATCCCGAGACCCGGCTGCCTTACGATTCGGACGCAGCACGTGAGCTTCTGGCGGAGGCTGGCTGGGAAGATCGCGATGGAGACGGCGTGCTCGAGAACGCCGAGGGGCGCGAGTTTCGCTTCACCCTCATCACCAATGCGGGTAACGACGTCCGGGGCGATATCATCCAGATCGTCCAGGCGCAACTGCGGCCCCTGGGGATCGTCGTCGAGCCACGGCTGGTGGAGTGGAATACGATGACGGCGCTGCTTCAGGACCGCGAGAGGAACTTCGACGCGGTGGTGGCGGGTTGGGTGGACTATTTCCGGAAGGACGACCGCGACATCCTGCACTCGGAAAACATCGACGCGCCGTTCCAGTACGTCGGGTATGCCAACGCCCGCGTCGACGTGTTGATCGACACGGTCGCGGTGATGACCGATCGGGAAGCGGCGCTGCCTTTCTGGCGCGAATACCAGCGGCTGATCGTCCATGAGGCGCCCTACATCCCGCTGTACTATCCGCAGCGGCTCGCCGGCGTCCGGGAGCGACTGCGCGGCGTGGTGATGGATCTGCGAGGTGAGTTCGCGACCATCACCGACTGGTGGATCCTGCCCGGCGAGCGCCGGGGCGCGGGCGCGACCGCTCAGGACGGCTGAAGCTCGCCCCGCATCCGCTACTCCCCTCGCACCGCGCCCATCGGATCCACCCGGCTGGCCACGCGCGCGGGCAGGTAAGTGGACAGCAGCGTGACCGCTATCAACAACGCGCTTCCCGCGATGAAGACCAGCGGGTCCGTGACCGTCACTTCGTAGAGCAGCCCCTGGAGCAGACGGGTCACGGCGAGGGCCGCCACCATTCCGATGCCTACCCCCACGAGCGCCATCGCAAGACCCTCCGCCATCACCAGCCGCAGAATGTCCATGCTGCGGGCCCCCAGAGCGAGCCGAACGCCCAGCTCCCGACGGCGGCGTCGGACGAGGAAGCTCAGCACGCCGTATATCCCAAGCGCGGAAAGCAGTAGAGCCGCGCCGGCGAACAGTCCCACGATCAGCGTCATGTAGCGCGGTCGCGCGATCGATTCCGCCACCAGGTCCTCCAGCGGTGCGATACCGGTGATCGCGATGTCGGGGTCCAGACTCTGAACGATCGCCCTGACCGTCGCCCCGACGGATCCGCCCGAGCCGTCCGTCCGCAAGAGCACGCTCATCGATGGGAGCGATTCGACGACGGGCGAAACGTACGCCGTCGGGCGCGGGTCCTCACCGATCCGCGGGGGGACGTCGGCGACGACCCCCACCACCCGCCCCCACTCCGCCGCCTCGGAGAATCGCACGCGCTGCCCGATAGGGCTCTGATCCGGCCAGTGCTGAGCCGCGAGAGCGCGATTGACGATCACCTCGCGGCGCTCCAGGCCCGGAGTCGGAGTGAAATCAGCGCCCTCCAGCAACGGGACCCCGGCCGTCCGGAAATATCCCGATGTTGCGACGAAGTAGGCTACGAGCGACCGCTCGCTCTCGGGGACCGGCCTCCCCTCGATCCGGAGTTGGTTTCCCCACCCCTCGCCAGCCAGGGGGGCGATCATCCCCGCCGCGACATCGACGACCCCGGGAACGCCTCGTAGCGCAGTGAGTAGCTCGGACCATTGCGCGTTGATCGCCTCGGGCCCGGCGAGCGTCCCGGGGGGTAGCGATACATCCACGACCGTCAGGTTTTCGACCCGGACGCCCGTCTCGACCGTCTGGAGCCGGTGGAGGCTCCGGATCAGCAGACCGGCCGAAATGAGGAGGACGCAGGCGAGCGCTAGTTGTGCCGTCACCAGTAGGCGACGAGCTCGTGCCATGGATCTTCCACCGCTGGAGCCGCGATCGTTCTCGACGACGCGACGGCTGGCACTCCTCCAGTTCGCCAGGACGGGCGCGAGCCCGACGAGAAGGCCGGTCGCCGTCGAGAGCAGGATGGCGAAGGAGATCGCCCAGAGGTCGAGGCGGACGTCGTCGGCGCGCGGGAGAGCGTCACCGACCAACCCTTTGAAGGCACCCAACCCCGCGATTGCGAGCACGACTCCCAGGCCGCCCCCGAGCACCGCCATCAGCGTGCTCTCCGTGAGAAGCTGACCGACCAGCCGACCGCGGCTGGCTCCCAGCGCCTTCCGCACCCCCATCTCCCGCTCCCGCGCCGCCGCCCGCGCCAGGAGCAGGTTGGAGACATTGACGCACGTGATCAGCAGCAGGACGCCGACGGCGCCCAGGAGAAGGATCAGGCCGGGCCGCGCCGATCCGACGATCATCTCATGCAGCGGCTCCGCCCGAAGCCCGTTGGCGGTGTTCGTCTCTGGAAATTCCTGCTCCAGGCGGGTGGCGAGCGCGGTCAGCTCCTGCTGTGCCAGATCGACCGTCGCCCCGTCAGCGAGACGGCCCACTACCCTGTAGCGGTGGAAGCGGCGTGCGCCCTCACCGGCTTCTCCGAGGTAGGGCACGAGTGGCATCCAGAGCTGCGCCTCGGAAGGATAGTCGAATTCCGACGGCATGACGCCGACCACCGTATGGGGGATCCCGTCTAGCTGAATGGTGCGGCCCACGATCGTGGAGTCGCCGCCGAAGGCGCCACGCCAGGTCGCATGGCCCAGAACCGCCACGTTCTCGCGCCCCGCGACCGCATCTTCCGGGAGGAGGGGCCGACCGAGGATCGGCTGCACGCGGAAGACGTCGAAGAAATCCGCGGTCACCATCCGGCCGGCCAGGCGGGTAGCCGCGGACAGGCCCGTCAGCGTTCGATCGTAGAACTGCCAGGCGGTGACCGCTTCGAACGCGCCCACCTGATCCCGAACGTCCGCGTAGTTCTGCCACGCGAAATAGCCGCGGCCCTCCTGCTCCGCCGTCACCGCGTTCCGCTCCGTCTCGTGGACCTGTATCAGACGCTCGGGGGCCGGAAAGTCCAGCGGTCGCAAAAGCACGCCATGCGCCGCGCTGAAGACGATCGTGGCCGCTGCGATGCCGAGGCCGATGATGCCGATCGCGAGCCCGACCACCGCCGGACTCCGTCGCAACGTTCGCAGCGCATGGGCCAGATCCGTCGCCCGACGCTCCATCCAACCCATGCTCCGCCCCTCCCGCAACGCCTCACGGTGCACCTCGACACTGCCGAACGCGAGCTGCGCCCTGCGCCGTGCCTCGGCCGGGTCCAGCCCCGACCCGATATTCTTCTCCGCCTCCATCTCCAGATGGAAGCGCAGCTCGTCGTCCATCGAACGATCCGCCTCTCGCCTGCGAAACAACTGCCGAAGCCGCCACTTGCGATTCATGGACCCGCCTCCTCTATCGCCGCGCATAAGAACGTGAATGCGTCCTTCACGTCATCGCCAGGATCCGATCGACAGCGCCGACATACCGCCGCCAGCTCGCCGTCTCCTTCGTCAACGCCGCCCGCCCCCGCTCCGTCAGCGAGTAGAACCGCGCGCGCCGGTTGTTCTCCGTCGTGCCCCATTCGCTCCGGATCCAGCCCTTCTCCTCCAGCCGCTGCAACGCCGGATACAATGAACCCTGGTTCACCTCCAGCACTCCCTCTGAATGCTGCTGGATCAGCTGACTCACTCCCCAGCCGTGCATCGGCTCGTGTAACAACGTCTTGAGCACCAGTAGCTCCAACGCGCCCCTCGCAACCTCACCCCGTGCATCCGTCATGTGCCTCGCCTCCTTCTTCTGTCGATTTATATAGGAGGGTAATCCGGGACGGCCGAGGAGTCAAGCACCGCGTCGTGAGCACGAACCGCGGCGCGGCTGGATCTCCTTCGGATGCGGGGCCCAGGGGGCCGAAAATCAGGCCGGCCGGAGTGCGGCGGCCAGGTCGAAGCGAGTTTCACACTCGGCTGACGTATCGATCCCGTATTTGTGCGCCGGACCCGTACTCCTGCAGGGGGTTAGCCAGCGCTGGCGCAGCCGCTTGACGCGCCTTGCCGGCGGTGGCTATATGGCAACTTCCCCGCGGCGCCCGTGAGACACGGACGCGCCGGAGCGACAAGACCAACCGTGAGGTTCCCCTTGCACGATTACTCTGTCCGGACACGTTCCCGCCGCTGGCTCCTGCTGCCTGTCGTCGGTCTTTCGATAGCGGCGGTGGCCGCGGCTCCAGTGCCGGCGGCGGCGCAGGACCGTGGCGCCGATGAGTCGCTCCTCGCGGCCAGCGCCTCGCCGGCCGCAGCGCTCCCTGCATTGGACCAGACGCCGGACGGCCGTCCCATCGTTCGGCCGGGCCGGACGGCGACGCCGCCGGAGATCGACGGGCATCTGGACGACGAGGTCTGGGCGACGGCCGTGCGGATCACGGAGTTCACGCAGCAGGCGCCGCAGGACGGCGCACCGGCGACGGAGGATACCGACGTCTACATCGCCTACGACGACGACCACCTCTACATCGCGTTCCACGTTCATTACGAGGACCCGTCGATCATGAGAGCCAACCGAGCCGACCGGGATCGCGCGGCGCAGGACGATCTGATGACGGTGTACTTCGACACCTTCATGGATCAGCAGCGGGGTTACGATTTCGACGTCAACGGCTATGGCGTTCAGGGCGACGGGATCATCAGTGCCACGGGCCCGGGCGGCGCGATCCCCCGGGCGGATCGCTCGTGGGACGCGCTCTTCCACACGGGCGGCCAGATCGTCGAAGACGGATACACGGCCGAGATGGCGATCCCGTTCAAGAGCCTCCGATACCCGAGCCGCGCCGAAGGCGAGCCCCACCGATGGGGATTTCAGATTATCCGGGAGATCAAGACGAAGAGCGAGGAGAATGACGTCTGGGCGCCTATGTCGCGAGACCAGTCGAGCTTCTTCGCGCAGATGGGCGTGATCGAGGGAATGACGAATATCTCGACGAGCCGCAATCTCGAGATCCTTCCCACCGTCACCGCCATCCAGTATGGCTCGATCGACCCGGCCGGGTCAGCGTACGTCAACCAGCGGACCGATCCGGACGCCGGCGTGAACGTGAAGTACGGTGTGACGTCCAATTTGACGGCGGACTTCACGATCAACCCCGACTTCTCGCAGATCGAGTCGGACCGAACGCAGATCGAGGTGAACCAGCGGTTCCCCGTCTTCTACCCGGAACTGCGCCCGTTCTTCGTCGAGGGCGCGGAGATCTTCGACATCACCGGACCGGTGACGTTCGTTCACACGCGCACGATCGTGGACCCGGATTGGGGTGCCAAATTGACCGGCAAAGTCGGTCCTGTCTCGGTTGGTTTCGTCACGACCAATGACCGCGCGCCCGGGAACGTGGACGACTCGGCGAATCCGGCTTTCGGTAATGCGGCCTTCAATGTGATCGGGCGCGCGCGATACGACCTGTACTCGGAGTCCAACGTCGGGGCGATCGTGACGAACCGGGAGTTCCTCGAGAGTTACAGCCGATTGGCAGGCGTGGACGGAAATTTCCGCCTGAGCCCCACGATCTCGACGACCTTGCGCACGGTAGGCACCTGGCATCGTGACCTCGAGGGCACCAGCGCGAGCGGACACGTGCTGGATGCCGGGATCAGCCAGAACGCCCGCAATATCGGATGGTCCCTGGGCGCCTATCAGATTTCCCCGGAATTCGCAACCGATGTCGGCTTCGTGCGACGCGTCGACGAGCGACAGATCTCAGGCGACGTGAATTACCGCTTCTGGCCCGAGAGCTGGATCATCAATTGGGGCCCGAGCCTCGACTACGCCCGCAACTGGAATTTCGACGAGGTCCTCCAGGAAGAGCAGTTCGGCGCCGGACTCAACTTCTCCTTCGCACGCAACATCAGCCTCAACGGCAGTCTGAGCCGGGGAATGGAGCTGTTCCAGGGCTCCGAGTTCCGTACGACGGGTTTCTCCCTGCGCGGAAACATCAATACCAGCCCGAGGGTCTCCTTCGGCGGGAATCTCAGCTTCGGTGACCAGGTCCGCTACGTCGCGGATCCATTCGTCGGGCATGGGCAGAGGTGGGGTCTCAACACGACGCTCAGACCCGTCCCGCGCCTCTCCTCCCGGCTCAACGTCAGCTCGAGCCGCCTCACGGACCCTCGTAATGGAAACGCCGAGGTCTTCGACATCAAGATCCTTCGCGCCACCAGCACCTTCCAGTTCACCGATCGCCTCTCGATGCGCAACATCACCGAGTACAACACCTTCAGCGAGACGGCCGCCTTCAACCTCCTCTTCAACTATCGCGTCAACGCCGGCACGGTCTTCTTCATCGGCTACGACGACCACTACCAGCAGGTGGCGCTGATCAGCGACATCGTCGATACGGACCGATTCGACGAACGCCTCTTTCTCGCCGACGACCTCCAGCGTACCAACCGCGCGATCTTCGTCAAGCTCCAGTATCTGCTGAGATACTGACACCCGAAGATCGGAGCATCGGGGGCACCTGCTGGCGCGGGTGCCCCCTTTTTTCACCGACAAACCCCTTGACAGCCTAGGGGAGCGGCCCCATCCTACCCCTAGAGAATCTTTGGGTCCACCTCTACCCCGCTCCTGACACCATGGCCGCTCGCGATCTCGAGCTACTACGCGGCACGCTGGACGTGCTGATCCTGAAGACCCTCTCCTGGGGCCCGGCGCACGGTTATGCCGTCGCGAGCTGGATCGAATCAGTGACGGGTGAGGCGCTACGCATCGAGGAGGGGTCGTTGTATCCCGCGCTCCACCGATTGGAGCGGCGCGGTTGGGTGGAATCGGAATGGGGGCTGTCGGACAACAACCGGCGTGCGAAGTACTACGAGCTCACGGAGGAAGGGCGGCGCGCGTTGCAGGCGGAGTCGAATAGTTGGTCGCGGTTCGCTGAAGCGGTGGGGCTGGTGCTGGCCGCGCGGCATGGTCCGCATTCGGTGAGGCCATCGTGAAGCGCCCGCCGATGTGGCGCCGGATTCAGCGGATGCTGGGGCCGGACCTCGCGGAGGACGCCGAGGACGAGCTGCAGCATCACATCGAGCAGCGGACGCGTGAGCTGATCGACCGGGGGATGGCGCCGGAGGCGGCGCGTGAGGAAGCGCTACGTCGGTTCGGTGACGTTGAGCGTGTTCGGCGGGAGGTGGTCGAGATCGACCGGACCGTGGCGCGACGACGCGGTCTGGCGGCGGCGATGGGCGAGCTATGGCAGGACATGCGCCTCTCTGCGCGGAGCATGCGTCGCAACCGTGGATTCGCGGTGGCCGCGGTGCTCACGCTGGCGCTCGGGATCGGGGCGAATCTGGCGGTCTTCTCGGCATTGAACTCGGTAATGCTGCGGCCGCTACCCTTTTCGGATCCCGACGGGCTGGTGATGCTGTGGGAGGAAAATCCCGAGCGGAACTGGCACATGGAGACGGTCGCCGCGTCCAACATGCTCGACTGGCGTGAGCGAGTAGCAGCGTTCACCGACGTCGCGGCGTACGCGAGCTTCGACGATCGCATGGCGCTGACCGGTGAGGGCGCAGCCCCGCAGATCGTGACCGCGACGGAGATCACCGGCAACTTCTTCTCGGTGCTGGGAGTCGCGCCCGTGGCAGGGCGTGTTTTTCGATTCGAGGAGACGTGGGACGATTCGGAGCGCGGCGCGGTCCTCAGCTACGACGCCTGGCAGCGGTCGTACGGGGGCGACCCGGACGCAATCGGCCAGTCGATGCGGCTCGACGGCGACGACTTCCGCGTCATTGGTGTGCTGCCGCCCAACTTCCGCTATCCGGGCTCCGCCGCGGACGTGTGGCTGAACATCGGGTGGTCGCGTGAAGCCTACGCGGATCCGTCGTTCCGCCGGGCCCATTGGCTTCGGGCCGTCGCGCGCCTCGCGCCGGGCGCGACGCTCGAGCAGGCGGAAGCCGAGCTGAGCGCCGTGGCGAATCAGCTCGAGGCGGAGTACCCGAACACGAACCGCCTGATGGGAGCCGGACTGACGCCTCTCCAGGAGTTCCTGGTCGGCGACGTCAGCCGCATGCTCGTGGTCGTTCTTGCGGCGGTAGGTCTGCTGCTGATCCTCGCCTGCGCGAACGTGGGCAACCTGCTGCTCGTGAAATCTCTCGGCCGCCGCCGGGAGATGGCGGTCCGCACCGCATTGGGCGCCGGCCGCTGGCGGCTGGTGCGGCAGACGTTCGCGGAGAGTCTGCTACTCTCGGCAGCAGGCGCCGCGCTGGGGCTTCTGTTCGCCTTGGGATTCACACGCACCCTCGGCGCCATGGCCGGCGAAACCATCCCGGGCATCGCGGCGGCGCTCGCGTTCGACGGCAGGTTCGCCGCTTATCTTGGGCTCGTCACCTTCGGGAGCACGCTCGTATTCGGGACCATTCCCGCGCTGGTGGCGTCTCGCCCCGATTTTGGCGATATGCTCAACGAGGGTGGCCGTTCCGGAGGCCAGGGACGCGGCGGCCGACGCGCGGCGGGTACACTGGTCGCCTGCGAAGTCGCGCTCGCCCTTCTGCTGGTCACCGGGGCGGCGCTCCTGACGCAGAGCTTCCTGCAACTCCAGCGGGTGGACCCTGGTTTCGACCCCGAAGGGGTGCTGACCGCCACCATCTCGCTGCCGCAGGCCCGCTACGAAACGGACGAGCAGGTCGTCGCCGCCTACGACGAGCTGCGGAGCCGTGCGGAGGGCCTCCCCGGCGTCCAGAGGGTAGCGGCGGTCAGGCAACTTCCAATGACTTCGCCGAGCTGGAGTAGCGACTTCTCCGTCGAGGGGCGTCCGCCTGACGAGTACGGCGTCGAGGTCCTGCACCGGGAGGTGACGCCGGGATACTTCGACGCGCTTCGCGTTCCCCTGCTCCGCGGCCGCGCGATCACCGACGCCGACAGGGCCGGTGCCACCCCGGTCGTCGTCATCAACGAAGCCCTTGCCGACCTGCACTTCCGGGACGCGGACCCGATCGGGGCACGCATCGCCTTCAGCCGCGCCCCGGACGACGACGCGACCTGGTGGACCGTGGTGGGTGTGGTGGGAAATGAGCGGCAGGGGAGCCCGGCCGAACCGGTCAGGACGGAAATATTCGCGCCCGTCGCGCAGGACGTGAGTCGGGGAATGAACCTCGTGATCCGAACCGCGGCGGACCCCTCTGCGCTGATCGCTCCCCTGCGGCAGGTCGTGCAGGACTTCGATGCCGAGCTCGTGCTCGACAACGTCCGCACCATGGCGGACGTTCGGAACGCCGCCACGGCCCGGGAAGAATTCCTCTCGCTGATTTTCGGGTTCTTCGCCGCCGTTGCGATCGCGCTCTCGGTCGTGGGAGTCTACGGCGTGATGGCGCAGTCGATTCGCGCCCGGCAGAAGGAGATCGGCATCCGGCTCGCCCTCGGGGCCGCGCGTCTGCGGGTCGTCACCCTGCTCGCGCGCTACTCGCTTGGCGTGGTGCTCGCGGGGATCGCCGCCGGGCTGGTCGCCGTCGTGGTATCAGCCGAGGTGCTCGCGGCACTGCTGTACGACATCGCCCCCCGCGATCCCGTGACCCTGGCCTCGACGGCCCTCCTCCTTCTGCTCGTCGGCCTGGCATCGGCTGCCGTCCCCGCTTTGCGTGCAGGCCGCACCGACCCGGCGGTGGTCCTGCGCGAAGATTAGGCAGCCCTCTCGAGTGCAGCGAACACCGCCTTGATCTGCTCGACCGCGAACTCGAGATCTTCCCTCTGCGCAACCAGCGGTGGGGCGAGACGGATCACGTAGTCGTGCGTTTCTTTGCACAGGACCCGCCGCTCCTTCAGGGCCTCGCAGTGCGCGCGGGCGGGTACGGTCAGCTCGATCGCGATCAGCAGACCCCTCCCCCGAATCTCCCGGATCGTTGGATCGTCGAGCTCCTCGCGTAGCGCCTGAAGGAGCCATGCCCCCTCCTCCGCCGACCGCTCCACCAGCCCCTCGTCCGTGAGTACCGCGAGCGCCGTTCGCGCGACCGCGCACGCGAGGGGATTCCCGCCGTACGTGCTCCCATGGCTGCCGGGCGTGAACAACCCGAGCACCTCTCTCGAGCCCACCACCGCGGATACCGGATAGAATCCGCCGGAGAGCGCCTTCCCCAGAACGTACAGGTCCGGCTGCACTCCCTCGTGATCGCACGCGAACATCTTCCCCGTCCGTCCCAGGCCCGTCTGGATCTCGTCGGCGATCGCCAGGACGCCCTCCCGGCGGCACAACTCCACCGCCTCGCGGATGTAGCCGTCGGGGGGGATGTTGACGCCGGCTTCACACTGGATCGGCTCGAAGAGGAAACCGCACGTTTGCGGCGTGATGGCCGCCTTCAGCGCGTCGATGTTCCCGAAGGGTACGGTGACGAACCCCGGCGCGAAGGGACCGAAGTCCTCCTTGTAGTCGGGGTCGCTGGAGAACCCGACGATGGTTGTCGTCCGCCCGTGAAAGTTGTCGGCGCAAACGATGATCTCCGCCTGGTCCTTCGCGATGCCCTTCTTCTGGTAGCCATAGCGCCTCGCGGCCTTGATCGCCGTCTCGACCGCCTCGGCGCCGGTGTTCATCGGCAGGACCATCTCCATGCCGCAGAGGGCGGCGAGCTCCTCGTAGAAGTGAGGCAGCTGGTCGTTGCGGAAGGCACGCGAAGTGAGCGTGACGCGATGCGCCTGGTCGACCATCGTCTGGAGGATGCGCGGATGCGCATGCCCCTGATTGACGGCAGAATAGGCGCTGAGCCCGTCAAGATATCGGTTACCCTCGACGTCGTAGAGCCAGACGCCTTCGGCGCGCTCCACGACGACGGGCAGGGGATTGTAGTTGGGGGCGCCCCATTTTTCTTCGAGTTCGATCAGCTCCTGAGAGCGGGATGATGTTGTCGGCACGCTACGCTCCTGCATTCCTGAGGTGGGTCCGCCCGATTCGGTGCGGAAATGGGCCGGCGCGAACGAGCGCACCGGCCCATCGCACCTCCCGATATGTCGTGACGATCGAGCGGGTATCATGCAACGGACGAATTCCGCCCCGCGAGACGTCGCGGTGACGGAGTGCGCACAACGAGGACCACCAGCGCGCTACGACACCCGTCTGCGCCGATTATCTATGGAAACGAACGTATGCGCAAGGCGTCGCCGGCGGGTCTACTCCGGCCCGGTGCTCATTGCGGGCGCGGCGGCTCGCGGGAGATTCCCTCTCCGAGCTGGTGAAAGGGCGGCAGCGAGACCGGGAGGCGGCCCTTTATCGGTGCACGGCCGAGCAACGCATCTGCCGCCGCGTTTTGACTTTCGGGGCTCCCGCTCCAGGCAAGGAGAAAGGACGAGACCGACGGAAAGAAGTCGAGCAGATAGGGGCTCCCCATCGAGAGCGCGACGACCGGTACACCGTCGCGGATCAGGTCCTCGACGAATCTCGAATAGGCGTCCTGAAGCGCGAGCTGCCCCCGGAACTCGCGAGGCGTGAGGTTGGACGAGACCAGCACGATGTCGGCGCTCCGAGCCCGTTCGGCGAGGGAGCGGTACTCGGCCGCGGACGTACGCGGCCCGACCCCCGCCTCCTCCACACGCCTACCATCAAGTCTGAGCTCCCGGTTCAGCACCCCCGGGCGGAAGCGGGTACCCGAAGCTTCATACGCGATGTGGAGGAGCCAGCCGTGATGCTCGCTCAGAGGCACGAGTCCGTCGTCATCACGGACGAGCGTGATCGAGGTGGCCGCCACTCTCGCGGCCAGCGTCAGGTGGGAGGGAGGAGGCCGGCCGCCTGGCGCATGGACACCCCCCGGCTCGGCAAGCCCAGCCGAGGCCTTTGCGAGGAGGACCCGCCTCGCGGACTCGTCTATGGTCGTTTGCGGAATCCGGCCGGCACGGACGGCAGCGACGATCGCGTCGATCACCTCGCCGGTGCCCGGCGGCTGCAGGAGCAGGTCCGCCCCCGCGAGGATCGCGCGAATCGCCGCTTCCGGCACGTCGTAGTTACCGGTGATCGCGCCCATGTTCAGGGCGTCCGTAAGGACGACGCCGTCGAAGCCGAGCTGGTCCCGGAGCAGGCCACCGACGATGCCCGGCGAGAGCGACGCGGGTGGAGCGGCCGCGCCGTCCAGGGCCGGAAGCGCGATGTGGCCGACGAGCACGGCGTCCATCCCGCTCTCGATTCCGGCGCGGAAGGGCACCAGATCAAGCGACTCGAGCTCATCCAGCCCCAGAGCGAGGCTAGGCAGCCCCATGTGGGAGTCGACCTCGGTGGCGCCGTGGCCAGGAAAGTGTTTCCCCGCGGTGAGCAGCCCGCTTGCGCCGGCCCCTGCGATCCAGGCGCTCGCTAGGACCCCGACCCGCTCCGGGTCCTCGCCGAACGACCGCGTGTTGATGATGGGATTGAACGGATTCGAGTTGACGTCCAGCACCGGACCCAATGTCATGTGAATTCCGGCGGCGCGCGCTTCGACAGCGGTCGCCCTACCCGCCTCGAAGGCCAGATCCGCGCTACCCGCCGCGCCGAACGCCATCGCGGGCGGCATGTCCGTTCCGCCTCGCAGGCGCATTCCGGGGCCGGTCTCCAGATCCGATACGATCAGAAGCGGCACCGCCGCCCGCGCCTGGAGCCGGTTCATCATCGGGGCGAACTCACTCGCCGGCCCCCGCGAGACGATGAGCCCCCCCACTTGCTCGGCCTCGATCCACCGTCGAATCCTTCGAAACTCGGCCGAGCCCTCTGGAATCTCACCGCCGTTGATCCAGGGAACGATCAACTGCCCGACCCGCTGCCGGAGGTCGAGGCGCGCAAGCGTGCTGTCCACCCATTCGAGCCGCTGGGATTCCCGTGAGAAGCTCCCTTCCGTCGCGATCAGCTCGTTGTCCGAAGGAGATTGCGTGCTACCGCCGCGAGCGCCCGAAGACGCCGCCCCCGCCAGCAGGAGCAGCCCGAAGAAGGTGAGCGAAACGCCCGATCCGCTCGGGCGGCGCGGTGGTAGAGACGGAGCATTCATGTTGGCTGGACGGCTGCTGGGTGCCGATACTGTCATATTGCTGAATGGCGGGTCGGCAGGTGAGGCTGGTGGCGTCGGATCGGCGCTCATATCTTATTCACCCGCTTTCGCTTCGCCGTACCCGCAAGCGACGCAATTTTTCCACCTGCTGGTTGAGCCGCGGTGAACCGAGCTCTCGCCCTATTGTTGCTGACGGCTGCCCTCGGCGGAATCGCCGCGGCGTCCGCCCGGCCGGACACGGAGTCACGCACTTCGTATTCGATGCCGGCCGTGTCCGCGCTCGGCATCCGCTTCGATACGCTGTTGATGGGCGGCTACGCTTCCGGGACCTTCGGCGAAGCGGTTCGTACGATAGCCAGCGACCTCAGCCCCGACGAGGGCCGACTGGTCGCCCGGCACCTGGAACGAATCTTCGCCGACGTTGTTCCGGCGGACGGGCTCGGTCGCTCCGGCCGTCTCCGGGTCGCGTACGAGCGCGCGAGGCGCCCCGATGGGACGACCCGCTCGATCCGCGTGCTGAGCGTCGAGCTCGCCAGTGAAGGGCGGATCCATACCGCCTTCTACTTTGAGCGGGCCGGCAGGCCGGGATATTACGATCCTTTCGGACTGGCGCTCGATCCGGCCGCATGGGAGCGCCCGCTAGGGGGAAGCCGGGTCAGCTCTCCTTTCGGGCGTCGCCGGCTGCATCCCATCCTGAACCAGGTCCTTCCGCATACGGGCGTGGACTTCGCCGCCCCGAGCGGCACGACCGTCCGCGCCACCGCCGATGGGCTGGTCACTCACGCAGGACCGCGGGGCGGGTACGGACTCCTCGTGGAGCTTCAGCATCCGAGCGGCTACGCAACGCGGTATGCTCACCTTTCCCGTATCCCGCCGGACCTCGCGCGGGCACCCCTCGTGCGGCAGGGCGACATCATCGGCTTCGTGGGGATGACCGGCCTCGCAACCGGTCCTCACCTTCACTACGAGGTGCGCCGCCGGGGTCAGCCCATGGACCCGGAGCGTGTGACCGCCGGGGCAGGTATCGCCTCCACGATCGCCGCTGAACCACGCTGGCCACTCGAACGCCGGGCGCTCTCGTCGCTGCTCGCCCGCGCTCCGACCATGGTCGCGTCGAGCGCTCCGCACGGCCGCGAGGCGGTACAGTGACTTACCCGGGCACCGAACCGGACGCCGAACCGGGCACCGCCCGAGAACTTCTGAACGAATCCCAGATGGCCACGACACCACCACCCGACGCGTCCGGCAGCCCGCTCGCCATACTGACCCCGCAGGCGGAAGAATCCGGTGAGGCGATCGAGGTCCGATCGCCCGTCGTCCATATCGGTCAGGGGCCTCAGAACGAGGTGCGGCTGGATGACGACACCGTCTCCACGCGGCATTGCAGACTGGAATACGATGCCGGCGGCTGGCGCGTGACCGACCTGGAATCTCGCAACGGTACGTTCGTCGAAGGCGTCAAGCTGGCCCCGGGCGTGAGCACGCCACTGCAGCAAGGAGCCATGCTCGCCGCCGGCGCCATCAAGTTCCAGTTCACGATCGGCGAGGGGGCCGACGCCGAACGCGCGAAGGCCGAGTACGTGCCGCCGACGGGAGAACAGCCGTTGGCCGAGCGCTCCGTATTTCGCTTGCCGCTCTGGCTGCTGATCGCCGTGGTCCTGCTGATTGTGGCGCTCATCGCGCTTGTGATCGTGTTCGGCGGTGGCTCACCGGCCACCGAAACGGAGGTCCAGGCGCTGCTTGCCGCACCTTCGGCAGAGCTGAACCGGATCGCCGCGTGAGCGTCTCCTGGAGTGCCGCTGCCGGAACGGACGTCGGGAAGCTGCGGGAGGCGAACGAGGACGCCTTCCGAATCGATCAGGAGGCGGGCATCTTCGTCGTCGCCGATGGAATGGGCGGCCACGCCGCCGGCGAGATCGCCAGTGGGCTCGCCGCAGACGCGGCCCTCGAGACGCTACAGAATCCGCCCTCGCCCATCCCCGATGTGGAAGGATGCATGCGCGAGGCGTTTCGTGAAGCATTCCGGCGGATCGCGGCCTACTCGAAGGAGAACCCCGACACCGCCGGCATGGGAACGACCCTCACGGTGGGAGTCCTGAGCCCCGGTGGGAGGCTGCATATCGGGCATATCGGCGACAGTCGCCTCTATCGGCTGGCGGGCGGCACTCTCCGCCAGCTCACGCACGATCACAGTTGGGTGCAGCAGGAAGTCGACGCTGGTCGCATTGCGGCCGCTTCCGCACGATCCCACCCGCTGGCGCACGTGCTGACGCGAGTGCTCACGGCCTCCGACTCGCCCGATCCGGACGTGCTCACAGCCTCGGTCCAGTCGGGCGATCTGCTCCTGTTCTGCTCCGACGGCCTCTACAATATGGTCGACCCGCCCCTCCTGCTCGACATCCTCCTGGCCGGTGAAGAGCCCGCCAGTACCGTCGAGCGCCTGATCGACGCCGCGAACGATCGCGGTGGCGCAGACAACATCACGACGCTCGTCGTTCGGATCCAGTAGCGTGCGCATGGTCCGGAGAGCGCGCTGCCCGGGCTGCCGCCCCCGCCGCGCCTTCGGTCGGCAGCAGAATGGTGAACGACGTCCCCGCATCACTGCTGTCCGCCTCGATGTCGCCGCCATGCTCACGCACGATGCGGCGGCAGATCGCCAGGCCGAGACCCGTCCCTTCGTCCTTGTCCTTCGTGGTGAAGAACGGGTCGAAGATGTGGGACATCACGCCGGGAGGGATTGCAGGGCCGTCGTTGAAGAAGCGAATCGCCAGCCATCCCGACTCGGCTCCGCCCGGCGACTCCGCCAGCTCCGCCGTGATCCGCAGTATCCTTCCGCCCGCCCGAAGTGCATACTCTGCGTTCATGAGGATGTTGACGAAGACCTGCTGGAGCTGATGCGGGTCGGCGACCACGGCGGGGAGGCCGGGCTCGACGCAGAGGTGCGGCAGGACGCCGTTCGCCTGAAGATGTCTGTCCCGCAGCTGCAGCATGGCCTGCAGAACGTCTCCCACGTCGACCCGGAGGCGCTCCGGCGTGTGACGGCGGCCGAACGACAACAGGTCCGCGACTATGCGATTGCAGCGGTGCACCTCGGAAACGATCCGCTCCAGGGCGATCAGCCTCTCCGGATCCGTCTCCTCCTCCAGCAGGAGCTGCGCGTACCCCGAGATGCCGCCCAGCGGATTGTTGAGATCGTGCGCCACCCCACTCACCAGCAGCCCCAGCGTCGAGAGCTTGTCTCGCTCCATGAGGTGCTCGTCCATCGCGCGGCGCTCCTCGGAAAGCTGCTTGATCCGGAGGTGAGCGGCGATCCGGGCCCGCAGCTCGGCCCCGAGGAAGGGCTTCGTGATGTAATCGCTCGCCCCCGCCTCGAATGCCGCCGAAACGCTCTCCATGTCGGCCCTCGCCGTCACCATGAGGATGGGAAGCGTCAGCGGATCCCATCGCTCCCGCACCCTCCGGCACACTTCCAACCCGGTGAGCTCCGGTAGCATCCAGTCCAGCAGAAGAACGTCCGGAGAGGGGGATTCCTCGAGCATCCGCAGGGCCGCGGACCCGTCCCCCGCCACGCGAACGTCGTAGCCGACACGTCCCAGCAACATCTGAAGAAGTTCGGCCGCGGTGGGATCATCCTCTGCGAGAAGGACCAGCGGGCGCCCGTCGGATTGCGGGATGAACGAACTGGAGACGTTGCTCATAGCAGGGGGGTTGCCGATTCCAGGCGGCTCTCGAGGCGAGAAGCCGGCTCGGCCAGGAGGTCCAGAATCGAACCTTCCGCGAGCGTTCGCCGCTCAGTGCTGAAGATCCGCAGCACGCGGGCCGAATGGTAGAGCTGGTCCGCGATACGCGGTAGATCGATGAGGCCCGAGTGACCTCTCTCCGGCAGCCGCACGATCCCGCCGTCTCTCTGCAGCAACAGTAGATCGAGTCCCATCATGTGCGGCTTCTCCGGATAGTCGATGAAGACGCTGCCAGTCGGGAGCTCCAGCTCCCCCGCGATCCGCTCCTCCAGCTTCCGCTGCAAATCGGGACGATCGTAGTACCATTCCGCGATTCCGAGCTCGCGGACCGCCTCCCCCGGCAGCTCCAACACACGCTTCGGAAGGCGCCGGTTGCGCAGCGAAGGCAGCCAACGTTCCAGAAGGCGTCGGGCAGCGGGCTCGTCCGATGCCGTTGCGCGCGCCTCCAGCAGCCCGAGCAGGCCCTCATCCGTCCGGCCCACGAGGTCGTCGGAGGAGAGCAGGCCCGCTACAATGGCATCCTGCACCGCGCGCTTGTACAGCACCGTCGCCGCCCGGACGCCATGGTGCCAGTAGACGTTCCTGAACATCTGATACTTGGCGAACAGCAGCGACTCGAGCGCGGACAGCCCCTTCTCATGGATGCCGATCTCCAGCCGCTGGGTCCCCGGGTCCCGGAGCAGCGTCAGCGCGTGGATCAGTCGGTCCACGTCGACCGTGCCATACGGAACTCCGCAGAAGTGCGCATCGCGATTCAGGTACTCGATCTTGTCGAGGTCCAGACTCCCCGCGACCAGCCCTTGTAGTGGCGACGCGCTCTCGCCCCTTATCATCTGCTCGATCGCTCGAGCCGCTCCATCGTCCAGTTCGGCGAGCACCCTCGCTAGCTCCGGCGATTCCAGGAATCGGGCGGTCAGCGACTCATGATGCTCCGCGAGCTGCTCCGGTCCCAGCTCCTCCAGAGCGTGCGAGAACGGGTAATGTCCGATGTCGTGCAACAGCGCAGCATACGACGCGATCCGGCAATGCACCGGCTCCACCTCCCTTAACTCACCTCGCTCCGCGAGCAGGTGCAGGGTTCGGCGCGCCAGGTGATATACGCCGAGCGCGTGATCGAATCGCGTATGTGTGGCGCCGGGATACACCAGGTAGGCGTGCCCGAGCTGCTTGATATGCCGGAGCCGCTGAAATGCCGGCGTGTCGATGATCCGCAGGGCAAGCGGATCGAGCCGGATCGTATTCCAAAGAGGGTCGCGAACGACCTCGAAGTCGTCTGCGGCGGACCGAATCGGCGAATGCATGGAATGGTCAGTATGATAGATCGGCGCAATAGGAGTGTCAAGAAACCCGCACAGCCGCTGCTACCGGCCGACCTCCCATGCCAGGTGCTGTATCTCGGGCTCGATCAGTTTCTCCCATGCCAGGCGGACTCCGGCGGGGGACCCTGGAGTGGAGAAGACGACCGCACCGCGATAAACGCCGGCGACGGCGCGGGAGAGCATCGCTGCCGAGCCGACCTGCTCCCAGCTCAGCATCCGAAAGAGCTCGCCGAACCCCGGCAGCGTCTTCTCCAGCCGCCCCGCGATCGCGTCGTACGTGTTGTCTCGGCGCGAGACGCCTGTGCCCCCATTGAAGAGGATGATGCGCGCGCCGTCGGGGGCTGCGAGCTCATCCAACGCGGCAACGACTTCTTCGGGCTCGTCAGGAACGAGTCGATATCCCGCGAGTAGGTGACCGGCGGCCGTGATCCGCTCGCGAAGAAAGATGCCGTTGGTATCGTTTTCGGGGGTTCGACTGTCGCTGACCGTGACCACACCAACGCGGATCGGCCCGCGTTCCGCAGCCGCCTCTCGGTGACTGGTGCTGCTGGTGCTGCTCATGGAAGGGCTCCTGGTGGGAAGGGGGCGCCACGCAGCTCGCCAGAAACACATTACGTTTCGCCGGCCGCCCTGTCATCCCCGGATGGGCGGGTCACCCCGCATTCCGTCCCCATCGTAGCCCCCAACGCGATGCTCGCGTCCGCCCTCGCGCGGCGGAAGTCCAGCCAGCAGCCCCGAAGCGTTACCGGGCCGAAGGGCTGCGTGTTCGCAACGCCAGAATCGGACGCACGGCTCGTTGGATCTCCACCTGATCGCAACAGCGACTTTCCCTCACTCGGGTGAGTGTAGGGAGGGCCGAGACGAAAGCAGTTCAAGTTCCGAGCTACTGCTGTCGAAACTCCTGATGGTAATGTGCCTATTCCCCTCCGAGAGGGCGACGTCGATGGCTATGGATGTCCTGATCCTGAACTCGGGGGAGTGGGTTCTTGCCTCGGAACTGGCGGCAGAGCCGTGGCACGTGCTGATCTACCACCAGCGTTCGGAACGCCGAAATGAGCTCCACGTCTGGCTGCCTCGAGCCGGCCGGGGCCGCGCTGGAGAGTACGCCTTCCGCCGCTACTGGCTGGAGGGCACGATTCGCTGGTGCGTTGAAGCCCCCCGGGACCCGGACCGGGTACGCGGCCCGAGCGTCGCTCGCGCCTCGGTTCTCACACTTCGTTTCGCCGCGCCGACCGGTCTCGTGCTCTGGTCGGAGTACCACGGAGGCCATCGGCTCGCCGACCTCACCGACGCCGACCTGAGCCGGCTGCGGGCCGCGGGAACGGTCGGTCCGTTCTCGAAGATTTGAGGGATCGAACTTTACGACGGCCCGGTCCGGCCACGCGTCAGCCGTCGTAAAGCCGTGGCCACAGTATCGAACGACTTTTTCTCGAGCCCAACCAGTCGTGGGATGATGATAATCAACCGCCCGCTCCTATCGTTCATGCGCCGACGCGGCGCCCTGGTCGCCACCCTCGCCGCCGCGATGATCGCAGGGTGCGACCAGGACGCCACCGAGATCGCGCAGGAGATCGATGCCGCGCGCGAAGGCTGCACAGAGGCGGCCCTGGAAGCCGGCTCTGAAGAGTGCGTGCAGATGTTCGAGAAGTACATCGACATGGGCACTGACGCGATGGCGAACTATATCGGCGCCCTGCGGGCTCTGGACGAGGCTCTCGAGCGCCGAACCGGGATCCCCTTCGATACGAGCGGCCTGGGCCACGCTATCTCCCCCTCCGTCGAGAGCGCGCCCGATCCCGGCATCAGCGCGGACGAAGCAGCACCGTGGATGGAAGGCTACACTGCGGAGCCCGGCCCTTACTACGACCGGGACGCGGCCGTTTACGACAGTCCGGCCAGCCGCAACCAGAACGCCCCGTACCCTTCGGGCCCGAGCCGTGAGGATCCGACGACGTTCGACCGGCGCCCGCCGTACGCAGACGACACGCGCGAGCCCGGGCGTCAGCCCGTACTGCCCGACCGCCCGACCCGCCCCGCCCGTGGCGCTCTCCTTCCCCCCGACGAGAGGCTTCGTAGGCCATGGATCGGTGACGAACGGGCGCCGGACGACTATTATCCAGAACGTCCACCGATCGACGACGGCCGGGAAGGTCCACCCGTCGGCGTAGAGAGTGGGCGCCGCGGGGAGCCGTACAACGAACTTCCGCCATATCCGTACTGACCCGAATCGACCAGGAGCGCGGCGATGACAAACGACAGCGAGATCCAGCCGAACCCGTCCAAGCCAGCGCACAAGCCGCTCTCTCGACTCGCTCTCGGCGTCCTCGCCTTCGCGATCCTGGTGACCGTGATCGGCGTGATGGCGGGCTTCGGATCACGCTGGGGTCTGTGGAATTTCCGAACGGGGTTCAGCATGCTCCGCTGGGCCGCGTACGGCGGAATCCTCACGATCGCGCTCGGGGCGGTCGCCCTGTATCGTGCTCGGCCGAACGGGCCGCGGCGCGGTCTCGCGGCAGCCGCGGCCGCTCTCCTCCTCGGGCTTCTGGTGGTCGGCGTCCCCTGGTTGAACCAGCGTGCCGCTGCCGGCGCACCCCCGATTCACGATATCACCACGGACACCGAGAACCCACCTCCCTTCGTGGCGGTCGCTCCGCTGCGGGCCGACGCGCCCAATCCCGTCGAGTACGGTGGAGAGGAAACCGCGGTCCAGCAGCGTCGCGCTTTCCCCGAGATTCGACCCGTCATCCTCGACCTTCCCGCCGACCGCGCCTTCCAGCGCGCGCTCGACGCGGCCGCGGCTCAGGGCTGGGAGATCGTGGACGCGAACCCTGCCGATGGGCGAATCGAGGCGACTGATCGGACCTTCTGGTTCGGCTTCTACGACGACGTGGTGATCCGACTCACGCCACTCGACGGCCGGACGGTGCTGGACGTGCGTTCCAAGTCGCGGATCGGCCGAGGCGACATGGGCACCAACGCTCGGCGCGTGCGGGAATATATCGCCGATGTGGTGGGTTGAAGGGGATATCAGCTATCAGCTTCGGCAGTCTCGGCCTCCCGCGGCCCGAACGATGCGGCCTGCTCGTATCGTAGCCGATGACCGATAGCCGATAGCTCCCCCCCCATGTGCCTTGTCCTTTTCGCCCACGACATCCACCCGGCCTACAGCCTGGTGCTGGCCGCCAATCGGGACGAGTTCCACGACCGGCCCACCGCGCCGGCGGGGATGTGGGACGACGCGCCGGAGGTCCTGGGCGGGCGCGACCTGCGCATGGGAGGCACCTGGCTGGCGGTGACCAGAAGCGGGCGCTGGGCGGCTGTCACCAACTATCGGGACCCTTCCGAGTTCGAGCGGCTGGCGCGCTCCCGCGGTCACCTCGTGAGCGACTTCGTTACTGGCCGCCAGAGTCCCGAAGGGTACCTGGCGGAGCTGGAGGCGGCCAGAGGAGACTTCAGTGGCTACAACCTCCTGGCGGCGGATCGGCACCGCGTCTTCTGGAGCTCGAACCGGGCCCCCGGATCAACCCCCCGGCGTCCTTTGGGCGCTGGCATCTACGGGCTGAGCAATCACCTGCTCGACACGCCCTGGCCGAAGGTCACGCGCGGGAAGACCGCACTATCGGACCTGATCGCGAGCCCCGACGACCTCGCTCCGGAGCGGCTCCTCGACCTGCTCCTCGACCGGACCCTCGCCGCCGAGCACGAGCTACCCGCTACAGGGGTGACGCTGGAGCTCGAGCGGGCCCTGTCCGCGGCATTCATCAGGACGCCGGGCTACGGCACCCGCTCCTCCACAGCCCTCCTGATCCGCCGCGACGGGGGGATTCACTTCGCCGAACGCCGCTTCGACGAGAAGGGCGAGACTGTCGGCGAAGACAAATTCGAGCTGTGAGTTGACGATGGAGAGTGTTCCGCTCGGATGTCTCGAGCACGAGTTCCAGCTTCCTGCCGACCTGCACTACCTGAACTGCGCCTACATGTCGCCGCAGCACCGCGCCGTCGCCGATGCGGGAATGGCGGGGCTGCTGAGGAAGAACGATCCGACTACGATCGGTGTCGAAGACTTCTTCGCCGAGAGCGACCGCGTGCGGACGCTCTTCGCGCAGCTCGCGCGGGCCCCTGACCCGGCCCGCATCGCGATCCAACCTTCGGTCTCGTACACGATGTCCATCGCCGCCCGCCACCTTCTACGTGGCGCCGGAAGGTCCAGTGCCACGAACGTCGTCCTCACGGCCGAGCAGTTCCCGAGCAACGTACACGTCTGGCGTAAGCACGCGGAACGACTGGGGCTCCAGGTGCGGGCCGCAGCTCCGCCGGCGAGCGGAAGTCGCGGCGAGGCGTGGAATGACCGCGTCTTCGCGGCCATAGACGAGGGAACGGCGGTAGTCGCGCTCCCACACGTTCACTGGACCGACGGGACCCGATTCGACCTGGACCGGATCGGGAGGAGGGCGCGCGAGGTCGGAGCGGCGCTGGTCGTCGACGGAACGCAGTCGCTCGGTGCGCTGCCCTTCGATGTCGGCACCGTCCAGCCCGACCTGCTCGTGGCGGCGGGTTACAAGTGGCTCATGGGGCCGTATTCCACCGCGCTGGCGTTCTTCGGCCCTCGCTTCGACGACGCCGAGCCGCTCGAGGAGACCTGGCTGGGCAGATCTGGAAGTGAGAGATTCAGCGAGCTGACGAGCTACGTCGACGAGTATCGCCCTGGCGCGGCTCGGTTCGACGTCGGAGAACGAAGCAACTTCATACTCCTGCCGATGCTCCGGACGGCGCTCGAGCTGGTGACGGAATGGGGTGCCGAGCGAATCCAGCAGTATTGCGGTGATCTGCTGCCCCCCTTCGTCGCCGACGTTCGCGAGCTGGGATTCGGCATCGAAGACGCAGATTGGAGAGGGTCTCACCTCTTCGGTCTTCGGCCCCCCGCCACTTTCGACCGCACCCGTCTTCAGGAAGCCCTGACGCGAAGACGGGTCTCGGTCTCCGTCCGCGGCGATTCGATCCGCATCTCCCCCCACCTCTACAGCACACGCGAGGACATGTCGGCGCTCTTCGACTGCTTGCGGGATTGCTGCCACGCACCCTGAAGCCGGCTACCTCCCCCTCTGGCTCACCTTGTGCGTCAGTCCGCAACGATTTTGGGCGCACGTACCGTCCGCCCGCGCCTCATGGCCCGACCCGATCCCCGGCCCCGCTGGCATGCACATCACGCGCTGGACCGCCCCCCTCACGGGCATCGCGGGAGCCCTCGGCGGGGCCGCCGTCGTCGCTGCCGCCTGGAGCGCGGACGTGCGATCGCGGCGAGCGGAGACGGCCCGGATCCATCGCGTGCTCGTCGAACTGCTTCTCAATGCACTCAGTGCCGGCGATCCCGTCACCGAACGGCACTCGCGCAGGGTCGCGGATCTGACCGATGCCCTCGCCACGGTATATGGCATCTCACGGGGCCGCCACTCCACGCTCCGGCTGGCTGCACTGCTCCACGACCTCGGAAAGATCGACGACCGCTTCTTCCACATTCTCCACAGCTGCGAGCCCCTCTCGGCAGCCGACCGGGAGCGGATCAACCAGCACCCGCACGAGAGCGCCGACATTCTGGAGCCGCTCGAGCCCATCCACCCGGGTATCGCGGATATCGTGGAAGCGCACCACGAGTGCTGGGATGGAAACGGCTACCCGGAAGGTTTGGCCGGGAAGGAGATCCCGCTGGAGTCGAGGCTGATCAGCGTCGCCGACGTGTTCGACGCGCTGACCCAGCCGCGTGCGTATCACAGCCCTCTCGAGCCCGATCAGGCGTTGCGGGAGCTACGAAGGGGGGCGGAGTCACGCTTCGACCCGGCGGTGGTCGCCCAAGTCGAGCGGGAGAATGTATGGACGCGCTGGGTAGAGATCGCCGGCAGGGGCCGTCGCGAGGAGGCGACGGCAGAGTCGGCGCCCTAGCGGATCACCGAGCCGATGCGGTCCCATCGGACGGCGGTGACGAACCGGGGGAATGGCCGGTCCACGAACGGATCGATCGAATAGTAGATGAAGAGTGCCTTCCCACGGATCACCTCGCGCGGGACGAATCCCATGTAGCGCGAGTCCAGTGACTGATCGCGGTTGTCGCCGAGCAGCAGGTACTCACCCTCTGGCACGACCAGCGGCCCCCAGTTGTCGCGCGTGGGAGCGTACGTGTCGGGGTCGACCTCCTCAGGCAGCGCGTCGAAATGCCACTGGTACCCGCCGGGCCCGAAGCGCTGGATCGATTCGTCCGGCAGGTATTGCGGCTCCAGGTAGGGCTCCTCCAGCGCGTTGCCATTCCGATACACCACCCGATCGACCATCTGAACCGTGTCCCCCGGCTCCCCAATCACCCGCTTCACGACGTCGATGATCGGATCGTTGTAAGTGGGGCGGAAGACGACCACGTCACCGAAAACGGGCTCGCGAAACGCGGGCGCCCGCAGGTCGGTAAACGGAATGTGAGCACCGAAAATGGCGTTGTTCGCCATCAGGTAGTCGCCGATCCGTAGAGTGTTCTCCATACTGCCCGACGGAATCGTGAACGCCTGGATCAGGAAGGTGCGGATGACGAAGAAGAGCAGGACCGCGATCGCGAACGATTTGATCCACTCGAGAACGTCATTCGCCCCCTTCGAGTCCGAACGCCGGGAAGCCGCAGTCTGGCGTCCACCTGCCTCCGAGCCACGCCGGCGTCTCGTCATCGAACCACTCACGCAGTCTCTCCATCGCGAATGAAGCGGCGCCCCCCCCTGGCCGGCGTGGCGATCCCGGCATACCCCTCAGGGCCCGCCGAATATCGCCCCATCTTCAGCAGAATACAATCGGGGCTGACAATCAGACGGACGACGAGAGCCGGCGTGCCTCTGCCGCTCCGGCTTGCCGGCTACTCTACCCGGGATTGCCTGTGGAGGTTTCGGCAGACTATGCCGCAGCGTCCTCGAGGTGCTCCAGCCAGCTCCTGATCGCCGGCTGCACACGCGCGAGGGACTTCGGGTCGTCGGTCACGTTACAGTGGAGATGACAGCCGAGCAGGTTGTGGTGGGCGAGGAACGCCCGCTCGCGCTCCCCGAAGCCATACTCGTCCTCGAGCCACACGAAGGGCCGACCGAGCACGATATGCTCGAGCCACGCGACCCCGTTGAGCTTGGACGTTTCCCTGTCCCATTCGAAGCCCCGAATGTGGCCGATCTCGTCGGGGGCCAGATTCAGCATCTTCGCGAGGTCGCCAAGGAGCTTCTGGTCCATCACACCGTCGGGACACCACGTGGTGAGCCAGCGAACTTCCATGTTACCGATCGCCCAGCGCACGAACTCACCGGCGCCGGGTGCTGCGGCAGGCCCGTCAGGGCCCCAGGAGATCAGCGTGTCGTCCAGATCCAGGTACAGAACAGGCCTGCAGTCCATCATCCCTCACATCGGGCCGGGGGTTCGCCATACGTTGAAAGATGCGAGACCCGTGCCGTTCTCCTCCTTATGAATCAGGCTACCGACGCGGCCGCTTCCATCCGTGCCGACGCCGTTCTGCGCTCCAGATCGGCAACTTCCCGGGCGGCGGCACCCGCTACCTGGTCGGCATGCTCGTGGTGCCCGATGATCGCCGAGTAGAACCCCATGTTCACCTGGTGGAAGGCCCGGTAGAAATGCACCACCCACGGATCGACCTGCTCACTGTAAGCCGCGTAGACGTCACGCAGCCACGGACCGGGGATGGAGTCGCCGAACAGACCGCTGTGCTGAACTTCCATGATCGCCAGATCCGCCTCCCGCGGGGCGCCGAGAGCGGTCTCCAGATCGATCAGTCCAACGCACCGGACCTCTCCGCCGTCGTCGATCTCACACAGAACGTTCCCCGCATGGAGGTCGTTGTGTACGAGGCGGCTCCGCCCACCGACGCGCTCCGCGACCTCGTCGATCACCCGGACCATCCGGTGAACGGTCGACACGGCGGCGGGCCACTTGTCCGTGATCGCAGGGAGCAATCGTTCCGCGAGCTCCTCCCGCAGGTATCGGTCGAGTGGCCGGCCCGCTGTGGCCGGATCGCCGACCGGTCCAAATCCGTCGACCCTTACGGCGTGCAGCCGGGACGCGAGCTCACCCCAACTGCGCAGTGCGCGCGGGCGAGACCGATCATCGAGTCTCGGGAGGATCTCCTCGAGCGTCGGTAGCTCGATGCGCCAGTACGCCTCGAGAGGGCGCGCGTCGAGCTCGGCCGGGACGGGCAGGGGCGCGGGAACCGCCACCATGGTCTCCTGGCGGATCATTCGTGATGCGACCCGCGAGGCCCGGAATCGCGGTTCCGCCCAATCGTAACGAGCGCGCTTGACGATCAGGGAGCGCCCATTGCGAAGTCGCACCTCCGCGAAATCGTTGCTGTGCTGGTCTCGGTGGACGATATCGGTCGGGGGCGACGCACCGTCGTCCCCGACGCAGGCCAGTACGGCCTCGAGAAGTTCGTCGGACATGTGAGAGGCGTTCGGCTGGGCGAAATCCGGCACAGGCATCCCTCCGAGTCGTTGGAATCGTAGTATCTCGTTACGTAGCATAGAGCTTCGCAACTCGCGCTCATGACGTCGTACACCGGGGTGCCTTCGAGGTGGCGACACTTACAAGGCCGGGAATGCCGAGCCAGGCAGGTGCTGGAATGCTCCTTGCCCGCAGCGAGGCGGTCGCGATCGATACGCCCCTCCTGTTTGGAAACCCATCGGATGAAAGTCGTCGTCTTCGCACATTCCCTGGTCAGCGATTGGAGCCACGGAAACGCGCATTTTCTGCGAGGCCTCGCGCGGGCTCTCGGCGGCCGCGGCCATAGGGTGGTCACGTGTGAGCGCTGGCGCAACTGGTCGGCCGACGAGCTCCACGAGGACCACGGCCACGGCCCCATCGTCGAATTCGCTCGGCTCTTCCCCGATCTCGAGATCGAGGTCTATGGGGATTGGGACCGGGTGATCGACGACGTCGACCGGATCACCACCGGCGCCGACCTCGTGCTCGTACACGAGTTCAACGACCCTCGGCTGGTCGGCGCCGTCGGGCTGCTTCGCCATCGCCGCGACGACTTCGTTCTACTTTTCCACGATACGCACCACCGCGCGGTCACCACTCCCGACATCGCGGCGCTCAACCTCGCTCACTACGACGGGGTCCTCGCCTTCGGTGACTCGCTCGCCGAAATCTATCGGAATCGTTACGGGCAGGATCGTGTCTGGACGTTCCATGAGGCCGCCGACACTTCGGTGTTCTACCCGAGAGAGGCCCGAAAGGCCGACGACGTCGTCTGGGTCGGCAACTGGGGGGAAGAGGAGCGGACGCGTGAAATCCGCGACTATTTGATCGATTCCGCCCGACTGCTCCCCGAGCTCCGCTTCGCAATCCACGGCGTCCGTTACCCGCCCGAGGCGCGGGCCGAGATCGACGCCGTCGGCATCGACTTCCGCGGCTGGATCGCCAACTACAGGGTCCCCGAAGTCTTCGCGGCGGCGAAGATGACGGTTCACATCCCCCGCGGACCTTATCTGTCGACCCTCCCCGGAATTCCTACCATCAGGCCGTTCGAAGCCATGGCCTGTGGCATCCCCCTCATCTCGGCCGAGTGGCCCGATACCGAACAGCTATTCCGGCCCGGATTCGATCATCTCGTCGCCCGGTCGCCCGCTGAGATGCGCGAGCAGATCCTTCGGCTTGCGCATGATGAGGATGAACGCGCCCGCATCGCGGAGAACGGTCTCGCAACCATTCGCGCGGGTCACACCTGCGAACACCGCGCGGAGCAACTCGAGGAAATTTATCGATCCGTCTCCACCGCCGGTTCGGCCCTCGGCTGAGCCGCCGCTGAAGCCCTGCCTCCCCGCCCGACGGGCGACCGGAAGACCGGTCTTCCGGCTGTTCCAGCCTGCGCGTTTTCGCCCTCAACGCCAGAGAAAATTTGGAATTCTTCGCTTCCTCACATGGCATGGAGATTGCCTTCCGCTGAAGATCACATCGTCGCTCGCGCCGGGCGTGCGCGGAGGTCTCCGCCGAAGCCTCCGCCTGCCTCCGGCGACCTGTCGAATCCGTTCGGAAGGGACTTCTGTGGGATGCTGAGTTCACCCCCGCCCGAGGAATCGCCGGATGCAGCCAGTCTGCGGGGTGACATCTTCACCGAGCTGGACCGTCTGGCCTTCGCGATCGAGATGGAGACGGCCGAGCTGATCGGGCGCGGTGAGGAGGAAGGCGCGCGGCGGAGGCAGGACCTGCGTCTGGGTGTGCGGCTGGCGCAGCGGCTCGTCACCGGCGTCTGGGCGGACGAGGTGAACCAGCGCCTCGAGAGGTACGCCGAGGAGTACGATTCGCGGATGGAGGGCGCCTCGTGAACACGACGACGCTCGAGAACCTCGAGACGCGCGTACGCGAGCTCGGCCCCTGGTTTCACGACCTCGACCTCCACGGAGTCCGCACGGCGCCCCACCACCCGCTGGGCAACTTCCTGCACGAGCTCTGGCCTCTCGTGAGTCGCGGGATTCCCGCAGATCTGTCAGGCAAGACAGTGCTCGACGTCGGTTGCAACGCCGGGTTCTACTCGCTCCAGCTAAATGAGCGGGGCGCCCGGGTGACCGGCATCGAGCACGATCCACGCTACCTCGCGCAGGCCAGGTTCGCGGCGGACGTGCTCGGCGCCGACATCGAGTACCTCGAGATGGACGTCTACGACGTCGACCGGCTCGGTCGCGGCTTCGACTACGTGCTGTTCCTCGGCGTCCTCTATCACCTTCGGCATCCGCTGTATGCGCTGGAGAAGGTAGCGGGCGTCGTACGCGAGGGACTCGTGTTCCAGTGCATGCTCCGGGGCGATCCCGACCCCCTCGAGCCTGCGGGCGATTACCCGATCGACGAGCGGGAGATCTTCTCGGACCCGCGCTTTCCAGCAATGTACTTCATCGAGAACCGGTATGCGGGGGACCCCACCAACTGGTGGATACCCAATCGGTCCGCGATGGAGGCGATGCTACGCTCGTCGGGGCTGCGAATCGACGGATGGGAAGGGGAGGAAGTGTGCTACTGCTCGAGGGCGGACAGCGGGGGCGTCTCGGCGCCCGGCGGGGCGTAACGCTCGACCATCTGCCCGGCGAAGTATCCGAACTCGCCGGGGTCGACCGGGGGGCTCGTATGGCATTCGCGCACGCCGCGGCTCGGTGGCGTGAAACAGAGCGTGGCGCAGACATCGAACGGCGCGAGGGCAGACATGAGCGTGTCGAACCACTCCTGGGCCCCCGGCTGATGGCTCTCGGCCCAGCTGAGACCGGTCCGGATCTGGCGGACGCCGAGCCGTTCGAACCAGCGCACCGCCAACTCGAGCGTCCGCTCGTCCCGGTAGTGGAACCACTGGCAGATGCCGAGATCGGGCGAAAACTCGTCGATCGCCTTCTTCGGCGTACCGTCGTAGCGCAGGAGACCGAAATGAAAGTGGCGCCAGTAAGAGCTGCCCTCGGCCTGTTTGTGGCGGGTAGTGGCTTCCCGCTCCGGCGCGAGGTCCAGGAGGGTGTACCAGTACACCTTCTCTCCCCCGAGAATCTCGCGGGAGCGACGCAGCCCCCATGCGCCGATGTCCTCGCCGGCGTAGGACGATACGCCGGTTTCGGTGACCCAGACGGGCCGGTCGAATTCGGCACGTAGCTGGGCCAGTCGCTCCGGCCACTCCTCGAGCGGCCAGAGGTTCCAGTCGTACGGGAAGCCGTGCACGGCCAGCACGTCGATGTAGTCGAGAACGCCGTGCTCCGCCATCTGGCGGACGAACCCGGGGTCGATGGGCGACATGCCGCCCAGGACGAGCGGCAGATCCGGGCGGACCTGACGAATCGCTTCGGCCGATTCGCGGACCAGTCCGGCGAACGTCGACCATCCGGGATCGAGCAGGAAATCCCAGTGGGAGAGATTGTTGGGCTCGTTCCAGATCTTGATCGAAGTAATCACCGCGATCGTGTGGAGGTGAACGTGGCGGGAAGACGTGTACTCGTGACCGGAGGGGCCGGCTTCGTCGGCAGCCACCTGGTCGATGCCCTGCTCGAACGGGGCGACCAGGTCCGGGTCCTGGACAACCTCGATCCGCAGGTCCACGGCCCGGATCGAAAGAAACCGCAATGGCTGTCCCCCGAAGCCGAATTCGTGCTCGGCGACATGCGGGATCCGGGCGGGGTAGCCGACGCCCTGCGTAACGCCGACGTGGTGTTTCACCTGGCCGCGGCGGTCGGCGTCGGGCAGTCAATGTACCGGATCGCGGACTACACGGCAACGAATACACTAGGCACTGCCAACCTTCTTCAGGCGCTGGTGGACAGCGGCCAGACGCTGGACCGGCTGGTCGTCGCCAGCTCGATGTCGATCTACGGGGAAGGGGAGTACACACGGCCCGACGGCCGGCCGGCGGCGGCGCGGCGGCGGAGCGTGGAGCAGCTCTACCAGCACGAGTGGGAGCTGCAGGACCCCGACGGCACGCGGCTCGCACCTCGACCGACGACGGAGGAGAAGGAGATCGACCCCACCTCGATCTACGCGCTGAACAAAGCGGATCAGGAGCGGATGGTGCTGCAGGTCGGGGGAGCGTACGGGATTCCCAGCGTCGCGCTCCGCTTCTTCAACATTTACGGGCCGCGCCAGGCGCTTTCGAATCCCTATACCGGGGTCGTGGCGATCTTCAGTTCGCGGCTCCTCAATGGCAATCCTCCCCTGATCTTCGAGGACGGGGAGCAGAGCCGGGATTTCGTATCGGTGCACGACGTCGTCCAGAGTCTGCTACTAGCTGCGGAGCGGGACGCGGCGATCGGCGGTGCGTTCAACATCGGCTCCGGTCGTTCCATCTCGGTCAACGGCGTGGCCCGGACGCTGGCGGATGTGCTGGGGGTGGGCGTCGAGCCTGAGGTCACCGGCCGCTACAGAGTCGGCGACATCCGCCACTGCTTCGCGGACATCGGCCGGGCGCGAGACGCCCTGGGCTATTCGCCTCGCGTATCGCTCGAGCAGGGAATGACCGAGCTGGTGGAGTGGCTGCAGGCACAGGAGCAGCCCGAGGATGGTGCTGGCCAGCACGCCGCCGAGCTCGCCGCACGTGGATTAACGAAGTAGAGAAGGGGTTGGAAGATGAGGGAGCGTGCTTACACGCTGATCACGGGTGGCGCAGGATTCATCGGCTCCAATCTGGCCGACGCGCTCCTGAATTCAGGTGAACGGGTAGTGATTCTCGATAGCCTCTGCCGCGCGGGGGTCGAGGCGAACCTGCGCTGGCTGGTGCAGGAGCACGGCCCGAACCTCCGGGTGGAGGTCGGAGACGTGACCGATGCGGCGCGGGTGAGCTCGCTGATGCGCAACGCGGAGCGTGTCTATCACCTGGCGGCGCAGGTCGCGGTCACGACATCGCTGCGCGACCCGCGGTTGGATCTGCAGACGAACCTGCTCGGGACCTTCAACATCCTCGAAGCCGCGCGCGCGATGCCGAACCCGCCGACCATTCTCTTCACCTCTACGAACAAAGTATACGGCGAGCTGGACGACATCGAGATCGAGAAGGACGGAGACGCCTACCGATATGCCGACGGCCGGCGTGGCATCTCGGAATCGGCACCGCTGGACTTCCATTCGCCCTATGGTTGCTCCAAGGGTTCGGCCGATCAGTACGTTCGCGATTACGCCCGGGTCTTCGACTTGCCGACCGTCGTGCTCCGGATGAGCTGTATCTACGGCATGCGGCAGTTCGGTACGGAGGACCAGGGTTGGGTGGCGCATTTCGCCCGCGCCCTTCTCGCCGGCAGCCCGATCACGATCTATGGGGACGGCCGTCAGGTCCGGGACGTGCTCTGGGTCGGCGATCTCGTCGACGCGATGCGACGTGCGGCCGATGGCGCCGAGCGGCGAAGTGGCGAGGTCTACAACATCGGTGGAGGCGAGGGCAACGCCGTGTCGGTGCGACGCGTGATCGACCGCCTGATGGAGATCACCGGTTGCCAGGTGCCCGTCGAGATGGCCGACTGGCGACCCGGCGATCAGCGAATCTACGTCTCGGAAACCAGCAAGGCCGAGCGCGACCTCGGGTGGAAGCCGCAGACCTCGTGGGAAGATGGTCTCGGCCGCCTGGTCGACTGGCTCGATTCCGCCGACCTGTCCACGCCGGTTCTGCCGCTGCGTCAGGCGGACACGGAGCGCGCCCGAGCCAGGGTGGCGCTCTGATGGGCGTATCGACCTTCGACCGCCGGGTGGAAACGTCCACGATGGCGGCGGCGATCGTGCAGGCTCCGGGAACCATCCGGA
Organism: Gemmatimonadota bacterium; assembly: GCA_040905505.1. GTDB lineage: Bacteria > Gemmatimonadota > Gemmatimonadetes > Longimicrobiales > Longimicrobiaceae > WHSP01. The sequence goes on along the minus strand of JBBDRL010000088.1, from coordinate 56,906 downwards.
TGACGGATGTGCCGATCCCCGAGCCTGCCGCCGGACAGGTCCGGATCAGGCTCGAGGGGACGGGCGTCTGTGCCTCCAACCTGGCCGTGTGGGGCGGGCAGCCGTGGTTCGACTATCCGTTCGCACCGGGGGCGCTCGGCCACGAGGGATGGGGGGTGGTCGATGCGCTCGGCGCGGGCGTCGCGGTGCTCCAGGAGGGGCAGCGTGTCGCGGTGCTTTCCGACAGGGCCTACGCGGAGTACGACGTCGCTGACGCCACACAGGTGGTCCCGCTGCCGAGATCGCTCGACGGCCGGCCCTTTCCGGGTGAACCTCTCGGCTGTGCGATGAACATCTTTCGCCGGAGCCGGATCGAGCCCGGCATGACCGTCGCGATCGTCGGGATCGGCTTCCTCGGCGCGCTCCTCACGCGGCTCGCCACCAATGCGGGCGCACGGGTGATCGCGATCTCCCGCCGTCCATTCTCCCTCGATGTGGCGCGTCGCTACGGCGCGGACGAGACCATCGAGTTGGCCGATCCAGGAACGGTAGTCGAGCAGGTCAAGGAGCTGACGGGAGGAGAGCTCGCTGCCCGGGTGATCGAGGCGGTCGGAAAGCAGCGGCCGCTCGACCTCGCCGCTCAATTGGTTCGGGAGCGGGGCACGCTGGTCATCGCCGGATATCATCAGGACGGTCCTCGCCAGGTCGATATGCAGCTCTGGAACTGGCGCGGCATCGACGTGTTCAACGCGCATGAACGCGATCCGGCCATGTACGTTCGCGGGATCCGCGAGGCGATCGATGCGGTCGAGAGGGGTGCGCTCGATCCCGATCCCCTGTACACGCATACCTATTCGCTCGATGGCCTTGGCGACGCGCTGGACGCCGCGCGCGACCGGCCGGACGGCTTTCTCAAAGCCCTCGTCGTTCCATGAGCGCCAGCAGCGGACCTGCGATGGCGTCGGCCCTCACCAAAGCGTCGGATCCGCGCGAGGCAGCCGACCGCGGCGCCGGGCGCTTCACGAGACCCCGTCTCGGATTCGTGGGTGTAGGCTGGATCGGTCGACTCCGGATGGAAGCGGTGGCCGCCAGCGGCATTGCGAAGATCTCAGCGATCGCGGATACGTCAGCCGGCATCCGCCGGGCAGCGGGCGAAGCCGTCCCGGAAGCCGAGCAGATGGATTCCTTCGAAGCCCTGCTGGAACTGCCGCTCGACGGAGTGGTGATCGCCACGCCCAGTGGGTTGCATGCCGAGCAGTCGATGGCCGCACTCGACCGCGGCCTTGCCGTCTTCTGCCAGAAGCCGCTCGGACGAACGGCCGCCGAGGTCGCCACGGTCGTCGAGTCCGCTCGCCGAGCGGATCGGCTACTCGGCGTCGACCTCTCCTACCGCGCGGCGGCGGCTTTCGATCAGGTGCGGCGGTTGGTCCAGAGCGGTCGTATCGGCGACATCTACACGGCCGATCTCGTCTTCCACAATGCATACGGACCCGACAAGGCGTGGTTCTACGACCCTGCGAAGGCGGGCGGCGGATGCGTGATGGACCTCGGCATACACCTCGTCGACATGGCCCTCTGGACACTCGGATTTCCGGAAGTCGAGGCCGTGGGGAGCCGCCTCTACGCCGCCGGGCGGCCCCTCGCCGGTTCGCACCAGGTGGAGGACTATGCAACGGCGCGCCTCGACATCGTCGGCGGCGCCAGCGTGCGGCTGGCCTGCTCCTGGAACCTTCACGCAGGTCAGGACGCCGAGATCGCCGCGACCTTCTACGGAACGGAGGGCGCCGCCTCGGTGCGTAACATGGACGGATCCTTCTACGATTTCGTGGCCGAGCGATTCGATGGTACCTCCCGGGAACGACTCGTCTCGCCGCCCGACCCATGGGGCGGGCGCGCTGCCGTCGGCTGGGCAGAGCGCCTCGCGGCCGGGGAGGGGTTCGATCCCGCGGTCCGGCAGCTCGTTACAGTCGCCGAAGTCCTCGATCGCATCTACGGCCGCTAGCTCGCCCATGGTGCCGCCACCGGCCGCTACCCCGATGCCGCTAGGCGACCACCCGATGTCTCTCGAGCGCCCACGTTCATGCGCCTGTTACTGACGACCGACACCATCGGCGGAGTCTGGGACTACTCCGTTACTCTGGCGCACGCCCTCGAGCAGGACGGTCGCGCGCTACTCCTCGCCGTCGTCGGCCGCCCATCGGACGATCAGCTCGGCGACCTACCCGAGGAGATCGCGATCGAATGTCGCGCGCACGGGCTCGAATGGATGCGAGACGGGCAGCGCGACCTGGCCGCCACAGCGGGGTGGCTGGCGCGGCTGGCGCGCGGCTGGAACGCCGACGTCGTCCACCTGAACCAGATGAGCTATACGGGCCTTCAGCCGTTTCCGGCGCCGACGATCGTGGCGGTACATAGCGATGTCTGCTCCTGGTTCGGTGAAGTGCACGGGACTCCGGCCCCGGCGGAGTGGCGACCGTACGTCGAGGCGGTGAGGTCCGGGCTCCGGGCTGCCACGACGGTGCTGACGCCGAGCCGATATCAGGCGGACCTCGTCGGCCGCCACTTCGGGCGCGCGCCGGATGTAGTGATCCATAACGGCTGTCGGCCGGCGACGAGTCCCCATTCGGCCAGGGAGGGTGAGCCCTTCCTGCTCAGCGTTGGACGTGCCTGGGACGAGGCGAAGGGCATGGCCGTCTACGACGAGGCCGTTCACCTCCTGGGCGATCGCGCCCCTGCCGCACACCTTCTCGGCGCGCTTCAGGCCCCGGGCGGCACTCGTTTCGAACCGACGGCCCTCAGCTGCCACGGCCGGTTGAGCCGCACGGAGGTGGCTCGCTGGATGGATCGGGCGAGCATCTACGTGGGGCCTTCGCTCTACGAGCCGTTCGGTCTCGCCCCGCTGGAGGCCGCTCTGCACGGCTGCGCCCTCGTGCTCAGTGATATCGGCTCCTTCCGCGAGCTCTGGGACGGCTGTGCCGAGTTCTTCTCGCCCGGCGACGCCCGCGGTCTTGCCAGCGCGATAGAGGGGCTCGCCGGCGACCCGGATCGCCTTTCGAGCCTGGCGAACGGCGCGCGGGAGCGCGCCCTGACCCGCTACGCGGACCGAATCTTCGCCGAACGGTACCTGGCGCTTTACAGGAGGGTCGCGACAGACGGTGCAGTCGGCGAGACCCCAGCACCGGCGCGTGCCGTGGCCGGCGGGGCGCGATGACGAACCCTGTGAACTCATGCGACTGATCTTCTTCGGCTCCTCGCTCGTCTCCTCGTACTGGAACGGAGCGGCCACCTACTATCGCGGTCTGATCCGGGCGCTCGACCGACTCGGCCACGAAGTCACGTTCTGCGAGCCGGACGCCTACGGTCGGCAGCAGAATCGGGATCTCGAATCCGACCCCGAGTACGCCGAGGTCGTCGTTTTCTCGTCGGAGGAGGAGCGCGAGCGACTGGTCGCCGATGCGCTCGAGCGTGCCGACTGGGTGATCAAGTGCAGCGGGGTCGGGATCTGGGACGCGGAGCTGGAGCGGGCGGTCGCCACCGGCGGTGGGGTCGCCGCGACCGCATTTCTGGACGTCGACGCGCCCGCCACGCTCGGCCGGATCGCGAACGACCCGGCCGATCCGTTCCGCAGGATCATCCCCCTCTACGAGCACATCTTCAGCTATGGCGGCGGGCCCCCGGTGGTGAACGAGTACGAGCGATGGGGGGCGCGGGCGTGCACGCCGATCTACAACGCGCTCGATCCCGTCGAGCACCGCCCGGTCGAACCGCGGGGGGAGCCGCAGTACGAGACACTCTTCATGGGTAACCGCCTCCCGGACCGGGAGGCCCGGGTCGATGAATTCTTCTTCCGCGCCGCGTCGCTCCGGCCGGACTGCCGCTTCGCACTGGGGGGAGAGGGGTGGGCGGACAAGGAGATGCCGTCGAACGTCACCTACCTGGGGCACATCCCTACGGCCCGGCACAACGAGGTCAACGCCTCCGCGCGGCTGGTGCTGAACATCCACCGCGAGTCGATGGTCCGCAACGGCTGGTCACCTGCGACCCGGATGTTCGAGGCCGCGGGTGCCGCCGCCTGTCAGGTGACGGACGCGTGGAGCGGAATCGAGGAGTTCTTCACGCCCGACGAGGAGATCCTGGTGGCCGCAGGCGCCGAGGACGTCGCGCGTCTCGTCGCCCTCGTCGACGACGATCGGGCGAGGACGATCGGGCGGGCAGCCCGCGAGCGTGCCCTCCGGGACCATACGTACGATCAGCGGGCGATTCTACTCGATGCCATCCTGCGGGAGTCCGTGCGGAGCGTAGCGTGAGACTCGTCGTCTTCGGGCTCTCGCTATCCTCCAGTTGGGGCAACGGGCACGCGACGACCTATCGCTCGCTCCTGCGGGCGTTCGCGGCGCGCGGCCACGACGTGACGTTCTTCGAGTGGGATGCGCCCTGGTACCAGGGTCCCAATCGCGATCTGACCGATCCCGAATTCGCGGAGCTGGCGATCTACACCGAATGGTCGGCTGTTCGCCACAGCGCCCTGGCGGCCGCCCGGGCCGCCGACGCCACGATCGTCGGATCGTACGTCCATGAGGGGCCGCGGATCGTCGACGATCTGGTCGAAGCCGGGGTCCGCCCGCTCCTCTTCTACGACATCGATACGCCGGTGACGGTCGCGGCGCTACGGAACGGGGGGGCGGAGTACCTGCGGATCGACCAGATTCCCCGCTTCGACCGCTACCTGTCCTTCAGCGGGGGCGATTTCCTGCGGGTGGTGGTCGAGGGCGAGCTCGGCGCACGGAGCGCCGTCCCGCTGTACTGCTCGGTGGATCCGGCCAGCTATCGCGAGGGTGACGCCGATCCCGAGTTCGTCGCGGACCTGGCGTACATGGGCACCTACGCGCCCGACCGGCAGCCGGTGATCGAGAGATTCCTGCTCGACGTCGCCGCTCGCCTGCCGGTCCGAAGCTTCATCGTCGCCGGACCGCAGTATCCCGACTCGATCAGGTGGCCCGACAACGTGCGATGGATCCCACACGTGCCGCCGGACCGGCACCGCGCCTTCTACTCGAGCGCACGCTGGCAGCTGAACGCCACGCGGGCGGATATGGTCGCTGCAGGGTGGTCGCCTTCCGTGCGCCTCTTCGAGGCCGGAGCGGCTGGGGCGGCGGTGATCTCCGACCATTGGCCCGGCATCGATCAGCTGTTCGAGCCGGGCTGGGAGATCATGCTACCGCGATCCACGGACGAGGTCGCCGACATCATCAGTGATACGCCGGACGGGGAGCGACGCCGGATGGGGGAGGCGCTCCGCGCTCTGATCATGGAGCGCCACACCGCCGACCGTCGCGCGGAGGAGCTGGAGAACTACCTCACCTTCTGAACTACTCGGTCGCAGCAGCGGACTCGCCGCCGATCCAGACCGTCTTTACGTTGACGAACTCCCGGATTCCCCAGACGCCCAGCTCCCGCCCGTAGCCCGACTCCTTCACGCCGCCGAACGGAAGGCGCGGATCCGACGAGACCATCGCGTTGACGAAGACCTGGCCCGCCTCTACCTCTTCGATAAGGCGATCACGCTCGCGGTCGTCGTTCGTCCAGACGCTGCTCCCGAGCCCGAAGACGGTGTCGTTCGCCGCCGCGATCGCCTCGTCGACATCGTGGACGCGGAAGATCGACGCGACCGGCCCGAAGATCTCCTCACGCGCGGCCGCGCTCTCGGCGGGAATCTCGGCCAGCGCAGTCGGCGCATAGTAGTTGCCCGGCCGCTCGAGGCGCACGCCGCCCGTGAGCAGGCGTGCGCCGGCCTGGATCGAACGGTTCACCTGATCCTCCACCTCCGCGACGATCGCCGGGGTAGCGAGCGGCCCGACCTGGGTCGACTCATCCAGCGGGTCGCCCACTCGCAGGCGAGCCAGGCCCTCCACCAAGCCTCCGACGAACCGGTCGTAGACGGCATCGTGGACGATGAACCGCTTGGCGGCGATGCAGGACTGGCCGTTATTGATTGTTCGCGCGGTCACCGCCGTTCCGATCGCCGCGCTCAGATCCGCGCTCGGCATCACCACGAAGGGATCGCTTCCGCCAAGCTCGAGCACCGTCTTCTTGATCCGCTTGCCCGCACGCCCCGCGACCGCAGCGCCCGCCCCCGTGCTGCCGGTGAGGGTAACGGCCCGGACACGCGGGTCGTCGATCACGTCGGCCACTCGGTTGGATTCGATGAGCAGGGTCTGAAACACACCTTCCGCACCACCGGCACGCCTGAAGATATCCTCGATCGCCAGCGCGCAGCGGGGGACGTTCGAGGCGTGCTTCAATAGCCCTACGTTCCCCGCCATCAGCGCCGGGGCCGCGAATCGGAAGACCTGCCAGAACGGGAAATTCCAGGGCATCACCGCGAGCACGGGACCCAGTGGTCGGTACCGCACGAAGCTGCGGCGTGCGGTTGTCTCGACCTCCTCGTCCGCCAGGAAGCGCGGGGCGCTCTCGGCGTAATAGCGGCACACCCAGGCGCACTTTTCCGCCTCCGCGATCGCCGCCGTGATCGGCTTGCCCATCTCCTCCGTCATCAGCCGGCCCAGATCCCGCTTCTCTGCCTCGAGGATCCCCGCCGCCCGGACGAGAAGCTCCGAACGCGCCGCCATTCGGGTGCTCGAATGCGTCGCGTAGGCGGACGCCGCCCGCCCGAGCTTCTCATCCAGCTCGCCCGACGAGAGCGCCTCGTACGCCTCGATCAGATCTCCGGTTGCCGGGTTTCTGCTCTCAATCGCCAATGGTATTTCCTTCCTTCACCTGGTGGATCCCAGCCGTCATCGCCTCCGGCGCATCACTCCCACGTTAACACGTCATGCCCGCCCTGCTGCGTCATTCCCGCCCCACCACGTCATGCCCGCCCGCCACGTCATTCCCGCCCTGCTGCGTCACTCCCACCCCACCACGTCATTCCGGCCCCGCCACGTCATTCCCGCGCCAGCGGGAATCCAGTAGCAGGGCGACCCCGCGCGGATGGCTGAAATCGAACTGGATCCCCGCATTCGCAGGGATGA